>JBDHLC010000046.1:0-20801 GCA_039586075.1 Gemmatimonadota bacterium | reverse complement strand
CGGTGCTGGGCCGTCACGCAGACCCGGCTCTCGAATCCGGGATCCTGGGCCAACGCGCGAACCACCGGAGCCATCTTGATGGCCTCGGGGCGCGTTCCGAACACGGAGAGGACTCGAATGGGCACTTGAGACGGGGATGAGCGGGGTGACGGCACCGGGGGACCGGGAAACTAAGGAGTACCGGAGGAAGCGGGATCGCGCCATGCTTTCCGGGTGGTTTGGGGCTCCCGGAACCGACTCCCTGTGGGGTGCTCCCGTTGGCGCTGCCCCGTTCGCCCCACGCCCCTAGTCCTTCGCTCCGGTGGCCGTCGCGGCCCCAACCCCCTCCAGGAAGAGAGTCTGCGTGGGGAATGCGAACTCCAGCCCGTCGGCCTCGAACCGCTCGTACACCGCCAGGTTGATGGCCTGCTGCGTATCCATGTAGGCGGCGTAGTCCGGCACGTTCATGTAGTAGACCGTCTCGAAATCCAGGGACGAGGCCCCGAAGCTCTTGAAGTGACACCGGTCGAAGCGCGTGTTGTCCTGCGCCTCCACCGCCTCCCGGATGATGTCCGGGATCCTCTGCAACTTCGCCTTCGGGGTGCCGTAGACCACGCCGACCTCGAAGACCACGCGGCGCTCCTCCATCCGCTTGTAGTTCCGTATGCGGCTCCCGAGAAGGTCGGAGTTGGAGAAGACCAGCTGCTCGCCGGAGAGCGACCGGACTCGAGTGGTCTTGAGGCCCACGTGCTCGATGGTCCCGGCGAACTCTCCCACCACCACGAAGTCCCCGATTACGAAGGGCTTGTCCAGGACGATGGAGAGGCTGGCCAGCAGGTCGCCCAGGACGTTCTGCAGAGCCAGGGCGATGGCGACACCCCCGATCCCCAGGGAGGCCACGAAGGCGGTGATGTCCACCTCCAACGCGGTGCGCAGGAAGGTGAGGATAAGGACCGCCCACAGGGCCGTTCGAACCACGAACCCCATGGCTCCCACCGCGGTGGCGAATCCCGGGTCCTCCTCCACCTGCCGCCGCTTGTAGTGAACGATGAAGTAGTTCACCACGCCCATGCCCCAGAAGCCGACCTGCAGGAGGATCCCGGCGTAGAGGACCGCGTCCAGGACGTTGGAGACCCCGTCGGGCAGCACGAGCGGCCGGGCACCCAGGTACAGTGCGACGAGGAAGATGAAGAGGAGCCGCGTCTTGTCCAGCAGCTCCACCGCCAGGTCGTCCAGGTCCGTGTCGGTCCGCCTTGCGATGGCCTTGACGCGGCGCACCGCGACCCCGAACACCAGCCGCATGATGACCGTCGCGGCCACCGCCAGCCCCAGCGAGGTAGCCCACTGTCCCAGGGTGTTGCCCCAAAACTCGGTATTCCAGTCCATCGTTCCTTCCGGTGGTCAGATCGTTGGCGTGTCGTCGAGAATCGTCCGAAGGCGCCGCGCGTCGTCCTCCGGGTCCGAGGGACACACCCCGGACTCGCTCATCTGTTCAAACCCGGCGGTGCGCCCCAACCGGGGCCGAAGCTCCATGTGCCAGTGCAGCGCCGGGTTCTCCGAGCTGCCGTGCCCGTGGAAGAGGAGGTTCCAGGCGGCCCCGCCGGTGGCCACCTCGACGGCCCTGAGAAGGCCCGGCAGCAGGGCTGCGAGCTCGGCCACTTCTTCGTCATGGGCCGCGGCCAGCGAGGCGCTGTGACGCGTCGGGAAGATCCGGAGATGACACGGATCCAGAGGCGCGTGGAGAGTGGATGCCACGAAGTGGCGCCCCCTGAGGACCTCCCGGGCCGCCACCCTCGAATTACCCCCCACCCCCTTCCTCGAACCTACGGTGGCGCACACCGCGCAGGTCCCCAGCTCCTCGTTCTGAGACGTGAGCCGATCCTCAAGGGTCCGCCGCCCCGGGGTGGGGCCCCGCACGACCACGAGCTGGGCGTGGGGATGGGTTCGCGAGGTCCCGGCGTCACGCCCCTGGTTTCGGAACAGATGCACCTCCCAGCCGGGGTGATCCCGGTGGGACGCCCGCACGCGATCCCGGTACAGCTCCAACGCGGACCGTACCTCGTCGGGCGAGAGATTCGTGAAGGCTCGGTCGTGCCGGGGCGTCTCCACGAGGACCTCTTGCCGGCCCTCCCCCGGTCCCAGGAACGGGTACCGATTCGCCACGGCGCGAGCGCTCCAGCCGGCCGCTCCCGGGACCTCCTGCAGGATCTTCGAGAGCTCACCATCCGCTCCGGGGCAGAACGGACACCCGGCGGGCGCGCTCAGCGCTGCGTCCCTTCGCCGGATGGTCGGATCCACCGGCCGCTCACTCCGGACCGGCGCGATCCGGGTCCACCATCCTCGGAGCCAATCCTGCCGGAGTCGCCCTCCGTTGGACCCCTGGGATCTGGGACGTCCGCCCCCATGCGATCCCGTCTGGGCTCGACTCGGCTCGTCCACGCCGTCCTGAGGCACCGAGGGGATGGCGGAGGAGGTCAGATGGTGGAATCCGCCGCAGACGTCGGATCGCCGGAGCGGGCCGTCAACGTGCCCCCTCCGGCAGACTCGGCTTCGGCCTGGACCTCTTCCGCGGACACGGGCTCGCGACTCCGGGCCCGCTCCCGGCGCTCCTCCTGCCAGAAGGAAATGGCCAGGAGAATCGCTCCGCAGGTGATGCTGATGTCCGCGACGTTGAAGATCGGAAAATGCCAGAAGCCCAGGTCCACGGGTCCCAGGAAGTCCACGACGCCCTCGGAGATGAAGATGCGGTCGTACAGGTTCCCCAACGCGCCGGCCATCACCAGCGACAGGGAGACGTGACGGAGGCGGTCCTCCGCCTCGGCCTGCCGGAAGAGGACCACCAGGAGCCCGAGGGCCACGAAGGTGACGGGAATGAAGAACCACCGGGAGTCCTCACCGATGCTCATCCCGAACGCGGCACCCTTGTTGTACGCCAGCGTCAGGGGGAGAAGCCCGCCCAGGACCTCCATGGACCGGCTCACCAGGACCTCCTCCGCCCAGACCTTGGTGATCCGGTCGAGGGTGAGGACCACTCCCAGGATGGTGGCCAGGATTCCCAGCTTGAAGCGCACGATGTCGTCTCCCGAAGGCTGCGTTCTCGGCCCGCCGGAGGCGGAGGAGGTCAGGAAGCGGGCTCCAGGCGGTAGATCCCACCCTGCGCCACGTCCGTGAGAATGTACAAGAAACCGTCTGGACCGTCCCGGACATCACGGATCCGCTGACCCCAGTCGCTCAGGAGCCGCTCCTCCCCCGCCGCCTGGAACCCATCCAGCGATACCCGAGCCAGCGTGGTTCCCGCCAGGCCGCCCACGAAGGCACTCCCACGCCAGTTGGGAAAGCGGTCGCCGGTATAGATGGCGAGCCCGGAGGTGGCGATGGACGGAACCCAGTAATGGAGGGGCTGCTCCATCCCTTCCATCTCGGTCTTGTCGGTGATGTCGCTGCCGTCGTAGTTGATGCCGTAGGTGATGGTCGGCCACCCGTAGTTTCGACCGGCCTGGATGCGATTCAGCTCGTCCCCGCCCCGGGGGCCGTGCTCGGTCTCCATGAGATCCCCGGTAACCGGGTGGATCGTCAGGCCCTGGGGCGAGCGGATTCCGTAGGCGAAGATGGAGGGCTGGACCCCTTCCTGGCCCACGAACGGATTGTCCTGGGGGATGGACCCGTCGTCGTGGAGACGATTGATGGTCCCCTGATGATTGGCCGGGTTCTGGGCCTGGCTCATCTGGCCCCGGTCTCCCACCGTCACGTACAGGTAGCCGTCCCGGTCGAACACCAGGCGCGAGCCGAAGTGCACGCCGGCGCCGGTGAACGCCTCGGCCTCGAAAATCTCCTCCACTCCGACCAGGGCATTCCCGTCCAGAGCTCCCCGAACTACCGCGGTGGTGGCGGTGCCGTCGGGCCCGGGCTTCGCGAAGCTCAGGTAGACCAGCCGGTTGTCCGCGAAGTCCGGGTGCAGGGCGACGTCCAGGAGCCCGCCCTGGCCCTGGGCATGGACCTGGGGAACTCCGGAGACCGGGGTCGGGTCCAGCTCACCGCCCCGCACGACGCGGAGTCGGCCGGCACGCTCCGTTACCAGTAGGTCGCCGTCGGGAAGGAAGGCCATCCCCCAGGGGTGCTCCAGCCCCTCCACGAAGGGCACCACCTGGTAGGCGTGGCTCTCGCCCTCGAAGGACGCGGCCGTGGGAGGCTGGCCCGGGCTGCACGCCCCGACAAAGGAGGCCACCAGGGCGAGGGGGGCGATACGGGCGATGGTGGAACCGGAAGGGGTCATCATGGAGCGCTGCGGGGAATCGGGGGTCGGTCGGGTTCTCGGGGAGCGTACACGCCACCCCCCGGCGGAGGTCCGCAGAGGCTTCAGGCCCCGGGACGGGCCCCACCCAGCACCTCGTCCAGTCGCTCCACCACCCGCAGGATCGTCTCCGTGGCACCGGCCAGGAAGCCCGGGTTCAACGTCTCGGGGTCGTCGGTAGGCCGGTGGTAGTCCGGGTGATCCGCTACGCCGAAGTAGAGAAACGGGATTCCGGCGCGGTGGAAGGCGGCATGGTCCGAGGCGTTGATCCAGTTGTCGGAGCCCGTATCCCTCTCGGTGTCGTGGCCGAAGAGGAGGTAGACCGGTGGCGCGGGCGTGACGACTTCCACCACGGGTCGCAACGACGGATACGGTGTGGTCCCCGTCACCCAGAGCTCTCCGTCGGAGTGACCCACCATGTCCATGTTCACATTCACCAGGATGCTCTCCTCGGGCCCGGGCAGCGACTCGGACACCAGGTGCCGGGCGCCACGCAGGCCACCCTCCTCGGCGTCGAGGAAGGCGAGGAGCACCGAGTGCCGGGGGGGGTGCGCCCGCAGGTACTCCGCCAGCGCCAACAGGGCGGCTGTCCCCGACGCGTTGTCGTCCGCACCGTTGAAGATCTCGCCGTCCCGGACCCCGACGTGGTCGTAATGGGCGGTCAGGACCATCCATCGGTCCGGGAAGAGGAAGCCGGGCACGGTGACCTGTACGTTCACCCCGGTAAGGGTGTCCGCGGAGCCACGGCGGACCACCGGGAAGGTGTCCAGCGCCGGGGCGAACCCCAGCTCCTCCAACCGCCTCACGATGTAACCCCGGGCCACTTCCCCGCCGCGGGACCCCGCGGCGCGCCCCTGCAGGGAATCGTGGGCCAGGACCTGCACATCCTGGAAGATCCGGGCTCCGTCCACACGAAACGATGCGTCCTGGGCTTCAAGGACCTGCACGGCCCCGGGCCCGATCCCGAGGCCCGCCAGCGCCAACGCCACGGCGATGGTCCGGCGGCCTCTCCTGCCGATCCCAATCCCCATCCTGCCCAACGCCTCCCTCAGCTCACGATCCTGGGTCTTTCGGGCTTGGCGACGGGGGAGATTCCCGCCTCTTCCACAGCCCGGTTGAACTCGTCGATGGCCTCGTCCAGTAGCACCTCCAACCGGTCCCGAAGCGGATACCAGCGACCGTTCAGGTCCCGCAGAACCTGCCGCGCCGCGTCACCCAGACCATCGTCGGCCCCGTCGACCTCGCCGTGGAGGTAGACGTAGTAGAGGTTCAGGCGTGACGGAGCGTTCAGGACCGTCTGCCCATCCACCGTGCCCCACTGGACCAGCGAGTCCTCCACCACGGTCAGGGAATCGGCCAGGGAGCCTCCCAGGGCACGCACACGGTCCACCGCGTCCCCCTGGTCCTGCTCGATCCGCGCGAGAATCCCCTCCACCTGCTCGCGAACCTCGCCCAGCTGCACTACGCCTCGGTGCATGGCCTCCAGCTCGTTCTGGATCCCCCGCAGGAAGATGTCCTGCTCGACGAACTGTGCCTGGGTGGTCTCGACCCGCGGGTCCTTCCGGACCTCCAGGGAGGCGACCCGCTCCACGTCACCCGCGGTGAGCCGGACCCTGTACGTTCCGGGGACGGCCCTGCGGCCGTTCAGCGATCCCCACAGGTAGAGGTCCGGGACCGGGTAGATGTCCGGATGCCGGAGATCCCACACGTGGCGGTTCAATCCGGCCTCCACCTCCAGAGGTTCCTCCCCGGCGTCCTCGTCCGGATCGGTGGAGTAGACCCGCACCGATTCTCCGTCGGACGACTGGATCTCGAGCCGCGCTTCGCCCTCCGGATTCTCGGCGAGGAAGAAGTCGATCACCGCTCCGTTGGGAGGGTTCTGGCCCACGTTGTCGCCGAATCCCCCACCCCACCCCCCGGCGACACGGTAGGCGTGCCGGTTGGTGAAGAGATGAACACGCTCCTCGCTCACTGCCTCCCACTGCTGGAGCGGAGAGAGATCGTCCAGCACCCAGAATCCCCACCCCCCGGTGCTGGCCACCAGGTCGTTCCGGTCCCGCTGGACCTGGAGATCCGTGATGTAGGTGTGGGGAAGATCGAGCTGGAGCCGCTGCCAACTGTCTCCGTCGTCGAAGGAGGCGTACATCCCCTGCTCCGTCCCCGCGTAGAGCAGGCCGCGCCGGACCGGATCCTCGCGCACCACGCGCACGAAATGCTCGGCTTCGAACCCGTCGCTGATCTCCGTCCAGCTCTGGCCGTAGTCGTTGGTTTTGAAGGCCCACGGCGTGAAGTCGTTGAACTTGTAGCGGGTGAAGGCGATGTACGCGGTGGCGGGGTCGTGCGGCGACGGTTCGACCGTATTCACGAGTCCCTCGGGTAGCCCTTCCGGCGTCACGTTCTCCCAGGTTTGACCTCCGTCCCGGGTGACATGCACCAGCCCGTCGTCGCTCCCGGTCCAGATGAGCCCCTCCTGGAGCGGGGATTCCGCGATCCACGCGAGGGTCCCGTAGATCTCTCCCCCGGCGCCCTCATTGGTGATGGGCCCGCCCCCGAACCCGAGCTTCTCGGGCTGGGCCCGGGTCAGGTCCGGGCTCGCCTCTTCCCAGCTCTTCCCACCGTCCCGGCTCCGGAGCACCACGTTGCCGCCGTGATAGATGGTTCGCGGGTCGTGTTGCGAGACCACCATGGGTGCGCTCCAGTTGAAGCGATACTTCATATGGTCGGACGAAAGAGCAATGGGGATAAAGGGATACGCCTGTGCATTTCTCGCGGCGCCGGTCCGATGATCGTATTCGCTCAGGATCCCCATGTAGCACCCGGAATACACGAACCGGGGGTCGTCCCGGTCGAACGCGGGCACCGCGCTTTCGCACCCACCCACCGAGTACCAGTCCTTCCAGTCGATGCCGCCCGGAGATGCACTGGCGATGGCCACGGTGGAGTTGTCCTGCTGCCCTCCGTAGACGTGGTAGGGGAACCGGTTGTCCGTGTTCACGCGGTAGAACTGCACCGTGGGCTGATTCTGCTGCGTGGACCACGTATCGCCCCCGTTGAAGGAGACGTTGGCCCCTCCGTCATTGGCGTTGATCATGACGTCCGAGTCATGGGGATTGATCCAGAGATCGTGATTATCCCCATGGGGCGTCCCCACCCGGGTGAAGGTCCGCCCCGCGTCCACGGACTTCATCATGGGGGCGTTCAGCACGTAGACGGTGTTCTCGTCGTTGGGGTCGGCGAAGACCTCGGTGTAGTACCACGGACGAGCGCGAAGCGTCCATAGCTCCGTGGCCAGTTGCCACGACTCTCCCCCGTCCTCGGAGCGATAGAGCCCCCCGCCCGGATCCGCCTCGATCATGGCGAAGACCCTCCGCGGGTTGGCCGGGGAGACGTCGATGGCCGTCTTCCCCATGAGCTCCGGGAGCCCCTCGTTGATGGGCCGCCAGGTGTCTCCCCCGTCAGTGGACTTCCAGAAGCCGCTTCCCGCTCCCCCGCTCCGGACCTGCCACGGATGCCGGATGTGGTCCCAGAAGGCAGCATAGAGGATGCGGGGATTGGTGGGATCCATGGCCAACTCCGACGCTCCGGCGGCGGGACCGACGTAGAGGACCTTCTCCCACGTCTCGCCTCCATCCCTGGATCGGTACACGCCCCGCTCTTCGGACTCCCCGTGGGCCGCACCCTGGACCGCCACGTAGATCCGGTCCGGGTCCGAAGGATGGACCCGGATCCGGGCGATGTGCCGACTGGCAGCCAGACCCAGGTGCTCCCAGCTCTTCCCCGCATCCAGCGACCGATACACCCCGTCGCCATGCGACGTCATGACACCGCGGATGGCGTGCTCGCCCATCCCTACGTAGACCACGTTCGGGTCCGACGGGGCCACGGCAATGGCACCCACCGACGACGTCCCGAATGTCTCGTCGGAAATGGGCTGCCAACTCACACCGGCGTCATCGGTCTTCCAGACCCCCGATCCCACCCCACCCATGTAATAGGTCTGCGGATCGGAGGGCACGCCGGCCACCGCCACGGACCGACCACCGCGGAACGGACCGAGGTGCCGCCAGGACATGTCCCCGAACAGGGCCGGATCCGCCGTCTGGGCCATCAGTGACGCACCCGCCGCGTGCAACAGGCCGGCCGCCAGGAGGACTGCAAACGCCCACCGCGGCCGGGAGCCATCGCCCTTCCTCGGCGGAGCCCCAGCGGGACTTAGGGGGCGCGGGGGGCCGGATGACCGGAACGGGGAGTCGGAGTGATCTGGTTGCCGCATGGTGTCGGGGGTGTCGGAGTAAGGGGCATACCGGAAATGGGGGTGGGAGAATGCCACGCGGGCTGGTGCGCCGCAATGCAGGCCGGTGGCTCCGTGCCGGCCCTCGCGTGCGACACGATCCCGCCCCAGAATGAGGGCCCATCACACCTCACTGCCTCGGAGGGTCTTCCATGAAGCGCTTCCGGTTCCGAACCGTCATCGGTGTCCTCGCCCTGGGCCTGACCGCCCATTCCGTCGAGTCGGTTCCCCTGGCCGCCCAGGATGCCGCCACCCTGTCCGCCGCCATGGAAGACCTGGAGTGGCGCCACATCGGGCCCGTGAACATGGGGGGACGCGTCTCCGCCATCGTGGGAATCCCGGGCGATCCCCGGATCTTCTGGGTTGGGGGAGCCGACGGAGGAGTCTGGAAGACCACCAATGGCGGCGTCACCTTCGAACCCCAGTGGCAGGACGAGGTCGCCTACTCGGTGGGCGCCCTGGCGGTAGCGCCTTCGGACCAGAACGTGGTTTGGCTCGGCTCCGGAGAAGGTGATCCCCGCAATTCCGTCTCGTACGGTCTGGGTGTGTGGCGCTCCACCGACGGTGGGTCCACATGGGACCACCGGGGCCTCGAGGCCACCGAGCGGATCAAGCGAATCGTGGTGGACCCGCGCGATCCGGACGTGGCGCTGGTCTGCGCCCTGGGACGGGAGTGGGGCCCGAACCGGGAGCGGGGCGTCTTCAAGACCACCGACGGGGGGCTCACCTGGGACCACGTCCTCTCCGTGGACGAGGATACGGGGTGCTCCGACCTGGATATGGACCTGTCCAACCCTCGAAACCTCTACGCCGGCATGTGGACCTTCCGCCGCCGGCCCTGGCGCTTCGACGAGGGTGGCCGTGAGACGGCGCTGTACGTCAGCCGCGACCTGGGTGAGACGTGGACCAAGGTGACCAGCACGCCGGACGAGCCCATGGCGCGGATCGGGGTGAGCGTGGCGCAGTCTCGGCCCAACGTCGTGTACCTGATCACCGAGTATCCCACCGCGGGCACCCTCTTCCGCAGCGAAGACTACGGCGAGACGTGGGCCATGGTGAGCGACGAGAAGAACATCAACTTCCGCCCGTTCTACTACTCCGACGTCTTCGTGGACCCGTCCGACCACAATACGCTCTACACCCTCTCCGGGGGCCTCTCCAAGTCCACTGACGGGGGACGGACGTTCAACCGGATCGCCAGAGACGTCCACGGGGACCATCAGTCCTTCTGGATCGATCCCATGGACGGGGAGCGCGTCCTGTCAGGCTCCGACGGTGGGATGCAGGTGAGCTACGACGGTGGGGAGAACTTCCACATCTTCCGCAACTTCTCCCTGGCGCAGTACTACCACGTCTTCGTGGACGACCGCGATCCCTACTACGTCTGCGGCGGCCTGCAGGACAACGGGAACTGGTGCGGGCCGTCCCGCATGAACGAACCCCGGGGAATCATGCCCGGCGAGTGGTACACGGTGAGCGGCGGAGACGGGTTCTACACCGTTCCGGTCCCGGGCCAGCCGAACCTCGTGTACTCCAACGCTCAGGGCGGGTACTTCCGCATCACCGACACGAACTCGGGTCAGACCCGCTCCATCGAGCCCCATCCCTGGATGGTGGGATCCCAGGGCCAGGGGATGTACCAGGCCCGGTACCGGTTCAACTGGGACGCGCCCATCGTCATCTCGCCCCACGATCCGGGCACGGTGTACTGGGGCGGGAACGTCGTGTTCCGGAGCCGGGATTACGGCCACTCCTGGGACGTCATCTCGCCGGATCTGACCACCGACGATCCCGAAAAGCAGCGCGATTCCGGAGGTGAGATCTACAACGACAACACGGCCGCGGAATTCCACACCACCATCCTCACCATCGCGGAATCCGACGTGGAGCCCGGCGTGATCTGGGTGGGGACCGACGACGGAAACGTGCAGATCACCCGAGACGACGGTGGGAGCTGGACCAACGTGAGGAACCGCGTGCCGGGTCTCCCGGCGGAAGCCTGGATCGGGAACATCGAAGCCTCGCCCACCGAGGCGGGCGCCGCCTTCCTGGCGGTGGACAACCATCGGTTGGACGACTTCACTCCCCACCTGTGGGAGACCACCGACTACGGCCGCAGCTGGCGGGACCTCTCCGCCGGCCTGCCCCAGGACGACTACGTGAAGGTGGTCCGACAGCACCCGCGGAACCCGAACCTCCTGTTCGTGGGCATGGAGCGGGGGCTCTTCGCATCCTGGGACCGAGGACGCACCTGGGTGGACATCCGGGGGAACCTCCCCCGGGTCTCGGTTCGGGGAATCCGGATCCAGCGGGACTACAACGATCTGGTCATCGGGACCCACGGCCGCGGCGCCTGGATCCTCGACGACATCGAGCCCCTGGTGGAGCTTTCCGAGGCCGTCCAGCAGGCCGTGCACCTGTTCCCGATGCGCACCGCCACCGATTGGGAGATGTGGGGGCGCGGGAGCAACCTGGGGCAGAGCAGCTTCACCGGTGACAATCCGGAGCCGGGCGCCTGGGTCCAGTACTACCTGTCACCGGAAGCCGCGGAGTCCATGGAGCAGCCCGTCCGGATCCGGATCACCGATTCCAGTGGAACGCTGGTCCGGGAGTTCCAGGACCGAAACGCCCGAGCCGGGCTGAATCGGGCCGCCTGGGACCTGGAGTGGGCCGGAGCCGACCCCATCCCGGGCGAGTCCGGGGGCGGCGGCTTCTTCGGAGGCGGCGGCCCACCGGCCGTGCCGGGCTCCTACACCGCCACCCTGATGTTGGGAGATCAATCCTTTTCCACCGACTTCACCCTGCGAGGTGACCCCAACGTGGCGGCCTCGCAGGCGGACTACGAGGCTCGGTTCGTGGCGGCCATGCGAGCCAGGGAGCTCCAGAGCGAGCTCAACCGGATGGTGGGCACCATCGTCGATCTGAACGGCCAGATCGACGGGCTCGTTGAGTCCATCGACGGAAAGGAGCTTTCCAACGAGGCGAATATCCGGCAGGTCGCCAGTCGGGCGCAGTCGGCCCTCACCACGCTGGAGGCCGAGGTGCGTCGCCCCGAAGGAAGCATGAACTATCGCGACTGGCCACGCCTGGTGGAGCAGCTCCGGTTTGTGGTACGGGGGATCGAGGGTCCGCAAGCCCGCCCCACGGAGGGTCAGTTGGAGGTGCTGGCCGAGGTGGAGGTTGCCGCCGCCGAGCGCGCGGCGGAGCTCACCGCCATCGTGAACGGCCTCATCGCGGAGCTCAATACCCTCCTGGAGGATTCACCCAAGATTCTCACGGACTGGCGACGCCTCATCAGCTAGGGGCCGGGGGCGGCGGCGTCCTCCGGCGCCCGCCGCCCCTCTGGGGTCCCGGCCACCCCGTTCCGGGAACGCGACCACGCGTCCCCGGGACCCGAGTGCGAAAGCCGACTCCCCTGGACACGTATCCCCGCTCAGGATCACCCTCTCGCAAGCGACTCCGCCCGCCCATGCCACGTCTTCCGACCCTGCTGTTTCTCACGGCCCTGCTGGCCTGCGGCCTGGCCGACGGTGTCTTCGCCCAGGCCCCCGGCTACAGGGGCCCCAGCGCCAGGCAACTGCAAGCCGAATACCGGGCCGAGGTCATCGGGAAGGTCAACGACGCGCTGCTGGCTTGGAGCGCGTCGTGGTCGGGGGACAACCTGGAGGAGCTGGCGGACCTCTACCGGGAGGACGCCACCGTCATCGAGGATGGAGGAGTCCCCATCCGCGGGCCGGACGCCATCCGTGAATGGCTCGCGGCCCGCCTGGCGACCGACGGGCACGCCCAACTCCATCTCCAGGACTTCGACGCCCGCGGAGGGATGGCCATGGCCCACAGCACCTTCCGCATCAACGCAGCGGACGAATCCACCGCCGACACGGGAAACGTGATCACGGTGTTCATCCAGGATGGGAGCCGATGGCGGATCCGGTCCCAGTTGTTCATGCGGGAGTGAGGCTCGCACCTCACGCCGTGGTGGTGACCTGAGACCAGCCCCGAGGGGGCGGGCCCTGGAGCATCCCGGATCGGCGACCGTCCTCGGGGGGACTCGCGGATCCTGCGCCGAGGCGAACACGGGCCCGCTCAGGTGATGAGCGCCGCCTCCACCACCAACCCCGGCCCGAACGCCAGCGCCACGCAGGGAAGGCCCCGTTCTTCGCGCATCGTCCGGTCGAGGATGAACAGGACCGTGGGAGAGGACATGTTCCCGTGGGTCCGGAGGATCTCCCGCGAGACGTCCAGGGCGTCGGCAGCCAGGCCCAGCGACTCTTCCACCGCGTCCAAGATCCGGGGCCCGCCCGGATGCACGGCCCAGCTCTTCACGTCGGCCAGTGAGACGCCGTGTGACCCGAGCCAGGACTCGAGCCATCCCGCCAGATACTGACGGATCCGCTCGGGAACCTGCGGCGACAGCGTCATGCGGAAGCCGTGATCGCCGATCCGCCAGCTCATGGCCTCTTCCGAGTCGGGCATGAGGAAGGTCCCGCTGGCCCGGACGGTCCAGCCTGGCCCTTCCCCTCCCCGCCCCACCAGCGCCGCCGCCCCATCGGCGAACAGTGTGTTCGCCACCAGCATTTCCGGATCCCATCCGTACGCGAAGTGGAGGGAGCAGAGCTCCACCGCGCACAGGAGCACGTGGGCGTTCGGGTCGGAGGCGTAGGCGGAGGCCGCCCGGAGCCCGTTCAGGGCGCCGTGGCATCCCATGAATCCCACGTGCGTGCGATGGACCGCGGGAGACATTCCCAACTCCCGGATGAGCAGGGCGTCCAGCCCTGGCGAGAAGAAGCCGGTGCAGGAGACGGTCACGAGGTGGGTGATCCGTTCCGCACCCGCACCCGCCCGGTCCAGTGCCCTTTGGGCCGCCTGGAAGGCCAACGGCGGTGCCTCCTGCTCGTACCACACCATCCGCTGCTCCGTCGTTGGCCCGCGATCCCCTTCGTTCTTCGCCAGCGGGTAGTAGGGGATGCGCTCCTCCAGCGGCCCGGACTCCCCCCGGACCGCCACCGTGTGCCGCTGCTGCACGCCGGACTTCCGGTACAGGATTCTGAGGATCCGGGACTGCTTCCGATCCGCGTGACAGAAACGGGGAGCCAATTCCGCCGCCTCGTCCTGCAGGGCCACCCGGGGCGGGACGCTGGTGCCGATTCCGGAGATGTGAAGGGTCACGGGACCATTGCTCCTGAGAGGGGGTCGGGAAATGGGCGCGCATTCCGCCGCGCCAGCGCTCCCGCCAGCCGGGGAAGCGCCTCCAACATCGAGAGGGCCGCACGGGCGGAAGTCGGGTGGCGTGACGTCCACGCCACCATCCTACAGAGCCGCTGGCGCCGGCCCACGGAACGCCTGTGGAGCTCTTCCCAGCGCCGGGCCAGGCTCGGATCCCATCTGCGAGACGCCGCCTGAAGCAGTGGGGCGAGCATCCGGCCACCCGCCATGGCCCACGCCATGCCCTCCCCCGTGAACGGCTCCACGTACCCCGCGGCGTCCCCAACCCGGAACAACCGCGCGCCGGCCAACGGAGAGATGGTCCGGGTGAGAAGCGGAGTCCCTCTCCATCCGTGAACAGGCTCCGTGATATTCAGGGATACGCCCTCTGCCCCCAGGTGGGCTCGCACCGCGCCCTCGGGGCCCCCGTGGGTACGAACCCAGCGCGGGTCCAAGGCGCCGGCGACATTCAGCGAACCGTCCTCCTGGCGCACCAGACCGACGTACCCGGGACGACCCACCACCATGTGGATCGTGCCTGCCGCGAATCCAGGCGCCTCCGGGGGCAACACACCTCCGACGCCCACCCGGGACCCGGCGGCCGTCACCACGCGCGCTGGTGCGGCGCACCCCGGAGGATGCCGCAGGGAAGCGAGTCCAGTGGCCACCACCACCACTCGCGCCACCACCTCCTCACCCGACGCGGCCCCGTGCAGCCGTAGGCGGCGGCCGCCGCTCTCCAGGCGGCCCGCATCCCCCACGCGAGCCACCCGGAAGGTCACTCCCTCATCCACCGCGGCCTCCACCAGGGCCTGGTCCATCCGCTTTCGGGAAAGGGCCACCGAGCCGGTGATCGGCACCGACGCGTTGCGACCCCACCCCCGCAGGGCGAGGGTGTGGAGGCCCCCCCCCCCGCTGCGCTCCGCCAGGGACCCGAGACCGGCCCAGGAAAGGGCCTCCAGGGCGGCACCGTTCAGGCAAGCACCACACACCTTCCACCGTGGCAGGCGCTCTCGGTCCACGAGAAGGGTGCGTAGGCCCGCGCGCGAGGCGCCCAGTGCAGCGACCGAGCCCGCCGGACCCGCACCCACCACTACCACGTCCCACCGATCCGCGCTCACGATCGGCTCCACGCGAGTTGAAACCGCTGGGGCCAGATCGGGTCGATCCGAGCGCCCTGAAGGCCGGCCTGCCTCGCCAGATCCCGCACCTCATCCAGGGTGTAGGCGGCCTGGACGGAGGTGGGACCATCCACGCGGGCCACGGAGGAGGTGGAGAGGAAGCGCAGTCCCCACCAAGCCAGGCGATAGCCCAGGGAGGTTCTCCGTAGATCCTGAACCAGCACGCGGTCTCCGCAAGCGGCGAGCCCCTGCAGTAGCTCCACCCCCTCGTCTGCGGACAGATGATGGAGGAACAAGGTCGAGGCCACGAGATCGAACCCGGTTGGGAGCGGATCCCTGAGGACGTCGACCTGGTGCAGGACGACCCGCACACCCGCCACTCTTGCCGTCTCCCTCGCGTGGTCCAATGCCCGGGCGCTGCGGTCGCAACCGTGGACCTCCAATGAGACGCCCGCCCGCCTTGCCCTGCGGGCCAGTCCAACCGCGACGTCGCCGCCCCCGCACGCCACATCCAGGACCCGGAGCGTGCGGCGCAGAGCCCCCCGACCAGATCCCGGGGGGACCTGCAGGGGAAGTGCCGACCAGATTCGAGTGACGGTCCCGGAGGCGAGATTCACCCGGGCCAGCGCACGCAGTGCGTGTGCGTGGGCCCCTGGATCGAGCCCCGGGTCGTCCATCCGCTCCGGCTCACGCCGGCGGACCGAGAGGTCGGGAACTGGCATCGGGCCAAGGTACACGCCTCGGCCCTGAACGCACTAATGTTCTGGGCCGGCGGCTTGTCCGGCCCCCACTCCTCAGGAGGAGACCACCTCCGTCCGAGTCCGGCGAATCCGGCCCACCAGCCGAGCCACCGGCAAGGAAAGGAGCGGGAAGCCCAGCACGACTGCACCCACCGACCAGCGGACGAAGTAGTAGGCGCCTACGAACAGGACCTCCCAGAACTGGTGGAAGGCCAGTGAGGGGCCCATCTCGCCCCGGCCGATGGCCGTATCGGCGAGCAGGCCGCCCACGCCCTGGACGGTCCAGAAGAGGGTCCATGCAGCAAGGAGCACCAGGGAGGCACGCAGGACTACCCTGGACGGCCGAACATGGCCGGAGGATCTATCTAGAAGACGCATTGTCGTTCGTTCTTGTAGAGTCAACGCGCCTCGGCGGAACGTCCGCCGTCACGCGTGCATTGATGATGGACAAACCGTTTCAGTCCGTGCGTCGGGAGATCTACTCATCCACGTGCGAGGGAACTCCCTTCAGCCCGGCCTCTTGACGCGCGACACCCCACACCCCCGAATCAGGGCATGGAGTCACCCGCGCACCCCTCCAGCCCCATGCCGCCGCCACCCCCGGAAGCCGCAACGGTCCTTACGAGCTACGAAGTTCGGTGGTTCTTCTCCGGAAGCCCCCCCGCTGGACTGGTTGAAACATTCCGCTCCTCCGGCCCTTGGGAGGCCGACACAGGGGTCTCGCCCGCAGACTGGTCAGCGCCCCGGACCGACCGCTACCTGGTGTTTGTAGGTGACATGGGAATCAAGACGAGACAGGACCCGGGAGCCGCACCCCGCCTCGAGTTCAAGGGGCGGTTGACCGACCGGGGGCTGGAGGAGCTGGCGCCGGGCGTGGTGGGCCGGGCCGAGGAATGGGTGAAGTGGTCGTACACCCCAGGTAAGGTGCCGGAGGCCTTGCTTCAGGCGGTCGCCCAGGGAGCCGCCTCGGTCCCGGTCACCAAGGAGAGACTCCTCCGGGTGCTCCGGCTCGAGCCGGGCCAGTCGTGCCGGGAAGTCGCGCCGGGGTCCGCGATCCCCCGGGGCGTTCAGTTGGAGTTGGCCCGAGTCCGCCCCGGCGATGGGAATCCGGTGTCGGCCTGGAGCGTCGCATTGGAAGCCTTCCCGATCCACCCGGACTTGGCGCGCGACGTCCATCGCGCCGCGGGCCCCTTCCTGGCGCTCCTGGCACGGGCCGGTGGAGTCGACCTGGGTCCCGATGCGACGTGCTCCTACCCCGCCTGGCTATCGGGAGGCGGCCGGTCACACGGGTTCAGGAACCGGTGACCCGACGCCATCCAAGTCTCAGTTCCGGTTCCCTTCCACGTTCGGCGTGAGTCGACGGCCGTCCGGGAGCAGCACTTCCAGATCCGTCAGGGGCACGCTGCCGAGTCGCACCAGCGCGGTTCCTCCCCGGGCGAAGGCCAGAATCTCTCCGGTGCTACGACGCCGAACCATGGCCACCGGATTCCGAGTCGCGTCCCACGCGATCCGAGCCCGTCCCTGCGACCCCGGCTCCGCCGCGACGGTCACTCCCGCACCCTCTCCGGGCGCCGCCGGCCCCACGGGCCCAGGCTGCGCTACCCGAGCAGAGCCGAAGGGCCCGCTCAGGACCAGGCCGCGAGCGATTCCGGACCGGGCCCCCTGCAGCGGGACGATGAACGCGAAATGACGCTCGCCTGGAATGTGAGGAACCTCCGTGGGCGAGAACGAGACGGTACGGAGCGTGCTCTCCTCCTCCCCCATCACGCGCAGGGTCCACGACCCCGCCTCCGACGGGAGTCGGGCCGGAGCCTCGACAGGGATCGCCGGGTTCAGCTCCACCCCCGACGGCGTGATTCGACCCCACACCAGCAGACCCTCCGATGCGGCAGGGGCGGGCGCCACCAGCGGATCATCTCGGCGCCAGATCACCATCTTCCTCAGGTTGTGGGCGCTGACGAAGGTGGGATTGCAGTAGCTCATCAGGTCGTACGTGGACGACGTCGCCACCAGCGTTCCCCGGTTCGGATCCCAACCTGCCTGGTCCAGAAGCCCGTCCGCGGTCGGAAATTCCGGGTCCGCCCCGGCAGCGCCACACCCGGGGGCGTGGGGTAGCCCCAGGTTGTGACCCAGCTCGTGGGCCACGATCTCGCGCACCGCCCAAGCGGCGTCCACCGAAAGCCCGGTCCGGTACACCGAAAGCGGGGATCCCGGCCGATAGGCCAGTCCGCCGTAGGGCTCACTACCGGAGTACGGGATGATCCCGTGGTAGTACTCGTCCGTAGCGCCCTCGGCGACCCGTAGCGCCTGCAGGTCGGCCAGGAGCGAGCTCCATCCGCCAGCAGCGGTCAGGTCGTGAGCCGTGCTGAAGACGGATCCCAGGGACGGCTCTACCGCGGACACGGCCAGGTGGGTCCGGACCGTATCCATGAAGCTCTGCATGGTCTCGGCGGACACGTTCCCCACCAGGCCGTTGTTCGTGTTCTCGATGGGGATGAAGCGCACCCGCATGGGGGTGAGCGCCACTACGTCCAGCGACTGCTCCCCCGTCTCCGGGTAGCGGTTGTTCCCCGCGTTCCCGTCCACCGGGCCCAGGGACTCGTCGAACTCCGCCACGACCGACAGGCCCTCGCCGACCACGTTGGCCGGAAGCTCCAGGTTCCAGGTGTGTGAGGCGTCCGCGAGGTCGAAGCCCCCGGCGGTGGGCACGCCGATCCCGGGGGCTACAAGCTTCTCCTCCAGGACCAGGCTCCCACCCTGGTAGACCCGGACCGTGACGTCAGGAGCGGCGGTGTTGGCTTCGCTGGCCAGCGCGACGACACGGAGAAGCCCGGAGCGATCCGCGATTCCGCCCACGCTTCCGGAGTAGTCCTGGTTGGCCTGGTTCAGTTGGACCGCGTCGATCCAGAGGTCCAGGCCGGCGGTGGCCACCGAGACGCCGCGGGTCGCGGTGGCGGTGGCCCCCCGGGAGTCCGTCACGGACGCCGTAATGGTGTGGGTCCCGGTGGAGAGCGACGTGGCCACCACCGACGCACCGCTTCCCAGGGAGCCGTCCCGGTCCGATGTCCACACGATGGACCCGGAGAGGTCTCCATCCTCCGCGTCCGCCGCGGTGGCTGCGAGAGTCACGGCGTCTCCGGCGGCGATGGTGGTATCCTGGCTCGGCGCGTCGATGGTGACCTGCGGGGATTCGTTCTGGACGACGTCCACGACCACCGTGGCGCTGCCGTCCTGCCCCGCCCCGTCGGTCACGGTGGCGGTGATGGTGTGGGAACCGACGGAGAGCGAGGCGGCCTGGACGCTCGCCCCGGTTCCCAGCGATCCGTCGAGGCTGGAGCTCCACGCGATTGCGCTGCTCAGGTCTCCCTCCTCGGGATCGTTGGCGGCGGCCGAGAGGGTCACGACTTCCCCGGCGGAGACCGTGGTATCCTGGCTCGGGGACGTGATGGTGACCCCGGGTGCGGCGTTCGCGGTGACGGTGACCTCCACTGTGGCGGTCCCGTCCTGCCCGGCTCCATCGGTGGCGTTGGCGGTGATGACGTGTGTGCCCAAGCTCAGCGACGACGACTCCACTGAGGCACCGGTACCCAGGACGCCATCGACGCTGGACGTCCATTCGATGGAGGCGCTGAGATCCCCGTCGACCGCGTCCGAGGCCGACCCGGCGAAGGTGAGGGCGTCCCCGACCGTGATAGTCGTGTCCTGGCTCGGAGCCGTGATCGTCACCGACGGGGGCATGTCCTGGGTGACGGTGACCACCACCGACGCAGTCCGTTCCTGACCGGCTGCATCGGACACGGCCGCAGTGACGGTGTGGGTGCCCAGCGAGAGGCTCGACGTGACCAGGGAGGCGCCGCTCCCCAGGCTCCCGTCCAGGCTCGACGTCCAGGTCACCGATCCGCTCAGGTCGCCGTCCTCGGCGTCGGTGGCGGTGGCCGTGAGCGTCACCGGATCCCCCACCGTCACCGTCGTATCCTGGCTCGGGGACGTGATGGCAATACTCGGGACCTTGTTCTGCGCGACGCGGACCCGGACCGTGGCGGTGGCGGTCTGACCCGCCCCATCGGCCACCGAAGCGGTGATGGTGTGCCAACCCAGGGCGAGGCTCGACGTGGTCAGCGACGCGCCGCTCCCCAGCGCCCCGTCGGTGCTCGAGCTCCACTCGATGGATCCGCTCAGGTCGCCGTCTTCCGGATCCGCCGCTGAGCCGACCAGGTTGAGGGGGGTCCCGGCCGCCACCGTCGTGTCTTGACTCGGCGCCGTGATCGTCACCGTCGGGACCGCGTTCTGCACAATCTCCACCTGGACCGGGGCGCTGCCGGGCTGACCCGCCCCGTCCGTCACCGAGGCCGTAATGGTGTGCGTGCCCAGCGAGAGGCTCGACGTCACCAGCGACGCCCCGCTCCCCAGGCTCCCGTCCACGCTCGACGCCCAGGTCACCGATCCGCTCAGGTCGCCGTCCTCCAAATCGCTGGCCGTGGCCGTGAGCGTCACCGCGTCCCCCGCGGTCACCGTCGTGTCCTGACTCGGCGCCGTGATAATCACCGTCGGGACCGCGTTTTGCACGACCTCGGTCTCGACCTGCACCCGGACCCCGGCCACACCGGTCTCCCCATCCGCGTCGGTGACCCTGGCGGTGATGGTATGGGATCCTGGAGAGAGCGCCGACGTCTCGGTCGAGCGACCGCGGCCCAGTGAGCCGTCCCGGTCGGAGCCCCACTGGATCGCCCCCCCCAGATCTCCGTCCTCCGCGTCGACAGCGGAGCCCGAGAACAGAATCCGGTCACCGGCCCACACCGTGGTGTCACGAAGAGGGGCAGTGATCGTCACCACCGGGCCCGAGTTTGCCGGAAGGACCGGCGAACCGCCGTCGCATGCCAGGACCGTGATGAGGGGGAAGAGTGGCCAGAATCGCTTCATTTCAACACGTCGCGAGGATTCGGGCCAGCGGGCCCAGTGCAATGCCGTACGTCTCTCGTGAGGGATGACATTGCAAGAAGCTTACCACTCGAACCGCCACTTCTAGGGCGCGGCGTTGTGCCTTCGGGGCCGAGCCCACGTGAGCGTCCGCTCGGATTTGCCGGGTGCCACCGCCCACCCATATCCTGTCGCCCGACACCCCACATCGCCCTGGAGAGGCCCATGAAGCCCCGTCTGTCCGCCGCGCTGGTGCT
>JBDHLC010000015.1:0-120303 GCA_039586075.1 Gemmatimonadota bacterium | reverse complement strand
CTCGCTGGGCGTGGAGCTGGTGGGCCGGACGGCGACGTGGTCCACGACGAACCCGGCCGTGGCGACGGTGGATCCGTCCACGGGCGTGGTGACGGGCGTGGCGGTGGGCGTGACCACCGTTACCGCCACCAGTGAGGGAATCACCGACGACGCGATCATCTCGGTGTCCATCGCTCCGGTGGATTCCGTCGTGGTGGTTCCCGACAGCACCGAGATCTACCTCGGTGGTGAGACCACGTTTGCGGCAACCACTCTGGATTCCCTTGGCGCGGTGCTCACCGGGCGCGACGTGACCTGGTCCATTTCCGACGAGACCGTTGCCACCATCGACCCGACCACGGGCCTGGCGAGCGCAGTGGGTCTGGGCATCACCACGGTGACGGCGACGAGCGAGGGGATCACCGACACGGGAATCCTGGTCGTGTCACCGGTGCCAGTGGATTCGGTGCTCGTCTCACCGGACAGCACGGAGATCCGAGTCGGTGGAACGACCAGCTACACGGCCGCCACCTTCGACTCCATCGGAGGTGCGCTCCTGGGCCGTGAGGTGACCTGGTCCACCGCGGATCCGGCCATCGCCACCGTGGATCCCGCCACGGGGGTCGTCACCGGCGTGGACGCGGGCGTCACCACGGTGATCGCAACCAGTGAGGGGATCACGGACTCGGCCATCATCGCCGTGTCGCTGCGTCCCGTGGATTCGGTGCTCGTCTCACCGGACAGCAGTGAAGTACGGACCGGCTATCAAAAGACGTACACGGCGGCGGTATTCGACTCCACGGGCGCGGAACTCACGGGTCGTGCGGTGACCTGGTCCTCCACGGATCCTGCCATCGCCACCATCGATCCGGCCACGGGGATCGTCACCGGGGTCTCGGTGGGAGTCACCACCCTCACCGCCACGAGCGAAGGGATCACGGACCAGGCCATCATCGCGGTGACGCTGTCGCCGGTGGACTCGGTACAGGTGTCGCCGGATAGCACGGAGATCCGGGTCGGCGGGGCGACGACGTACGCGGCGTCGGTGTTCGATTCCACGGGCGTGGCGCTGACGGGGCGGACGGTGACGTGGTCGATCCTGGACGCGGGGGTGGCGAGCATCGACCCGGCGACGGGCGAGGTGACGGGGCTGACGCCGGGCGTGACGACGGTGACGGCGACGAGCGAAGGGATCACGGACGACGCAATCCTGACGGTATCCCCGGTGCCGGTGGATTCGGTGCTCGTCTCACCGGACAGCACGGAGATTCGAGTCGGCGGAACGACCGCCTACACGGCGGCCACCTTCGACTCCATTGGAGGTGCGCTCCTGGGCCGTGAGGTGACCTGGTCGACCGCGGATCCGGCCATCGCCACCGTGGATCCCGCCACGGGGGTCGTCACCGGCGTGGACGCGGGCGTCACGACGGTGATCGCCACTAGCGAGGGGATCACGGACTCGGCCATCATCGCCGTGTCGCTGCGTCCCGTGGACTCGGTCCTGGTCTCGCCGGACAGCGCCGACGTGGCGGTGGGTGGCTCCACCGCCTACGGGGCCGCGGTCTTCGATTCCACAGGGGCTGAGCTCACCGGTCGGAGCGTGACCTGGTCCAGCGCCAACCCCGCCATCGCCACGGTGGATGAAGCGACGGGGGTCGTCACCGGGGTGTCCGTGGGTCTCACCACGTTGACCGCAACCAGTGAGGGGATCACCGACGACGCCATCGTAACCGTTTCCCAGGTGCCGGTGGATTCGGTGCTGGTCTCGCCGGACAGCGTGGAGGTACGGATCGGATACACGAAGACCTTCACGGCCCAGACCTTCGATGCGACGGGTGGTCTTCTGGCCGGTCGTGACCTGACCTGGGCCAGCACGGATCCCGCCATCGCCACCGTTGATCCGGCCACGGGGGTCGTCACCGGGGTGGCCACCGGAACGACCACGATCACCGCGACGAGTGAGGGTGTCACCGACGCCGCCATCGTCAGCGTCTCGCCGCCGCTGGTGGCCACGGTGGTGATCTCGCCGGACAGCACGGATCTCACCCCGGGTAGCACCACGACCTTAACCGCGGCCGTGCTGGATTCCACGGGCCTGGCACTGACGGGCCGGACGGTGACGTGGACAAGCGGGGATGGCGCAGTGGCCGCCATCGACGCCGCCACCGGCCAGGTAACGGCGGGAGCGCTGGGTGCCACCACGGTGACGGCCACCAGCGAGGGCGTCTCCGACGACGCCATCGTCACGGTCTCGCTGACCGGATTCAGGCTGGTGGTGGACAGTGACCAGGCGGGCGACAGGGACCTCTGGCTGGTGAACCCGGTGGACGGCGTACAACTCGCGTTGACGAGCGGGACCGCTGCGGATGTGGACGCGGATTGGTCGCCGGACGGCACGCAGGTGGCGTTCGCCCGCAACGGCCGGGTGACTCTGGTGGACGTGGCCACCGGAACGGTCGGCGGCCCGCTGACTCCGGCGAATAACCCGGCTGCGGCCCTGGACTGGTCGCCGGACGGGAGCCTGATCGCCTACACGTTCGGTACGGGAGCGGACAGGGAGATCTGGACCGTGGCGCCTGAAGGAGGGAGGACGCCGATCACCAACAACGCTGCCGAGGACGCCGATCCCGCCTGGTCCCCGGACGGCACGCAGATCGTCTTCTCCAGCCGACGCGACGGCGATGCGGAGATCTACGTCATGAACGCCGATGGACAGGTCCAGACGCGGATCACCACGGTGGCGGGGGACGACGTGGCGCCGAAGTTCTCTCCAGACGGGACGCGGATCGTATTCGCGTCCACCCGGGACGGCGGCGAGTCCGAGATCTACGTGATGAACGCCGATGGCACCAACGCGGTCCGGCTCACCAACGCCGCCGGCGCCGATACCAGCCCGGCCTGGAGTCCCGACGGATCACAGATCTACTTCGTCTCCAACCGGGACGGGAACGCCGAGGTCTACGTCATGGATGCGAATGGCGGGAACCCGAGCCGGGTGACCAACACGGCGGCCAGCGAGGCCTCGCCCAGCGTTCGGTAGGCGGCCAGGTTCCGTGTGGCACCCAGGCAAGTCGGTTAGGCCGAGTGAGCCGCGTGTTGCCGAACGGCCGCGGCTCCGGACCGACTTCACGGCCCGAGCTCATGGACCGGGGCTCCGCGGGGGGCAGGAATCCACTGATTCAGGAGTGATCGACCGATGAACTGGGACGCGGTAGGTGCGCTCGCGGAGCTCGTGGGGGCCACGGGAGTGATCGCCTCGCTCATCTTCGTGGGCCTCCAGGTCCGGCAGAACACTAGGTCCGTTCGGGCGGCCACCTACGACTCGCTGGTTCGGAGCAACGGACAGTGGCTCGATTCCATCATCCAGGACGCGCACCTGGCATCGGGCTTCGAGCACGTGGTGGAGAGCTGGGACACGGTGGACGAGGCGGATCGGCCCCGCCTCATGTACCTGATGACGCAGCTGTTTCGACACTGGGAGAACGCGTTCTTCCAGCACCGTCAGGGGACCCTCGAATCCACCCTGTGGGAGACCTGGGAGGGGATCATCCTCTCCTACTTCCACCAGCCGGGAGTCCAGCAGTGGTGGAAGTTGCGTCGCCACGCCTATTCCGAGGAATTCCGGGACTTCCTGGAGGCGTCGACCCCACCCGCGTCCAGTATCCGGACCACTCGGCAGCTGAGCCACTCCGACGGGGGATGAGGGAAGCCCTCGAGAGGTGTGTCAGGGGGGCGACTCCGGTCACATATGAGGGCCGAAATCGTCGCGCCCCAGGGCCTTGGTGTCGTTGGAACTCGTTGCCGACGCCTCCCAAACTTTACCGCACTCCCCGGGGAAGCATCTCTCCCGGGAAGGCGGCCTTGAGGCCCGGAAGCCCCGCGACTTCAAGAAATACTCAGGGAAGGTCCCGGGTAGGGCGCTTTCCCGCGAGCGTGGCATGGCCTTTGTTCCGATCAGGGCGTCCGCGGCTCCCCCGGAGGGGTGAGCTGCAATGAGCCCGTGCCCGTGAAGGGCATTCTGCGAGCCAGGAGTGTTCGCCTTGTCGTGGAAAGGAGGCCTGAACCAGTGAAGCCGGCGCGCCTTCTTGTAGCGGAGGACGAGAAATCGCTGCGAGAGACCCTCCGAGCCCATCTCACGGAGCTGGGTTACGAGGTTCTGGCAACCGAGTCGGCCACCGCGGCCATGAACCAGATCCAGGAGTTCGATCCGGATCTGGTCCTCTCGGACGTGCAGATGCCCGGGATGTCGGGCTTCGAGTTCCTGGCGTACCTCCGCGAGCATCGTCCCCAGACCGACGTGATCATCTTTACGGGGCACGCGGACGTGGGTGGGGCCATCAAGGCCATGAAGAGCGGGGCCACCGACTACCTGATCAAGCCGCTGGACCTGGACGAGGCAGAGGGCGTCATCGAGCGTTGCCTCGCAAAGCGCCAGTGCATGAAGGACTCCGAGCCCGATCTGCGGATCGCGGATGTGGACCCGGCCCACGGCCTGGTGGGGCGACACTCGTCCATCGTGCAGGTCTACAAGGCCATCGGGGCGGTTTCGGAAACGGACGCCACGGTCCTGATCCACGGAGAGACGGGGACGGGAAAGGAGCTGGTGGCCCAGGCCATCCACAACGCTTCGCCCCGCGGCGGAGCGCCCTTCGTGGGGGTGAACTGCGCCGCGGTGCCGTCCGAGCTCCTGGAGTCCGAGCTGTTCGGCCACGTGAAGGGCGCGTTCACCGGTGCGGCGGCCGACCGTCGGGGGAAGTTCGAGATCGCCAGCGGAGGCACGCTCTTCCTGGACGAGATCGGGGACACGACCGCGGAGTTCCAGGCGAAGCTCCTTCGAGTCCTGCAGGAAAACGAGTTCTACCCGGTGGGAGGAGACCGCCCCAGGAAGACCGACGCGAGGATCATCACGGCCACCCACCGACCCCTCCAGCGAATGGTGGAGGCGGGCACCTTCCGCCAGGACCTGCTCTATCGCCTGCAGGTGATCGTCATCCCGGTCCCGCCGTTGCGGCACCGTCGATCGGACATCCCCCTGCTGGTCCGCTATCTCCTGGCCCGCGCGGCGGCCAAGGCGGGGAAGACCCCGCCGGTGGTTCCCCAGGTAGTGATGGACGACCTCATGTGGCGTGACTGGCCCGGAAACGTCCGGGAGCTGGAGAACGTCATCACCCGGGCTCTGGTCATGAGCCGCGGGCCGGCCCTGACCCTGGCGGATATCGGTGCCGACGAGGAGTCGGCATCGGAAGGGCGCCGGCCCGATGGCTTGAGTCTATCCGAGGTCCGGTCGTCCATCGAGCGGGAGCACGTGCAGCGAGTCCTGGAGGAAACGGGCGGCAACAAGAGTGAAGCCGCGCGCGTTCTTCAGATCTCCCGGCCCACGCTGAACCGCATCATCCAGGATCACCGCCTGGCGGTGTCCTGAGGCGTGTACCAGGGCCCGCGCTCGGGCCCGGATTCCCGACGAGGTCCGGTGGTGCCCTCAGCCTCTCTGCCGCGGGTCGGTGTCCTCGAGCTCCCGGATGACGGCGAGGGCTCGGTGGTTCAGCGCCACGCGATCCACCGTCTCCTCTCCTCCGACGAGCCGAACCGACCAGAGTGGGATGAATCCCGGGTTCGCGTCCAGGTAGTCGGACATCCGGGTCTCCCGCGCGACGTTCATCTCCACCTGGAGGCGGTGCCATCGGTCTCCAGCGTCCACTTGAAGCTCGATCTTGCGTGCCTCTTCCGACGGGAGGGCAGCCGACGAGAGATGAAGCTCGGGCTCCAGCGGCTCCACCCAGATGATCTGGTGAAGGCGGACACTGAGGTGGGGAAGAAGGGGCTCTCCCTCGGAGCCGGCCCACCGGACGTGCGTCAGGTTCAGGAAGTGGAGCTTGGTGCTGAGGAACGTCGACAGTGACTGGCCCTCGGTGATGTGGATCTGTCCCGTGAGTGCCCGGTTGTTGCGGAGGCGAACGCGGACGGCGCGGCGGTTCAGGGACATGATCGGGGCTCCGTGGTCTCTCGATTGGATGGGTGGGGGAAGCCGAATGGGCGGCTCGTACCGAATGGACAGTAGCCCGTCCGGGAGTACACTACCATATATAGTGCATGCAACAGGGGGCGCGATGCCATCCCTTAGTCTCCAGCCACCGCTGGCTCCGGGTCTTCACGGCGCTCCTGAGGAGCAGGCGGAAGCCGAGCAGTGGGAGCTCGCGGGATCCCCGCCCGACGCCTACCCGCAACCCTTCGTGGCCTGGCCCGAATGACTCTCTACAAGAAGATCATCCTCGTCTTCGTCGGGGTCGCCATCGTACCCCTCATCATCTTCGCGGCGGTGGCGCGGGAAGAGGCGCTGGCCATGGCCGACGCGGCGGCGGGCGACGAGCTCCTTTCCGGCGTGACCGCCGCAAGCCGGGTGCTCGAGCAGGAAGCCGCGGTAGCGCAGAGCGCGTTGCGATCGTTTACGCAACTCGGTGGACCGGACCTGTCGGAGGAGTTCCTCGGCCGGGCGCTAGCCAGCGCCGCCGGCCCGCCACCCGACGGATTCCACTATCTGGCGGTGGTGGAGGAGTCCGGCGATGTGCGGGCCGCGGTGGGCGACGCAGGGGCAGTAGGCATCTGTGCGGACGGCCACTTCTCATACCCCGTGCGCGTGGAGACCGCCCTCGGGTCCGGGTCGGATCGCCTCGTGGGTAATTTCCGGGTGGGAGCGCTGGGAACGCCCAGGGTGGGGCGTGGGCTGTGGGTATATGACGGATCCGGCCAACTGCTGGCCGCCAGCACCTGCGAAGAAGGTCCTGATCTGTCGGTCGCGCAGGTACCCAGCGACGTGCCCACCGGGGTGATGAGGACGGGAGCGACTCCGGACGGTACCGGAGAGGCTCTGGTCTTCGCCCGCGTGCCCTCGTTGGGTTGGACCGTGGTGGCCACGGGCTCGAGCCAGTTGCGGGCCCCCCTGGCGGGGTTCTTCCGGGACTACTGGCTCTTCGTTCTCGGGTTGGCCGGGACCACCCTCCTGGCCTTTTCCTTCTTCCTGCGGCCCATCACCAGCTACCTGAACGACCTGACCGGGGCCGTGGAACGAGTATCCGGCGGTGACCTGCGACCGTGGTTCCCAACGCCGCGGGACGACGAGGTGGGCCGGCTCAGCATGGCGTTCTACGACATGACGGAGCGCCTTCGGGAGATGGTCAGACAGGTGGACCGCTCCAGTCGGTTGGCGGTGCTCGGTAAGCTCTCCGCCTACCTGGCCCACGAGATCCGGAACCCGTTGAGCTCCGTGAAGATGAACCTCCAGCGACTTCAACGCTGGCAACGGCGGGGAGAGATCCCGGAGCACTGCGGCGATGCCATCGAGATCAGCCTGACGGAGGTCGGACGACTCTCCGCAGCCGTTTCCAACATTCTCCAGCTGAGTCCAAGCAAGGCGAGGCCCCGGGAAGTGGTCGCACTCCATGACCTGGTGGAGGAGGTGGGCCAGCTCCTGGATGCGGATTTCGTGCGACGGGGGGTCAGCCTGCGTTGGGAGCTGAACGCCGAGGCGGATCGCGTCCTGGGCGAGCCGGGCCAATTGAAGGGTGTCGTCATCAACCTGATGCTGAACGCACTGGATGCCCAGCCGGACGGGGGTGAGCTCCTGGTCCAGTCCGTGCTCCGGACCGGGGAGGACCCGGGGAGGGGCGGCCCGGTCCTGGAGCTGCGATTCCGGGACCGGGGGACGGGAGTGCCGGCGGACATCCAGGATCGGATCTTCGAGCCCTTCTTCACCACGAAGGGGGGTGGGTCGGGGATCGGGCTGGCCGTGGTGAGCCAGACGGTTCGGGATCACGGAGGTGACATCTTCCTCGCGGAGCGCACCCGGGTCGCCCAGGGCGCCGAGTTCGTCGTGCGCCTCCCCCTGGCCGCGGTGGTTCTGGAACGCGCCCCCGGACAGATCGAGGCCCGGGTCGCACCGTGGATGGAGGAAGTCGGCGGGTCGGACCGCTCCTGACGCCGGCGGTAAGGACTCCGCAGGGTACCCGATGCGGGGGTAGTCACGCCCCGTTCCGACTGTAAAGTTTTTTTCCACTCCCAGCACCAATTGTAAAGCAGGTGTACGTCCAGGGCCCCCGCCCCGAGTACCAGAATCGCCGTAAGTGACCACAGTATAGTCACTTGCGGCGTTTCCGCGTTTTTGGCACGGCCTGTGCCTCAAGGGAGCGCACAAGGACGGGCTCCCAACCGATACGGGACCCTCGGGTCGGCGGAGCCGGCCTCTCACTCACACACCTGGTCCGTGGAAGGACCGAAGGAGTCACAGATGGAACTGATGAAGAGCCTGTGGAGCGACGAGTCCGGTCAGGGCCTGACCGAGTACGCGGTGATCATCGCGCTCGTGGCCGTCGGACTCATCCTGGTGCTGATCGCTTTCCGTGATGCGATCGCCCAGGTGTTCCGGGACACCACCAGCGAGCTCGGCAGCGCGACCGTCAACCAGGCGTCGCCGTAACGGACAGCTCAGTTCCTGGGGGCCAGGTCTCCGCAAGGAGGCCTGGCCCTAGGAACGCCCAACCCTCCAAACCCTGAATTCGCATCTCCATGTCTACTCTCGTCACCGTAAAGTTCTTGGCCCTGCTGGCCATGCTTGGGACCGCCGTGGTCACGGACCTCCGTGAGCGCCGGATCCCGAACCAGCTCACGGTATCGGGAGCGACTGCAGCGGTGCTGCTTTCCGCATTCGAGGTCGGCGGTCTTCCCGCGGCCTCGATTCTGGGACTCGCCGTGGCGCTCGGTCTGGCGATCCCCTTCTTCGCTCTGGGTGCACTGGGAGCTGGCGACGCCAAGCTCCTGGCCGCCGTCGGGGCGTTCATGGGGTTCGGCGGCCTACTGCCGGTCCTGCTGTACAGCGGGATCGCCGGCGGAGTCATGGGTCTCGCGGTCTCTGTCCGGCGGGGAGTCATCCTGCCGGTCCTCCTTCACACGCGGAGCGTGCTGGTCCACACCCTGACGCTTGGGCGGATGGGAAGCCGGACCACCATCGAGGATCCGGACGCCCAGACGATTCCCTACGGCGTGGCAATCGCCGTCGGGACCGTCACGGCCTGGTTCCTCCCGCTTACGCTGGGAGTCAGCGCATGAATCGGCGCACATTCGGCCGCCTTCGCGGCGACCAGAAGGGCCAGGCGCTCGTGGAATTCGCCCTCGTGGCGCCCGTCCTTCTCCTCCTTCTCCTCGGCATCATCGATCTGGCCCGGGCGTGGAACGTCTACCAGGTCCTCACGGATGCTGGACGCGAAGGAGCTCGGCTCGCGGTAGTGGACAACGGGTCCACCGCAGCCGACGTGGAGAATGTCGTGATCCAGGCCGCCGCCAGAGCCGGTATCGAGATCACCACTGCCGCCATCACCCTGGCCGAGGGCTCCGGACGAGGCGAGCCCACGACGGTCACGGTTCAGTACGGGCACGAGCTCAAGTGGGTCGGGTGGGCCCTGGGGCTCGTTTCCGGAGACCGCACCATCAACTTCAACGTCGTGTCGACGATGCGGCGCGAGTAGACGAGAGGATGAATTGATGAAAAAGAAGCGAACTCTGATGGTGCTCCTCCTGGCCATCCTGTCCGGGTCAGTCGCGGCCTTCTCGGTCGTCCGCTACCTGCAGGATCGTCCGGCGCCCCTCATGGCCAGCACCCCGGCTGAGACCCGACCCGTCGTGGTCGCCGCTCGCCAGGTGGCTCTGGGAGCCACGCTGACCGAGGAGGACCTCCAGGTGATCCAGTGGCCTGCGACGGCGCTTCCCCAGGGAATCGCCACCTCCACCTCGGAGGTCGTGGGACGGAGCGTCATCTCCGATCTGCACATCAACGAGCCCGTACTCGCGGCGAAGCTCGCCGACACGGGTCTCCACGGCCTGATCCCCCTGATCCCCTCGGGCATGCGCGCCCTCAGTGTGAAGGTGGACGAGGTGGTGGGGGTGGCCGGCTTCGTGACCCCGCAGACGCGGGTCGACGTCATCCTGATCATGCAGCCGCCCGGACAGCGGGAGACCGTCAGTAAGGTCATCCTGCAGAATATCCGGGCTCTCGCAGCCAACCAGCAGATCACCGAGACCGAAAACGGACAGCCTCTCGTCTCCACGGTCGTCACGGTTCTCGTGACGCCGGAGCAAGCCGAGAAGCTGTCGCTGGCGGCCACGCAGGGACGCATCCAGATGGCCCTCAGGAACTCTCTCGACCTGGATCCGGTGGAGACGCGAGGCGAGACCGAGTCGCGCCTCTTCAGCGCCGTGTTCCGGGGTACGGGGTCGGCTCGACCCCAGACGGGGCGGACATCCACCGCTCCCTCCGAGAGCATCATCGAAATGTACCAGGGCGCTGTGCGCACCCTGGTGACGTACAACTGATTCCCGGCCATCCCAGGAGCTGAACGATGCATCCCCAGATTTCTCCGAGAATCCAAGGATTCCTGATGACACTCACGGCCGTGGTCGGCGCGCTCATCGCGCTGCTGGCCCTGCCCGGTACCCTCGTGGGCCAGATGGACATCCGCACCGAGGCCGAGGAGGTCATCACCATCAGCCGCGGTTCCACCGCGATCCTCACCGAGGTCGACAGCATCACCAGGCTGTCCATCGCGGACCCCGAGGTGGCCGAGCCCGTGGTGATTCCCCCGAACCAGGTCCTCATCAACGCCCGCACGCCGGGCTCCACCAGCCTCGTGATCTGGGGGTGGGACCAGGTGCCGCGGATGTACACGGTAGAGGTGACGGCGGACGTGGCGTCGCTGCAGCGGCAGATCGACGACCTCTTTCCGAATGCCGGTCTGACCGTGACCAGCACGGGGACGTCCATCGTTCTGTCCGGTCAGGTCCGGGACGCCCAGACCGTGCGCAAGGCCACGGAGCTGGCGGAGACCATGGGGATTCCCATCGTCAACAACATCCAGGCTCCTTCGCCGGAGCAGATCCTTCTCCACGTGGAGTTCGCCGAGGTCAGCAAGTCCGCCCTGAAAGAGATGGGCCGGGATCTCATCCGGCTTCGGAACCCCCACCGTTACGGCGACTGGGACTTCGATTCCAACGATCCGTTGAACCCCGACCGAACGGACTACGAGATCTCCTCGGTGTCCGAGGGCATCGTCAGCCTCATGATTGAGGGTGCGAACTCGGAGCTCGACATGGTTCTCCGTGCCCTTCGCGGCAACGGAGACTTCAAGAGCCTCGCGCAGCCGAACCTGGTCACCCGCGAGGGGCAGGAAGCTTCGTTCCTCGCCGGCGGCGAGTTCCCCTTCCCGTCCATCCAGGGTGGGAACAGCCAGTCCATCTCCATCACCTGGAAGGAGTTCGGGATTCGCCTGAACTTCCTCCCCACCATCACGAACAGTGGCGCCGTGCGTCTGCAGGTGGCTCCGGAGGTGTCGTCGCTCGACTTCGCCAACGGCCTGTCCATCGCCGGGTTCACCATCCCGAGCATCCTCGCTCGTCGCGTGGAAACGGACGTCGAGCTGCAGCCGGGACAGACGCTGGCCATCGGTGGACTCATGGACAACACCATGGCCGCCGACATCAACAAGCACCCGATCCTCGGTGACATTCCGATTCTCGGGTACTTCTTCCGGTCCGAGGCCGTGCGCGAGAACCGCACCGAGCTGCTGGTCCTGGTGACGCCCTACATCCTCGACCCGAACGCCCTTCCGGCGCCCCCGCTTCCCACGGGTGAGGCCGAGGACTGGAACTGGAATTCCCATATCGGCGACTGGATCGAGGAGGAGAGCACCCGGGTGCGCCTCGGTGATCCGCCCGCCGGCTACACCTCCAGCGGGAACGAGGGAGGAGCCGGACGATGAAACCGCTGCGCCGTAACCGCCTCGGGAACGAGCGGGGAGGGGCCCTGGTGATGGTCGCCATCTCCCTCGTGGTTCTCCTGGGGATGGCAGCCTTGGCCGTGGACCTCACCGCCGGTTACGCCTGGCGGAACGAGGCGCAGAAGATCGCCGATTCCGCGGCACTCGCCGGGGGTAGCGCCTTTCTGGACTTCCCCCTGGCCCAGGTGACGCCCTTCGCCCGGGAGCGGGCGTACGACTACGCGCTGCGCCACACCATCAAGAACGAGCCGGTGGACTCCTCCGAGGTCACCGTGGAGGTCCTGCTGGCCGAGAAGAAGGTCCGGGTCTGGATCCAGCGAGAGGACCTTCCGGCCTGGTTCGCCGGAGTCATCGGGTTCGACGGGATCGACGTGGCCGCAGTGGCGGCCGCCCAGGCCCTGGACGCCGGCGCCGCCCGCTGCCTCAAGCCCATCGCGCTCCCGGACATGTGGGAGGAGAAGGACACCCTACAGGACGTCAACGGGAATCGCATCTGGGATCCAGGCGAGGACTGGACCTACGACCCGGCCACCGACAACTACGAGAGGCTGGCGAACTTCGAAACCCCGCTCTCGGGTGAGACGGGCTATGGAAGTGAGTTCCGGGACAGCCGGTACGACCTGACTCAAACCACCTACACCCGGGACTTCGGGCGCCGGATCCAGTTGAAGGCGGCCGACCCCCAGGACCCGTACAACTTCTCACCCGGGATCTTCTTCCCTTGGCGCCTTCCCACCGACGAGGACATGGCGGAGTGCACCCAGGGGGGCGGGGGCGGAAATGACGCCGGTGGCGCGGTCTACCGGCAGAACATCTGCAGCTGCAACAACAGCAAGATCGACCTAGGGGTTCCCTACGACGTGGAGCCCGGGAACATGATCGGCCCGACGTACCAGGGCATCAGTGAGCTTCTCGACCAGGATCGGGACGTCTACTGGGACCCCCAGCTAGGCCCCGTCCGCGACATCATGGTCGACGGACAAGTCCAGACGGTCCCCGCCACGGAGTCGCCCCGGGTGATGAAGATCGGCCTCTTCCAGCCTGGAGAGATCGTCGGTTCCGGAATGCAGACCATCACCTTCAACAACTTCGCCCTGATGTTCCTCGAGGACATGCAGGGCCCCCAATCGCCGGTCATGGCCCGGTTCATGTACTTCCCGAACGGGGAGCAGGGCAGCGGCCCGACGGATGGATCCCTGGTTCGCTACCTCCGCCTAGTCGAATAGCCCGAGGAATATCATGCTCGAATGCGTACTCATCACCGACGACGAAGCGCTCCGACGTCATGTCCGGAGCCTCGTCCAGGGGCCGGACAGCTCCGACCGATTGGTCCTGGAGCTGTCCCAGTCCGCGTCGGACCTGCCTCGGGAGCGGATTGCGGACATCCTGGCCGCCAACCCCCGGGTGGTCTTCGTGGACCTGGGATCTTCGGTAATGGGCCTCCGGGTCCTGGAAGTACTCAGCAAGGAGGCTCCCGAGGTCACGCTCATCGCGGCCGGCCCCGACCTCGCGGCGGATTCCCTGCTCCGGGTGATCCGGGCGGGTGCGAGCGAGTATCTCCCGCGGCCCTTCGCGCCGGATGACCTCTCTCAGGCGTTCACGCGGATCCGTCACCGGCTGGGGAAGGCTCGGCCGGACGACAAGCTGACCCGCGGAAAGATCAGCACGCTCTTCAGCTCGAAGGGGGGCGTGGGTGTCACCACCATCGCGGTGAATCTCGCCGTGGTGCTCCAGGAGCTCACGGGAAAGAGCACGATTCTGCTGGACCTGGCTCCCATGCTGGGTACGGCGGCGCTGTCCATCGGGCTGCAGCCCCGTTTCTCCTACCTGGACGTGATCCAGAACTTCCACCGGGTGGACCAGGAGCTCTTCAAGTCCTTCCTGGAAGAGCACGAGTCCGGGCTGCACGTCCTGTCCTCTCCTCCGGGAGCCGAGGGCCAGGGCCCGTCCATGGACGAGGTCATGGCGCTGCTCCGCTTCTGCCGCCGTCACTACGCCCACGTGGTGGTGGACGCCGGTCACACTCTGACCGATGCGGCGGAGGTGGCCTTCCGTGACGCGGACCACCGTCTCCTGGTCTCCACGCCGGAACTCCCGGCGCTCCGGAACCTGAAGCGGTCCATGGAGATGCTGCAGCCCTACACCGGGAACGGCAGCCCCCTTCCCCGAGTCATCCTCAACCAGTACGCCGAGGGCCTCGGGGTCACGGTGGCCGAGGTGGAGAAGGGACTCGGCCTCGACGTCGAGATCGTGGTGGATCGAGATCCCACGCTCATATCCGAAAGCATCAACCTGGGCCGTCCCGCGGTCCAGCTGAAGAAGTCCGCGTTCGACCGGTCTCTCACGGCTCTGGGATCCCGCATCGCCGGGACCGAGGACGCCGGAAACGAGCGTGCCGGGTTCCTGAAAAACCTGCTTCGGCCCTTCCGCTCCAACGGGTCGGCTGCTGCAGCAACGGAGGCTAGCTGATGGATACCTGGAACGTGACCGGAGGATCGGACGGGAAGGTCGGACACTCGGACGTGCACAGCCTCCCCGAGATCAAGTCACGCATCCATCGCAAGCTCCTGGGCCGTCTGAACCTGGCGAACCTGGAGTCGGTGAGCCGCGAAGAGGCCACCCGCGCCATCAAGACCGCCATCCAGGAGATCCTGGTGGACGATCAGGCGGCGCTGAACGTCAAGGAGCGGGAGATCCTCCAGGTCGAGATCCTGGACGAGATCTTCGGGCTCGGACCGTTGGAGCCCCTCATGAAGGATCCGGAGGTCTCCGACATCCTGGTGAACACCTACAAGGACATCTGGATCGAGAAGCACGGGAAGCTCTTTCCCACGGACATCCGCTTCAAGGACGACACTCACCTGATGCAGGTGATCGACCGGATCGTGTCGGGCGTGGGTCGCCGGATCGACGATTCGTCGCCCATGGTGGATGCTCGCCTTCCGGACAACTCTCGTGTGAACGCCATCATCCCGCCCCTGGCGGTGGATGGCCCGCACATGTCCATCCGGCGCTTCAAGCGGGACGTGCTCTCCGACGACGACCTCATGTCGAAGGGCGCGTTCACGCGACCCATGCTGGAAGTCCTCCACGCGGTGGTGGTGGGCCGCCTGAACATCCTCATCTCCGGGGGAACCGGTGCCGGTAAGACGACGTTGTTGAACGTCCTCTCCTCCCACATTCCCGGCGACGAGCGGATCGTGACCGTCGAGGACTCGGCGGAGCTCCAGCTTCGCCAGCCCCACGTGGTCCGGCTGGAGACCCGGCCTCCCAACGTGGAGGGCAAGGGTGAGGTGACCGCGCGGGCGCTGGTGGTGAACTCCCTCCGTATGCGCCCCGACCGAATCATCGTGGGTGAGGTTCGTGGTGCCGAGGCCGTGGACATGCTCCAGGCCATGAACACCGGGCACGACGGATCGCTCACGACGCTCCACGCCAATACGCCCCGGGACGCACTGAACCGCCTCGCCACCATGGTGGCCATGGCGAACCTGAACCTCCCGGAAAAGGCCGTGCGGCAGCAGATCGCCAACGGGATCCAGGTGGTCCTGCAGGTGAGCCGTCTTCCGGACGGCTCCCGCAAGCTCATGTCCATCTCGGAAGTCGTGGGAATGGAGGGTGACGTCATCACCATGCAGGAGCTCTTCGCCTACGAGCGCCAGGGAATAGACGAGGAGGGCGTGGTGCTGGGTCGCTTCAAGCCCTCTGGAATCCGGCCAAAGTTCGCCGACACCCTGAAGTCCCGCGGTATCGAGCTGGCAGGGTCCCTCTTCCTGGACCGGCAAGTGGAGGAGCACGGCAGCCCCTCCATGGCCTCCAGTGAGCGGGGGAGGTGGTGATGGGTATCTCCCTTGGACTCACCGGCGTCCTGATCTTCACGGCCGCCGTCTGTTCCACCCTCGCCCTCGCGCTGTCCTGGGAGGTGCTACGGGACTGGATGACGCGGCGACGGGTGGCCCGGCGAATCGAGCCCATCATCAATCAGGTGGCGGAGCGCGGCGGCGGCGCCTCGGACGACCTGATCCGTCAATTCCAGGAGGAGCAGGGATTCTGGAGCGATCTGGCCAACAGCCTACCGGGGCTGACGCGGGCGGAACAGCTGCTGCGCGAAGCCCGGGTCGAGTGGCGGCCCGAGACGTTCCTCCTGCTTTCCACCGGGTTGGCGCTCGGGACCGGAGCCATGGCAGCACTGGCCAGCCGGTCGCTGGCCATCGGCTTCCCCTTCGCGCTCATGGGAGCGTCTCTGCCCTACCTCTACCTGGTGCGGAAGAGGAAGAACCGGCTGAGCCTGTTCGAGGAGGAGTTCCCGGAGTCCATCGACCTCCTCACCCGGGCGATCCGGGCGGGACACCCGCTGGCGTCCGGGATGCGGATGGTTGCGGACGAGGGCCCGATGGTCGTAGCCGAGGAGTTCCGACAGACCTTCGAGGAGCAGCGCTTCGGGCTTCCCTTCTCGGATGCGTTGTTGGGAATGGTGGACCGGGTGAACCTGGTCGACGTGCGGATCTTCGCCATCGCCGTCCTGATCCAGCGTGAGGTCGGCGGTAACCTGGCCGAGATCCTGGACAACCTGGCGGAGACCATCCGTGCCCGGTTCTACATCCGGCGCCAGTTGAGGGTCTTCACCGCGCAGGGCCGCATGAGCGGCTACGCGCTGGCCGCCCTCCCCCCGGCGGTGGCAGCCATCACCGCCATGATCCAGCCCGAGTACATGGGGCTGCTGGTGACCACCGCCATCGGAAAGCTGGCGGTCTTCACGGCCCTGGCATTGCAGGTCGTGGGCGTCCTGTGGATCCGAAAAATCATCAACATCGATATCTGAGGATCGTCCCGTGATCTTTATCGTCGCAATCAGCTCAGCTCTGACCATCGCCCTCATCGTGGCTTTGGCCGCCCAGGCGCTTCCCGCCCGGTCGCGGGGATTCAAGGCCCGACTGGCCGAGCTCGAACTGGATGGGCTGTTCGACGCCGACGTCGTGGCCCAGCGGGCCCGCCGGCGGAGTCGCATGCGGGACCTGCTCCAGTACCTGGGTGAGCAGATGGGGGCCCGCCGGGCGGAGTGGGGAAAGACCCGGGAACGTCTGGTCCACGCCGGCTACCGTGAGCCTCGGGCGCTTCCCCTCTTCCTCGGGATCCGGTTCGGCTCGGCCGGCCTGCTGGCAGTGTATGGACTGCTCATCGGGAACGCGGCTTCGTTCTCGACGGTCCTGACCTTCGTGACGGCGGGGCTGGGAGGCGCCGCCGGCTGGGTCGTGCCGAACTTCATCCTCAGCGGGAAGATCGCCCGCCGACAGAAGCAGCTTCAGCGGGCGCTTCCCGATGCGCTGGACCTCATGGTCATCTGCGTGGAGGCCGGACTGGGCCTCAACCAGGCGTTGGTGCGCGTGGCCAAGGAGATTCGACACGGCAGCAAGGTCATGACCCAGGAGCTGGCCCTCACCAACATGGCCATCCGGGCCGGTACGCCCCGTGCCGACGCCCTCATGGACCTGGCCGACCGGACGGGCGTGGCGGATCTCCGGTCACTGGCCACGATGCTCATCCAGACCGAGCGCTTCGGTACCTCCATCGCCCACTCCCTGAGAGTGCACGCGGAGACCATGCGGACGAAGCGTCGGCAGCGCGCAGAAGAAGCCGCGGCGAAGACCACCATCAAGATGATCTTCCCCCTGGCCTTCTGCATCTTTCCCGCCCTCTTCGTCGTCATTCTGGGCCCGGCTTTGATCAGCATCGCCCAGACCTTCGCCTCCATGAACTGACGGGAGCCCCAGAATGCAAATCATGAACCGGACCCGAGGCACGCTTCTGGGCGTAAACGTGGACCTGGCGGACAGCTGGTGGTCCCGGCTCAGGGGCTTTCTCATGCGCCCGGAGCCGCGCGCCGGTGAGGGCATCCTCCTGACGCCGTGCAACGCGATCCACACGTGGGGAATGGAGTACGAGCTGGACATCATCTTCCTCGACGCCAGTGGCCGGGTCCTCAAGGTGCTGGAGAGGGTTCCTCCCCGCACGACGCCGGCGCGCGTCACCGGAGGCCGCTACGTCCTGGAGGTGCCCGCCGGCACCATCGAGGCCTCCGGCACCTCCGTGGGCGACACCTGCTCGTGGACGCGAACCCCCTCCCACGCAAGCCTCAGACTGCAGGAGATCTGATGACTCGCCCCTTTTCCAGAGAACGGGCCGACCAGTACAGGCCTCCGCAGGCCGACCCGCAGCACCCGGATTCCCCGGCCATGCCCGATGAGGATCCCCCGGTGCTGGACGAGGCGTTCTTCGGAGACGAGCTCGCACCGCCCAACGTGGTGAACGCTCCGGCGGCGTCCCCAGACCCGCGCCGCGTGGAATACGACGACCCCGATGTCATGGGGGTGCAGCCGGAGGTGCCCGCGGCGCCCAGCGACCCGCACGCCTTCATCCCGCGCAAGCCCGAGACGCTGGCGGACACAGGACTGTCCGAGTCCCAGGTGACCAACCTCCTGTTGAAGATCCTCTACCAGAACGGGGCCATGGCGGGGGACGAGTTGGCTGAGGCCATCGCACTCCCCTTCAGCCTCATCGACGACCTGCTCCTTGCGGCCCAGCAGCGGCACTTCGTGGAAGTCCTCCAGGCGCTGGGGCATGGCCGTGGCGGATATACCTTCACCCTCACGGGTGAGGGCACCGAGCGAGCCAGGTCCGCCCTGGACACCAGCCGATACGCAGGGGCGGCCCCGGTACCGCTGGAGGAGTTCGAGCGGATCGTTGCGGCGCAGTCCGTGCGGGACGTCCATGTGCGGAAGGAGGACCTCGAGGCTGCGTTCGCGGACCTGATCCTGCCCGACGGCGTGATCGATGCGCTTGGGCCCGCCGTGAACTCCGGCGCTTCCATCTTCCTGCACGGGGCCCCCGGGAACGGGAAGACGGCCACCGCCGAGCGGGTGGGCCGGCTGACCTCCGCCACCATGTTCCTTCCCAGGGCCCTCCTGGTCCACGGGCACGTGATGGTGCTCTACGACCCGGTGTTCCACGAGGAGGTCGAGCACGAACGCCGGGCCGCTCCGGACGGCGTGCACGCCGCGCTCTTCAACGACGGGCCCGACTTCGATCACCGGTTCGTCAAGATCAAGCGACCCACGGTGTTCGTGGGCGGTGAGCTGACGCTGGATCAGTTGGATCTCCAGTACGATCCCTATTCGAAGGTGTACCAGGCCCCCTTCCAGCTGAAGGCGGCCGGAGGGGTGCTGATCATCGACGACTTCGGGCGGCAGCGAATGCGTCCCGAGGAGCTCCTGAACCGGTGGATCGTGCCCCTGGAAAAGGGCTTCGACAATCTGACGCTGCACTCGGGAATCAAGTTCCCCGTGCCGTTCGACTGCATCCTGATCTTCGCGACGAACCTCAACCCCGGGGATCTGGTGGATGAGGCGTTCCTGCGCCGGATCCAGTACAAGGTGGAGGTCCGCAGCCCCACCCGGGAGGCCTTCGAGTCGATCTTCCACCTCACCTGCGAGGAGTTCGACGTCGAGTACCGGCAAGAGGCCGTCGACCTGCTCTACGACGAGTACTACCACGCCCGGGAGTTCTCCCCGCGGGGCTGCCACCCCCGAGACCTGGTCAAGCAGATCAAGGCCAAGGCGGCGTTCCTGGGCATCGAGCCGGAACTCGATCCGCCGTCGATCCACCGAGCGGCGCATTCCTACTTCCTGGTAACGGAGGAGGAGTTCTCCGCAGGAATTCCTTCCATGACCGACCGACACGGAGACTGAGATGTCGAAGAACACCGAGAACAAGTCCGCCCCCGAGAAGGAGGCGGCCAAGGACCAGCTGGATCCTCGGCTCCGGATGCGGTTCGGCGCGATGGAGCAGGAGATCCGACGCCTGCAGGCGCGGAGCCGCTTCCTGGGGACGGGCATGGCCATGGCCATCATGGTGGCCGCCGCCTCCTGGCTGGTGAAGCCCCTGTTCGGGAACACAGCTCCGGAGAACACGATCCTGGAAGCACGGGGCGTGGTCCTCGTCGGGCCCGACGGCACCCCCCGGGGTGAGTGGACGGTGGACGATGCCGGAAACGCCAGCTTCGGCATGTTCGACCGGCAGGAGCGTGAGCGGCTTTCCATCTCCGTCCGCTCCGAGGGCTATCCCGGGCTGTCCCTCTCCAACGAGGCCGGTGAGCGCCGCGTGGCGCTGGGGCTACTACCGGATGAGACCACGACGCTGGTGTTCGCGGACGGCCAGGGGGTTCCCCGTGCCGTCCTCGGGCTGGTGCGGGGGGATGCGGCGAACCTCCTCCTGGCGGACTCGGAAGGCGTGAGCCGGATCGGGTTCGGTCTGGACAGCGGGGGAGTCGGAAGCGTGATCCTCCCTAACGAGCCTGCCAACATGCCCACGGGGGACAGGGAGTAGGAGAAATGTCTGAGCAAAGCTACGCACATCGGTACAGCACCTTCTCTCCGGTAGCCGTCCCCGAGAGCCGGCGTGACGCCTACCTGTCCTACGAGGACGACAAGGAGGAGCAGAACAAGGGCGGCTTCGGCCGGTACCTCACCTGGTCCATCCTGTCGGTCTGCCTCGGTCTCTGGGCGGTGATCGGCTTCATCTTCTGGGTGCCGCTCCTGCTTCGCTCCATGCTCCAGTTCAGCTTCGCGCTCAGCCAGAGCATGCTGAACGGCAAGGAGCCGGTAGAGTCCGGCCGCATTCTGCGTGATACGGTCTCCTTCTACCGCCGCGGCTTCACCGTCGCCATCGAGGCGGTGTTCCGTGAGAAGCGGGAGGAGGACCACAGGCCTGCCCATGCGAAGGAGCGCGAGGAGCCCCTGAGCGTGCGCCATTACCTTCGCGAGGTCGGGTGGGCCATCGTCTTCTGGTACGTCATCTTCTTCGTCACCGGTGCCGTGGAGGCATCTCCGGTGGACGGCTGGATCGCCCTGGCCACCATGCCCTGGGCTGATCTCTGGGCCGGTTCCATCGAATGGGCTGCGGGGCTCTTCTCGTAACCGAAAACGCCGTGCCGGTAATCGGGTGGGGTTGCCGGTGCGGTGGTTGCAGGAGAGTCCCGATCATGAACGGGGCACCGCCTTCAGGCGGTGTCCCGTTTCTCGTCTGAGGAGGATGGGGGGTTCGCGCCCCGCGAAGCCCGTCCACATCTTCCGGGAGAGTCCGGTCGGGAATCCCCAGCTGTCAGCCCCGCCAAGGAGTCCTCAGGATGAGACTCACCGCCAAAGACGATCCCGAGACCATCAAGCGATACAGTCACGTGCGGCCGGCATCCCGGCCGGGATCGCGCCGGTGTGCGGTGGGCTGTGCGGGTACGGCGCACACCTGTACCCGGGAGGTCGGACATAGCGGACCCCACGTGGCTCACGGTGGCCTGACGCGAATCCTGGCGGTGTGGGACGAGGGAGGCGCCGTGCGGGCATCCAGTGAGTCGCGTCGCCGCGCCCGGGAGTCGCGCGGCCAGGGCGGGCTTCCCTCGAGGCGGTCCGAGAGCCTCCTGAAGGGCGCGGCCCAGCGAGTCGTGCGGACCTTCTCATCCATCGAGGAGGTGTCCCTCTTCATTCTCTTCGTGGCGTTCGTGATCTTCGCCGTGGATTGGCTCCTACGGATTCTGGGATAGGAGGGCGCCATGGATCGGGATCCGCACTTCGTGGCGCTGGAGAAGATGTACGCCGCCGGACCCATCAACGAGCTCTTCCAGCCCGTCCTCGAAGTGGGAGAGGGCATGGCATCCATCGACATGGAGGTCTCGGAGCGGTTCTTCCACGCCGGGGGGGCGCTTCACGGATCGGTCTATTTCAAGATGCTGGACGACGCGGCCTTCTTCGCCGCGAACTCGCTGCACGTCGTTCACGCTGTACCTGACGGGGCCGGTCACCTCGGGCCGAATTCGAGCCGTCGGGCGTGTGGCACACAGGACCCGCTCTCAGTTCATCGCAGAGGCCGTCCTGACGGAGTCAGCGGGCGGCGAGGTGGCACGGGGGAGTGGCGTGTTCGTGCGGAGCCGGATCCGGCTCGCGGACACGCCGGGGTACGAGCCCTGACGGCTTCCGGCGGCACGGACGGTGTCGGCGTGACGCTTCGTCGGACCCACTCCGATCCGGTGCCGACGACGTAGGTCACCTCACCCGGCGTCGAGCAGGGCGGCCAGGTCCAGGGGTCGGGTGAACATACGGAGGCGTCCCTCTTCGTCCCGGGGCCACTCTTCCTGGGGCCGATCCCGGTACAGCTCGATTCCGTTACCGTCGGGATCCCGAAGATCGGAGGCGTCCCTCTTCGTCCCGGGGCCACTCTTCCTGGGGCCGATCCCGGTACAGCTCGATTCCGTTACCGTCGGGATCCCGAAGATAGAGAGCCTCGCTGACGCCATGGTCGGCTGCACCCTCGAGTGGGATTCCCAGTTCACCCAGCCGCCGGAGCGCCTGCGCCAGGGCACTCCGGGTGGAATAGCGAAAGGCCACGTGATAGAGACCCGTGGCCCGTGGCGGCGGTGGGCTTCCACCCTTGGACTCCCAGGTGTTGAGCCCCACGTGATGGTGGTATCCGCCCGCGCCCAGGAAGGCGGCCGAGTCTCCCATTCGCTGCATCACCTCGAACCCGAGCGCCTCGGTGTAGAACCGCACCGAGCGATCCAGATCCGAGACCTTGAGGTGCACGTGCCCCACCACGGTGTCGGACGGGATCGGCGGGCGGCCGGGGAGTTCGCCGGGATCGGTCAAGGGAGACTCGGTTGGGGTCGAAGCCGGACGGGGAAGTCCAGCGAAGATGCCGTGCGCCGGACCGAGGGGCCAGCGGGGCCTGGGTTCGGGTCAGCCGTCCGGCGTGCGGGTGAGATGGAGCTTCATTCCCTCGTGCGTGGCCGTGAAGCCCATCCCCTCGTAGAACCGGATGGCCCGTGGACGCTCCTTGTCCGTGGTGAGCTGAACCATCCGGCATCCCCGGGTCCGGGCCCGGTCCACAGCCTCTTCGACCAGGCGGCGGCCCACCCCCAGAGAGCGGACCCGCGCGGATACCCGGACCCCCTCGATCTGCCCGCGCCAGCTTCCCTGGTACGTGAGGGAGGGGACATAGGTGAGTTGGAGCATGCCCACGACCTCGCCGTCCAGCGTGGCCACCAGGACCTCCTGGTGGGGGTCGGAGTCGATGATCCGGAAGGCCTCGGCGTATTCGGGCTGAACCGGATCCGACACGACCTCCCGCGAGGCTCCAAGCGGGTCGTCGGCCAGCAGTCGTAGCAGTGTTGTGAGGTCGCGCTCCGAGGCGGTTCGGAAGGAGAGCCGGGAGAGGTCCACGCGCTCGCCCCTCAGCCCTCGGCCGGACGTGGCGCCGGAAGCACTCCCCTGATGAGAAGCCACAGGCACAGGGAGACCTCGGCAAGGCTCGCCGTGAACACCACGAAGGAGGCTCCCAACTCCGCCAGCGCCGGAATGACGAAGGCGGTGAAGCTCTCGGTGAGGTACCCGGCCGCGGCGAGGAGCAGAAGCACTCCCAGCCACTTTGGAAAGAGATCGGACCGATACAACAGGTAGCCGAGAAGGGCCAGGTGAACCCCGAAGAAGGCACCCCCGATGAGGTAGCCGTAGCCGTGAAGCTCCAGGGAAGCCAGGGCCAGGGCCTCGAGCTGGTCCGGGGGGAACGCGCCTGCCGTTCCGGCATTGCCGAGTAGGACCAGGGCGCCGAGGTGGTTCAGGAGGTTTACGGAGCCGATGGCCGGATGGGCCACCAGGCGGAACGCGGCCGCCATGAGCGACAAGGTCCGGTTCACCGGGCGGAGGATCACGTACAGGAGCACCGCCACCGCGGCATCGGCCATGAATGCCACCAGGTCGCCGAGGAAGCCGAAGCGAAACAGGGTCTCGGCGGCCCGGATGTTGGACGCCGTGGCAGTGGCGTCACCGGAGACCAGCAGCGTCTGACGGACGTACCCCTCGCCGAAGCCCGCTCCCACGATGATGACCAGGTAGAGCAGCCCGGCCATCTTCGCGTATCGCTTGAAAGTGGCGCGCTCCTCGGGAGGTATCATGGGCTCCTGCTCCTAAGGGGGTCGATGACCGGCACCACCGGCCGGCCGCGGGCCCAGAAGATGTGGGGGGCAGGCTCCATTGGCGAGGTGGCGGGGGCCCGACGGCTCTCCACCGAGCCACCCCGTGGGCACCCTGCTCCCGCCATCGGGTACCGGTGTGCCGTCTCCGAGCCTTACCTTGTGGGATCCGCGACCAGCGCGACGCACCCCCGGGTGACCCGCCTGCCGGCCGCGGTCCAATTACTGCCGCTGCGCGATCCCAACCCCTTCCAGCCGCGACGAACGCCCCATGCGAAAGCTCCTCTCCCGACGTGCCTGGCTGGTGGGCTCCGTGCTCGGAGCGGTGCTTGTGGTCTTCCTGGCCAGGAGCCCGTCGATGGATCGGGCCTGGGCCGCCGACCTGAGCGTCCTGGCGCGGGCGGACGTAGCCGAGGGTGGCGAGGTGCGCCTGTCCGACATCCGGGACTGGCGGTACGCCCCGGACTCCGTGCTATCCACGGAGTACTTCGACGCGTCGTTCGATCCAGCGGACCTCGTGGACCTCTGGCTCTACGAGCAGGAGTTCGATGGACAGGGCCTCATCGCCCATACCTTCCTGGTGTTCGAGTTCGACGAATCGTACGGGCCTGCGCGGTACCTCGGTCTCTCCATGGAGGCCCGACGGGAAGCGGATGAGGAGTACTCGATGCTCCGCGGTATCTTCCGGGGGTTCGAGGCCGCCCACGTCTGGGCCACCGAGGAGGACCTCGTCACACGGAGGGTGCGGTACCAGGGGGATCCCGTCATCCGGTATCGCCTCGACATCCCGGCGGAGTCCCGGTCGCGCATCTTCGTGAAGATGGCGGAAGAGACCCGCGCACTGGGGGACGAGCCCCGATGGTACAACACCATCCTCAACAACTGCACCAGCTCCCTGGTGAGGTACGCGAACGAGAGCGAGCCTGGCGCCATTCCCTTGCACTACTCCTTCGTCCTGACCGGGAAGATCGACGAGTACCTGGGTCGTCTCGGCTACGTGGACCCCGCAGGCACTCGGTTCATAGACGGGGAGGAGTTGGCCACCGGTGGGTTGCGGCCGGCTCCGGGCGACTGATTCGAGCCTTCCCACCGCAGGGCCGGTCCGAGTCTCCGGTGCCTGCCTTCCAACGATCCACTCTCCGAGTCCATCCCATGTCCCACCGCCGCGTGCTTCCCGCCACACTCGTCATCGTCGGGCTCCTGTGGGCGTGCGGCCCCGGAGCCGAGGCGCCCTCCGCGGACGAGATCCTCTGGGACACCTGGGGTGTGCCCCACATCTACGGAACCACGGAATCCGCTGCGTTCCGGGGCATGGGGTGGGCGCAGATGGAGAGCCACGGCGATCTGGTCCTCCGGCTGTACGGAGAGGCGAGGGGACGGGCGGCCGAGTACTGGGGAGAGGACTACCGGAGCTTCGTGGGAGGACCGGCGCCCGCCTCCGACCGGTACGTTCGTACCATGGGAGTCCCCCGACGGGCTGCGGAGTGGGCGGGTGAGGAGACGCCGCAGATGCAGGAGAACCTCGCCGCCTTCGTGGACGGGATGAATCGGTACGCACAGTCGTTCCCGGAGCGAATCGCCGAAGACGCGCAGGTGGTGCTCCCGGTCACCGTGGAGGACGTGATGGCCCACGCCCACCGGGCCCTGCACTTCGTATTCGTATCCAGCCCGAATGTCGTTCAGCAGGCGCGCCGCGTCCTGGCCACGAGGACCGCCGCCGGGGTGGAGGATCCGCGCAGCGGGGCCGAAGCGCCGGGGTCGAACACCTGGGCCATCGCACCGTCGCGATCCGCCAGCGGGAACGCGATGCTGGTGGCTAATCCCCATCTGCCCTGGCAGGACCTCTTCCTCTTCTACGAGCAGCACGTGGTGGGTCCCGGATTCGACGCGTACGGAGCCACACTCGTGGGTCTTCCGGGAATCGCCATCGGATTCAACCAGCGCCTGGGGTGGTCGCACACGGTGAACACCTACGACGGCGTGGACCTGTTCACTCTCACCCTCGATGGGGAGGGGTATCGGTTCGGTGACCAGGTCCGCCCCTTCGAGACCCGCTCGGACACGGTTCTGGTGCGAGACGGGAGCGGGGCCCTGCGGGCCGACGTCTTCGAAGTGAAGAGCTCGGTGCACGGTCCGGTGATCGCGGAGGGAGACGGGCGCGCGGTGGCGGTGAGGGTAGCTGGGATCGACCGCCCCAGGCCCATCAGCCAATGGTGGGCCATGGCCCGCTCCAGCTCGCTCGAGGAGTTCGAGTCCGCGCTGGCCGGGCTGCAGATTCCCATGTTCAACGTCATGTACGCCGACGCGGACGGGCATATCCTCTACGTCTTCAACGGTGCCGTGCCCCGGCGGGGAGGTGGGGACTTCCAGAGCTGGCGCGGGGCCGTGGACGGAAGCGATCCCGAGACCTTCTGGGACAGCTACCACGCCTACGAGGAGCTGCCGCGGATCCTCGACCCGGAGATCGGATGGCTGCAGAACGCCAACGATCCGCCCTGGACCGCTACGGTGCCCCAGGTCCTCGATCCGGAGGACTTCCCTCCCTACATGGCTCCGGTCTTCATGGGGCCGCGCCCGCAGCGGAGCGCGAACATCCTCCGTGAGGACGATTCCGTCACCTTCGAGGAGTTGGCGGCCTACAAGCACGACACCCGTGTGGAGATGGCCGATCGGGTCCTGGACGAGCTCCTGGAGTGGGCGGAGTCATCAGCCGATGAGAGGGCCCGCGACGCCGCCGGTGTGCTGGCGCAGTGGGACCGCACCGTGAACGCGGACAGTCGCGGTGCGATCCTCTTCGAGGAGTGGATCCGGCGTTGGACCAGCGGGCCCTCGGGCTGGTCGAATCCATGGTCGGAGGAGGCTCCTGCGAACACGCCCTCGGGGATCGCGGACGGTCCGGCCGCCGTGGCGGTGCTCGCCGAGGCGGCGGAAGAGGTCGCCTCGGAGTTCGGATCCCTGGACGTGCCGTGGGGGGAGGTGCACCGAGCCAGGCGAAACGGCCACTCGGTGCCGGTATCCGGCGGACCGGGGGGGCCGATGGGGATCTTCCGGGTGGCGAGCTTCCAGTCGAACGGCAGCGGGGAGAGAGAGGTGGTCTCCGGTGACTCCTACTACGCGGCCATGGAGTTTACGCCCGAGGGTCCCCGAGCCCGGGTCCTGACCGCCTACGGCAACGCGACGCAGCCCCATTCCCCGCACAACGGGGACCAGTTGGAGCTGTTCTCCCAGCAGCAGATGCGGCCGGTATGGCGCACCCGCGAAGAGGTGGAAGCGAATCTCTCTCAGCGAGTGGAGCTGCCCGGGAACCGCTGAGGCTCCGAAGCCCGCCACCGGACGGTTTGCCCGGTCGGTGGTGGAGCGTGCCCCGCCCCTCCCACCGGAGTGAGATACTCCTCTGGGATCCCAGCCGAGCGGTGCTCGAGCTGAAAGACCAGGCCCGTGATGTGCCAGCGGCCACGACGTTCCGAGAGCTGGATGGAGTTGATGCCGCGGCCCACGGGGACGGAGTCGGGCGTGCCCACCCGGCTTCGATAGGTGCTCCAGACGTGCGCCATGGGGCCGAAGCGCTCCATGCGAAAAGCGATCTCCTCCTCCCAGAAGCCCTGATCCCGGTAATCCGAGGCGGCGGCTTCGCAGAACTCGGCAACGGTCCAGCAGCCCGACTGGCGTGACCCGTCGGGAAGGGTGAGTTCACTGCGGAGCATGGCGCCGGGAGCGAACAACTCCCGTACTGCAGCCCAGTCTCGCTGGTGCTCGGCGGGCCCCGAGATGAGCTGGTACAGCCGCGTGACCACGGCGTGAGGACCGGTGGGCGAATCCATGAAACACTCCTGGCGGCAGGATTGCTTCGCCTCGTGCCGGAGACACCCGTGCAGGGCGCGTGCCAGGGGTCTGTACGGGGACGCTGCGGGGTTCTCATGCCGGAAAGGGTGGATCGGAGCGTCCTCGGGAGAGGACGCCTCCCGGTGGAGTGGAACCGGCGTCCGAGAGGGTCCGGGAGGCTGCAAACCCTTGTGAGACCACGATTTGCCAGCCGCCGAGCCCATCCCACGCTACCCCTCCGCCGCCGAAGTCCGGGCCCGGGGGCGATCCCGCTCCGATCTCGGCCGGGTCCACGCCCCCGAGTCCCGGCGTGGACCCCGCGGCCCGCTGGATGTGGAGCGCGAACCACAGGATGGGCCGCGGCGCCACGGTTGTAACGCCTCCGCCGAGCCCTCGGAGCGGTCAAGCCTGTTGACATCGACCAGTGTGCCGGTGCCTAGTGAACCTGGTTATCCGGATCCGGAATGGCCGAGCCCTGGTCGCCCGGTGCCCGGCCCCACCCTCCCTCACGAACGGAGACTCCCATGTCCGAAGAAGCCATCCTCGACGTGCAGCGCCCGCCCTGGCACCTCTGGGTCGTCGGAATCCTGGGCTTGCTGTGGAATCTCGTGGGGGCCATGGACTACCTCATGACGCAGACCCAGAACGAGTCGTACATGAGCCAGTTCACTCCCGAGCAGCTGGAATACTTCTACGGCTTCCCCACCTGGGTCGTGGCGACCTGGGCGCTGGCGGTGTGGGGTGGGGTCGTGGGGACGGTGCTACTCCTGCTGAAGCGGCGCGTGGCGGCCCCCGTCCTCCTGGTCTCCGTGGTGGCCATGATCCTCACCTCGTTCCACAACTTCGTGCTGACGAACGGACTCGAGGTGATGGGCGGGGTGCTGCCCCTGGCCTTCTCGGCGCTGGTCTTCCTGGTGGCCATCGGGCTCTGGTACTATGCCCGGACCATGGCCCGACGGGGAGTTCTGTGGTAAGGCAAACCTCGGGTCACTCGAATCCCTGAAACCCGCCCGGGCCGCGTCGCGGCTCGGTGTGGTAATCCGACGCCCGTCCGGGCTCAGGAGGGTCATGACCTCCTCGAGCGGACGAATGGGTCCGGGTGGCGCGTCGGGCTGCGGCAGCGCCAGGTGCCAGCACACCACGTCGTGCCACCGGCCGAACTTGTATCCGACCCGGGGAAACCGGCCGACCTCCCGGAATCCAAGGGACCGATGAAGGCCGTCGCTGCTCGTGTTGGGCGTGGTCGCCAGCGCGTAGGCGCTTCGAAAGCCCTGCGCCTCGAGGAGGCGGATCAGGCTGCGGTACAGGATCCGTCCCAACCCGCCCCGATGGTGCTGCGCGGCCACGTACACCGAGACCTCCGCGGCCCATCGGTAGGCCGCTCGCGTCCGGTAGGCCCCCGCGTAAGCGTACCCGCGCACCTGACCATGCGCTTCCACTACGAGCCAAGGATAGTTCGCGGCCAGGACGGCCTCGATCCGGCGGGCCATCTCGTCCACGGAAGGAGCTTCCCACTCGAAGGAGATGGCCGTGTTCCGTACGACGGGCGCGTAGATGCTGTGAACCACAGCGGCATCTCCGGGGGACGCGAGGCGAACGAGGTGCTCCGTCACGGCTTCCAGGCGAGGTCCACGACCACGGGCCGATGGTCGGAGGCCACGGGTTCGTCGATGAGCCGCTGCGAGATCACTTCGAAGGCGTCCGCCGGACGGAAGAGCACGAAGTCGATCTCCCGGTCCGGGCCGTACGAGGGGAAGGTGAAGTGGTCCTCGCCCTTCCCAACGACGCTCCAGGAGTCGGAGAGGCGGGCCATGACCGCCGACCCCGGCGTGGAGTTGAAGTCGCCGGCCAGGATGGTGGCAGTGTCACCCCCGGCCAGGGCGCGATCCAACGCCTCGGCCTGGGCCATGCGCTCCTCCGCCGTTCGGTAGAAGTGAATTCCCACGAATCGGAGAGCGCGTCCCGACTTCGGCGAGATCACCACGACGCTCATGGCCGACCTCGGCTCGGCGCCCTCGGGCAACCGCACGTTGACGGCCTGGGAAATGGGCCAGCGTGAGAGGAGCGCCATTCCGTAGGCGCCACCCTGGTAGGGCATGAACCGACCGTAGCGTGGCTCCATCTCCGTGAGACGCCCCAGCTCCGCGGCCTGGTCCACGCCTCCGGTCCGGGTAGTCACGCTGTCGACCTCCTGGACCGCGACCAGGTCCGGGTCCACCTCGCGGATCAGGGCCGCGATGCGGTGCAGATCCAGCACGCTGTCCATGCCCTCCCCGTGGTGGATGTTATAGGCCAGCACTCGGAGGGTGTCCGTGAGGGCGGGGTCACCGTCGGCCCCCCCATTCCCGACACCGCACGCGGCCACGGCGAGGGCCGCCGCCACCAGGATCCGTCGGCGTGCCACAGGTCGGAGTTCGGTCCCGGACGGGGTCTTCATCCGGTGCCTCCAGCACCGGCTCGCCACTCGTGGGCGAGCACCGCGAAGAGGAGGCTGTCCCGCCACTCTCCACGGACCAGGCTTTCTTCGCGGAGGTGCCCTTCCTGCCGCATGCCGAGCTTGTGCAGCACATTCGCCGATGCCGAGTTCTGCGGGTCGCAGCCGGCCCAGACGCGATGCACGCCCAGGGAGGCGAAGCCGAACTGCAGGAGAGCTCGGGCGGCTTCGGTGGCGTACCCGCGGCCCCACGCATCCCGACGCAAGCAGTACCCAAGCATGGCGTTCGTTCCGTCCCGGTGGAGCCCCACACCACCCAGAACCCGGCCGTCCGTAAGCCGCGTGATGGCGAGCTCGAAATCGCTGCGGGGATCCGCGCCGATAGGCCCGCGTGCCCTGCGAAGGAACGCGCGTGTCTCCTCGGGCTCGTTGGGACCCCACGACATGTAGCGGACCACCTCCGGATCCTCGGCATACGACTGGACGTCCGTGAAGTCGTCCTCCACGAAATCTCGGAGCAGGAGCCGCTCGGTCTTCAGCTCGAAGCTTTCTCCCAACGTGGATTCTCTCCGCTGAGGTGGGCCTGCCGTGAACAGCCAAACTGCGCAGCGCTCCGGCGACACGCGAGAGAAGGCGCGCCCAGGCCCGGAGGCGTGTCCCTGCCCGTCACCACCGGATCCGGATCGGAGTGGAGCCGGGGATGGAAAGCGAGTTGCCCTGCGAGCCGCCGTCCAGGGTCCAGGTGAGCGCCTCCGGAGATTCGAGCGTGACTTCCACGATGCCCGACTGGGCCAGCCACTCCAGGGCGGGGGACACCTCCGTGGGCCTCGGCAGGTTGATGGCCACGTCCGTGACGGCCTGGGCGCCGTTGGGATGCGGTACCGATGGGCGCGGCGTGCCCAGGAACGCCGGCGGAAGGAAGAAGATCAGCGGCTCGTGGGACCGGGTGGAGCTCGTCGCGGTGGGGATGAAGGCGTCCGGCGGGAGATACGGTGCCCGGTAGGGCCAGGTCTCCACCGGGGGAGGGTGCCCGGACGGAGAGCGGAGGCAGACCCCAATCCGGCTGGCGGGCCGCTCCAGGTCTGCCCGAGCCGATAGCCCGGTTCGGCGGACGGCGGGGGATCGGGCCTCCTCCTGGTCCAGGAGCCAGAGGAGCTCGAGGTAGGCATTGTCGAAGAAGAACCGCCGACACGCGGTCCCCTGGCCCCGGTGCGTGTTCGCCGGGCCCTCGGCGAAGCCGGCCTCCAGCAGTCCGGACGCCTGCGGAGCCTCAAGGGGAACGCACACGAATACGTGGTCCAGCTCGAACGGCGTCGCCCCTCCCGACTCCTGTCCGTGCGGAGCGTCCATCACCCTCCGTACCCCCTGGCTTGCAGGTAGTGGGCCCGCTGAGACTCGGTGAGGATGGGCAGGACCCTCAGGTGCGCCCGCAGGTGTACGCCGCGGAGCCGAGCCTGTCGGTTTGCGATCCCATCCAGCAACTCCGTGAGACGCTCCTCGGTGATGGTCCGTGCCGCGAAGGCGTGGTCCAACTCGCGCTCCAGCTCGACGATCTCGCTGCCCAGGGCGCGAGCCTGGGCCTGCATCGAGTCGAAGACGGCCTGGACCTCCGCGCTCTGCCCCGCGCTCAGCTCCAGCATCTCTCCGAGCTCCAGCACGTGGCGCGGCCCGGGAAACCCGTTCAGCTCCGCCGGCAGGGCCATCCCCAGCCCTTCTCCATCGAGCAGGCCCGCCACTTCCTCCGACGACAGCGCCTTGATCTCTCGGCCCATGAAGTCGGCGTAGGGAGAGGCATGATCGTGGGAGTGGGCCTGGGCGGCCAGGCTTCCCGCGATTGGAAACGAGAGGACAAGGGCGGAGGCGACGGTCAGGGAGCGCACGTTCGAGGTCCTCCTGCAATGGGGCGCGATGAAGCGATGCCGTATGGGGGGCGAGTCACCGGAAGAGGGGGGAGACCCGACAGTATGGTGGACGTCACCGCAGTCGCACCGCGATGCCGAGTGGGGCTCACAGCTCGAAGAAGAGCACGACGATGTAGACCAGCAGGATCCCCAGGGCCGAGTAGGCCAGCACTCGGTGCGGAGCGTCTCGCTTGAGGGAGCTGCCCGCGACGGCGATTCCCAGGAACACGCCGTGGAACGCGAGGTTCAGGCCGTCCGGCAGGTCACCATCTCGCACGAGGTCCTTCAGGACACTCACCGCCAGGAGGGCGATGAGGAGACCGAACAGCCAGGGGCGCTGCCGGTGGAAATTCGCCTCGAGATCCGGATCGGGCGCGTCCCCGCTGGGCAACACCACAAGGGCGAGCAGGAAGAGGACGATGGGCTGGAGCAGGACGACCGCGAACTGAAGGAAGTTCCAGCTGGCGTGGCCCTGGTAGCCGAACATCGTCCACCATGTCTGGATGTGGAGGAGGAGGACGAAGCTGGCCCAGGCCAGCGCTGGACCATAAGGACGGAATCGGTCCCGTCGCTCGAGCCACTGCCCGAACCCGAGCAACACGTGGGTGATCCCCAGGCCCAGAACGATGGAGATCAGGACCGACAGATACTCGAAGGCACCCAAAGGGTCTTTCCTCCCACGCCCCGAAGGGGGGCGACAACCTCGCGAAGCTCCGTACGGGGTGTTCGTACGGTGTGTAGGAATCCCGCGCTCAAGATGAGTGAGCTTCGGGTTCGACGCGAGCGGGGACGGCGCCCCGGCTGGCGTCCAGCCCCTGTAGAGCGTAATCGCTCAGCCACTCCGCGAGCCTCCCCGAGACCATGCTGGACTTCCGCGAGCGAAGCGGGGTAGCTTCGTCCGATCAAGGAGACCAGGCCATGACGCAGCGGAGACTGACCGAGTCCATCAGCACCATCGCGGTGCTGTTGGGATTGATCTTCGTCGGATGGGAAATCCGACAGAACACCAATGCCGTTAAGGGCGCGACCATCCAGGCCCTGGCCGAGATGAGCCAGGAAAACTCTATGCTCGGGATCGAGAACCCGGACCTCCGCGAGGCCTACCGGATCGTGCGAGAGTTCGGTCCCGACTCCCTGGACCTGGAGCAGCTGGACATTCTCGGGTGGTACACGAGCGCCTCTCTGCGCGTCATGGAGAACCGCTATCACCAGGTCCAGCTCGGGAACCTGGACGCCCTGAGCACGGCGGGAGGGGGGGAGCCGTTCTGGCGAACCATCTGGTTCCGGGGCTGGTGGGCGCGGAACGGTGAGCAGGTCTATGGAGGGACGCCGTTCTTCGACTTTGTGGAGACGGAGCTGTTGTCGAGGCCTCCCCTGGGCCTCTCGCCGTTCGGGATGGAGACGGACCTTCCGCTGCCCGGGACCGACCGGTGAGCCTGGTGCTCCCTCGCTAGCCAGGGAGCGGCATTTCGTCGCTGTCTGCCTCCCGCGCCCGTTGGAACGACGGCCCGGGCGTCGGGGAGCGGATCTGCTCGAGCCAGAACACGCCGTCGTACGGCACGCTGTTTCCCCGGGTGGAGACGAAGTCCAGGTCCCCGTCCCCGTCCATGTCCCGCGGAATGAACTTGTCGAACATCCCTCGTTTGCGGCGGGAGATGTCGTGGCGCTTCCACGAGCCGTCCGAGTCGCCCGGGTTCTCGAACCAGGCCAGGCGGCCGAGCGGGTCGTGGAGGGTCACCCCGCCATCCTGGTCCCGCGGTCCGCGACTGTAGCCTCCCGCCATGAAGTCCATGTCGCCGTCGGAGTCGACGTCGCCGCTCACGAACCCGACGAGCTGGTCCGGCGCGAACGTGCCGATGGCGTGAAGCTGCCAGGTCTCGGTGGGCGTCTCGGGCTGCTCGAGCCAGACCAGGTGCTGAAAGAACTCGTTGGCGATGATGTCCAGGCGGCCGTCCCCGTTGAGGTCCACGTAGTCCATGTTGAAGCCGGTCACGCCGTGGGAGCCGGTGGCCGCCCGGGCATCGGTCAAAACCACCGCATCCGAGGCCCGGGGGCCCACCAACGATCCTTCGACGGGGAAGGTCCCGCGGATCTCGATGGAGTGCTCGATGAACTCGATCCCCTCCTCGGAGACGTTCTCGAACCACATGATCCGGGTCTCCGCCACCGAGCCGCCCACCACGTCCAGGTCGCCATCGCCATCCAGGTCCACGGGCTCCGAATTGATGGGCCAGACCACCCGGGTCAGCTCGTGCTCGACCCAGGAGTCGTCGTCGAGCGGGTCTCCGGTCAGCTCGAACCAGGAGATGGCGTTCAGCGTCTCGGCGTCCCCCTCCTGATCCCCCTTGTTCGCGGCCACCACCTCCGGCCGGCCGTCCGAATCGAAGTCGGCGAGAAAGACGCGAATGAATGATCCCCGGCCGCTGGCCACCGTGGGAATCCGGCGCTCCCAGCGATCCGACCGAGCGCGCAGCCCGGGATTCTCGAAGTAGATGAGGTGGGCCAGCTCCGCGGCCACCACCACGTCGGGGTATCCGTCGCCATTCATGTCCCCGATGGCGGCGTCCTCCGCCGCTCCCGCTTCGGGGCCGTCGGCGAGGGTGACGGACTCCCAGATGAGTGGGTCGGGGCCGCCGAACGAGATGCGGACCATACCGTCGGCGACGCCGTCGTACGTCACGTCGGACTCGTGAACGGAGACGATGTCCTCGAATCCGTCCAGGTCCAGGTCGCCCATGACCAGGCCGTCGCTGCCCGTGAGCCCGGGCCCTCCGGTGGAGGCGTCGTCGATGAGATGCTCGCGCCAGGAGATGAACGATCCGTCCTGGGATTGGGCGGTCGACTCGGCTAGTCCCACCGGCAGACCGGGGTCTCCGGCCGCTGGCCTATCGGTTGTCTCGGTGTCGCTCCAGCAGCCTGTGGCAATGGCCAACAGCAGTCCAGCGACGACGGGAAGCGCGCGTCTCACGAATCTCCTCCGGGAACGAGCCTCGAGACGGATCGAGCATCGAGTCCAACCGTGTCCGGCGCCGCGATGGCGCGGTTCCGGCTACCCAGTCAACATGCGGAGCCCGAGTGAAGCACGCGAGCCGGTGAGACGGTCGTCGCGGAGCGGCCTTGGGCCTGGCGACTCCCAGCGGTCACGACTTCCGGCACACCCCCAGGAGGTGGGGACTGATGCCGAGCACGGAGGGCTCGTTCTCCAGGGCCTCCGCGGCCCTGATCAGGTCCGCTCGCTTCCGGGGGTCCCTCCAACGCGCATCGAAGTCGGTGAGCATGCGCGCCGGTCCCTCCAGGCCGAAAATTCCCAGGACGGTTCGGTCCGGCGCGGACAATTCGCTGGCGAACTCGAGGGGGGTGTGGAAGTACGAGGTGGTGAAGTATCCCTCGGTATCACCGGGGTTCTGATGACGTCCGGTGGCGAGGTCGTCGCTCACGATTTCCGCGAACTCCGGGTCGGCCAGATAATCGAAGGTCAGACCGTCCAGGAGGGAGGCCCAGCGCGTGATGCAGGCGGCGAAGAGCAGGCCTCCCGGTCGGAGGACTCTCACGGCCTCCGATAGCGCCAGAGATCGGTCCCCGGGATGGGGGAGGTGATAGAGGGGCCCCAGCAACAGGGCCACGTCGCACGAGGCGTCCTCCCAGGGCAGGGCACGGGCGTCCCCGACCCGGATGGAGGCCAGCCGATGGCTGGCGGCACGATTGCGGTCCTGTGCGATCCGGGTCAGGCGGGGCACTGGATCGAGGAGATGGACCTCGTACCCCAGGGCGGAAAGCCAGAACGCATACGCGCCGGCGGCGCCGCCGATATCGTGGACCGTCCCCGGCGGCGGCGGGGCGAAGCGCCGGATCAGGGCCTTGGTGCGCGCCGCTTCGAGCTGCGAGACCCCCCGCGAAAGACGGGTCTCCTCAGGGCGGCGCTCATAGTACGAGAGCACCGCCGGGTGGAGCTCGGGACTGTCCCGACCCCCGGTCCCGCCGCGCGACCCCACCTAGAGTGACTCCGGCGTTGCGGGCGGGCTGTCCACTACCGTCAGCCCTGGTCGAGGATCACGGGAGAGCCGCAGCTCGAACAGGTCCGGCCTCCCATAGTGGCCTGCGACGTCCAGCTGCCATCGCGGACCGGTGATCTGCTCCTCGGTGATGTCGGCATACAGGATGCCTTCCCCTCCGTCGAGGGGGCCGGCCAGGACCTTCCCGTCCGGGTCCACGATCAGACTGAGGCCCGGATTGACCCAGCCCTTCACGTCGGAGAGGTACTCGGCCTTGAAGGCCAGCGTGTCGGGTATGTCGTCCACGTGCACCGCCTGACAGCTTCCCACGACGAAGGTCCGCGATTCCTTGGCGACGTGACGCAGGGTGGAGATCCACGGTTCCCCCCGATCCCACGTCGGGGCTAGATGGATCTGCTCTCCCCATGCGGACAGGGCGTAGCGCGCCAGGGGCATGTAGTTCTCCCAGCAGAGCAAGCCCCCCACCCGGGCAAATCCGAGGTCGAACACCTGCAGGTCGTTGGACGGCGCCTGACCCCAGACCAGCCGCTCGCCGGCGGTGGGAATGAGCTTCCGGTGCTTGCCGAGAATCCGGCCGTCCTCTCCGATGTACAGGAGCGTGTTGTAGAGGGTGGAGTCACTGGCCTCCGAGTTGCGCTCGTTCACTCCGATGGCGACGCAAACGCCGCAATCGCCGGCGACCTGGGCGAGGCGGTCGGCTTCGGGGCCCGGAAGCGCCACCGAGTTTCGATGGAGCTCCGCGTACAGCTCCCGCAACGGGTGCGTCCTACCCGGTGGGATGAACCACACCCAGAGCGGGTAGGCCGGAATGAAGGCCTCGGGGAACGCGACCATCCGCGCACCCCCTCGGGCGGCCTCCTCGATCAGGCTGCACGCCTTCTCCACGGTGGCGTGGAGGTCGAGGAAGACCGGGGCGGCCTGGACCGCCGCGACCCTGAATGACTCCGCCATGCGTGCACTCCCCTTCGTCCTGGCAATAGAGACCTGTTCCAGTTCCCGGCAGAGTGCCGGAAGGCGAGGTGGTCTGCAAGGCGACGGACGCGCGCCTGTCGGGCACGGCTGCCCGAAGGGTATGATGACCACGTCGGGTGTCAGGGACGTCCCGTATCCAGCCAAGAGGAGGGCATCGAATGGCTACGCTGCGATCGTGGTACGCCTCGGGGAGAGGGGCCTTCCTCTTCCGACTCGCCGGCGTCGGCGCCCTCGCGGGACTCGCTGCCTGGCTCCTTACCTACGCGATCGGGCTTTGGGTAGGGGCCGGCCCACCCACCGCACGCGCCCTCATGTGGGCGATTCCGCGCGGCGCCGTGCTCGGCGTGCTCCTGGGCCTGCTCCTCATCCTCTACTGGCGGCGCCGCGGGGCAACCTGATCAAGGTGCGCGCCAGACCAGGCCTCGCTCCCGGGACTCTTCGTCGAACGCCAGGTAGTCGCAGGTCAGCTCCTCGCCGGCCTGGACCGGTCGCACCGTCACCGTAAAGCGGGCGTCCGCGTCCGAGCAGTTCGGGATCGCGGCGTGGTTCATGAACTTGCCATTGTCGCCGCAGAGCACGTACTGCCCGTCGGCGTCCAGGTAGAGGTAGTGCCGAAGCCGGGATTGGAACGGCTCCGGAAACCGGCGGAGGTCCTCGGGCGGGATCCGCCAATCGACACCTTCCGTGTACTCCCAGACCCGGGTTCCAACAGGAAGCGGGTTGGCCGAAAAGAGCCCCATGCCGGCGATCCGGCTCGGGGCCACGTAGGTCGGCACGCACAGCATGCGAAGGTCACGCAGCTTCTGGTTCACGCCCCCAGCGCCGGGGCCGCACCAGTCGAGGCAATGCCTCGGTCACTCGGTGGAGGGAAGCCCGCGGAGCGTGCGCGGGCGGTTCCCGGGTCACCCATTCGCGGGTGACGCGGCTCCTAGCTAAACGGATCGAGATCGCTGCGCAAGATGGGCGAGGTCCCGGCGGGTGTGCCGGACCGGGCGCGGACGTCCGCGCAGGGGCGGTTCCACGGAAATCCGTCTCAGGGAGCGCCCCCGGGAAGGGTGCAATCACCGGATTCCTTCTCGGCATCCAGCTCCGCCAACGCGGACTGGACCGCGGATGCCGCGGCTTCGTCACCGCTCTGGCGGGCCAGCTCCATGGCGTGTTCAAGGTGTGTCCTGGCGGCGTCCAGACGGCACGAGACCTTGAGGGCGTTCGCGAGGGTGTAGTGAGACATGAAGTCGGCAGGGGCCCAGGACACCAACACCTCGGCGATGGTCACGGCGTCCTCTACCCGTCCCGCTTCCCCCAACCGGTAGGAGATCTCGCCCACCCGCATGGGCGGTGGCTTGACCTGGAAGCCCATCTCATCGGAGAGCTCGGCGAAGTGAGCCTCGATCCGGGGCAGGACCTCGGGCCCTCGTTCCGTCAGCTCGTCCCACAGGTTCTGCGGATTCCAGTCGCCGAACACCCACTCCAGGCCATCGTAGGTGCTACGGGTCGGGACGGATCCGTGGGTCTCATCCGGCATGTGTCGCCAGCTCCACCGGAAGGTCGGCGGCGCGTGCTTCTCCAGAATCCCGGTCAGGTGCCACGCTCCGGAGAGCATGTCCCCTCCCTCGTTCCCCATGGTCATGTAGAGCCTTCCCCGGGCGTCGGGAAACCGCTCGAACATGTCGTCCATGGAGGCGACGAATCGTTCCTCGTCATACCAGAGGCTCGGGCTGATGGAGATGTAGGCGTCGAACAGGTCGGGCTCCGTGTTGAGCACGTGGGAAATGAAGAGCCCGCCGAAGGAGTGGCCGATCAGGACGTCGTACGCACGCGTGGAGTACCGGGCCTCGACCCAGGGCTTCAACTCGTCCCGCATGAAGGCCTTGAAGTCGTCGGCACCCCCCATCGGTGGGCCGTTGTCCTGAGGTTCGGTGAGCGGAGGGGACATGTTCAGACCCCGGTTCCCTTCCGTGTTGGCGATGGCCACGATGATGGGTGCGGGCATCCGGCCGTTCTGCGACAGCATCCCGACGGCCCCCAGGGTATGCACCAGGTGACCCGGGCCGTCCATCACGTAGATGACGGGATAGGCCGCGGTGGAGTCGTATCCCTGTGGAAGCGCCACCGAGATGGGGCGATCCTCCCCCAGGATGCTCGAAGGCACCGCATGCCGATGGGCGATGATGACGGGATCGGCTTCACTCGCCCCCTGCCCCGCCAGTCCGGTCGCGGCGACGGGGCCCAGCATGGCCATGAGGGTGACGGCTACCGTGGTCTTCAACAGTCCTCCCGCGTGGGGACGGCGGCGGAGGCACTCCGCGCGTGATGGGCTGGGTGATCAGTACCCCGCTTCCCCGCGGGGCGCCAGCAGCGTCGTATCGGCCGGGCGCTCCGGATTCGCCCGTTGGCTGGCCCGCGCCAGCGAGGACGACCCCGCGGAGGGCCCCTACCTCGGGTCGCCGCCGATCCTGGGCGCCCGGATGGTCTGCCCACCTTGCCGCAGGGTCATGGCGGTGACGGCCCCCGTCTCGTCGACCTCGAACTCGATCTCCGCCGCTACGGCGCGCAAGAAGAAGACCGTCTCCGAGGCCGGATAGGCGAAGAGCTTGGGCTGGCCGGTGAGGGAGGTCCGGAGCCTTCCGTCCACCAGCTCGAAGGACGCCACCACCCGGGGGTTCAGCTGGTATCGGCCCACGTACCGTTCCAGGACCTGGGGCGCCACGTGGACGGCTTCGCGTAGGGCGAACTCCGGAAGGGAGGGAGGCGAAAGTGGAATCGACGAGTTCAGCAGGTGAAAGCCGATGTCGTCGGCCCCGATGGATGAGTTGGTGAGGACCACGACCGCGGTGCCCTGGTCGGGGTCGAACCCGACGAACGTCCGGAATCCGCCCGTCCCCCCGTTGTGCCAGACCGTGCGCTGCCCCTCGGTGGTCCGGGTGATCCAGTTCAGCCCGATCTCCATGCCGCCCATGGGCTCCCGGACCGAATGGGCATCGCGCATGGCCCTCTCGAGATCCGTGGTGGGCTCACCGACGTTCGCCGCCACGAACCGGACCATGTCGTCTACGTTGGAGCGAATTCCGCCCGCACCCTCCAGGGTCTGGATGTCCCAGAGGGCGACCGCATCACCACCAGGATCATGGCCGTCGGCCATGGCCTCCTGCATGGCGGGCGTGAGCCCGATCCCCGTCGTCTCCATTCCCAGGGGGGACAGGATCCGTTCACGAATGGCCTCCTCGTAGCTCATTCCGAGGCGGCGTGAGAGCGCATGGCCCAGGAGGCCCACGGCCAGGTTGGAGTACTCGGACTCCGCTCCGATGTCACGGGGAAGCTCGTACGACGAGAGGAACTCGTACAGCTGACCGGGAGTGTAGTCCGCGTACGGGTTGGCCGGGTCCACCGGGGCGAAGTTGGACGGCATCCTGGGTAGACCCGAGCGGTGGGTCGCGAGGTGGAGCAGCGTGATCTGGGCACCGTTTCGAGTCGGGACCGTGACGCCCTCGGGCAGGTACATCTCGACCGGATCGTCCAGAGAGACCTCCCCGCGCCGAGCCATGTCGGCCAACAGGATGCCGGTGAACACCTTGCTGATGGAACCGATCTCGAACACCGTGCCGGCATCGACGGCTCCCTTCCCCATGCCCGCGGATCCGGCATTGAGGGTGCGCACCGACCCGTCGCTCTCGAGGATTCCCACGGCGATTCCCACGGCACCCCCGGCATCGACACGGGCCTGCAGCATCGCCAGGACCGAGGAATCCGAGGGGAAGTCCTGGGCGGCGACGGGCGCGGCGAAGAGCGCCAGGAGCACGACTGCGGTGCGACAACGGCGAATGGCCTTCATGGCTCGTTCCTGACCAGGGGCGAGTGCGGTGAGGTCCGCGGGCTTCCGGCCCGTGGACACGCCGCCGACGCCGTAAGAGAGGCGAGCCTACGCGAGGAATGCAACTCTGTCGACGGGGCTTCGCTCCGCTGGCTTGGATCCGAGGGACCCTCAACCGGCCTCAGCCGCCTGGCCGGATGAGACGTGCAGCCTCAGGCCTCCGAGGCGCTCGTCCGCATACTGGAGCACGCCCGAGATGAAGATGAGGATGCTCACCATCTCCATGACCTCTTCGATGGTTTGGATCGCGACGTAGGGAGGGTTCGCGTTTCCGTGCTGCTGCGAGTACCAGCCGTCCACCATCTCGGCTCCGATGGCGCCGGTCACGAACAGGATGCCCGCCACGACCAACAACACCGCGATTCGCTTCGGGAGCCGGAAGAGGAACCGTGCGTACGCCGCTGCGAAGGCCAGCACCGCTATGCCGTAGGGGATGACCCAGGCGTAGAGGAACAGGCCCGATGTACCGAGCCAACCCTGTACGGGATCGATCAATCGCTCGTGAAGGCCGAGCATCTCGTCCAGGGACAGGAAGACGAAGATCAGGGCGAGGCCCATCCAGTAGCCCATCCCGATGGTTGGATTGTCCCGAGACGACCCTGCGACCAGCGCCAACAAGCCCGCGGTGAAGAGGAGGGAGAAGGTCGCGTAGAAGGTGGGAAGATTGCCCTCTGCGCCTAAGCTGAACATGAACACGAGGCCGTACAGCCGATCGTTGTCCGTTACGAAGCGCAGCGTCTGAACAGTTACCTGTGCGACCACCAGCGCCAGGACGACCACGCCGAGAAACTGCGTAATCCTCCTGGGGGAGAGTTGGATTGTCATAGTCAAAGATTGGGATGGCCCGGTGAGAACGCGAGCGTCTTCATGTGGGACGCCGGGGTCATCCCGAGGGACCGCGAATGGGTGACCACCGCCGCCGCGCGAAGCTGCGGCTCGTGCCCGTTCCGGCGCTCGGTTCCCTGGATCTCGTTCTGTCCGCTCGGGCGTTTGGGCGCCTGACGCACTCCATCAAGGGGGGGCGTCAGTCCTCCCCGGTGGAGTCGTAGGTATCGGCGATGACGAACGACGGTCGCTCCTTCACCTCTTCGAAGACGCGCGCCAGGTACTCGCCGATGATCCCGAGGCTCGCGGTGATCACGCCCCCCACCAGAAGGATGGAGATGATCACGGTTGTGAATCCCTCCACCGCCTGCCCTGTCCAGTAGTTGTAGAGTGTCTGCAGGATCAGCACGAAGGAGCTGACGATGAACAGGCCCGAGAAGAGCGTGACGACCCGGAGCGGAAACGCCGTGAATCCGGTCACCGCGTCGATGGCCATGGACGTGAGGCGCAGCACGGACCAACGGCTCGCGCCGTGCGACCTGTCGGGGACGTCGAACATGATGGAGGTCGTCGGATAGCCCATCCAGGTCACGACCCCGCGAAAGAGCGAGACGCGCTCCTTCAGGGCGACCAGGTCGTCCACCACCTTCCGATCCATGAGCTTGTAGTCGGTGGCCCGATCCAGAGGCATGCCGGCCAACTTCGAGAGCGCGCCGTACACCACCTTGGCCCCAACCGACGGAAGGAGCGATCGACGGTAGCTGTTGGAACGCACCGCCTCCACCACCATGGCGTCGGAGCTCTGCCAGGCCGCGATCATCTGCGGCAGCAACTCCGGGGGGTGCTGGAGGTCGGCGTCCATCACCACCGTGGCGTCACCGGTGCTCCGCTCGAGGCCCGCTCGAATGGCGGCCTCCTTACCGAAGTTCCGGCTGAACCTCAGCCCGACGATGGTCAGTCCCGGAGGGCGGCTCTGCTGAAGGACCGACCAGCTGTCGTCTGTGGATCCGTCATCCACGAGGATGATCTCGTGTGACATCTCCACCTCGTCCAGCACTCCATCCAATACGCGCAGGAGCTCGGGGAGGCTCCCCGCCTCGTTCATGAAGGGAATGACGAGAGAGAGCCGCGGCTTGGTATCGTCACCGTTCAAGGAGGTGGCTCCTGCTCTGATGGACGAGGGTGAGTAGGCAGGTCGGGAGAAGGACCAGGAAGAGCGCGGAGGAGAGATTCAGAGTGTAGCCCGAGACTACCGTCTTTCTCGCCACGAATTCCAGGTAGAAGCCCAGGACGGATACAGCCAGGAGGAGCTTGCCGGGTCCGGTGAAGCGCCACCACGAGCGCACCAGCAGGACCAATGGAATGAACACGAGTGCGAGATCGTAGCGGATGGCCTGAAGGGAGAGCCCAACGGAGGCGATCCAAAGCACCGCCAACCACAGCGCCTCGAAGCCCGGATCCTCGGGGGCCTGCCGGCGCCGCGTATGGACCAGCACGCCTACCGCGACGGCGAAAAGGCCGCCCAACAGAATCGTCGCTACCCGACCGTTCCCACCGGCCAAGGTCGTCAGCAGTCCGTAGACCCCGGCTCCCGAGCCCGGTGGCAACTCCACACCTTCGAGCAGCTCCTGCCCGTAGGTGTAGCGCGAGACCACGGTGAGGAATTCGACCAGCCCGGAAAGGCCGACCGTCAGTAGGGTGAGGGACATCAGGACCAGGGCGCCCAGGGCGAAGCCGCCGATGAAGCGTCGTCCCTCGGTGAGCACGAGGACGACCAGCGCCAGCAGAAACAGCGGGGGTTTGTAGTACGACAGGCTCATGGCCAGCCCGGCGATCAGCGGGCGCTGCGTCTGCAGGCCCCAGACGACTCCGCCGAGAGCGAGCATGCCGATCCACACGAGCTGGCCCCCCAGCACCGTGTTCACGGAGAATGGCACGAAGCCCCAGAGGGCCAGGACGATCAACCATTTGTGGAGCCGTGATCGGTACCCGACGATATCGCTCACCCGGTACGTAATGAGCGTGCCCGCCAGGGCCGCGATTCCGGCCGCGATGGCGAACGCCAACCAGAACTGCAGCGGGGAGAGGAAGGACATCACGACGGCGACCAGCGGGGGGTAGACGAACGGTAGCTCCCCCTTCAGTGCAGGGCTGGCGGCCCCCAGCAGGTCGGTGCGGAAGGTCCCTTGGAACTGCAGGTCGTAGAGTTGGTTCGGGTGGAGGTCGTAGAGCCGTCCCGCAGTGTAGAACGCGATGAAGTCACCGCCGAGAAGTTCCCCGTTCTTCATCACATAACCATCACGCACGGGCAGGTTCTGTATCTGCGTCGCGACGATCGTGGCCAACAGGGCGAGGCTGACGCCGGTGATGATCGCCAGGAGATACCGCACCTGTCTGGGTGATGGGGTCATGGGTCTACTCAGGACGGCAACCTCCGGATCGTCGCGGGTCCACCCGGATTCCGTGCGTCAGTGCAGGCCTCCGCGTCCGGGGATTCGCGGGCCTGGTCAGGGCGGCTCCCGGACCGAGCCAGAGCCGTAGGACCATCACTCGAGTCACGTGCCTCCCTGGTGCCGGCCGGACGGGGTGGGATTCCTATCGCGCACCCAAAGTGCGGATCGGAGCGCGAGGATGCGAGCGCGGATCCGGATCAAGGGCTGACCGATCCAGTCGGGTCGAGCCGAGGAAGAGCCCGGAGGTCACTACGGTCGCGGCTTACTGGGAGACCACGATGCGCCGTAGGTTGGGGTGCCAGCGCGGGAGCCAGTATTTCCGAAGGGGGAGGGAGCATGGGCTCGACGGGGGAGTTCGTGGAGTACGTGATCGGGCAGTTCGAAGACGGATTGGGGGTCACCCACAAGAAGATGTTTGGGGAGTACGGACTGTTCTGTGACGGAAAGATGTTCGGGATGGTGTGCGACGATCGGTTCTTCGTGAAGCCCACCGAGGCCGGTCGAGCCTTCATCGGGAACGTGGTCGAAGCGGCCCCGTATCCTGGAGCCAAGCCGAGCTTCCTGATCGAAGAGGGGCTGGAGGATCGGGACTGGCTCAGCGAGCTGGCTCGAATCACCGTCCGTGAGTTGCCGGTGCCGAAGCGGAAGAAGAAGAAGGGCTGAAGGCGCTCACGCCGGGTCGGTATCCACCCGGAGCGACCGGGCGTCGCGGATCATCCGGTGGCGTTCGATCCATTGAGCCCACGGGGGCAGTAGGAAGGACGCGAGCGCTGCCCACGCGACGGCCTGGGCGGAAGGGGGGGGAGGGGCCCAAGGTTGGGAGATCCAGATCAGGCTCGTGACACCGACGAGTCCCACGAGGGTGACGACACCCGAGCGATCCTTCGCGGAAGTCATTCCCAGGTACAGGGCCAAGCCCACGACGAGTGCGCTTCCTTCCACCACGATGGTCCCGGGAACGGAGTTCCACAGGCCCAGGCCCAGCAGCGGGCCGCTGGGCCAGAGGGGCAGGTCGGGTCGATGGGTCACGAGGTCGAGCATCCAGTGACTCGAGACCAGCGCTCCCAGGACGACTCCACTCCTCCAGGAGGAGAGGACAGCGCGGCCCAGGAACAGGGCCAGAAGGGACCACCCGAACACCGCGAGCAGGCTGTGGCTCCACGGATAAGCCTCGAAGGCGAGGGAGGTGAACGCGGTGTCACCGGGGCTCACCCGAACGGTTTCCAGGCCGAAGAGCAGGAGGACGGGCCAGAGCAGATCGATGCCGAACGAGGCGGCTACGGCTGCGCCCAGTGGCAGTCCGGGTTCGACCTTCTTGGCGGCGAAGGCCGCGGCGAGATGACCCACGAACATGAGGGGAAGCCTCGTCGAGAGGAACGTGACGGCTCAGGGGCTCGCGTGGCGCCGGTGAGGGCGGAGTAAAGGATTCATCGGTCCGGGCGAGAAAAGACAGCGCCATGCGGAAGGGCTGGACCCGCCGCCCCGTGGGGCCACGACTCCCGCTCGAAGCTCACGCCCGCCTCCAGGGAGCCCGGGTCCCGGAAGCCTGAATCCAACTCCAGTGCTCCCGTCTCCGGATCGAGGCGCACGATGAGGACGCGGTGCTGGGTAGCGCCCGTGCTGGAGGTGAGCACGATGCGGTCGCCTTCCGGCTCCATGGAGATCCAGTGGGGCCACCAGGCGTCCTCCATCCGGAGCTCGTCCACTACGCGAGGAGTGCTGGGATCCGAGATGTCCATGGAGATCAGCGCGGACCCGGCGGAGTTGGCATAGGTCTGCACCCAGTAGCGACCCCGGGTGAGGGGGATGCCGCACTCATCCGTGGCATAGTCCTCCCAGGGAAGCGTGTGCACCAGCTCGGCCCAGGGCTCATCCGAGTCCAGGCCGTGCAGGAGATACATGGCGCAGGTGAACGTCGTCATGATGGCCGTGGCGCTGTCCGGAAGAAGGCGCACCTCCGCCGGGTCCCGGTGTTCGTATCCCAGCGGGCCTTCGGGAAGCCGAACGGTCTGCAAAAGCTGGAGATCCGAGAGTCGCCACACCTGAAACGAGGTTCCCATGGCCTCCATGAACATGTCGCTGGTGGTGCTCACGACCCGGTCCAGGGCAGGGATGGGTGTGGCGCTGTAGGCTCGTAGCTCCGGATCCGCTGGATCGGCCGCCAGGCTTCCCCGCACGAACCCCCCGGCCGGATCCAGCTCCACCAGACCTCCCGGAGCCTGGTTCCCCTCCCCCAGGGTCTGGAACGTGGCCAGCACGTTTCCGTTGGGCAGGCGTTCGAAGGTATGCGGATAGGTGAATTCGCCCTTCTCACGGAAGGACGACGCCACCGTGGGGGCCAGGGGATCGGAGACGTCCACCAGGAAGGTGGCGCCGCCCGTGAACGAGTTCACGAAAAGCGTGTCTCCAGGAGGCATGACGTGCTCCGAGTGATGCGCCCCACCCCGGAGTCCCACCGGGACGCTGGCCAGGATCTCCCCGTAGCGGGGCGAGGTCGGATCCGCGTCCAGGACCGCCAGGAAATCCGAGTCACCCTCGTTCTCGGCCCCCGCCCACACGTAGAGGTAGGGGCTGGTGTTGGACTCCGCCTCCTCCGGTCCTTCCGGGGCAGGCTGACAGGCAACGGCTGCGATCGTCAGTACGAGCGCCGGGATCTGGGCGCCAAGTGCGGTGGAGCGGAGCAAGGAGGCCTCGGGGCTGGAGGGGAAACATCACCTCTAGCTCCGGGTGGGTAGGGTGGCAAGGAAGGACGCTGGTGGCTACGCCTCCGCCGGCCGGTTCTTCTCGTGTCCCTCCCGCTTCTCCACGAGGCGACGCACGGTCCTCAGCATGCGCCACTCCATGAGGCAATCGATGGGCTCCGTCAGGGCCAGGCCGAGGCGGGCCTTCCAGGTCGGCCGGCGCAGGGGCTCGACGCACCCTCGAAGGAGGAGCCGGGTTCCCGAAGCTGTGCGAGGGTGGAGATACATGGACCAGGAGCGCCTGGGATCCGGTACCTCGAAGCGATCCTCGAGCTCCTCCGAGACCCCGAAGCAGATCCGCTCCCCGGGGACGACCTCAGCCACGGGGATTCCCGGTGCGTTGGGGTGGATCAGAATCTCGTCTCCCACCTCGAGCGACTGCATTTGGGGAAGAATGCTCTCGACGTTGCGGACCGGGATTCCCGCCATGCGCTCGAGAAGCTCATACGAGTAGAACCCCCCTCGCCCGAGACCGAACTGGACCAGCCACGGCCAGACCGACGATGGCGGGGCGTCGATGTCGATGGCCCGGGTGAAGACCGTGTCGGGGTCCGATACCAACCCATCTCCTGGCCAGTCCCGGCTGCGATCGCTCTCCTCGGCCCCCAGGTTGCCGAGCCAGCGCCTGGTGACAGGCCAGCTGAGGAACACCACCGCCGCCAGGGCGAGGCCTTCGACGCCCTCGGCGACGAAGCGGAGCGTGCTCCGGTACTTGGGATCCTGAACCGGCGTGGCCATCCGCCCTCCTTCGAGTCGGGGTGCGGCCGACCCTTCAAGATAGCGCGCCGGCCTCGACATGCGGCGCGCGCGGGGCCGCTAGCGCACGAAGCCGCCCAGCGTGCCGAGGTAGACCGCCCCGAACCCGTCCAGGACCGAACGGACCTCCGCACTCGGCTCGCCATAGACGTGGAACGCCGTGGGGGCGAAGCATGCGAGGAATCGTTCGGCAAAGTGGGTCCCGAAGTTGCCGAGATGCACGAGCGCGGCGTTGGAATCCCGGTAGCGCTCGCAGATGTGGCAGGAGGCACCGTCCTCGCTGAGGAACCACTCGTATCCGGTGGTGCCCGCTTCGAGGCGGGCAGCCTCCACCATTTCGGCCATCAGGGCCTTCGCCTCTTCCAGTCGGCCGTCCTGCACCTGCAGTTGAAGACTCCAGGAAACGCTGCTCATGATGCGGGCTCCGTGGGAGGGATGACGAGATGACCAGAGTGAGGTGCGCCCCCGAGCCGTGCAGAGCGCCTGCTCCCAACCTGTCCACGGCGGGTCTGGCGCGCCACTCGCCCCGCCGGGTCAGCGGTCGTACAGTGCGCTGCCCACGTGGGTCCAGAAGTCCGGGTCGTATCCATAGGCCAGCGCCGCCCACTGGTCTTCGGACATCCGTTCGGCTCCGACCGAGAAGATCTCCCGGAAATACCCGTCCCAGGCCTGCCACTGGTCCGTGGCCAGGAGACTCCGGCGATGCCGGTTGAAGCCCAGCGCCCACATGTCGAGCAGGACGAGTTGATACTTCTCCCAACGGACCGCCTCGACGGGGGTCAGGACCTCCTCGCCCTCCTGCTTCTTGACGATGATGGCTGCCAGGGAGGGATCCGCGATGACCTGGGCGGAAAGGTCACCGATGCGTTCGAAGAGGATGTTCTCGGTGGATCCCTGGATCGCCGCTGTGTTCTGATTGATGCTGTAGACCACGAAGAGCAGGGAAACGAAGACTGCGAACGTGCCGACCAGCTCCCCGATGGCGGCCCACTCCGACAGGCTCAGCTTTCTCAAGTGACGCGCTCCCTCCGCTTCCGTCTTGTCGGTGTTCCGGTAATCCTGGGTCCCGCATACGCCGCAGAAGATGTGGGCGCCGAGCGGAGCATGCGAGCATCGCGTCGGCCACGACGCCACAACGGTCTGCTCGCAAAGGCTTAGGGCTCGTTGGGTGAAGCGCCGCTCGCGTGCTGGTGAGGTGCGTCGCAGATTGAGGTCCGGAACGGGATTGAGCGACAGCTGGAGCGAACGCCATGACACGGGTCACGAGAGCTTCCCTGACAGCCCTCCTCCTCGCTATCACCTGCGCCGCCCTGGGGGCCCAGGAGATGACTCTCGCCCTCACCGGTGACGCCATCATCACGCGGCGCCTGTCGGTGTACGACGAGCCCGACTTCGTCGAGATGGTCGAGCTCCTGCGCGGCGCGGACGCGGCATTCACCAACCTCGAGGTCCTGTTCCACGATTACGAGCCCTACCCGGCGCACCAGAGCGGGGGAACGTGGATGAGGGCGGATCCATCCCTTGCGACGGAGTTGACCTGGGCCGGAATCGACATGGTGTCCCGGGCCAACAACCACACGGGCGACTACGGTGTGGAAGGTCTCCGCCTGACCACCCGGTACGTGGAGGAGGCCGGCCTGGTGCACGCGGGAGCGGGCGAGAGCCTGGCGGAGGCCCGAGAGGCTCGATTCCTGGAGACGGCGCGGGGCAGGGTGGCGCTGGTGTCCGTGGCTTCCACGTTCCCCGAGCACTCTCGCGCCGGCGAGGCTCGCGGGAGCATGCGCTCCCGTCCCGGACTCAACCCGCTCCGCCACACCACCACGCAGGTCGCTACACCGGAACAACTCGACCGGCTGGGCGAGGTGCTCCGCTCCATGGGCATCGCGTTCACGCGAAGGGAAGGTGGCGCGCGCGCACTGGGGACGACGTTCCAGGAGGGAAGGGAGCCTGGGGTCGTAACCGCCGCAGATCCCACGGACGTGGCGGCGATCGCAGCGGTGGTGAACAACGCGAGTCGACTGGCGGACCACGTGCTCGTCACCCTGCACGCCCACGAGAGCAAAGGCGCTCGCTCGGTGCCAGCCGACTTCATCGTGGACTTCGCCCGGGCCATGGTCGACGCGGGAGCCACCATGGTGGTGGGGCACGGCCCGCACGTCCTCCGGGGGATCGAGATCTACCAGGGCAAGCCGATCTTCTACTCGCTGGGAGACTTCGTCTTCCAGAACGAGACGCTGCTGAGGCTACCCGCGGAGAACTACGAAGCGTACGACCTGGGTCCGGACGAGCACGTGGCCGACTTCAACGCCGCCCGGTACCGAAACGAGACGACAGGATTCCCCGCGAACCCCGAGATCTGGGAGTCGGTCATCGCGCGTCCGACCTTCGTGGGTGGCGAGCTGGTGCAGTTGGCGCTCCATCCCATCACCCTGGGATTCGGCGAGCCGGCCTGGGTGCGGGGTCGGCCGATGCTGGCGCGTGGCGCTCTCGCAGACAAGATCCTGAATGACCTGATCGCGCGATCGGCTCCATTTGGAACCAAGATCGACGTGCGGGAGGGAGTCGGTTACGTGCAGCTCCGCTGACGGTCGGATCGGCCGGCGGAGCGGCTGGGGATGGCTTCCGAACCGCGTCCCGGCGGCCTCCTCAGGTGAATCGGAAGACCAGGGGCAGAACGAAACACACCCCCGCCGCCCACACTCCGTAAGTCGGCAGATAGCCGGCCGCCGCGGCCCGGATCTCGCGAATTCCCCTGGTCCCGCGCACGAACCCGAGCTGAGCCCGGCCGATGAGGGACAGGTGTACGAGGATCACGAGATTCGCTCCGAGGACCACCACGCGGTTGGGCGTGAAGCCGTACGACGCGAGGCGGAAGAGGATGGCGGAAAGGGCCAGCACGTCGATCAGGAGGGTGACGGCCAGAAGGGCGACGTGGGTCCGGTCGATCCAGTTGACGCGATCTTCCTCCCCGCGCTCGGCGATGGAGAGGACAGTCATTCCCAGCACCACCAGTAGGAGGCCATTCACCGTGATCAGGAATTCACGGTCCAGGAACGGGTTCTGTCCTACTACCAGAGCGATGGCCAGGTAGGCGCACGTCATCACCAGGAAGAGAGGCGCGAAGACGCGCGCGAGCACCGACGGGATACCGGTGTGTCTCCGGAAGACCGAGTCGTACAGGTACGTGGCGGCCACCGGCAGCGCGGCGGCGCCGAGCACCCCGACGTTCTCCGCGTACCACTCTCCGGCCCCTTCCGATGCCAGCTCGAAAAGGGCCACCGTGATCCCGCTGAAGACGAAGCCGCCCAGAGCCACGAGGCTGCCCAGGATCAGCAGCTCGCCGTTGTAGCGGAGGAAGAGGATCCGCGCATCGGTGTCTCGCCAGTCCGATCCCGTGAAGGCCAGGCCCAGGAAGGTCCACAACAGGACGGGCAGGTGGACCAGGGCCATGGTGACCGAGTCCGTGTAGTCCGGGAGCAAGCTCACGAAGACGCCCGCGCCGGATGCCAGGGCCGCGCCCAGAATCAGCCGACCCCGATCTCTCTTCTGGGCCCAGAAGTAGAGCGCCAAACCGAGGACGACGATGGAGGGCCAGAAGCGCGGATAGTACCACTCCTCCCCGAGCCACACGGCCGGCAGGCGCACCAGTAGGCCGGAGCCCAAGCCGATGGCGATGGCCAGCCCGAGCCCGCGGGTCGGGAGCTCCTTCCGGGGCGGTTCCGCCAGTCGCGCAGCCCAGACCCGGAGCACCACGTCGTCTGGGCGGGCGGACAGCGCCTCCTCCAGGGCACCCCGAAACGCCACCGGGGACTCGCGGTAGAGCGCCTCCAGGACCGGAGGATCATCGACGTGCTCGAGGATCTGATCGGCGTTCACGCGACTCTCCGATTCAGCGAAGGTCCAAGAACGGGGTCGCCAACCCAGGAGCCCCCGGATAACCCGGTGGAGCCGTCCAGCGACGACCGTGCATCCCGCCCCACGCGCCGGCCTTGGAGATGACGGCTCACCCAGGTGGGGAGAAGGTCCCAGGCGGGGGTGAGGTCGGTGGTCCGTCGCAGATGTGGAATCAGCGTGCCCTCGGTGAGGCGCGTGGACGCGGCTTCTTCGTTGAAGACGTCGCGGACGATTCGAGGCCATGCCACCACCGCGGCTCGAAGCCGGCTGTCTCGCACCCTCGAGATGGAGGCCGACATCTCCAGCTCTTCCAGGCTGGCGTTCGCGATATCGAGGTTCGGGAGGCCGAGGATGGGAATGACGAGTGTGTCGGGGACGGCCATCGGCACGCCCTCCGGGCTCCTCGCCAGCTCCGTTCGTAGCTCGGCCGCCGCCTCCGCGATCAGGAGGTGGAACATCCGCTTCTCCGCGAGCTCGGCCCGGGCCTGCCCGAAGTCGCTGCGAAGGTTCGCGAGCTCCGCCGAGCGCGTTCTCGCTTCCTGACGCCCGTCCCACCACGCATCGATGGCGAAGGCGATGAGAATGCTGGCCACGACGGCGAGGCCCTCGACCGCGAGCCGCCGCCAGGAGATCCGGCGGGATGAGGGGGAGGAAGCTTTGGTCACGAATGGCCCATGGGGTGCGATACTGCTGCGTTGAGGTTCTATGCGCTGGTCAATCTGTTCGCTGGATCCGCTGGATGCGAGCGCCCTGTCCGACGGCCGGATTGTCTCATTCTCCCCAAGGAGCAGGAGTGCGATAGAATCGCACGAGCCGAGGCTCGACTCGGTCCTGACTCTGCCTTGTCAGGGGGGGATACTCCACCGAGCTTCCGGCATGCCAATCCCCCGTGCCGGACTCGAGGTTGCGCTCCTCCTGACGCTGGGGTCGCCGGTATTCTCGGTGGCCCAGGAAGGCGGATCGAGGATCGGGGCGAAGCTCGTGCAGGAGATCCCGACGGAGGACGAACGCGCGGTCTATCTGCAGCGCCCCGTGGGTGCGACCCGGTTCGAGAACGGCGTCGTGGCGGTGGCGGACGGGATGGGGCAAACGGTTCACTACTTTGGGCGCGACGGCCGGTTCCTGCGGTCTGTGGGTCGCGCGGGCGAGGGCCCGGGCGAGTTCTCGACACCGGGGTGGATCGCTCGCTGCGACGCGAACGTCGCCACCGTGTGGGACTTCAGTCTGATGCGGCTCACCCGGATGGACGAGACGGGATCGATTCTGGACCAGGTCCAGTTGCGGAGCGTAGTCGATCTGCCCCGTCCCCCGGCGCGCATGGCCTGTAACCGGGCCGGGCGGATGTTCGCGCTGCTTAGGTTGCTGGGCGAGCGCATCGACGGCGACGAAGTGAGTGTGCTAACCGCCCCGCTCTATGGCTTCTCGCCCTCCCAAGAGGCTCGCCTGATCGATCCACGGACCCCAGTCATTCAGTGGCTGAACGCCGAGCGGGTCTATCAGCCGGTTTCCCCCACGACCTACTTCGCTGCTTCCGATACTCTGCTCTTTACGGCCCACAGCGACTCGGCGAGGGTCGTCGTCCGAGATCTGGAGGGAAATCTCCTGAACGAGTGGCCGGTCGATCTGGTTCGGCGGCCTCCCACGGACGAGCACGTGCGCAGGGACGCTGAGACCCAGACGGCCTTCATCTCGGGTGCGGCGGCGCGGGCCCAGGTGACCGAGCGCATCATGGGGCTGCCGCGCCCCTCCTTCCTCCCGCTGTTCAGCGGTCTCCACGTCGATGAGGAGAGCCGAGTCTGGCTGGTCTTGTCGTTCCCGGGGGACAGAACGACCGTCCTACGAGCCTACGATGCCGATGGCAGACGGCTGGGAGAGCTGGAGATCCCCGCTGGCATTGAGGTTTACGAGGTCGGCGGGGGGCACGTGGTCGGGGGCAGGGAGAACCCGAACACGCTCGAGCCCACGGTTATGGTCTTCTCATTCGACCTGTGGAGGTAGCGTCGGGGACCCTGTTCCTTGACCAACCCGGTGCCGGGGATTGAGCCCAGCCCGGTCCCTGCCCACAGCTCAGAGGTGGAGGTCCATGGGAATGCACCACGCAGGCCGCTGCGCCACTCTCGCCGCCCTCTCGCTCGCGGTGGCGTGCACCAATCCGCGGGACTCCGAGGGCGGTGGGAAGGACGCGTCGATCCCGAAGCCGGCGAATCCCCAGCTCCAGGCAGAGCACGGAGCGGCCTTCGGCATCCCCGTCGTCGATCTCTCCACCGATCGAGCGCGGCAGGTAGTAGTGGACCGCGAGCTGGTCCAGTACCTGGGCCATCCAACCACGCAGCTGCTTCCCGACGGTACGATCCTGGCAGTGTATCCGACGGGGCACGGGAGCGGCCCGATCGTCTACAAGCGCAGCGCGGACGGCGGTTTGACCTGGAGCGACCGACTTCCCGTGCCGCAGTCGTGGGCGACCTCCAAAGAGGTGCCGACCCTCTTCCAGGTCCGCGCTCCGAATGAAGCGCTTCGACTGCTCCTGTTCTCCGGACTCTATCCGATCCGACGGGCGGTCTCGGACGACCACGGCGCGACGTGGTCCGAGCTGGAACCCATCGGCGAGTTCGGCGGCATCGTCGCCATGGCCTCCCTGCACCAGCAACGGAGCGGTGACCTTCTCGCATTCTTCCACGATGACGGACGGTTCCTCCACGACTCCGGGCAGGCAGGTGCCTTCCACGTGTATGCGACGCGGTCGAGGGACGCCGGAGTGACGTGGAGCGATCCGTGGGTCGTCACCGGCCACGCGGAAGCGGACCTGTGCGAACCCGGGTTGGTCACCTCGCCGGACGGAAGGCGACTCGCCCTGCTGCTCCGGGAGAACTCGAGAACGCACGAGTCCTTCATCGTGTTCTCGGACGACGATGGTGAGACCTGGTCCGAACCTCGAGAGGTCCACCCCGCCCTCACGGGCGATCGCCACACGGCCCGGTATGCCCCGGACGGGCGCCTGGTGGTCACCTATCGGGACATGGCCAGGGACAGTCCCACGCGGGGTGACTGGGTGGCGTGGGTCGGAACCTGGCGGGACCTCGAGCAGGGAGGGGCCGGCTCCTACCGCGTCCGGCTCATGGACAACACCGACGCGTGGGACGCCGCCTATCCGGGGCTGGAGCTATTGAGGGAAGGCACGTTCGTGGCCACGACCTACGGCCACTGGACCCTTGGCGAGCCGCCCTACGTCGTCAGCGTGCGGTTCCGGATGGAAGAGCTGGACGAACGCCTCCCGGAGGGGTGACCCCGTTACGCGGCCCAATCAGCCCCACCCGAGCTGGCGCATCGCGAAGACGTCGTTCCAGATCTTCGTCATGTGCCGAATCCGGTCGCCATCGAACTCCATCACGTAGACGTAGTCCGTCTCGACCTGGTTCCCTGAGGGTGGCACCGGGCCACCCTCACCGGTGTGGGCTCCCTTGAAGACCGCGAAGCCACACACGTTCCGGCGTTCATCATCGACGGCGAAGGACCGCAACTCGTACGTCGCTCCAGGCAACGGACCGGCCAGGAGGCCCTTCATGGCCTCGGTGTACTCCTGGAGGCTCTTGAGGTCGCCGAAGGTGTCCGCCTGTGCGCTGAACGTCGCGTCGGGGTGGCAGTACTGCGCGCAAGCGTCCCAGCCCTGGCCCGACTCACAAGCGTCGAAGAATGCCGGCACAGTCGATTCACTTGCCGGACCCCAATGTGCACCGCCGCAGGGGAACGGCAAGCCGAGTGGGCGGTGCCACTGGGCGCGCCATGGCCACGGCCGCCCCGGTACCAGCGGCTCATGAGGTCCGCTCGCTGGTGGTGCGCTCGGTCCTTGGATAGGCTCAGACCATAGTCTCGGATCACCCCCACCGGCTCGGACCACCGGAGCGCGCTTCCACGTCCGACACGCCCGAGGTAGATCATGACGGAACGCCATTTCGCTGACCGCGACGTCGCGGTGATCCTGCAACGGGCGGCGGAGCTCGACTCGCGTTCGACGGAGGGACGCGAGGTCAGGGGACTCAGTGCATCGGATCTGGAAGGAATCGCCCGAGAGGTGGGCATCGACCCCGCGATGATCACCCGGGCCATCCTGGAGCTGGACGGTCACCGGGGGCATTCCGGAGGCGGGCTCCTGGGCCCTCCCCCCGTGAATCGGGAGATCCGCGTGGTGCCCAGCGAATTGGATCAGGAAACGGTGCGTCGCATCATGCGTCTCGTCGACGAGAGGGTGCCCGCTCAGGGCACAATCGGAGAAGCTCTGGGGTCGGTCCGCTGGAGCGCTACGGATCGATTCCTGAGTCGCCAGGTCTCCATCGAGCCTTCCGAGCAGGAGACGCTCATCCGGGTCGAAGAGCGATACACCGATCGGTTTCGCGGAGCCCTGCACGCCATTCCGACGGTCTACGGCCTCTTCGCCGGGATGGTGGTGGGGATCGAGGTGTTGGGTGGGGCCGGGCTGGGAGTCCTCCTGGCCGGAGCTGCCGGCGGCTCCGCGTGGGCCCTCGCCAGAGGCGCATGGACGACCATATCCCGGCGCAGCGCGAAGCGAGTCAGGGCACTCAGTGACGTCCTTCAGGGCGAGGCGGATCGGGAGCGCTAAGCCCGCGACGAAGCCCTCCGCTGTCGCAGAAGCACGTACACCAGCACCCCGTTGCACACGATCGCCCCGATCACCACCGGAGGGATGATGCTCCAGGCGGTGCCGCCACCGAAGTAGAAGCTCCAGATAACCTTGAGCGCGGCCCCAGCGTTGATCACCACGATGCCGACGATCCACGACCTCCGCCAGAAGGCCACACCGAGAAGGACGAACCAGACCGGGACGAGAAGAGTCATGGCCGTCTTCACCCACGTCCACCCACCGGTCACGTACTGCTGCTCCATGGCCAGGAATGCGGCCGCCCGCGGGTCCGCCTCGGAGGGGGCGGGAAACCAGAACATACTGGTGAACACGCCCACGATGGTGAGCGCCAGCCCAGCGAAGCTCCTCCTGTAGGCGAAGTAGCAGTAGGGCAGCACGAAGAGCGGTCGGATGTACCAGCTCAGGGGGTTGTGGTGGCGTGCCCAGGCCCACGCCCAAAGGTCACCTAGCCATTCCACGGCACCTCCTCTGTGCCCGATGGGCTTGTATTGAGCCTCATTGGCGCTCGAAGCGGAGTGCGCCCCCCGTACCCTCCCGGCCCTTCACCGCCGGAGACGAAGGAGGCTGGCCCGGATCGAGAGGAGGCGCCCGGAGACGGAACCTTCGAGCTCGATGCTGCTGGTCTGAAATCCGATCTCCGGCACCAGGACCAAGGTGTCGGAGATCCGCCGGGCGATGCCGAGGCTGACGGCCAGGGTGAGCCCAATGTCACTGGGCTCCCAGGGATCGGGGCCACTCCACGACCGGTAGTCCACACCGAGGCCCGGCGCCACGAACACGTCGGATCCCAGTGAGCGTCGAACAAGGAAGCTGACGGCTCGGTACGCCTCGGCCCGGGCCGGATTGGGGACCTCGAACCCCTGGGCGGTGACCTCCACGATCCACCGCCGGAAGCCGGACGAAGCGGTTCCGACCTGACCGGACACGATGAGACCCGAGGCGGAGTCGGTGCTCCCGCCGACGCTCATGGTCCCGTTCGCGAGGCCCAGGCCGAAGCCGAAGAATCCGCTCCTCTCGGCTTCCTGCGAGGAGGCGAGGGCCGCATTGGTCGCCAAGGCCAAAGCCAGCAGGGTGGCGTACCGAGCGAGTCTGACGATCGAGTTGAGCCGGCTCATGGGTACTCCCTCCAGAGGTCAAGGGGTGGAAGGGTTCCAGACCGCACCCTGGGTGCGACCGAAGTCGGTGTCGCGGTCGTAGGCGTCCTGGGCGTCACGGATCCGAGCCTCGACGTCTTGGGTCATGGCCTCGAAGTGTTCCTGGAACTGGTCGCATGGGCGCGGCGTCGAGGCCGCGGCCCGGGCCCGGAATCGCCGAAGCTCGCGCACGGTGATGCCCCGGTGCCCTTCCTCGTGCGTCCGCAGGTTCGAGAGGTAGGCGTCCCAGGCGTTCTGGAGATCCGGGGGGCGGCGCGGGTCCGCCTCGAGGTGGGGGAGGGTGATGGTGCTTCGGATCACCAGCGTGAAGTCCGTCAGACGGCAGGTGCCCAGGGCGGTCCGCTCCGTGCTGTAGCGCCACCGCCAGGGAGCCTGGTGGAGGCCGTGGAACGTTCGACCATCCCGCTTGGGGCCGAACGCCTGAAGCTCGAGTCCGATGGCCTCGGCCGTGGTCCCACGGACCGTATAGAGCGAGTCGAGTGCGATGACGTTCGTTCCCTCCGGAATCGAATCCAGGACGGCCCACCACGGTGTCTCCGCGCTCTGGCTCCATCCGGGCCCCGGGACGAGCGCCACCGCCAGCCCGAAGCACACGGAGCCGAGGGAGCGCTGGAGATTGGTGAGCGACTGCACGGGCGTCGGACTTGGGGAGCGAGTCGTGGTTGGTAGGGGTGGCCTCCCAGCCTACATATGTGACGCTGCTGGCCGTAGGTCCAGCAGCGGACAGTGGAGATCGGCGGTTGCCTGATCCCCTGGCCTCGGAGAGATTCGCCTTCCCATGCTTCCACGAGTCCTACCCACGATCGCCGAGCGGCACCCCCGGGGACACCTCCTGGGTCTCGTCGCCGCACTGGCGCTGGCCGCATGTGGGGGTGGCGACGCCGGCTCGGGTCCTCTGGCTGAAGCGGGCGCATCGTCCGCCGACAACGGTTACCTGGAGATCGGGGACATCGACCGCCTGCGCCAGCGTGGACGGCTCCGCTTCGGGAACGTTCCCAGGGCTCAGCTCGACGAGGCGCCGCACCTACACTGGGGTTCGCCCTCCGGTGACGCGGTGGCACGGGCCTTCGCCACGCGGCTGGGGCTGGAGTTCGAGGTCGTCGACTATCCCACCGTCGGAGCCGCCACCGAGGCGCTCATCGCGGGCCGGGTCGACGGGATCGTGGGGCGGCGTGGGGCCGGGATCCATCCAGCACCGGCTTCGGTGGCTCTCTCCCGGCCCTTCCGGGTCGATCCCGGAGTGTTCCTGGCCCGCATGGGCGCGGCACCAGCGTCGCTCACTGAGCTGGACGGCCGGACCGTGGCCTTCGGATACGAAGACGGGATGATCGGGGTCGGAGCCGAGATCGTGGCGGCCGCCCGCGGCGTCACCATCGACACGCTGGAGGTCCTGACCGTGGAGGACGCCGTGGACCGGCTCGCCAGCGGGGAGATCGACGTGACGCTGGCGGAGCGGTGGGTGGCCGAATCGCTGGTGGACGTCCACCCGGAGCTGGAGATGGGGATGGAGTTCGGATCCGTCTCCTACGCGGCGGAAGTCCGCGCCTCCAATGCGGATCTCCTCCGCCTGCTGAACGACTTCGCGTTCGAGGCCCTGCCGGTGGGGCTCGACGCGCCGCCACTGCTGGACGACCTGCCCGCCATCCGGGATCGCCGTGTGCTCCGGGTCCTGACGGTGAACGGACCTTCCAGCTACTACGTGTACCGCGGCGAGCTGGTGGGCTTCGACCTCGAATTGATCCAGCGGTTCGCCGCCGAGCATGGGCTGATTCCCCAGATGGTGGTGGCTCCTTCGGTGGACGATCTGCTGCCCTGGCTGCGGCAGGGCGTGGGGGACCTGGTCGGCGCCGGCGTCCACGCGGCCGCCTTCCCGGACGCCGAGGGAGTGACCTTCACCCGTCCCTATCACGAGGTCCACCCGGTTTTGGTGACTCGGGACGGATCCGGGATCACCGGAGAGGCGGCGCTGGCGGGGCGGAGGGTGGCGGTGGCTCGCAACACGCCCTTCCTCCCGGTCCTCGAAGAGGAGAGCGACAGCCTGGGCTTCCATTTGAGTCTCACCACGGACGCGGAGTCGCCGTCGCAGCTCCTGGCGCGGGTCGACCGGGGGGAGGTGGACGCCACGGTGGTGGAGAGCCACCTGTTGGCGGTGGCCATGGAGGACCACGACAGCCTGGAAGCTGTCCACGCCTGGGACGACGTCGATGGTCGTGCGTGGGTGGTGCGTGACGACCAGCCCGAGCTCCTCGCCGCGCTGGACGCATTCCTAGAGCGCGAGTCCGGGACCGCGCTGATTCCGGTGCTGGAGCGGAAGTACTTCCGGCCCGACACCCGACGGGTGGCCGAGCCCGCCATTCCCGCGGACGGCTCACTCTCTCCGTGGGACGAACTGGTCCGGAAGCACGCCGACACCCACGAGATGGATTGGCGGATGGTGACGGCCCAGATGTTCGTGGAGTCCCGCTTCGACCCCGAGGCCCGATCTCACGCCGGGGCATACGGGCTCATGCAGATGATGCCGGCCACCGCGCGGCAGATGGGGGTGGAGGACCTGGCCGACCCGGAGGAGCAGGTTCGGGCAGGTGTCGCGTACCTCCGATGGCTCTACGACCGACTGTCTACGGACCTGGCGCTGGACGATCGACTCGCCTTCAGCTTCGCCGCCTACAACGCCGGCTTCGGCCACCTGCGGGACGCCCGCATGGTGGCGGAGCGGCAGGGGCTCGATCCGGACCGGTGGTTCGACAACGTGGAACGGGCCATGCTCTCCCTCTCGGACCCGGACGTGTACCGGAACACCCGTCACGGGTTCGTCCACGGCCAGGAGCCGGTGCGCTACGTGCGCCGAATCAACGACCTGGGACTGATGTACTTCCGGCTCGTGCCCCAGTAGGGTCACGCCTCTCCGTTCGGCCGCCGGACGTCGGTGGGCACTGCGGGCCCCCCGGGTGTCTACCCGCCCGGCGGACTGTCCGGATCGGACCCCGTTGGCACGTACGCCCGCATGGCCTCGACGAAGGACACGAAGTCGGCCGTGAAGCCGTCGCGGGCGGATTCCCAGTACAGGAGGTTGTCCGGAAAGCTGAGGCGACCGACCACGGTGGCCCGAAGCACCGGATCCCGACCCATGTACCGGAAGTCGGCCTCCAGCTCCATCCACGTCCGGGCCAGCAGGCGGGTCCAGGCGATGGCCTGCGCCTCCGACAGGCCGTACGCGTCCATGAAGGATTGGACCTCCGCCTCCCGGCCGTCTCGGGCCTTGATGATCTGGTAGGCCTCCAGCACCGGCTGGTACTCCAGCACCGGCTGGCTGATGGCCTGCGCCCGGTCCAGCCGAATCTGGCGGTCCAGCGCCTTGGTGTTCGCCCGGACCTCCATGGTGAGCAGGATGAGGCTGGCGACGATGGAGATCCCCGTCAGGACCTCCACGATGGCGGGCAGGCGGTTACGGCTCATGAGAACTCCCCGGGGCTCCAGCGTGGCGATGATCGTTGTTCCCGCGGCCTCGGAACGGGTAGCATGCAGCGCGACGATCGGTGGAGCTGTCCATCGACCGCCGAAGGCCCGGACCGCCGTACGATGACACCCTTCGGGCCCACACGCACCCTCCAGGGCGCTGGCGGGCCGATCAGAGGCCCTGGTGCCGGACGACGGGGGTCAGGAAGGGACGACTGACGCCCTCGATCGGGCGCCGGGGCCGCCGCCCCAGGGGTATGTGGCGGTAGAGAGTGGCGGATTCGGCAGGGGCGGCGACCGTGTCGAACGGGGGGGACCACCCGGGTGGTCAGCAGCCATCGTATGCGATGTCCACCGTCGTCGCCTCCACCAGGGACACGCGCCGGTTGACTGAACGCCAGGCGATCTCGGCCAGGGCGAGGCCCTGGACCCAGGCAGGGCGGGGATCATCGTGGTCGGCGAGCACGTCGGGGCTGGTACCGGCCAGCCTGGGATTGGAGGCGAGGGTGGGGAGAAGGAGCTGGGCGGCCCGCTGCCGTCCGGACACGGACACGGGGCCACCGTCGAGGACACCGACCAGGTCGGTGTCGGATGGGAGGAGATGGATCCCGCTGGTCATGCGGGGATTGCACTCCAGCACGTAGCTCCGCCCTTCCGCGTCGGACTCGATGAAGTCGAAGGCCAGGGCGCCGGTATACCCCAGGGCCCCGGCGACGGACCTGGTGAAGGACTCCACCGACGTCGACCAGTGGGGCTCGAAGGCGCACCCGGCACCCCGGCCGGATCGCGCCGGGCAGCGATACTGGGTGAGGACCCTCACCTCGCCGTCCACGCACAGCGCCCAGGAGCTGGCCTCACGCCCCGCCACCCGGCGCTGCGCCATCCAACCCACCAGGTCGCCGTCCGGTGGGGTGAAGCGTGTTCGCGAGGCGAACCGTGAATAGAAGGGCTTCCAGACCCACGGCCCCTCGCTCACGAGGGCCGCCGGGGCGGGACGTGACTCGGGGACGGCGACCTCGGTGGCCAGCTCCCGCACCAGCTCCGCGAAGTGGAGCTTGTGGTGCAGACGGTCCAGCACCTCGAGGGGAGGGCAGAACACCGGGGCGACCGCGTCCAGCGACGCCTTTCCAGTGGCCAGGTGGAGCACTTCCTCGCAGGTGGGCCAGATCAGATCCACCTGCTCGCGATGTGCGATAGCCTCGATGGCGCCGAGAAAACCCTCCCGGTCCTGCCGAGGGGGCGGGACCCTATGGTGGGCGGCGAAGGCCCTCGAGAAGCTCCCGATGGGGAAGCGCATCGAGTCCGCTCCGATCACACGGACTCCCTGGCGCCAGAGCCGCCGCGCGAGATCCAGGGTGGCGGGGGCGCGGGTGCCCGTCACCAGGACCGTGCGGATCATGACACTGGGCCGGGTGGGAGCTCGCAGCGCACCCTCCGGCGCTTGGCGTGGAGCGGCGGCGGGTCCCACGGAGCCAAGGCGAGGTCGGGCGCCACGGCACCGAGCCGGCGGGCCAGCTCCGTCACCTCACGCTCGATGGGCGCCAGCGCACAGGGCTCGGAGAGGGCGATGAACCACCGGCTCGAGGAGGTCTGGCGCACGGTGTAGTCGATCCCGGGCGGCACACCCATGGCTACGGCGCGACGCACGAAGTCGGGAAAGACCAGTACCTCGCCGGCCCCGTCCGCACGCGGGAGGCGCAGCGCGTCATCCTGTCGACCCTCGATTTCCCCGAATGTCCCGAAGGGCGATCCGCACGGGCACGGCGCACCGTCGTCGGCGACGATCACGTCGTCGAGGCGATATCGCACGATGGGCTGCGTCAGGCGGCGGAAGTCGGTGATGATGGGGGTGTAGCGACGCGCCTCGCTCCGCGATCCGGCGCTCGCGGGACCACCGCCGCCGAGCCACTCCTTCTCGATCACCACGGCGTCTTCGTTCCAGTGCAGCCGGCCTTCGGGGCAGGTGGCTGCCAGGAACCCTTCCGTCGCCTGGTAGATCTGGCCCACGGGGCACCCGAAGGCCTCCTCCGTCCGGGCCCGGTCCGCGGCGTCCAGGACGTCGGCGACGCTCACGAGAATCCTGGGGGGGGCCAGGAGTCTCTCGGCCTCGGGCCATGCAGCCAGACGCGTGAGGACTCCCGGCGGGGCGGCCAGCACGGTGGGGCGAAGCTCCGAGAGGCGCTGCCGGTGGTGGTCGAGCGGCTGGAGCAGGTCGAAGAACTCGAACCGGAAACGGCGCGAGCCCAGAGTTCGGTACAGCGGGCTGTCGGCCCGGAGAAAGAGGGCCGCCCGATGGCGGTGCAGGAGCGTGCCGCGCAGCACCCTGGCGAGGAGCATCCCGGCCCACAACCGGCGCTCGGAGGCGCTGGCCAGGAAGAGTCCGCGGCTCCCCGACGTCCCGGAGGAGAACCCCACGGTGAGGCCGTTCAGGGTACGCGAGAAGTCGCGGGTGCGCTCGGCCTCCACCGCCAGCGGCCACGCGTCCTCGAGCCGGATCCCCGCGGTGTTCCACTCGTCGAAGTGACCCATCATCAGCGCCTTGTCCGAGGTGGGCCAGTGGCGCCAGCCTGTCACGTCCGTTTCCCTGGCCAGCCTGCCGAAGTAGGGCGACCGGGCCGCGATGGTCTGCAGATGGCGTCGCACCCGCGCCTCCTGCCAGCGTTCCAGCGCGGCGCGGTCGCGCCACGCCGTGGTGCGCCGCCTGGCCCGTGCGTAGTGCCACAGGATGGAGAGCCGACTCATGGCGGGGAAGCGCTCCCGGCCGCGATCCGGGCTCCCGTCTCGGGGCAGTGACACGGGACGATCAGCACCTCGGGCTCGTCCTGGTGGAGCCGGTGCAGCCGGGCCAGTGACGCCGCGTACGCGGGCCAGTCGTGGATGACGCGGGTGACGGGATGCGGCATCCGGTTCTGGCGAAAGGCGGTGCTCACCCAGCAGGCGTCCGCCACCAGGACGACCCCGCGCCCGTCCTCGTCAACGAAGCGGACGCCGATCTGTCCGGTGGCGTGTCCCGGGAGCTCCAGGACGGTCATGGTGCCGTCGCCGAAGACGTCCGACCCCTCGACCAGCCACCGCAGCCGCGCGGCGGCGTCGTCCGGGACGAGCTCAGGCAGGAAGGCCCTGCGCAGGGCCGCCAGGCCCCGCAGGTCCCGGGTGGAGTCCCAGGCGGCTCGATGGGTGAGCAGGGCGGCCTGGGGGAAGTCGCGGAGGCCCCCGGTGTGGTCCGCGTGCCAGTGCGAGACGATGACGTGCCCCACGCTCTCCGGTTCGATCCCTCGCTGCCGGAGGATTCCCACGATACCACTTGGTTCGGTCAGGGTGACCGGGGTGACGGCTCGGTAGAGACGGTACGGCCAACGGGACGTGGCGGTGAAGAAGCGCGAGGAATACCCGGTGTCGAAGAGGACCCGCCCGTGATCGGCGTGCTCCAGGAGGACGGCGGTGGCGTGCATCCGCAGCTTCCTTCGCCATGACCCGCCGCGGATCACGGCGCCCTCGTGGGCTTCGGTCCACCCGTCGGACAGGACGGTCCAGCGCCATCCGCTCATGGGCGAGCGCCTTGGGCCGTGTGCGCGGTACGCCAGGCGGCACCCGTCTCTCGCAGCCGTTCGATCACCCCCGCCGCGGGCCGGTACCCCAGGTCCGCCCGGGCGGCGTCGATGTTGAGCGTGACCCCGAAGCCCATCTCGGCCACGGTGAAGCGGGTGAAGGGGGGCTCCCAGCGGCCGAGCGTGAACGCCCGGGAGATTCCCTCCAAGAGGCCGGCCAGGGCCAGGGCCCGGTCCAACGGGATCCGGCGGAAGCGCACCCCCAGGCCACACGCCTCGAATATGGTCTCCAGGATTCGGCTGCGAGGCTGAGGGTCCCCGCTGGTCACGTGGTAGACCTTTCCCCGGTGGGTGGATGGCGCTTCCAGGGCCAACCGCACGGCGGTGACCGCGTCCCCGATCCAGGTGAGGTCCATGGATGGATCGCGGTCCCCCAGGAGGGGGAAGCGCCCGCGCGCGGCTACGCGGAGCACCCGGGGGAGAAGGGTGGTGTCCCCGGGCCCGAAGAGCGCCTTCGGCCGCAGCACGATGGCGTCAAGGCCCTTCCGGGCCGCGTCCAGCACGTGTGACTCGGCCCTTCGCTTGGTGGCGACGTACTGGTTGGCCGGTGGGGTGGCCCACGCGGTGGACTCGGTGAGCTGGATCTGCTCCCGTGGCGCGGACAGAACGCTGGGGGTGGAGACATGCACCAGGCGTGGGACGGCCCCTCGCTCGCACGCCGCCACGACGTGCCGGGTGGCGGTGACATTGGCGGCGACGAACTTCCGCCGCGGGCCCCACGGCGCGGACAGCGCTGCGCAGTGCACTACCGCATCCGAGCCCGCCACGGCACGGGCGAGCCCATCCGGGTCGTGTGCAAGGTCACAGGGGTGGAACGCGACTCCCGCGGCCTCCAACGCCGCACCCTTCTCCCGGTTCCGTCCAGCACCCACCACCCGCACTCCGCGGCCGGTCAGGTCCCGGGCCACGGCGCCCCCCAGGAAGCCGGTAGCGCCGGTGACGAACACGGCGCGAAGAGTCGGGGGGGAGCCGGTGCTCAATAGCGCAGCACGGCCCCACCCAGCGAGAAGCCGGCGGACGTGCCGAGGAGCAGGACCGTCTGGCCGCGCCGCAGCCGTCCGGAGGTGATGGCTTCGTGCAGGGCGAGAGGAATCGAGGCGGCGATGACATTTCCCTGCGTTCGTACCGTCTGGATCATCTTGCCGCCGGGGATCCCCAGGCGGCGGCCCAGCCGTCTGAGCCCCGATACGCTCGCCTGGTGTGGCACGACCCAGTCGATGCCGTCCCATCGGTCGGCGTCGGTGCCGATGAGTCCGTCCACGAAGCGGCCGATCTTCTCCGCGGCGAGCTTGAACACCGCCGGCCCGTCCATGTGGAAGAGGAAGTCCTCGCTGTTCTCGCCTGGGCGGTGGGCGATGGCCGGGATGCGGCTGCCTCCTCCACGGATCTCCGTGTGAGCCGCCCCCTCCGGCCACGTCTCCATGGCCCAGCGAAGGAGCGCCGACTCCCCGTCCGGGTCGGGCTCCAGAACCGCGGCTGCGGCGCCGTCGCCCATGAGCCCAGCCGCCTCGGGCTGCTTCCAGTTGAGACCCTTGGAAGCGATCTCGGTGCTCACGATGGCGATTCGCCGGTGCTGGCCCGTGGCGAACATACCGGCCGCGACCTGCAGGGCGGCGACGAAGCTCAGGCAGGTTGCGTTCAGGTCGAAGCAGGCCACCTCACTCCATCCCAGCTCCCCAGCCACCATGGCCGCGGTGCAGGGGATGGGCTGATGCGGGGTGCCGCTGGCGCCGATGAGGAGATCGGGGACCACGTCGCACCCATCGGTACGGGCCATGGCGTCCCGGAGCGCAGCCGCGCCCATCCCGGGGGCCGTCTCGCAGCCCACATGATGCCGGGTCTCGACCCCGGTGCGGCGGCTCGTCCACCCGCCCGCCATACCGGTGCGCGCGTCGATCTCAGCCGCGGTCACCACCTGCGCCGGAAGACACTGTCCAGTGGCGACGATCCGCAGAGGCACACCCTCACTCGGAAGAGAATTCATCTGGACTCGTACACCGCCTCCCCGGGGACGTTACCGACCCGGGACCGCGCAGAGGGCACCGCCCTCCGTGCACCCGGGCTCCGAGATGGTCCGCTCAAACAATTCGAGGATCCTCCGGTACTCGTCGGTCCAGGAGGTGGGCTCCACGAAGCCGTGGTTCTCCACGGGATAGACGGCGAACTCCCAGTTCTCCTTGCCCAGCTCGATGAGGCGCTGCGCGTACCGGACCACGTCGCTGAAGTGGACGTTGGTATCCACCATCCCGTGCAGGATCAGCATGTGCTGGTCGTCCCGGAAATTCTCCACGTGGTAGATGGGTGAGCTCCGGACGTACGCCTCGCGGTCCTCCTGGGGGTCGTTAAGGATATTGCTGGTGTAGCCGTCGTTGTAGTGGGCCCAGTCGGTGACGCTCCGCAGGGCCGCGCCGCTGGTGAAGAGCTGGTCCCCGGTGGTGAGGGCCATGAGGGTGATGAAACCGCCATAGCTCCCGCCGTAGATCCCGATGCGGCCCGCGTCGATCCCCTCGTTGGCCACGAGCCAACGGGCTCCGTCTTCCTGGTCGGTGAGGTCCTTCCCGCCCATGAAGCGGTAGATCCCGGTGCGCCACTCGGCGCCGTACCCGGCGCTCCCCCGGTAGTCGATGTCCAGGACGGTGTAACCCTGGGCGGCCAGGAGGTGGTGGAACATGTACTCCCGGTAGTAGCTGCTCCAGTAGTTGTGGACGTTGTGCAGGTATCCGGCGCCGTGCACGAAGACGACGGCCGCGCCATTCGGGGATCCGCCCACGTCACCGGGCCGGTAGATGCGCGCCGGCACCTGCACTCCGTCCCGGGCGATGAAGCGGACGATCTCCGGCCGGATCCACCCGAAGCTCTTCCATTCGTCGGTGGGAGAGTCGGTGACCCGGGCCATGTCCTCGGCCCCGGACTCGTTGAGGTCGTCCGACTCCGCCACGTAGAGCTCCGGGGGGTGGTTGGCCACGTCGTGGACCACCGCGACGCGCTCGCCATCGGGGGAGAGGGTCACCTCGAAGCGGCCGTCTCCCGCGGTCAGGTACTCCCGGTCTCCGTCCAGGTCCATGAAGGCGACGTGCTGGTTGAAGGGAGAGCCCTCGTTGGTGGTCAGTAGGAACGGAACCCGGTGCTCCTGGCGCTGCGCGGCGGAGAGGACCTCCACGTCCAGGACCTCCCAATCTCCGGAGGTGAGCTGGCGTGTGCCCGAGCCGTCGGCCGCCACCGTGTAGACGTGGGCGAACCCGCTCTCCTCGCTCACGTAGTAGACGAGGTCGCTCTCCGGAACCCACCCGGCGCACCCGAACCGGCAGGCGCCACCCACCCAGGCTGCGTTGTGCTCACGGGCCACCGGGGTAAGGCCGCCCGTGGCGGCGTCCAGGGTGGTCAGCACCCACTCCGTGTCGTCGTCGGAGCGGTGCAGGAGCAGGGCGTGGGTTCCGGCGTCGTTCCAGCCGAGCTCGTTCACGCTCCACTCCGCCTCACCTTCGTAGCCTTCCGGGGCGGCCTCCACCCAGGTGGTCTCTCCGGTGGCGCTGGTGAGGAGCCCGAGCCGTGACGTCCCGGACTCGTCGCCGACCTTTGTGCGGACGCCCAGCTCCTCGGTGTAGCCGGAGGCGGTGACCCAGTCGGGCACCATGGTGCTCCGGGCGTCGCGCGCCGGGCTGAAGGTGGAGACCAGCACGTGGCTACCATCCGGTGCGGCTTCGAGTCCTCCGAGGCGTTCACCGTTGGGGATGTACACGGGCTCGGGCTCACCCTCCATCGAGGCCTCCCGCTCCGCCTCCCGCTCGACACTGCGGGCGCGCTCGCGCCGGATGTGCTCGAAGAGCTCGACCTGCTGCTCTTCCAGGAAGGCTCGATGCCCCTCGGCCTCCTGGTCTTCCCGGGGCGCGTTCCCGGTCCGGATGTCGGTGAGCTGCGTGACCTGTCCGTCGAGGAGGCGGAAGAGGTTCTCCCCGCTGCGGTACAGGATCCCGCCATCGGGCATGAAGCGGGCTCCGCTCTCACCCGCCCGGGTCTCCGTGAGGCGCTCCACCGCTCCGCTGCGGAGGTCCACCAGGTAGAGGTCCCCTCCCGAGGTCACCACCTTCCGCCGCCCGTCGGGCGAGACATCTCCGCCGGCAAGGCGGATGGAGAGCTCGTCCCGCTCCTCCTCGGGAACCATCTCGAGCCCGCGTCCGTCGGCGCGCACCCGATACTGCTCCCGGTCCGCGTCCCACGGGCTCCCACCCGGGAGCCAGGAGAAGTAGATCCACTCCCCGTCGTCGCTCCAACGGACTCCGGCGGGGGCCTGACCCACCAGCTCCGGACCGCGCATGATGCTGCGGATGGAGAGGGGAAAGTCGGACCCGCGGGCCGCCTGGGGCACGAAATCCGCCACCTGCTGAGCGGTGGCACCCGTCGGCGTGAGCCAAGCCGCGACGGTGGCGACCGCCAGGAGCGTGGTGAACAGGCCGTTCATCGGTCGAGCCGCCCGGAAACGGCTGCGGTGGGCGACGAGTGACGGGGCGCGAACGGTGCCTCGGGGTGGGATGTTCACGGCGATGGAGCTCCTGCTGAAGGCTGCCAGCGTGTGGCGAAAGCGTCTGTGGATGGCGGGTATCATGGGTCCGGCTTCAGTCCCCGAAGGAGATGCCCAGGGCCCGGGCAGTGTTGACGACGTCGCCGTCCACCGGGACGAGCTTGGACTGGGCGATGGCGTCCTCCAAGGGCACGCCGAGGACGTGCGGTGGGTCGAGCGCCACCATGCATCCATATTCCCCCCGGGCCGCCAGCTCCACCGCCGCGGCCCCGAATCGGAGCGCCAGGATCCGGTCGTACGCCACCGGCTGTCCACCTCGCTGGAGGTGACCCAGCACCAGCGAGCGGGTCTCGCGCCCGGTCTTTCGGGCGATCTCGTCGGCGAGCCGTTCCCCCACACCGCCGTATCGAGGCATTCCCTCCTGGGGGTGCTCCTCCACGTAGACGGCCGAGCCGCCGGCGGGACGTGCCCCTTCGGCAGCCACGACGATGGCGAACCCTTCGTCGCCCTCGTAGCGGGACTCCACCTTCTCGCAGATCCGGTCCAGGTCGTAGGGGATCTCCGGGATGAGGATGACGTCGGCCGTCCCCGCGAGCCCGGCGAACAGGGCGATCCAACCGGCGTCGCGGCCCATGAGCTCCACGACCATGACCCTGCGGTGGGATTGGGCGGTGGAATGGAGGCGCCCGACGGCGTCGGACGCGGTCTGCACGGCGGTGTGGAAACCGAACGTCACGAAGGTGGCGGCCAGGTCGTTGTCGATGGTCTTGGGGACCCCCACGACCCGGAGCCCTTTCCGGGCGAGCCTCGCGGCGATGCGGAGGGAGCCGTCGCCCCCCACGGCAATGAGCGCGTCCAGGCCGCGCTTCTCGAATGCGGCGAGCACATCGCCCGAGCGGTCGATCTTCTCGGCGGTGCCGTCCGGTCGGCGGTGCAGGGTCTCGAAGGGATTGCCCCGGTTCGTGGTGCCCAGGATGGTCCCGCCAAGGTGGGTGATGCCGCGGACCGAGTCCGGGGTCAGCCGAACCACACCCTCGGGATCCCCGGAAAGGAGGCCGTCGTATCCCTTCCGGATGCCGAAGACCTCCCAGTTCCGATGGTCCGCCGCGAGGACCACCGCACGAATGACGGCGTTGAGGCCGGGTGCGTCCCCCCCGCCCGTGTTGATGGCGATGCGCATGTGCTGTCCAGGGTGTGGACGAGTCCGTTCGGTGCCCTGCCTGGCACCGGGAGCCTAAAAGAGTCGAATTCAGCGCCCTTGCGCCAACCCCTCGGTCAGGAGGTCGAGCGAGCGGCGGAACGCAGCCTCCAGCGTCCCGGCCAACCAAGGACCCCGATCCCCGGCATGCTCTACGGAGGCGAAGAGCCGCCCCGCGACCTCCGCGGCCGCCCGGGCCGTGGCATCGCTGGCCACCACGGTGACGTGCGCGGGCAGGTCGGGCCACTCTTCGGGGGCCAATCCCGCCAGCAGACTGCGGGAGAGCATGAGAACCGCTGGGCTCCGCCCAGGATCGACCTCGCTCAGGGAGGCCACCTCCCGGACCTCCGCCGGGGTCTCCAGGAGTTCTACCAGGTCGGGAGATTCGCCGGGAGCCGTGTAGATTCGAAGGGCAGACATGACGGGAAGGTAGGGTCCGTCGGCGGCTTCCGGCGAGGTGCCGCGCGACCTTTCCCGTGGGGAATCGGCCGCGGTACATTCCGATTCCCCTCCCGTCCGGTCGGGGATCCGGGTCCGGGTTTCGCCGCCTCCCGCCCACCGCGGGTTTCGCCGTGGTTGGACCGCAGCCGGGGTATTCAGGACACTCGGGCTCCAGGACGGAGGGTGCACGGAGGAAACAAGCGGCGTCCCGCCCTGTACTGGGTGGTAACATGGACCCGCCGGGCGCGGCCCGGCTTCAGTGTGGAGTAGAAATGGCGGTAACCGAGAAGGACGTGAAGAAGGCGCTCCGGGGAGTGAAGGATCCGGAGCTGAACCTGGACCTCGTGGTCCTGGGTTTGATCTACGACGTCGCAGTCGAAGGCGGGAAGGTGGACGTGGTCATGTCCCTGACCTCGCCCATGTGCCCGGTGGCCGGGCAGATCGTGGAGGACGCCAAGAACGCCGTGCTGGGGGTGGAGGGCGTGGATGAGGCGGACGTGCAACTCACCTTCGACCCGCCCTGGACGCCGGAACGGATCAGCCCGCTGATTCGCTCCTCGCTGGGCCTCTGACCCGAAGAATGGAGAACGACCGGATGACGATGTTCACCGAGGACGAGCTGAAGAAGAAGGTCCACGAGGGCTACATGGTGGAGTCGGTGGAGGAGATGACGGAGGGGTATCGGAAGTCCCTCGTCGTTCAGCTCACCGTCCAGGCCGACACGGAGCTCATGAGCGCTCCAGCCTATTGGCGCGCGGCGCAGCACGCCCCCAGCACCAACACCCAGGTGAGCGCCCACGCCATCATCCAGGACGAGCTGGCGCATGCCAACATCGCCTACCGGCTCCTGGAGGACCTGGGCGTATCCAAGGAGAAGCTCGTCTACGGCCGTGAGCCCCACGAGTTCAAGCACCCCTACGGCTTCGACCAGCCGCTGGACAACTGGGCCGAGCTGGTGGTGGCCAACGGGTTCTTCGACCGGGCCGGAATCACCCTGCTGAGCGACGTCTACGCGAACACCTCGTATGGCCCCCTCAAGCGGGCCCTGGTGAAGGTCGACATGGAGGAGACCTTCCACCTTCGTCACGGCGAGGTCTGGATGCGCCGGCTCTCCAAGGCCGGAGATCACGCTCGCGAGATGCTCCAGCGGGCCGTGGACTGGATGTTCCCCATGACGCTGGAGTGGTTCGGGCTCCCCGACGACATGAAGCGTCACTCGGGCCAGCTGGACTACAAGCTCAAGGGCCTCACCAACGATCAGCTCCGGCAGGTCTGGATGCAGTCCACGGTCCCGCTCTCCGAGTCTTTGGGCCTGAAGGTCCCGGCCCACTTCGACGAGGAGAAGCAGGAATACGTCCTGGACTACCCGTTCCCCTGCGAGTACGACGCCGAGGCCAAGCACTGGGATTTCGAGGGCGGCCAGATCTCCTGGGACCAGGTGTTCCACCGCTGGAAGGCCCGGGGCCCCATGAACGAGTGGTACGTGGAGTCCGTCCGGAAGTCCCGAGGCCAGGTGGAGAAGTGGCTCAACGGTACGGCGGCGGCCTGACGTGAAGATGCCTGTGCTGGACGTGGGGCTTCCTGCGCACCTGAGCGTGCACAAGAGCGGGGGCCGTGACCTCTGGTCGGAGCCCATGGCCGAGACGCCGGAGGACCGGAAGGCCGCGCTCGTGGAATGCCTGCACGAGGTGCTGGACCCCGAGATCCCCATCTCGCTGGTGGACCTGGGACTCATCTATGGGGCCTGGATGGAAGGCGACGTGGCCCACGTCCGCCTCACCTTCACCGCCACCGCCTGCCCCTGCATGGAGTTCATCCGGGAGGACGTCACCGACCGGCTGGAGCAGGAGCGCTGGATCCGCACTGTGGAGATCGAGGAGGTGTGGGATCCTCCGTGGACCACGGACCGGATCACGGCCCGGGGCCGCGACATCCTCCGCGGGCTGGGGGTCGGTGCCGCATGACCGATCCTCTCGCCCCTCACCGTGTATCCTGCGCCGGACGTGCCACGGGCGCACCCAAGACCGGAACCCTTCCGTCCCCGTACCGAGAGATCCGATGAAGGAAGCAGTGTTCGACGTCTTCGCCCGCAAGGACCGGGGCGACCCACTGATGCACATCGGTTACGTGGATGCCATGGACGCCGAGTTGGCCAGGGTCTACGCCTGGAAGACGTATGATGAGCAGAACTGGTTCGAGATGTGCGTGGTGGCTCGCACCGCCATCATCCCGGTGAACCGCACGGATGGTCCGTTCGCGGGGAACGTTCTGGGCCGGAGCGAGGAGGAACGATGAGCGAGGCTCTGAACGTCGCGGACCTGTCCGACCAGGTCGCCAGTGCGCTGCGGCGCCACGTGCTGGCGCTGGCCGATTCCAAGCGGCTCCTGGGGCTCCGCTATTCGGACTGGCTCCTGGGAGCCCCCTCCATCGAGACGGGGATCGCGGCTTCCTCCATGTCCCAGGACGAGTGGGGGCACGCCCGGCTCCTCTACGCGATGCTGAAGGACTTCGGTGAGGACCCGGCCGAGGTGGAGCACGACCGCCCCGCGGAGGCGTACGCGAACGTGCCCGCGCTGGACGAGCCGTTCTCGGACTGGGCGGACTTCGTGGCCGCCATGGTGGTGGTGGACGGCGCCATCAGCGTGGCGCTGGAGGGATTCGCCGAGGGACGCTTCGAGCCTGCGGGCTCCCGCGTGCCCAAGATGCTGGCGGAGGAGGAGTTCCACCGTGACATGGGGCTGGCCTGGCTTCGGCGCCTGGGGAACGGTACCCCGGAGGCCCGGGCCCGCCTGAAGGAGGCGCTCCAGGCGGCGATTCCCTCCTCACTCGCTTGGCTCGCGCCGCGGGACGAGGCCTTTGCGACGTTGGCGGAGGCGGGCCTCACGGCCTCACGGGACACCCTCCTGGAGCGGTTCGAGGCCATCTACGGAGCCGCGTTGCGCAGCGCGGGTGCGGAAATCCCGGAGCCGGACTTCACGGGGTGGGACGAAGCGCGTGGCCGAGGGCCGGGTCAGCCGCGGGAAGAGGTGGTAGAGCGGGCGCGCGGAGACCGGAACCGCGCCCTCCTCATGGACTGACGGGCCGAATGGAAGCGAAGCGAGGAGACCGGACGGAGGTGGGGAGGCTTCCCGTCACACCTCCATGTCCCTTCTGCGAGGGGCGGGAGACGGAACTCATGAACGCGTTCGGTTCCCACGCCTCCGTAGCCACCTACTGGTGCAGGTCCTGCCGAAGCCCGTTCGAGATGCTCAAGTGGCAGGCCGGCGGCCCGTCTGGAGCCGGCCCCGGGGATTCGTCTGGGCCCGCCCCGAGTTGAGCGTCAGTCTGCGACCAGCTCCACGTCCTCCAGGAAGTCCCGCAGCGGGTTCGCCACCGAGAGCGCCCGGTCCAGGAGGGCCAGGCCCTGCTCCTCGCTCCCCGGGCCCCCGGTGAGGTGGCGGAGCGCCACGCGGCTCAACTCCGTGTCGGACGATGCGGCCGCCTGGTTGTACTCGGCGTACCGAGCCCCCACTCGCTGTTCGAAGAGGGGAAGCTGGATGGACGGCGTGCCGTGCTTGATCATGTCCTCGAACACGGCCCGGTGGAACGCGTCCAGCCCTTTGCGAAGGAGCTCGGGCGAGCGTCCGACGAACGCGAGCTGGGCTCCCCGGGTATGCGTCCAGAGACAGAAGATGAGAGCCTCCTCGGCGACATGGCCGGGGGGGAGCCCGTCATCGGTGGGGATGCCGAGGTCCTGGAGGGTGACCTCGGGATCGTCCTGGCTCAAAAAATCGGAGAAGCTCTCCCACACGAGACGGGCCAGGCTGTTGCCCAGCTCCTCTGGTGTCATTGAAGCGGGAGGGCGGAATCCTTCCATGAGTTCGGTGGGTACCTGTAAGGACTGCATGGGTTCTCTCGTCCTTCTTGATCGGGTGGGCAGGCACAATTCCCACCCAAAGTGCGAAGGTGTCAAGGTCTATGATCGTCAGGAGCCGTTACATGTCCGTCTCGAGTATCCGTATTCTCGCCCTCGCCGCCGTTTCAAGTTTGGTGGGATGCGCCAGCTCCGCCGCCGAGGCGGAACCTCCGCGCCCCATCGTCATCCAATCCGGTGAGCGGCTGAACGTCGAGCGGGAGCGGATGACGGAGATCCTGACCTGGGTCCAGGCGGAGATCGACAACATCGAGCAGGATCCCACCTTTCTCATCGACATCCAGCCCGCCTCCACCGACGTCTATCCCTGGGAGACCCTGCGGATCGAGGGCGATACGGCGCGGGTGCAGGCTCGTCGCACGAATCCGGACTTGGCGTCCGTCTACCAGATCTACGCCCACCTGCACCTCATGCGGTCCATGGACCGTGTGGACGACTGGATACCCGGCGGCTCTGCCATGGACGAGTGGACGTTCGAGCAGGAGGTCGTCGGGCGCCTCACCGACGCCTGGCTGCTGGGACGGGCCAGCTACGGATTCGTTCCGTCGCGACTCATGGACGAGCTGATGTACGCCAAGGAGGCGGGTCAGCTGGAGGCCATGCTCCTGACGATCCGGGGCTTCGAGTTCCCCGAGGAGCGGGACGCGTGGCTTGCGGCCCGACCCGGGGCCGACGAGCGCTTCAAGGCGTGGTACCGGGAGACCTTCGGGCGTGAGCTGGACGCCCGGCTGTAGCGGGGAGGGCCGCTAGTCGGCGATCCCCACCTCCCACCGGAGGCCTACGGGGGTAGAGGTCCCGGGCTCCGCGGTGACGTGCACGTCCAGGCGCCCGGTTCGGCTCAGTCGGGCGTCGGAAGGCTTTCCGCCGAACAGCGCGAACCCCGTCACCTTCAGGGTCGCCGAGGCGGATCCCCGGGGGTCGTGCGCCGTCAGGCGAGCACCCTTGATGGCGCGGAGGGGTGGCGCTTCTCCCGACTGGAGACGCAGGCGGAGGATCTGGCCGCCGTTGGGCGAACTCATGGCGTCCAGGACCAGGAAGCGTGCTTGCTGCTGCGTGCTCATCTTCGGCGGGGTAGACTGGAAGGTCCGAGCGGGAAGTCTGTGAAGGGAACCCTAGAGAAGACGGGGAGCCCCGTCAACGGAGAGCAGCGGGTGGCAGGAAAGGGTCTCGACTGGACGCCGGAGGAGATGCGGCGCCTGGGATACGCGGTGGTCGACGCCGTGGTGGCACGCCACGCCGGGCTGGCCGAGGGAGCTCCCTGGCGCGGTGGAAACCGCAGCGAGCTGGAGGCCCTCTTCCGGGAGCCCTGCCCCGAGGAGCCTGGAGACCCGGACCAGGCGCTCCGCTGGGCGGTGGAGGAGATCCTCCCCCGGGCCGGCCGCATCGATCATCCTCGCTTCATGGCCTTCGTCCCGTCCTCGCCCGTTTGGCCGGCCATCCTGGGGCAATGGCTCACCACCGGATTCAACACTTTCCAGGGGACGTGGCTGGAGTCGGCCGGACCCTCCCAGATCGAGCTCGTGGTCGTGGAGTGGTTCCGGGAGTGGATGGGTCTGCCGGACGGCGCTGGTGGCCTCTTCACCAGTGGGGGCTCGGCGGCCAACCTGACCGCCGTGGTAGCGGCCCGGGAAAGGGCCGGCAGTCCCGACCGGCCCGCGTTGTACATCTCGGACCAGGCCCATTCCTCGGTGGCACGGGGGATCCGTATCGCCGGGTTCCCGGCATCGGCGGTTCGCAGGATCCCCGTGGGCGAGGACCTCCGGATGCGCGCCGATCTACTCTCCCGCACGATGGAGGAGGACGTGGCGGCCGGCTTCACCCCGGTCCTGGTGGTGGGGAACGGCGGCGCTACCAACACGGGGTTGGTGGACCCCCTCCCGGAGCTGGCGGCGCTCTCCCGGCGTCACGGGGCGTGGTTCCACGTGGACGCCGCGTATGGCGGCTTCGCGGTCCTCACCCCCCGGGGACGTGACCTCCTGAGGGGCATCGAACAGGCGGACAGCATCACTCTGGACCCTCACAAATGGCTCTTTCAGCCCTATGAAGCCGGGTGCCTGCTGGTGCGGGACACGAGGGAGTTGGAGGCGGCCTTCCGGGTCACCGCCGAATATCTGCAGGACACCGAGTTGGGAATGGAGCACGTCAATTTCGGAGACCGGGGGCTGCAGCTGACCCGCTCGTTCCGGGCGCTGAAGGTCTGGATGACGCTCCAGGTCCACGGCCGACGGGCGTTGGCGGAGGCCGTGGACGAGGCCATGGTGCTGGCGGACGAGGCGGCGGCCCGGATCCGGGCGGAGCCGACGCTGGAGATCCGCGGAGCCCCCGCCATGAGCATCGTCTGCTTTCGGGCTCGTCCACCGAAGGGGAAGCGGATGGAGCCCGAGGCCCTGGACGCTTGGAACCGAGAGGTCCAGGACCGGATCGTGGAGGAGGGGACGGCCATGATCTCCTCCACCCTCATCGAGGGCCGTTTCGCCCTGCGGTTCTGCATCCTCAATCACCGCACCACCCGGGACGACGTGGGTGCCGTCCTGGACCGGATCGTGGAGCTGGCGGAGGCGGGGCCTCCTTGAGCTCGGACTCTCCCCACTCTTCCGAGCCGAGCCCTCCAGGTCCTGGGTCCGACCCGGGCACTCCATTCTCACCTGCCCCGGGGGATGGGGGCCCCGGACCGGACGAGATGAAGGAGGCCAGCGCCCTCTTCCACGCCGGCGTGGCCCTCCTCCCGGTCATGACGGTCACATTGGTGCTCGGGCTCCGAATGTCGGTCCGGGACGCCCTCCTGGTGTCGGTCCTCCTGGGGACCCTCCCGCTCCTGTCCATGGCCCAGCTCCCCCTGCTCGCCCGGGCGCGGGTTGAGCGGATTCCGGCGTACACCGGCTCCGCCGCGATGCTGGCCGTGCTCGGCTCCCTGGGGCTGGCCCTCGGGTACTTCGGCCCGGGACTGGAGGCCCTGGGACTGGGCCTGCGGTTCGGGGTGGAGGAGTGGCGTACCGCCGGTATCCTGCTGGGAGCAGTCACCGTGATGGGCGTCGCCTTCCACCTCGTGGGGGAATGGTTCGGGCTGGAGGAAAGCCCGCTCCTCATGGAGCTGATCCCGCGCACGGGCCGGGAGCGAGGGCTCTTCGCACTGCTCTCCCTGGCCGCGGGGCTCGGCGAAGAGGTGGTCTACAGGGGGTATCTCCTCGCGGTCCTCGGCCCGATCTTCTCCAGTGAGTGGGTTGCGGCGGGGACATCGTCCCTGGCATTCGCGGTCCTCCATGCGTATCAGGGGTCCGTGGGCATCGTGCGGAGCGGGCTCCTGGGATTCCTCTTCGCCGTCACCCTCATCACTACCGGGTCCCTTTGGCCCGCGATCCTGGTGCACACCGGGGTCGACCTCTTTTCAGGCCTCGTTCTGGGGCCCCGCATGCTCGAACAGGAGCGCAGTCGCGCATGAATCTCGATCTGGCAATGATCGCCGACGCCGCCACCGTGGACAGCGCCGGAAAGCTGAACGTGCTGGGCATCTTCGATCACATCGCCGCCTCGGAGTTTCCCGCCCGGCACGAGCGCATGTGCCTGGTCCTGCGGTTCAGCGCCGCCGCCAACGAGGCGGGCGAGCACGACGTGGAGGTGGTGGTCCGGGACCCCGACGGCGGGGAGCTCGCGCGCATGTCCGGCTCCATTGGGCTGGGCCTCTTCATGGGAGGGGAGGGCGTCCGGATTCCCCAGGTCCTCCACATGGACGGGTTCGTCTTCCCACAGCCGGGAACCTACCGGATCGAGGTGGAGATCGATGGGCGGATCGAGGGTACGCTCTCCCTGCAACTGTCTCGCGTGGCGCCCATCCCCGAGGCTTGAACGATCCCGTATCCGTGGGGTGAGGCAAGGGGCCGGGTCGGCCCACGGCGTGCGGCGACGCCCCTGTGGGGGATTGCCCCACGGCATTTTTTCGAAACCCCCTAGCCGGGCCGATGGTAGATTAGAGTATGATCATCACCGTGAACTTCGAGGAGATGCTGGCCCTGAGGGCCGGCGCCCGCGCCGTCCTGGAGGATGGCGTCGCCCGGGCAGTGGCCGTGGCCATGCTCCCGGAAGACCGGGCCTCCGTGGCGGCGCTACCGCCGCTGGACGGAGATCTCTCGGTGGGCACTCTCAGTGAGCTGCTCTCGCTGGAGTCCGGTGTCGAGGCCATCATCGCTGCCCTCCGATCGGAGATGGACGAGCAGATCGTAGAGACGCATCCCGCCTCCGAGTCCGCTGTCGCGTCCTATTTCGACTACGCCCACGCCCTCGCTGTGCTGGGCCGCATCCGGGAGCTGCGCGCGGAGATGGAGGCCCTCATCGAGCTCGTCACCGGGCAGCCGGCCGACGAGGACCTCGCCCGGACCTTCGCCTTCCCGGACTGAGGTTCGCTCCGGGGACGGCCGGTGCCGTCCCCCTGTCCCCTGAACATCCGGCTACGTGGAGGGCGACCCATGAACAGCCGTATCGACGCGCTCCGGTCCATGCTCGCGAAGAGACCCGACGACCCGCGCCTGCGGTTCGGGCTCGCGCTCGAGTGCCTCAAGACCGGTGCCCTGGACGAGGGCGTGGAACACCTGCGCGCCTATCTGTCTTCTACGGAAGACGAAGGAAACGCCTGGGGGCGGCTGGGTGCCGCGCTGCGGGACCTGGGCCGGGAGGATGAAGCCCGGGAGGCGTACCGTATGGGAATCGCGAAGGCGGAGGCCCATGGCCATCCCACGATGGCTGACGAGTTCAGAGAGATCCTGGAGGACTGGGAGGCGTGACGGACGATGGAGCGAGGCCCGGATTCCGGGAGGAAGCGCTGCCGCACCTGGATGCGGTGTACCGCTTCGCGCTGCGCCTGTCCGGGGACCCGTCCGAGGCGGAGGACCTGGTCCAGGAGACGTTCCTGCGGGCCTACCGGTCGTGGGATCAGTTCACCACGGGCACGCGCGCCAAGAGCTGGCTGTTCACCATCTGCCGGAACGTCTTCCTGCGTCAGCGGGATCGAACGAAGCGTCATGACGAGATCGTGCGGACGGAGACGGCGCGGGTTCCGGGGCAGAGCGGCGGCGCGGCCATCAACCCCGTGTGGGTGTCCAGCCTGGCGCGTGACCCGGAGGGCCGCTTCTTCGACTCCATCGTCGACGAGGAGATCCTGCGAGCCATCGACGACCTCCCTGAGGAGTACAGGACGGCCGTGGTGCTGTCGGACCTGGAGGGCCTCTCCTACGACGAGATGGCCCAGCTCATGGAGGTTCCGGTGGGGACCGTGAAGAGCCGGCTCTTCAGGGCGCGCCGGCAACTGCAAAAGGTGCTCTACGAGTACGCCGTGGAGATGGGATACATCGCCGAGCGGAATCGCAGAGACGGGGAATCCGGAGGCGGATCATGATCCTGGATGCATTGAAGAGGCTCTTCGGCCGCGGTGAGTGTCCATCGGACGGCCTGCAGTGCGAGGAGGCCATGGCGCGCATCCAGGAGTTCATCGACGGGGAGCTGGATCCCGCGGAGGCCGCCAACGTCGGGAAGCACTTCGACGTCTGCACTCGTTGCTACCCCCACCTCAAGCTCGAGGAGGGCTTCCGCAACAAGGTGCAGCACGCGTTGAGACATCCCGAGGTGCCGGCGCACCTCCGCGCCAGCGTCCTGGAGATGCTGGAGCGCGAGGCCGGGGCGGAGTAGGCAGGGGAGCAGGGACGCCCCCTCGGGGCACCGCCAGGAGGGCTCGACCCTGGGCCGGAGCGACTCTCCACGGGTCCCACCCGGGGGGTGTGGCGTCCGACTCGTGGGACGGCTTGCGGCGCCCCGACCATTCCTAGAGGATAGGCCACCGCCCGCGTAACGGGCGGGCTTCCGACCGCCCCTACAGGAGAAGGAATGGCCACCGCCCACCATCGGGAACGGATTCTCTCGCGCCCCATCGAGGAGGAGATGCGCGAGTCGTTCCTGGACTATTCCATGAGCGTCATCGTGCAGCGGGCGCTCCCGGACGTCCGGGACGGGCTCAAGCCGGTGCACCGCCGGATCCTCTTCGCCATGCACGAGCTCGGACTCCAGCCGGATCGGGCGTACAAGAAGAGCGCCACGGTGGTGGGTGACGTGTTGGGGAAGTACCACCCGCACGGCGACTCGGCGGTCTACGACGCCATGGTGAGGATGGTGCAGGACTTCTCCCTGCGGTACCCGCTGGTGGACGGGCAGGGGAACTTCGGCTCCATCGACGGCGATTCAGCGGCGGCCTACCGATACACGGAGGCCCGTCTGGCCTCCGTGGCCACCCAGCTCCTGGAGGACATCGACCAGGAGACGGTGGACTTCACCGACAACTTCGACGGTCGGCTGCAGGAGCCCGTGGTCCTCCCGGGGCGCATCCCCAACCTGCTGGTGAACGGGAGCAGCGGGATCGCGGTGGGGATGAGCACCAACGTGCCGCCCCACAACCTCCGGGAGGTGGCGGCGGCGGTGAAGCAGCTGGCCATCGATCCGGACTGTTCGGTGGAGGATCTCATGCGCCACCTCCCGGGGCCGGACTTCCCCACCGGGGGCTTCATCGTGGGGCGCGATGGGATCCGGGACATGTACCTCCAGGGACGAGGCCGCGTCGTGATGCGGGCTCGGGTGGTCAAGGAGGCGCTCCGCGGTGGGAAGTCCCAGCTGGTGGTGACGGAGCTTCCCTATGCCACCAGCAAGAGCAAGATCATCGACCAGATCGTGGACCTGACCCGGAAGGGGCGGGCCGACGAGATCGCCGACCTCCGGGACGAGTCGGACAGGGACGGACTCCGCCTCGTGGTGGAGCTGAAGCGGGGAGCCGACGCTGGAAAAGTCCTGAAAGTCCTCTACAAGAGGACCTACCTGCAGGCCACCTTCGGGGCCATCATGCTCGCGCTGGACCACGGGCAGCCCCGCGAGATGAACCTGAAGGAGATCCTGCAGTTCTACCTGGATCACCGGGTGGAGGTGGTTCAGCGTCGAGCCCGCCATCAGCTCGAGAAGGCGGAGGCGGAGAAGCACGTGGTGGAGGGGCTCCTGGCCGCGCTGGAGCACATCGACGAGGTCATCCGGATCATTCGCGGAGCCAAGGATCGTCCCGAGGCCTCCGAGAAGCTGCAGGATCGGTTCGGGCTCAGCGAGATCCAGGCCGACGCGATCCTGAACATGCGTCTCGGCAAGCTCACCCGGCTGGAGGCCAACGAGCTGAAGGCGCGGTTGGAGGAGCTCAAGGCGACCATCAAGGAGCTCCGGGGGATCCTCGGGAGCGATGAGCGGCAGGTGGAGGTGGTGCTCGAGGAGCTCAACGAGGTCGTGCAGCGGTACGGTGACGAGCGCCGCACGGTCATTCTCGACGACGCCGACCAGAGAATGGAGGAGGTCCAAGAGGAGGTGGCCGACGAAGACGTGGTGGTCACCGTCTCGCACGAGGGCTTCGTGAAGCGGATCCCCATGCACCTCTACCGGCGCCGCATCTCGTCCGGGAAGTCGCTGGCGGGGATGGAGAAGTTCGAAGAGGACTACATCGAGCAGATCTTCGTCGCGCGCACCCAGGGGTGGATTCTCGCCTTCACCGAGGGAGGTCAGTGTCACTTCCTGCAGGTCCTGGAGCTTCCCGAGAGCGGGCGCGCGTCACGGGGACAGAGCATCTACTCCCTTCTCCCCAATGCGGACCGCAAGGACCGGATCGTGGGCCTGGTTCCCGTGGAGGACCTGGAGGAGAAGGACCGGGTCCTGGTCTTCCTCAGCGAGGGCGGCCAGGTGAAGCGGACCGCGTTGGAGGACTTCTCCAATCCCCGATCCACCGGACTCATCGCCGCGGGGGTGCAGGACGGCGACCGGATCCTGGACGTGGTGCTCTCGGACGGGGAGGCGGAGATCATGCTCCTTTCCCGGGACGGTCGCGCCATCCGGTTCAACGAGAAGGACGTACCGGTACAGGGGCGGACCGCACGGGGCGTGAAGGGAATGAGCCTGGGGAAGGATGGGTCGGTGGTGGGGATGCTCCTCATTCGGCGGGAGGCGGGCGTGTTGACGGTCTCCGAGGACGGACTCGGCAAGCGGACTCCCGCCTCCGAGTTCCCGCTCCAGAAGCGGGGTGGCCAGGGCACGCTCGTGGGATCCGGGGGGTGGCGCACCCCCATCGTGGCCGCGCTGGAGGTGACCGAAGGGGACGAAGTCATGGCCATTTCCGCTGGAGGGGCCGTGACGCGGGTCCCGGCCAGCGACATCCCTCTCCAGGGACGGCGGACCACCGGAAAGAGGGTCGTGGCGGTGAAGAAGGGCGACCGGATCGTGAAGGTCACGCGCAGCGCGGGCGCGAGGGCGGCGCGAAAGGGCCCATCCGGGGGAGACCCATCGGTGGGAGGTGCGGACGAGGGGGGCATGCCCGGCGCGAGCTCCCCGCCGGATCAGGGAGGTGGGGAGGGCGACGAGGGCCAGCTGGACCTGCTGGGTGAATAAGTGAGGGCGCCTTGAGCGCGCTCATCAGCCTGGCGGGGGTGGCGGTCCTCCTCCTCGCCGCGTGGCTCCTGTCCTCGGACCGGGGCGCCATCCGGGTGCGCACCGTGGTGGGCGCCTTCCTGGTGCAAGCGGGCCTGGGCGCCTTCGTCCTGTACTTCCCGCTGGGTCAGCGGGCGCTCGTGGCGGTGACACGGGTGGTGCAGGCCGTCATGGACAGCGCCCAGGCGGGAATGGATTTCCTCTTCGGGGGGCTGGTGGGGGACGCGGCGGCGGAGGGAGGGCTGGGGATCATCTTCGCCTTCAGCGTCCTGCCGCTGATCATCTTCTTCTCCTCCCTCATCGCGGTCCTGTACTACCTGCGTGTCATGCCGTGGGTGATCCGCATCATCGGTGGTGCGCTGCGGAGGGTCCTGGGGACCAGTCGCACCGAGTCGCTTTCCGCGACGGCGAACATCTTCGTGGGTCAGACCGAGGCGCCCCTGGTGGTTCGCCCCTTCATCGCCCGCATGACCGAGTCCGAGCTCTTCGCCGTGATGGTGGGCGGGTTGGCCTCCGTCGCGGGGTCGGTCCTGGCCGGGTACGCGGCACTGGGAGTGGAGCTCCGCTACCTGATCGCCGCCTCCTTCATGGCCGCTCCGGGGGGGCTTCTGATGGCGAAGATCATGAAGCCGGAGCTGGAGACGCCCGAAGACCGGGTCGAGGCGCTCGCCGAAGCCGATGACGCTCCCGTAAATGTCATCGACGCCGCGGCCACCGGGGCCTCCTCCGGGCTCTTCCTGGCCCTGAACGTCGGTGCGATGCTGCTGGCTTTCATCGCCCTGATCGCGCTCATGAACGTGATCCTGGGCAGCGTCGGGGGGTGGGTGGGACTCCACGGCATCACCTTGGAGGGGATCCTGGGTTGGCTGTTCTCGCCCGTGGCCTTCCTGGTCGGTGTCCCCTGGGAGGAGGCGAGCGCCGCCGGCGGGCTCATCGGGCAGAAGCTGGTCCTGAACGAGTTCGTGGCGTTTGTGAACCTCGTGGCCGGGGAGCCCGGCTTATCCCAGCGGACGGAGGCCATCGTGACCTTCGCGCTCTGCGGCTTCGCCAACTTCTCGTCCATCGCCATCCTCATCGGGGGCATCGGTGGGATGGCCCCGGATCGACGGAGCGACGTGGCCCGCCTGGGCGTCCGCGCCGTCGTGGCGGCGTCGCTGGCCAACCTCATGAGCGCCGCCATCGCAGGCTTCTTCGTGGGCCTCGCGTGACCGGGACCCGCCACCGGAGTCGCCGGCCCCGGTAGGGGCACTCCACCGCGTCGATCCAGGGGCCGGTGCCGGGGGTGGTCCGGGGTGTGTACGCCGCCATATTCCCGGTGCGAGATTCAACCTTCCGGCGGCACTGGGCCGTCCGGGAGACGTGAGCCCATCCCGGCGCGGTCCTGGGACTGAGACATAGAGGAGTGAAGATGAAGTTTCTCGTTCTGGGCGGAGGTGCCCAGGGATCGGCGGCGGCCTTCGACCTGGTGCGGCGGGACGCCGTTGAGAAGGTCGTGGTGGCGGATGCAAAGCCCGGGAATCCCCGACCGTTCCTGAAGCCGTGGCTGGGGGGCAAGCTCGAGTTCATGCAGCTCGACGCACAGGACCACGGGGCCGTTCGCCAGGCCATGCAGGAAATGGACGCCGTGGTGTGCGGGCTTCCCTACTTCTTCAACCTCCCCATGACGGAGCTGGCGGTGGAGTCCGGTTGCCACTACTGCGACCTGGGGGGCAACACGGAGATCGTGGAGCACCAGAAGAGGCTCCACGCGGCGGCTCGCGCCAGGGGGCTCAGCGTGATCCCGGACTGCGGTCTGGCTCCGGGGATGGTGAACATCCTGGCGCAGGCCGGAATCGACGAGATGGACACGACCCGGTCGGTGAAGATCCGGGTGGGCGGGCTTCCCCAGCATCCGCGGCCCCCACTGAACTACCAGATCGTCTACTCCATGCACGGGGTGCTGGACTATTACACCACCCTCTCCATCGCTCTGGAGGACGGACGGCTGGTGAAGAAGGAAGCCCTCACGGAAGTGGAACCCGTGGTCTTCGACGAGCCCGTGGGGGAGCTGGAGGCGTTCCACACCGCCGGCGGGATCTCCACCATGCCCTACCGCTACCAGGGCAAGATCCCGCACATGGAGTACAAGACGCTCCGCTATCCGGGACACGCGAACATCATGTGGGCCATTCGGGAGCTGGGGCTCCTGTCGCTGGAGCCGGTCCAGTCCGGTGGGCACGCCGTGGTTCCCCGGGAGACCTTCATCGACATCGTGTCGCCGCGGCTCCGCAATCCGGATGGGGACGACCTGGTGGCGCTTCGCGTGGAGGTGGAGGGCGAGCGCGACGGCAGCGATCGGACCGTCACCTACGACCTCCTGGACTACTACGACGCCAAGAACCGTATTACGGCCATGATGCGCACGACGGGGTACTCCCTGGCTATCACCTCCGTGATGCAGGCCGACGGACGCGTCGAGCAGAAGGGCGTGCACACGCCGGACGAGGCCATGCCGGCGGAGCCCTACATCACCGAGTTGGCGAAGCACGGGATCGACATCCGGAAGTCGGTGAGCTGACGGAGTGACGGAGGTGCCGCGGGACGGACACGGCGCGACCCGGGGAGGGGCTGCCGCCTCCGATCCCCGGACGTTGTCCCTCATCGTCTCGCTCCTGGACCTCACTTCGCTGGGGGAGAACGACACCCCCGACACCGTCCGAGCCCTTTGCGCCGCCGCCGAGACTCCCCTGGGGCCTCCGGCGGCGGTGTGCGTCTGGCCACGTTTCGTCGAGGTGGCGCGGGACGGTCTCCAGGAGCAGGGTGCAAAGGTGCGGATCGCTACCGTGGCGAACTTCCCCCGGGGTGAGGCGAGCGCGGGCGCTGTAGCGGAAGAGACGCGGGAGGCCCTGGAGCGGGGCGCCCACGAGGTGGACGTCGTCTTCCCGTGGCGCGCCCTTCTGGCCGGCGACCAGGAGGCGGGAAGGCGAGTCGTGAGGGCCTGTCGCGACGAGTGTGACCGACACGCCGGGGCCACCGGGACGGGTCCGGCCCGGCCACTTCTGAAGGTCATCCTGGAGACGGGCGCGCTGGGCCGCACCGAGCTCATCCGGCACGCGGCTCGCATCGCCGCGGGAGCGGGGGCCCACTTCCTGAAGACCTCCACCGGCAAGGTGCCGCAGGGGGCCACGGCCGAGGCGGTGGAGACCGTGCTGGAGGTGGTGCGCGAGGCTCGGGGAGCGGTGGGCCTGAAGATCTCCGGAGGAGTTCGCACCGCCTCGCAGGCCGAGCGGTACCTGGACCAGGTGGCGGCGGTGATGGGGCCGGAGTGGATCACACCGGCGCGGGTCCGGTTCGGGGCCTCGAGCCTGCTGAACGACGTCCTGCGTCGTTACGAGGAGGCGGCGGACGCTCGGGATGACCTGGACGCCCTCCCAGGAAGCGGTTCGCGGTGACTCAGACTCCCCACCTTTCCTCGCAGGAGGTCGACGCCCTGCGCGCGGAGCTCGAGGCGGCGCTGTCCAAGCTGGAGAAGAGCATGCGGGTCTCGGACGAGGCCGTGAAGCCCGTGGAGCTGGACCAGACCGCGGTGGGTCGGCTATCGAGAATGGACTCGCTCCAGAGCCAGAGCATGGCGAAGAACCTGCAAGAGCGGGAGCGGGCCAAGCTCGCCCTCATCCACGAGGCACTGCGACGAATGGAGGAAGGGAGCTATGGGCGCTGTGCGGAGTGCGGTGCGGAGATCCCCTTCGGTCGGCTCATGGTCTTTCCGGAGACGCTCACCTGCCAGGTGTGCCGCTGACGGGCCCAACGGGGCCTGAGCCCGCTCGACGGCGGCGGCGCGGGCCGAACCGTCCTCAACCGCCTCCGCTTCCCCGGCGCCGCTGACGCATCCGCTCCTCGGTGAGTGGCTCGGACCCCGGCGGGACGGGCGGGCCCACTCCGCCACCGCGATTCCGCCGCATGGCGCGCTGGATCTCCTCGGCGGCGTCCTGCGCGGTCCTTCCCTGTCGCATGAGTCGCCGCACCTGCTCGGGGATTCCCAGCATCTCCCGTTCCCGCGTGCGCTGCTGAAGGGCCTCCCCCACCAGTTCCAGGGCCCGGTCCGTGGATACGCCCGTCTCCACCAGGTCCGCCAGGACCAGGACGGCCATGGGGGATCGATCCGGGCGCTGTCCGATCCGCTGAAGCGCCTGATTCGGCACCCCCCGCTGAAGCGCGTCGGCGCCCGCAATCACGAGTGGGGTAGGTGGGGCCGATCCGAACGCGTTGCGGGCCTGCAGGAGTCGCCCCGCGTAGCCCTGGACCGCCGGCACGATGCGGTTTGCGGGCACCCGCTTGGCGAGTCCCTCCAGCGCCTTCTGGAAGAGGAGCTCGGCAGGCACGCCGTCCCTTTCCATGCCCTCTCCCATCCGCTCCAACTCCTGGAAGACGGCGTCCGGCAGGGCCTGTCGGGCCCGGGTCTGAGCCGTCTCCTGGACCTGCGCCGAGGCCGGGGCCGACGTCGCCTGGGCGGCCGCGGAGGTCACCAGCCCCGGCGCCGACAGCGCCGCGGCCGCGCCTACCAAGAGGATCAGTCTGCGGTTCATGATCATCCCTCCACCACCAGTGTCGCGCTCCGTCGACCCCACTCGTCGGGGACCGAGTCCGGTGCGTCATCGGGGAGGTACCACTCCCCGTCTACGTTGAATCCGAAATGATAGGTGCCTGGCGCCACGTTCACCTCCACCGTCCACTCGTCGCCCGTCCGGGTCATGGGGACGGGCTCCCAGAAGGTGAAATCCCCAAGGAGCTCCACGTGGGCCGCCGAGGGAACGTCCAGCCTGAATCGCACGTGAGCCGAATCGGCCGTCCGGTCCAGGACCCGGTGCAGGGACACGCCGCTACCCAGGGGATCGGCCTCGCCACCAGCCAGGCGAAGGCCCACCAGGAGCCCCCCTCCTCCGCGTCCCGGCTCCGCCAGCGTCAGGGGATCCGGCTCGGAGCGCCCCAGGAAGCCGCGGATGCTCCAGCCACCCAGGGGGATGGCCAGCGCGATCCCCCCGGTGGTCTCGGCGCCGACAGGGGTGTCCCACCGGTCCACCCGTAGCTCCACGGCCCCGGGGCCCACTGCGGCCACGACCCGCCCGCCCAGGGATCGGTAGGTTCCGCCGGCGGAGATGTGGTGGCCCGCCGATGCGCCGCCGGCCAGGCGCGAAGAGCCCGCCAGCAGCTCCAGGGTGCCGCCGAGGCGCCAGAGATCGTCCGTGACCTCCAACACCGGCCCGTGCGCGTACCGGAACAGGTCCACCCGTGACCGTCCCCATCCGGCGATCCCGGCGAGAGTGGCGCTCAGCGAGGACCTCTCGAACCGCAGGTCCACCTGGCCCTCCATGGCACCGGCCCGGTACGGGTAGGGAGTCGACACCGCGAAGGCGGCCAGGCGCCCCTCCCATCCCACCGACCAGGCGTCGGCCAGGCGCGTGCGAAGGAACCCCGTGACCTCGCCCGAGACGAAGTCCCCACCCAACTGGGAGTCGGTCGTACGCCCCCCGAGAACGGAGATGTGGAACCCGTCCCCGAAGAGGGACGTCCACTCCGCCCGGAGGCCTGCGAGCAGGTAGGTGGCCGCGTCCCCATCCAACCCCACCGGCGGAAGGACGCTGGAGGCTCCGGCCTCCGCCACCAGCTGCCGTGTCTGGGCCGCCGCCCCTGGGGGAGGCAGCAGGGCGGCCGCCAGGAGGAGAGGGCCCACCACCCGGGTGGCCCATCGGGGGGAGCGCGGGCGACGGGTCATGTCCGAGGATCCGCCAGGGCCAGGATGGCGTTGCGGTTGCCGAAGCCGTCGTCGGTGTAGCGCTGGGCCTCCGGGTCCGTGACCCAGTCCGAGCCGTCCACGAGGAACATGTAGGCGTGGACACCCGGCTCGATGGGCACCCGTCCGGTCCACACGCCATCGCCGTCGTTGTCGCTCAGGTCGTGCGAGCCCTCCCAGCCGTCGAAGTCCCCACCCACGGAGACGCTGCGGGCTCCGGGGGCTTCCAGGACGAACTGTACGTACACCACCGGCTCAAGGGTCGCGGCAGACACGGCCCCCGCAGCGGGGGACATGCCTTCCCCGGGGATCGCGTCCACGCCCACGGCCGGCGGGCTCACCGGAGCGGAGGGAGGAAGCCCGGTCCGAGGCAGGAGCGCGAGAGCCGCCACCGCCGCAGTGGCCAACCCCACGGCGAGGGGGGGCACGCGGAAGGTCCGCGGGTGCACCAACCATCGCCAGGCCCGGATCAACGGTCCCGGCGCTTCCAGCGCCTCGATCTCCGCCATGACGCGGTCCTCCAGCCACGCCGGAGCCGGCGCCCGGGGGTGGGTGTCCCGGATGGTGGCCAGCAGGCCCTCCCAGGCCCGGGCCTCGGACCGCAGGCGATTCGGCAGATCGGTGGCCTCCAGCTCGCCGTCCAGGTACCTGCGGATGGGGTCGGTGTCGGGTTGGCGGGTCTCGTCCTTCATGCGTACACCTCGAGCAGATCTCGGAGGGTCACCCGGGCCCGGTGCACCCGCATCTTCAGGGCCGGGACCGAGAGCCCCATGAGGATCGAGATCTCGTCATAGGGCAGTCCGTCCACGTGCTTCAGCAGGAAGGCCTCGCGCTGTTCGGGGCTCAGGCGCTGCATGGCTTGCTCCAGGCGCTCCCGAAACTCGGCGCGGGCCGCGTCGGCGGACGGGTCCGGTGAGCGGTCCGAGGGAATCTCGGGGATTTGCTGGAGGGAGACGTCCTTGCGACGCGGACTCCGGATGTGGTCCAGGGAGAGGTTCGCCAGAATACGGAACAGCCAGGCACCCACCCGCGCAGGATCGTCGCAGGTCCCGAGCTTCTGGTATCCTTTGACGAGGGCCCGCTGAACCAGGTCGGCCGCCACGTCCGGGGAACGGGACATGCGCAGAGCGTGTCCGTAGAGGACGTCTCCGTAACGCCGGACCAGGAGGCGGAAGGCGTCCCGGTCGCCGGCGAGGATGTCCTGGACCACTTGAGCGTCGGGGCGCTCCGTCGGCGGGGCCATGGGGTCAACATAGGAGTCCTCCTTCGCCGCGGTCGAGTGGGGGGTGGCCATGGAGGCGCGTGGCTTTCCGCGGGCGCCTTCCGGCAGCGACGGTGCGGCCGGAAGGCGACCCGCCCGGGGTTCAGCCCAGCAACCAGGTGCAGAGGACCGCGGCCTGCCAGAACGCCGCGATACCCCGCGTCTCACCGTCGGCGAGCTTGCTCTCGCCGTGCGCGATGAGCCGGTCGGCGCGGGCCAGGAGGACCGCCTGCAGCTCCGAAGGATCCACCAGCGCCGCCTCCGCCTGCTCCAGAAGGGACACGGCCAGGTCATGGAGGGCGCGAGCCTCCTCGTCCGTCACGTCCCCGGGGAGCACCACGGCCTTGAGGGCGGACCATTCCGCCAGGTGGGCCAGGTGAATCGCGCGCCACGTGTTCCCGGCCTCCAGGGCAGCCACGGCCTGGGCCAGCTGCTCCGCCGCCAGCGCCAGGAAGTCGGCCTGCTCCTCGTCCGGACCTCCGGCTTCGTCCAGGAGGCGGGTGGCCAGCCCCACGGCGGTTTCGGCCAGCGCCACCATCAACTCCGCCCGATCCTGACGCACCCCGTTGTCCATGTACCGCCAGCGATGCCGGTGGCGGTGCCGCTGCTCCGCCAGGACGGCGGTGGCGGCGGCTCCGAGGGTGTCGCCCCGCCGGAGCTGGTTGCGGGCGACATTCCGGAGCATGGCGAGCTCCCCGAGCAGGCCGTACGCGTCCTCGTAGGCATCCATGTCGGCGCCCACCGACTCCTCCAGGTCGTCGATCCGGCCCACGGCGGCGGCCAGGGCGCCGGGCCCTCCCGCCTGCTCCATGGCCTGAGCTACCAGCCGGCGGGCCTCACGGGCACGGACCGTCGCACGGATCCGGTCGCCGTCGCCCAGCGCCTGCACGGCAGCCCGGAAGCGGGTGCGGGCCTGCTCGGCGAAGTCCTCCGCGTTGCGGTGGGCGGCGGGTCCGTGGCCCATGCGCATGGCGGCATCGGCGCTCACCTCGGCCATGGACAGGGCCGCCTCGGTGGCCAGTTCGTCGTCCAGGAGGGCCAGCGCGATGGCCGCCTCCTGGTCCAGCGTGATCTCGTCGTCCAGGGGCGCCACGGGTCCCTGGTCGGTGCATGCCGTCGCGGCCAATGCCGCGGCGGCGAAGAGGGTGGTCGTCCTCCGTGCGGCTTTCATCGTCTCATCTCCGGATTGGGAGTGTGAACGGGTCGAGTTTCTCGTGCCCGATCAGAAGACGGTGGAAGCGCGCAAAAGGTAACGCGGGCTGTGGGAGGCCCCGGCGCCAGTGGGCGGAGCGTGTCAGGCGCAGGGGGGGTGGGGCGGGATGTCAGGTCCCGGAAGCGCCTCCCTTCTCGATGGGCACGCGGACCATGTTCCCCCACTCCGTCCAGGAGCCGTCGTAGTTCCGCACGTTCTGGAAGCCCAGGAGGTGCCGAAGGACGAACCAGGTGTGGCTGGAGCGCTCGCCGATGCGGCAGTACGCCACCACTTCGTGGTCGGGCGTCAGGCCGTGCTCCTCCTGGTAGATGGCCCGGAGCTCGTCCACGCCCTTGAAGGTCCCGTCCTCGTTGGCGGCTCGCTTCCAGGGGATGCTGCTGGCCCCCGGGATGTGCCCGCCCCGCAGAGTCCCCTCCTGGGGGTAGTCGGGCATGTGGAGGAGCTCTCCGCTGAACTCCTGCGGAGAGCGTACGTCCACCAGGCGGCCGCCCGACTTCATGTGCTCCAGCACCTGCGGCTGGTAGGCCCGGATGGGGGGGTCGTCCCGCTCCACCACGGGATACGTGGTGCGGGGGCGGTCGGGGGCGTCGGTGGTGAGGGGCCGTCCCTCCTGGATCCACTTCTTTCGGCCGCCGTCCATGAGGCGCACGTCGGGGTGGCCGAACAGGGTGAAGACCCACAGCGCGTAGGCCGCCCACCAGTTGAAGTTGTCCCCGTAGAACACCACGGTGGTGTCTCGGCTGATCCCGCTCCTCGCCATGAGCTCCGCGAAGGCCTCACCCCGCAGGTAGTCCCGGGTGACCGGGTCGTTCAAGTCCATGTGCCAGTCGATCTTGACGGCCCCCGGAATGTGGCCGGTGTCGTAGAGGAGCACGTCCTCGTCGGACTCCACCACCACCACCTGCGGGTCACCCAGGTGGTCCGCAACCCACTGGGTGGAGACGAGCATCTCCGGGTCGGCGAACTGCTCGAAACGGGGGTCGGTGTCGCGGGGAACGCTCATGGGGCCTCCGGGGAGGGATGACGACTTCGGATCCGGATCCTACCCTACCCGTCCGGGTCGCACCGGTTCACCCTACGGACAGGAACTCTCCCGCGCCCCCGCTGTAGCCCGAACCATGACGCTTCCCCCCGCACTCTCCACCGTGGTGGACCGGTTCCAGAAGGCGCCCAAGGACCTCCGGGTCCAGGCGCTCCTCCATTACGCCAAGAAGGTGCCCCCGCTCCCGGAGGAATACGCGGAGGACCGTTCCGCGCTGGAGCAGGTGCATGAGTGCCAGACTCCGTTCTTCCTGGCCACGAAGGTCGACGACGAGGGCGCGGTGCACCTGTTCTTCGACGCGCCGGCCGAGAGTCCCACGGTCCGGGGATTCGCCGGCATCCTTCGAGAGGGATTGGAGGGCGCCCACTGGCGAGAGGTCCTGGCGGTCCCGCCCGACTTCTACTCCCGGATGGGTCTGGACACGGTGGTCTCACCCCTGAGGCTCCGGGGAATGGGGGCCATCCTGGCGCGCCTGAAGCGCCAGGTCCGGGACCAGGTGGGTGAAAATGCCGAGGCCTGACGACTCCATGGACGTGCGAGTTCGCGGAGCAGGCCGGCCATGACGCCGAGGCGCGGCGGCCGGTCCTCCTTCACGGGCCCCACCCGGGTCATCCTGGGTGTGGGGCTCCTGCTGGCGCTGGTGTACACCGTGTTCGGGGTGCGGGCCTACCTCCGGAACCAGGCGACGCTGGACGCCATCGAGGGTCTTCGGCAGGAAGTCCTGGTGGCGCGGACCGCGGCCGATTCCTGCGCCTCGCAGCTGGCGTTGGCGGAGTCGGTCTTCCGCCAGATGGATGCCGAAGTGGATTCTCTTCGGAGGGCGGTGGAAGACGCGGAACAGCGCCGCCCCGACGGCACCCGGGGCGTGGCGGCCGACGAGTACGATGCCTACCTGGAGACCTTCGAGCGCTACAACTCCTCGGTGGGGGAGTGGGAAGTCCTGGCGTCGGGAATCCGGGAGACGGAAGTCGAGTGCCGGGACCTGGTGCTGCGGCACAACCTCCTGACCGACTCGCTGCGGCGGGCACTGGACGACGCCGGCATCGAGCTCTCCTGACGGCCCCGGCGGGAGCGCTGGCCGGTGTCATCAACGACCCGGATCACGGAGTCACCGATCCAACTCAGGCCCCGCGGCTCAGGGCATACAGCACGATGGTCTGCACGCCCAGCTCATCCTCCGTCCGGCCCAAGAGGTAGTCCTCCCCGATCTCGAGGGGGAAGACCCGTGGCGGAAGGGTCATGGTTCCCAGCAACCGTCCAGCCGGGTCGAAGACGGCGTAGCGGCCGGCGTCCTCTCCGGGCAGGGTCGGGTCCCGCACCCAGAGGTGGCCCGTGGCGTCCGCACGGAGGAGCTCGTAGTGCGGGAGGGTCTCGCCGAAGGGGATGTCCCGGTAGCGTGCCCGGATCGCAGTCCGGTCCGCTTCGTCGTCCGCGTCCGCCAGCCGGACCTCGATGTAGGCCTGGCGGAGGGCCTCCGTGACCTCCTCCGGCGCCCGGTCCGTGCGGATGCGGCTCACGAGGCGCCCTTCCGCGTCGAAGACCAGGATGTCCCAGGACTCGTTGGTTCCCAGGAAGAACCGATCCGGTCCGGCCGCCGCGACGGTGAGCTTCCCGAACGGGAGGCGGAGGGCGGTGAATCCACCCTCCACCGCCTGGCCCCACATCTCCGCAGCGGGGATCCGGCCCAGGCTCATCCCGGGAGAGCCGTCCAGGCGCACCGTGCCGTAGGTGGAGTTGGGACGGGTTCTGCCCTCCGGAAACCCACCCTCGCTGGAGAAGAACATCCCGCCTCCGAAGGCCATGGCGTCCTCACCCAAAAGGCCGAGCTGGGATACGAAGTCGCCCGCTTCCTCCCCCAGGGTGAAGCTGCGGCCGAATCCGCCCTCCGGGTGAACGAACGCGAGCCACCGTCGGTCGGTGTCGAAGACCAGGAGGGTGTCCCCGGGGAGACGACCCGCGAGAGATGGAGAAGCGAACTCCTCGGGCCCGTTCCCCTTCCGACCGAGAGTCCGGACGTGGACGCCGTCCGGCCCGTAGATCCGCAACTCGGAGACGGCTCCATCCATGACCGCGACTCGTCCGTCGGAGAGCCGCGAGGCACCGGACACCCGCGTGAACTCATAGGCAGGCTCGCCGCTCAGCCTTCCGATGACCAGGTCCGGCTCGGGAGCCAGCGCCCACCCAGGGACCGGCGTCTCGCTCCAGTGATTCTCCACGATTCGGATCCCGGAGCTGTCCCGGACGGTGGCGCTGGGGAGGTCGGCCGCGGTGCGGTCTCCGCCGCATGCCGGGAAGAGGATCAGCAGAAGAGCGACGGGGAGTCGGCGAGGGATCATCATGGCAAGCAGGGCGGAGCAGGACGGGACTTCCGTGGACCGGTGCAGCCCCCCAACGCGAAGGGGCCGTCACCTCTGGGATGACGGCCCCGGGCTCAGCGTTGCCCGGCCGGCTCCGGCCGGCCGGGCAACGGTAGCCTCACCTGCCGGTCAGCGGCGCTCTCCCAGGACGGCCTGGAGGGTGACCCGGCGGCCATCGCGCTCCACGATGACGTCCACCGCGTCGCCGGGCTTCATGTCCCGGAGGGCGTACGTGTACTGGTAGAGGTCACCGACCTCCTGGCCCCCGAACGCCACGATCACGTCGCCGGCCTGAAGGCCCGCCGCGGCAGCCGGGGCCCCCTCACGCACCCCGGAGAGGCGAACACCGAAGCCGGTGTAGCCCATGTCGGGGACGCTTCCGAAGTAGGGGCCGTAGCCGCGACCTCCCTCGGAGGGCTCGGGCTGGGGCGCCTCCACCAGGGTGAGAAAGACGGGCTCTGCGGCCTCCGGGGATCCAGCCAGCTCCTGGGCGATGTCCGCCGCCAGGGCGGCCACCCGGTCCAGACCCGGTCCATTGATGGTCCCCCAGTCGTCCTCGGGCCGGTGGTACTCCGAATGGGTGTTGGTGAAGAAGTGGAGCACCGGCATACCCGCGCCGTAGAAGGACGAGTGGTCGGAGTTGCCGTATCCGTCCGGAAGGTAGACCAGGTTGAGCGGCTCCGACTGCCTCTGGTTGATGGACGTGACCAGCTCCTCCCACTCGGCGGCGGTGGCCATCCCGAACACGGTGGCGGTGTTGTCCCGCAACCGGCCCACCATGTCCATGTTGATCATGGCCACCGCGCTCTCGATGGGTGTCGTCGGCTCCGCCACGAAGTGGGCCGAGCCGACGAGGCCCCGCTCCTCTCCCGAGAAGGCGATGAAGACGATGGGTCGCGCGGGACTCGTCTCCGACAGGATCCGCGCAGCCTCCAGAAGGCCCGCCGTGCCGCTGGCATTGTCGTCGGCTCCGTTGTGGATCTCCCGGGCGTCGGGGTCCAGGGATCCGGCGCCACCGTAGCCCAGGTGGTCGTAGTGGGCCCCGATGATCACCACCTCGTCGGCCAGGGCCGGATCGGAGCCCGGAAGAAGCGCGACCACGTTCCGCGCCTCGGAGAAGGCGGGCTCCACCTGCGCGTCGATACGCGCGGTTGCAGCTCCGGACCTCGCGGCCTCGCGCACCTCCTCTGCGGCGGACCCGGAGACCGCCACCACCGGGATCCGGAGGACCGGCCGATCTTCGTTGGCCAGCTCCGGGAGGGCCTCACCCTCGGCCAGGAGGACCAGCAGCGCCGCCGCGCCGCTGCCCTGGGCGACATTCCCCTTGAAGTGGGGGTCGGCGTACAGGGAGCCACCATCCCCGTCGGGAGTGCCGGACTCCACCACCATCACCCCTCCCTCGACCTCCGGAATCTCCTCCAGCCCGTCCCCGGAAGGCCCGGTTCCGTACCCGGCGTAGACCAGATGCCCTTCCACCGATCCGGCAGCGGAGAACCCGAAGGGTCGCCAGGTGTCGTCTGCCATCTCCCAGGGGTTGCCCTCCCCCCCCTGATCTGGGGAGATTGCCAGCGTGCCGGGGGCCGCCAGGCGGCTGCCGGTGCGAATCTGGAAAGCCTGGAAGTAGGAGCCACCCTCCCCAGCGGGCTCCAGATCCAGGGACTCGAAGAAGCCGGCGATGTAGTCTCCGGCGCAGCGCTCGCCACGACTGGCCACGGCTCTGCCCTCCAGGGCATCGTCCGCCAGGTACCGGACGTGGACCAGCGCTCCGTCCAATCCGGCTTCGGAGGCGTCGGGGACCGCGCAGGCGGACTCATTGCTCGGGGCGCATGCCGCGAGCCCGAAGACCGCTGCGGCCGCCACGCTTCCTTCAACAAACCTGAACATCATTCTGCTCATGTCTCGCCGTCTTTTTCTGGTACTGAGTGCACTCACCGTGGCCGCCTGTGCCCCGGGAGACTCCTCCGACACAATGGATGCCGCGGATACCTCCGCCGCATCCGCTTCCCTCGAGATCGGCGCCGGAGTGCCCTTCGATGACGTCCCCGAAGAGGTCCGGCTCCGGAATGTGCGACAACTGACCTTCGATGGGGAGAACGCGGAGGCCTATTTCTCCTTCGACGGGACGCAGCTCATCTTCCAGCGGACCGAGCGGGCGGAGGGCGCCTGCGACGTCATCTGGCGCATGGACCTGGCCACGGGGGACAAGACCCTCGCCAGCACGGGCACGGGGCGGACCACCTGCTCCTACTTCTTCCCGGACGACCAGAAGATCATCTACGCGTCCACCCATCATGTCTCCGATCAGTGCCCCGCGCCGCCGGACATGTCCCGCGGCTACGTGTGGGCATTGTACCCCTCCTACGACCTCTTCGTATCCAATGCGGACGGGACGGAGTTGGTCCAGCTGACCGATGCCGAAGGGTATGACGCCGAGGCCACCATCTCTCCCTCGGGGGACCGGATGGTCTTCACCAGCGTGAGGAACGGCGACCTGGACCTGTACTCCATGAACCTCGATGGGACCGACCTCGTCCAGCTCACCGACCGCGCCGGCTACGACGGCGGCGCCTTCTACTCTCCCGACGGGTCGAAGATCGTCTGGCGGGCCCACTATCCGGAGGACCCGGAGGAGATCGCGGACTACCAGGCGCTCCTGGGCCAGGGCCTCATCCGTCCCAGCGCCCTGGAGGTATGGGTCATGGACGCCGATGGCTCCAACAAGCGCCAGGTGACCAGCAACGGCGCCGCCAACTTCGGCCCCTTCTGGCATCCGGACGGTGAGCGCATCATCTGGTCCTCGAACCAGGGCGATCCTTCCGGCCGCGAGTTCGACCTCTACATGATCCACGAGGACGGCACCGGCCAGGAGCGGATCACCTACACCGGTGACTTCGACGGATTCCCCATGTTCAGCCCGGACGGGAAGTACTTGGTCTGGGGCTCGAACCGGAACCCGTCCCACCAGGCGAACACGAACATCTTCATTGCCGAGTGGGTGGAGAACCCGGGGAGCTGACCGTCCCCAGGCGCACCCCTTGCATCGGGGGCAGCGCGGAAAAGTAAGGAAACGGGGGTGCCGCGGATGCGGCACCCCCGTTTGCGTTTCGGCGCCGGTCAGAGCAGCGCCAGGAAGTCCTGGAGGATCCGGTAGGTCATTCCCCATACGATCTCCCCCTCAACCCGGTAGCAGGGGAAGACCCTACGGCTCCCGTCGGGAAAGGAGATCTCGACTTCGTCCAATCCGACTCCCCGACGAAGATCCTCCAGGGGGACCCAATGCACCGACTCCACCTCGTGAGACGCCGCCACGGCCTCCGCCGAGGTCCCCGCCAGGAAGATGTGCGGCGAGACGGAAATGGGCGGGAGGCGCCTGCTGGTGGGCATGAGAGTGGGCAAACGCCCCAGGAAGCGACTCCGCTCCAGCAGGACCACTCCCGTCTCTTCCACCGTTTCCCGCATGGCGGTCTCAAGCAGGTGGGCATCCGCGGCTTCGAGCCGCCCACCGGGAAGCGCCATGTGGCCGGACCAGGGGTCCTGCGGGTTCTGGGACCGCTTGATCAGGAGGAGGTCCACGGGATCCGGCTCTCGTAGGACCAGAGCCACCGCCGCCTGGATACGGTGTGAGTCGGCCGGGGGCGTGATGGGGTCCCGAGGAAGGGCGGCGAGCGCCTCCAGCAGGACGGGGGGAGAGAGCGGATTCATGACCCGGGACGCTAACCCGCTGGGCACCGGGCCTCAAGGCGCGGAGGGTGGGCCTCGAGTCTGTCCGGTGCGAAGTCGAAGGTCAATCCTCCCTGTCAGTGTGGGGCTCGATCCGGTAGCGCACGATTCGCTGGACGTCGAACACGTCCCGGGACACGGCCCAGACGTGTTCTCGCCCGAAGACCGGGGTGGGATAGCGGCTCATCTCCACTGGTGCCTCGACGGTGCCCAGGAAGGTGCCGTCCCGTTCGAACACGTCGTACAAGGGGGTGTCGCGCCACCGGTCCTCGACGGAGTCGGGATCGGTGGGATCGTAGTTCGGGTCGTCCCGCTCCACTCCCGGCCCCTGCCGGTACACCCAGATGCGCCCGTCCCGAGCTACGAAGAGATCGTCGAAGGCCGGCTTGCGGTCCGGAATGGGCGGACCGTCCCAGCGCCAGTTGGGGTCGGTGTATCGCAGGCTCCTGGTGAGCCGTGCTCTTTCTTCCGCCTTCTCTCCGTCGGTGACCCGCGGGAGCTCCACCGAGCGCTCGACCCGCAGTGGCCCGGTGGGGTCCAGGAGTGTGAACGAGTATTCGTCGCTGATCCCGTGGATGAAGAAACCCCCCGGGTGCCATGTGGCGTGCTCTCCCGGCCCGAACGGAAGGCCGTTGATGGACGCGCCATTCTCCGATCGCGCCTCGAGGCGGGGCGCCTCATACCCCACGTCCGGGATCGGAACGGTGTCCACGATCTCTCCCCGGGGGCTCACCCGCTGGAGGCCGGTGCGCCACTGGGTGACATCCACCGTGAGATCCATGACCAGAGGGGTGAGAAGGGTGTCCCCTCGCCCGAGGATCATGGGGTTGGAGGTGTTGAATCCCCCGGGGACCACCGGCCAGGTGGTGAGGGCCTCCCCCTGGGGCGAGTAGAGCTGGATGCGGGCGTTCCCCGGGTCCCGCACCGCGATGCGTCCGTCGCTCAGCACGGCCAGGCCCCCGTCGGGGCCCGCGAACTCACCGGGCCCTCCGCCGTCCCGTCCCCAGGTCCCCTTGTGGGTGCCGTCGGGTTGATAGACCCGCAGCGCCGGGATCTGCGAGTCCATGGCGTAGATGGTCCCGTCCTCGGCCACCGCCAGGGAGCGGAGTCGGCCGAACATGTACTCCTGGTCCCCGTCCAGGACCCCGATCTCCACCTCCGGGACCAGCACGGCGTCGTAGCCCCACGCGCTTCCCCTCACGGTGCGCACCACGAGGGTGTCCCCCACCGTGTCCCGCTGAACCAGCGGGGCCGCGTCGGCGGAGCCCGATGCAGCGTCCTGGCCGCACGCCGCGAGGACGGCGACCAACAGCAATCCCATGAACAGCGTGGCCCATCCCGGGACACGCCGCGGATGCACACGACGGCCGGAGACCCCGAGCGGATGAGGGGGGAGGGAGCGGCCGCTTCCGGCCTCGGGTGACGGAAGAACGCCAGGTGTGGTCATGGTTTAGCGCCGGGAATGGGAGCCGATGTCTACTCCCTTCGACGAAAGCTCCTCCCAAAGGGTTTCCACCGACGGACGCCCACATGGGACCACCGATCTGCGGAGCCCCCCGGCGGTGTACCGCCCCGGGGGCCGCGGCCCGCTCAGAACTTCTTGAGCCGCACCACCTTGGCGTCCGAGAGGTACACGATCACGGCGTGGTGCTCGAAGTACTTGGCCACCGCGTCCACGATCTGCTCCGCGACCTCGGCGCGAACCAGCGTCTCGATCTTCACGCTGGGACCTTCGAACTCGTGAGCCTGCCACCCCCGCGTCCCCTGCCCCTGCACCTCCGTCAGGGTGAACCCCTTTGCGCCCAGGGCGCGGATCTTCTCCACGAGCCGATCCCGGAGGAGGCGTTCGGCCACGATGGTGACCATGGTGGCGCTCTTCGTCTCCATGTCAGCCTCCGAAGATGCGGGCCAGGGCGAAGTAGACCGGGATGCCCAGGACCAGGTTGAATGGGAAGGTGATACCCAACGAGGCGGTCAGATAGAGGGACGGCTTGGCCTCCGGAAGGGCGATCCGGACCGCCGCCGGTGCCGCGATGTACGAGGCCGACGCCACCATGGTCCCCAGCACGGCGGCGCCACCCTCGGAGAGGCCGGCCAGCGTCCCGCCCCAGACGCCCAGGACACCGTGGGCCAACGGAACGAAGGTCCCGAAGGCCACCAGGAGGATCCCCGCCTCCCTCAGGTCACGAAGCCGCCGCGAGGCCACCAATCCCATCTCCAGGAGGAATAGCGTGAGCGCTCCCTGGAACCCGGCCACGAAGAACGGCTCCACAGGGGCCATGCGCTCCTTGCCGGCGACCCATCCCACGAGGACGCCGCCCACCAGGAGGATGATGCTCTTCCCCGTCACCACCTCGTGGATGGCACCGGCCCAGGACCCGCTCCCCTCTTCGCGGACGGCGCGGGCGGAGGCTCCGCGAGCGAGAAGGAGCCCCACCACGATGGCAGGGACCTCCAGGAGGGCCACCAGAGCCGGCATGAAGCCCTCCGAGGGGACCCGGGTGGCCTCGCCGAAAGTCACGGCCGCCAGGAAGGTCACGGCCGACACGGATCCGTAGTGGGCGGCCAATGCCCCGGCGTTGATCCGGTCTATGCGCATGACGCCCAGCAGGAAGGCGAACGCGGTGAGCGGGGTGACCAGGCCCAGAAGGATCGTCACCGCCGCGGGCCCGAGAAACTGACCAATGGGAGTGACAGAGAGCGCCGCGCCTCCCTTCAAGCCGATGGCCAGGAGGAGGTAGATGGAGAGGGATTGATAGAGCGCCTCGGGAAACTCCAGGTCGCTCTTGACCAGGGTGGCGGCCACACCCAGGCCGAAGGCCAGAACCACCGGGGACAGGAGGTTCGTGGCCAGGATCTCGGCAGGAGACATCAGACTCCTTTCGTTTCGGGGTCCCAGATGAACTTGTGGAGCTGCACCTGAAACCGAACCGGCAGGCGGTCGTCCAGGATCCACCGGGCGAGTGCCTCCAGATCGACGGCGTCGTGCACCGGCGAGACGAGGAGGGCCCGAAGGCTGCCGTCCTCAACCCGGGAGTCCAATCCCCGTTCCCGGATCACGTCACGGGCCCACTCGTAATCGGCCCGGTCCGCTACCACGAACTTCACCTCGTCCCGCGCCGTCAGGTGGTCGAGGTTGGACCAAAGGTTCTTGTCCACCTCCCCCGATCCCGGACACTTGAGGTCCATGATCAGGTGACAGCGCGGATCCCGCGGTGACACGTCCACGGCGCCGGACGTCTCCACCAGCACGGTGAAGCCTTCGTCCAGGAGTCGCGAGATGAGCACGAAGGCGTTGGGGTGGGCCAGGGGCTCCCCGCCCGTGACCTCCACCAGCGGGGTCCCGATGGCCTTCGCCTCCTCCACCAGCTCATCCAGCGCCCGGCGCTCGCCCCCGTGAAAGGAGTAGGTGGTGTCGCACCAGACGCAGCGCAGCGGGCACCCCGTGAGCCGGATGAAGGTGCACGGCAGACCCGCCCAGGTGGATTCCCCCTGGATGGAGTGGAAGACCTCGGTGATGCGAAGGAAGGGAGGAGCTTCCGGATTCACTTCTTCCCGTTCCCCGAAGGCCACAGGAAGCTCAGGGGGGACTCCTTAACTACGCTGCCCGCAAAGAAGAGCATGTTGGCGGGCCGCTCCGCGAGCCGCCGCATGAGGTACGGGTACCAGTGCTCGCCGAACGGGACGTACGCCCGCACGTTGTAGCCATCTTCGACCAGCTGGTTCTGGAGGTCGCGGCGCACACCGTGGAGCATCTGGAACTCGAACTTGTCCTTTCCGATGCCCTCCTCCTGGGCGAACTCCACCGTGGCTTCGATCATCCGGTCGTCGTGGGTGGCGATGCCCGGATAGTTTCCGCGGGCCAGGAGCATCTTCATGAGCTCCACGAAGCTCCCGTCCACGGCCTCCCTCTCCTGGAACGCCACGGACTCGGGCTCGGCGTAGGCTCCCTTGCAGAGCCGGACCCGGGCGCCGAGCTCGTTCATCCGGGCGACGTCTCCCGCGCTCCGCTTCAGGTACGACTGCAGCACGACTCCGATGTTGCGCCACCCCTGCGACCAGAGCTTCTCGAACGCGTCCAGCGTGCGCTGGGTGTAGTCGGAGCCCTCCATGTCGAAGCGGATGAAGGTGTCGGTCTCCTTCGCCCGCTCCAGGACACGCCCGAGGTTCTTGGCCAGGAAGGTCTCGCTGATGTCCTGACCCAGCTGGGTGAACTTCACCGAGATGTTGGCGTCCAGGTTCCGGTCGTGGATCCGGTCGAGGACGCTGAGATAGATGTCCGCGGCACGGCGAGCGTTGGGCTCGTCGTGCACCGACTCTCCCAGGTAGTTCCCCGTGGCGGAGAGCCCATCCCGGTTCGCCTCTTCGATGGCTCCCACCAGGTCGTCCACCGACTCGCCTGGGACGAACCGCCGGGACATGGCGCGGAGGGGGGTCTTGGTGACGACGGCCTTGGCGGCGCCGGACTGGCTCAGGAAGATGAGGGAGTTACGGAGCATGGCGGGCTAGCGGAGGGCCTTCCTCTGGATGGCGGCGTTCAGGTGCGACTGCACGTCGGGAAGGGAGGACTCGCCGGCGGCCCAGTGGACCTCCTCGCGCGACCGTCCCCTCCAGAGCGTCGGGGTCTCGACGTGCCCCACGATCCCCAACCCGTTCTGCGCCCACCGGGGGAAGACCAGGTACCCTTCGTAGGGATTCCGTAGGTCGGGCACCTTTTCCACCTCGATGGACACGGTGTAGGGGTGTCCGTCCGGTCCCTCGAAGGCCGGGGGGCGATCGTGGGCCAGGAAGTATCCACCGAGGGTGGTGTCGGCCACCTCCTCGGGCTCCTCCGCTGTGGTGATCTCCACCCCGAAGTCCTGGGCGTCCGGCGTATCATCCCGATCGTGAGACATGGGGAGGAAAGTAACATTTGGAGGGGCGCCCCGGCATGGAGACGTTCTTCCCGGCCGTCGCCGGAAGGGTGGTACGCCGGAACGGCCGTCTCTACCTTGACCCCGTTCCGCCGGCCAACCGCCGGCATGCCCCGTCCTCTCCCCCGCTTCCTCGCATGAACCTCTTCCGCGACGTCCACCTTGGGTCCGCCGTGTCTTGGCGGCTCGGGGGCTTCCCCGGGCTCGTCTGCCAGGGGCGGTCGGGAGCGGAGGTGAGAGAGTGGACCGAGATGAGGGTGGGCCCATGAGCACCATGCGAGCGGCCCTCTTTCACGAGAACGGCGGACCCGAAGTGATCCGGGTGGAGGAGGTGCCGGTCCCCGAGCCCGGTCCCGGGGAGGTGCGAGTCGAGGTGAAGGCCGCCGCCATGAATCACCTGGACCTCTGGGTGCGCCGGGGGCTTCCCATCGAGCACACCATGCCCCACATCGGAGGGTCGGACCTGGCGGGGGTGGTGGATGCGGTGGGGGAGGGTGCCCAGTGGCGGGAGGGCGGCCCGGTAGAGAGGGGTGTTCGGGTGGTGGCGGACCCGTCGCTCCACTACGAGTGGTACGACCCGCCGCCCCCCGGAAGCGCCGATCGGGGAGCGCCGCTTCGGCTCATCGGCGAGCACACCGACGGGGGATTCGCCCAGTACTCCGTCGTTCCAGCGGCGAACCTGGTGGAGATTCCCGGGAGCGTGTTCTTCGAGACGGCGGCGGCCTCGGCCCTGGTCTTCATCACCGCGTGGCATGGCCTGCACACCCGGGCCGGTGTCCAGGCGGGCGAGCGGGTGCTGGTGACCGGGGGTTCCGGCGGTGTGGCCACCGCGGGGATCCAGATCGCGCGTCACGCCGGGGCCACCGTGCTGGCCGTGACGTCGGGACCGGAGAACGTGGAGCGGGTCCGCCGGTTGGGGGCGCACCACGCGTACGACCGGCTCGCGGAGGATTGGGTGGCGGCGGTCCGCCGAGACACCGACGGAGCCGGGGTGGACGTGGTCCTCGACTCGGTAGGCGGGCCCATGTGGAGCGGGATGACGCGGTCGCTGGGCGTCCTGGGGCGGTTGGTGAGCTACGGCGCCACGGCGGGACCGAAGGTGCAGATCGACCTTCGCCACGTCTTCTGGAAGCAACTCTCCTTCCTGGGCAGCACCATGGGCAGCCCCGACGAGTTCAGGGAGGTCATGCGACTCGTCTTCCAGGGGGACCTGGCCCCGGTGATCCACGAGGTGCTTCCTCTGGACCAGGCTCGAAGGGCACACGAGCTCCTGGAGGCGGGAAACGTCTTTGGGAAGCTGGTCCTGGTGCCATGAGGGGGGAGAACGGGGCCCCATGCGATGGGGGCGCGGCGAGCGCCCGTATGGAGGGGGACGGTAGTGAAGGGGGCCCTGGGTGGATGGGGACGTCGCTGGGATCGAACGGAGCGTGACTGGATGGAACTGAAGGAAGCGCAGGCTCGCGTGGATGCCTGGATCGGTCAATTCGAGGAGGGCTACTGGCCCCCCCTGGTGAACCTCGCGCGCCTCACGGAGGAGGTGGGCGAGCTGGCCCGGCTCATGAACCACCGATTCGGGCCGAAGCGGAAGAAGCCCGAGGAGGAGGACCAGGACCTGGGCGAGGAGCTGGCGGACGTCCTGTTCGTCCTCTTGGTCATCGCCAACCAGCAGGGGATCGACCTGGCCGACGCCCTGGACGGGGTCCTGGAGAAGTACCGCCTACGGGACTCGGACCGGTGGAAGCGAAAGGCCGATGTCGAGGGGGCGGCGCCCTCGACCTTCGGGCCTTCGGACGAGGACGCCGACGCGGGCGCGACATCATGAGCCGAGACTCCGGCCTCCCGCGCCGCTACGACGACGACGAGGTCGCTCGCATCCTCAAGCGGGCCACCGAGATCCGACGTGACCAAAGGCTCCCGGCCCGTCCGTTCCAGGACGAGGGCCTGTCGCTGGAGGAGCTGGAGGAGATCGCGAGCGAGGCGGGCATCGATGTGGCCCACCTGCGCCAGGCCGCCCTGGAGGTGGATACCGGGACCGACCGTCTCGCTCCCATGGAGCAGTTCGTGGGCGGACCCCTCAGCGTCGCCCAGGAAGAGGTGGTCGAGGGGGAGTTGGACGAGGACGGCTTCCAGGTGTTGCTTCATACCCTGCAGCAGGGCCTGGGGGAGTTCGGGCTCCCGTCCCTCATGGCCCGGACCCTGACCTGGAAGAACGAAGCCGCGAAGAACGGGGGGCGCTCCACCATGGCCACCATCTCCGTAAGGAGTGGACGCACCACCATCCGGATCGAGGAGAGCTACCAGCAGGTGGCCGGAGGCTTCCAGGGCGGGATCACCGTGGGTGGCGGGGTCGGCTTCGGGGTGGGGCTGGGTGTTCCCCTCGCCACCGCGGCAGGCTCCGTCCTCACCGGGATCGCCTTTCCGGTGGGCGCCATTCTGGCGGCGTACGTCATCGCCCGTGGGACCTACCGCGACTACGTCGGGAGACGACGGCGGAAGATCGCCGAGGTGCTGGCCCGCATGGCGGAGGTGGCGCGGCAGGAGGTGGGGCCCCAGCGATCCCGAAGCCGCGGTGAAGTGCGATCCTCCCCGGACCGGCCCCGTCTGCCCGGGGGCGGGGGTGAGGGTAGCGTTTCCTCGCCGGACTATCCATCGCCGAAGGGCCCCGCCCGGGGCGCAGACTCCGGCGGCTCTCCGGACTCGGGACCCGAGGGCTCGCTACTGTGATCCGGCGCGGCGGTCAGTGGTCCCGGTGCCGCCTCAATTCCTCCACCACCTGCTCGACCTCCTCTTCCGTGTTGTAGACGTGGGGACTCACCCGGACGTGGCCGGGCCGGGCGTCCACGATGATCCCGGCGGCGTCCAGGTGGGCCACGGCCTCCCGGGGCTCGGGGTGCGCGATCATGACGATGGCGCTGCGGCGCTCCCGATCCGCGGTCGTCCGGATAGGGAACCCCGCCTCCCCGCACCGCTCCATCAGGAGCTCCGTGAGGGCCCGGTTCCGGTGGAAGACCGTCTGCCAGCCCACCTCCTCCAGCAGCTCCTGGCCCCCGAGCGCCGTGTGGACGGTGGGCAGGGCGGGAGTCCCCAGCTCGAAGCGTCGCGCGTCGTCGTGGTACCGGAAGCCCTCCAGGTCGAACGCGAACTGGTCCTGGGTGGCGAACCACGAAGTGGCTCGGGGCGCCAGGGAGTCCGTCAACGCCGGCCGGACGTACAGGTAGCTGAGTCCCGGGCCCCCGCACAGCCACTTCAGGGGCCCCGACGTATAGAAGTCGATTCCGGTTCCGGAGCAGTCCACGGGGACCTGCCCGGCCCCGTGGTATCCGTCGATGAGGGAGTACGCGCCGGCTCTGCGGGCGATCTCCCCCAAGGCGGCGAGGTCCTGGACGAAGCCGGTGGCGTAGAACACGTGGGAGGTGGCCAGAAAGAGGGTCCGGTCATCCACCGCGTCGGCGTACTGTTGCGGGTCCATCCCGACTCCGTCGGGGCTCGTCAGTACCACGAGCTCCAGCTCCGGGCGCGTGGCGAACTGGTAGGCCAGCGTCGGGAAGTCCAGGTCGCTGATCACCACCCGGTTCCTGGTGGGCCTGGCAGGCGTTACGCCGCCCATACCGGCCGCCCGTGTCGGGGCTCCCGGGACCGCATCCACGACTCCGGTCAGCGCTGCCGAGGTGGAGGGGAGGAGGGCTACGCTCCCCCGGGCGGCGCCGTGGAGATCGGCCACCCGGTCCCGGAGGAGTTGGAGACGCCCCCACCAGTGCTCGTACCAGGCCGAGGCACCCATGGTGTGCCACCGCGCCCGGAAGTCGTCGAGGTAGGCCTCCGCTCGGTCGGAGAGGGCGCCCAGGGAACAGGAATTCAGGTAGTTCTTCCGGGACAGGATCGGATAGTGCGCCCGGAGGGAAGCCAGATCGAACTGGGGTGTAGTGGACATGGACGAATGGTCGGGGGACGGGATGGGTCGGATGGGCCGGCCCGGATAGGGATTGTATGCGCAGGCTCGCCGCGGTCCACAACAGGCCCGACAAGGTGGGCCCACCGAGGCCGCTCGCGCTGGAAAGGGGAGGCAGGGACATGAAGCTCGGTAGCGAGACGACTCGCCGGCTCGGGGTGGCGCTGGTGGCGGTGCTGGCGGGATGCGGTAGCGAGCCCGGCCCGGGGGAGGGAGCCTCGGGGCTGGAGGGACCCGACGTGGTGCTGCCGTGGGGCGCGGAGACGGTCTTCCGGGCCGGAGGCGTGGACGCACCGGAGTGGGCCGCCTTCGGGCAGGTGACCGACTTTTCTTTCGACGCTTCCGGGCGGGTCTACGTGCTGGACGGACAGCGGCGCCAGGTCACCGTGCTCTCGCCCAACGGGGAATTCGTCGGCACGGTGGGCCGTCCCGGAGAAGGGCCGGGAGAGCTTCGCTTCCCCACCGCGATGGCGATTCATCCGGACGGCCGGGTGGCGATCTTCGACCCCGGGCATACGGGGTTCGTGGTGTACGGTCCGGACGGCTCCTTCCAGCACAACGTGCGCGTGGAGCCGCAGCGCTACCCGAACCCGGAGCCTCCACTGAGCGTGACGGCCGACGGCTGGATCGTGTCCTCCAACACCACCCCGCAGGCCGAGCCCGAGACGACGCGGCCCGTGGCGGCCTTCCCCTTCGTCGCAGGTAAGGAGCCGAAGATCGTCTACGAGGCGTGGAGTCCCCCGGCGCCGCCCACCCGGGAGCCCGGGGCCGACATCACCGGAGGGCTACGCATCCGGTTACCTCCGGTGGTGGCGTTTCACCCCGGTGTCCTGGTGGTGGCGGCTCCCGGTGGTGGGGTTGCGGTGGTGGATTCCACAGCCTGGTCGGTGAAGATCCTGGATGCCGGGGGAGGTGGGTTCCGGGTTCTTCGACGACCGCTCGATCCTTCCCCCGTGACCGAATCGGTGCGGGAGGCGGAGCGCGCTCTTCGGTTGGAGGACGCCATGACCGACCCGCCGCGGTTCATGGTGAGCTCGGCGGACGGAGGCACCGCGGGTGCGGCCGATGACATGGTGCGGCGGTTCGTCGAGGCGCGCATCGACGGCATGGGCTTCCACCCGGTGATCCCGGTGGTCCGAGGCCTGGGCGTTGACGGGGCCGGACGCCTGTGGGTGGAGCGGTGGGGACCCGAGCCCGGCACGCCCGGCCCTGTGGACGTAGTGGGCGTCTCGGGTGAGTACCGAGGCACCCTCGCCGCCGGGGCTTTTCCCATGCCCGACGCCTTCGGTCCGGAGGGAGCGGTGGCGTACCGGGAGGTCGACGCCCTGGGTGCCCCCCAGGTGCGGGTCGCCCGGATCCGGGAGGCGGGATCCCGGTGACGGCGGTGGTGGCACTGGCGGCGCTTCCGTGGGTCGCCGTGCTGAGCTTCCTCGTGTTGGGGGTCCGGCTCCCCCGTCCCCTTCCCCCGCTGCGCGCGCGGGTGGGTGGGGAGCCCCCGCTCCCCTCGGTCAGCGTGGTGGTTCCGGCACGGAACGAGGCTCGGAACATCCAGCGGGTCCTGGCTTCCCTGGCGGCCAGTGACCACCCCGACTTCGAGATCGTGGTGGTGGACGACCGTAGCGAGGACGGAACGGCGGAGCTGGCGAGGCAGGTACCCCGTGGAACCGCGCACCGGATCCTGGTTCTCTCCGGCGCGGACCTGCCGGAGGGGTGGCTGGGCAAGCCGTGGGCCTGTCACCAGGGCGCCACGGCGGCCACCGGGGATCTCCTCCTGTTCACGGACGCCGACACCTGGCACGGGCCCCAGCTCCTGCGGAAGGCGGTCTGGGCCATGGAGGAAGACAGCGCCCACCTGTTAAGCGTCGCCGGCCGGCAGCTCATGCTCACCTTCTGGGAGAGGCTCGTACAGCCCCAGATCTTCATGGGCATGCTGGTCCGCTATCGGGACCAGCGCGACCCACTCCCCCCGGAGCGGTGGAGAAGCGCCATCGCCAACGGGCAGTACATCCTGGTGCGGCGACCGGCGTACGAGGCCGAGGGCGGGCACGGGGCGGTTCGCGGGGAGGTGGTGGAGGACATGCGACTGGCCCAGCGATGGGTACGGCGCGGCCGGAGGGTGAGCGTCCGGATGGGGGAGCGGGACTTCGCGACCCGCATGTACGCATCCCTGGGAGAGCTGGTGGAGGGATGGTCCAAGAACATCCTCCTGGGTGGACTCGCCACGCTTCCCGAGGGATGGCTCCGCCGTTGGGTCCCGTTACTGGGCATCCTCACCGGTTGGACGCTCTGGCTGGCCCCGCCTCTGGCGCTGGTCTTCGCACTGGTGTTCCCCGGCGCTTCGGGGCTTCTGCCCTGGGCCACCGGTGTGGTGGGGCTCAGCGCGCTGACCTGGGCTCTGATCTCCCGGCGCATGGGCGTCCCCGCCGGGTTCGGGCTGCTTTATCCCCTGGGAGCCGCCGTGGCGTCGTGGATCCTGGTTCGCGCGTGGATCCTGGGTGGGACCATCACATGGAAGGGACGCCGCTACTCCCTGGACCCCCGGTCGGTCATGGGAGAGCCATGACGCGAAGGGTGGTCCGGACGCCGTGCCCGGACCACCCCCGCGAAGGTACCGCTCGGCCTAGAAGGTGAGAACCAGGGCCAGGGTGAACAGGGTGTCCAGCTTCTCCAGGGGGGCCTGGACCTTCGTGCCCGTGTCCACGCCGTTGGTGAACAACGGCACCTCGGAGAGGGCCGGGAGGTTCTTCCAGGAGAAGGCGATGGCCGGCTTGAGGGCTACGATGTCGTTCACGTCCACCGTCAGGGAGTTGGCCCAGACCACACGGCGGTCCTCGGTCTCGTTCAGGTTCAGGTCACCCACGAGGCCGCTCTCGAAATCCGTCGACTCGGAGACCTGGTGCGTCAACTCGTACCCGACCCGGATTCCCGCGAAGTCCGTGTCCAGGAAGGGGTTCTCCACCACGTCCGTCTCGAAGGTGTAGGTCACGGCGAAGTCGGTGGAGAACCGGGTCCGATCCGTGTCCACCCACGTGTACCCGCCACCCGCGGCGAACAGGGTGCGGGAGTCGATTCCCGCGAAGGTGTTCCGCAGCCAGTCCACCCCGCCGTAGAGGAAGAAGGCGTCGGAGACGGTGCGCTCGTACCGGCCACGGGCGTAGAAGGACTCGGCGGTCTTCTCGGTGTCCACGTCCTTGGTGACGGTGAAGTTGTCGGCGGTGCCGCTGGCCGTCCGGGAGATCTTCCCCGTCTCCACGCGGACCGCTCCACCCTCGAACTTCCAGGCGCTGCTCTCGTACCGGCGCCGGATGACGGACGCGAGCCCGAGGGTGAGGGTCTCGGAGTTCCCGCGGGAGGCGACGCTGGTCAGCTCGCCCTTGAACACCCAGCGTTGCCGGGCGGGGTCTTCGTCCTGCGCTTCCAGCCCACTCGGAAGCATGAGGACCGGGAGGGCGCCCAGGAGCGCCGCGGACAGGAGAAGGGACCGAACCCGGCCCCGGATATTGATGTCCCTCATCGATCACGTCCCATCTGGGGGAATCACAGGTTTTCTGCGGCTACCCACACACGGAAGCCGACGTTCCGGCTCCGGGCGTGGGGCTCTCGAAACCTTGCGATTGCGCCCCTTCGGCCGCCACCCTCCCGAACCATGACCGGCTCGCCCCTGGAAGCTCGCTTGAAGCAGGCCGCCCGTGACCTGGGAATCCATCAGGTCGGGATTGCTGCGCCGAGTCCGACGGACCATGCCGCCTTCTACCGGTGGTGGGTCGATCAGGGCTACCCGGGGGAGATGAAGTACCTGACTCGCCCAGATGCCATCGAGCGTCGGTCCGACCTGGACCGGACGCTTGCGGGTGTCCGTTCGGTGGTGGTGGTGGCCGATCACTATCCCGCCCAAGATCCGGTTGGCATCCCAGACGATCCCAGCCGTGGAGTCATCGCCCGGTATGCCCGTGGCAGGGACTATCACAGGGTGCTGGCGGGAAAGCTCCGGGCCCTGGCTCGTTGGCTGGAGGAGGAGACCGGACCCGAGGCGGGGGCGCATCCCCCCGATGGGGACGATGGGGAAGGTCCCGCCGGGGACGCGCCCCAGCACCGGGTCTACGTGGACACCGGGCCCATCCTGGAGCGTGATCTGGCGAGGCGCGCAGGGCTCGGGTGGTTCGGGCGCAACACCATGCTCATTCATCCCGGACGGGGCTCGTACTTCTTCCTGGGGGTTCTCCTGACCACGGTGGAGCTGGCGCCCGATCCTCCCTTCGAGGCGGATCGCTGCGGGAGCTGCCGGGCGTGCCTGGACGGGTGCCCCACCGGGGCCCTCCTTGGCAGGGACGACTCAGGAGCACCGGTCATGGACGCCCGCCGCTGCATCTCCTACCTGACCATCGAGCACCGGGGGAGCATCCCGCAGGAGCTCCGGCCCCTCATGGGGAACCGGGTCTTCGGGTGCGACATCTGCCAGGAGGTGTGTCCGTGGAATGCGCCGAAGTTCACGCCAGCGCTGAAGGAGGGGGACTACCAGGCGGACTGGAGGAAGGCGCCCGACCGCCCTGGGATTCCGCACGGTCTGCCGACGACCGAAGCGCCGTCGCTGGTTACGCTCATGCGAATGACCCGCGAGGAGTGGGACGAGTGGACGCGGGGCTCGGCGATCCGGCGAGCGGGGCGCGAGGGACTCAGGCGAAACGTGGCGGTGGCCCTGGGAAACTGGCTCGGCTCGGTGGATGAGCGGCCCGGGGAAGCCGTGTCGGCGCTGCGGGATGCTCTGGACGACGAGGACGCGATGGTGGCGGAGCATGCGGCCTGGGCGCTGAGCCGGTGACGCGCCGGGCGGGCGACCACTCGTGCCGCCCGTCTCGATTCTCCACCCCTGCTTGTCCCCCGAAGCGCCCGCCCTCTACCTTGGCCGCCGCACCCCGACGGGGTCGTACCCTCCGACGCGAGCTCCATGGATACCGGGCACCCCCCTCTCGATCTCCTCGAGCGCCTCAGGCAACACCGAACGCTGGGATCCGTACCCGAGGCGGAGCTCGAATGGCTCGTCGCCCGCGGTGTACCACGGCACTTCGAGCCCGGGGAGTTCGTGTTGCGCGCGGGAGCGGACCTGAGCCGCGTGTCCCTGGGACTCGAGGTGGTGCTGAGCGGCCGCATGTCGACCCATGTCGACCGGGGGGCGGGTGAACGCAAGGTCATGGAGTGGCAGGCGGGGGACCTGACCGGCATCGTGCCGTTTTCCCGGATGACCGTCGCGTCGGGGAACACCATCGCCGACACGCCGGTGGACACCCTTTCCATCGCTCCCGGTGATTTCCCCGACCTCATCCGCGACTGTCCCCAGGTCACGGCGGCATGTGTCCACATGATGATCGACCGGGCCCGCGTCTTCAGGACCAGTGACCTCCAGGACGAGAGGATGATGTCGCTGGGAAAGCTCTCGGCCGGCCTCGCGCATGAGCTGAACAACCCCGCATCAGCCGTGGCACGGAGCGCCCGACTCGTCCAGGAGACCATGCATGAGGTCGATCGGGCGGCGCGCCGCCTCGCCGGTCTGGGGCTCACACCGGATCAGCTCGCGGCCATGGACCGGCTGCGTGAGGCGACCCTGGCCGGTCCGGGGACCGGGACGATGTCTCCCCTGGACCGCGCGGACCGCGAGGACGGGATCGCCGACTGGATGGCGGCCCACGGCGCTGGGCACGTGGGGGTGGACGCACTGGCGGAGACCGCCGTGACTCTGCGGGACCTCGCCGCACTGGCGGGCCACCTGGAAGGAGAGGCCCTGGCGGCCGCCCTGGACTGGGTGGCGGCGAGCTGCGCCGTGCGGATGCTGGCGGGTCAGAACGCGCGGGCGGGATCGAGGATCACCGACCTGGTGAGCGCCATGAAGCGCCTGACGCACATGGACCGCGCTCCCGTGGCGGAGGACATCGACGTCGAGCAGGGACTGCGCGACACCCTCCTGGTGCTGGACCACAAGGCGTTGGCCAAGTCGGTGACGGTGACCATGGACGTCCCTCCCGGGCTGCCTCGGGTGAACGCGGTGGGAGGCGAGCTCGAGCAGGTGTGGATGAACATCCTGGACAACGCTTTCGACGCCGTGGAAGAGGCTGGTCGCGTGACGGTGGAAGTGAGGCCCGAGGGTCGCTCCCTGGTGGTGCGGATCATCGACGACGGTCCCGGCATTCCTCCCGAGGTGCAGGACAGGGTGTTCGACCCCTTCTTCACCACCAAGGCACCTGGGGCAGGGACGGGCCTCGGCCTGGACATGGCTCGGGCGTATCTGCGGAGGCAACGCGGGGACGTCGACTTCGAGTCCCGCCCGGGGCGCACCGAGTTCCGGGTGAGACTCCCTCTGGCCGAGTCTCGGTCACTCCCCGCCTGACGGCTCTCCCGCGGCCCGCAGGGCGACACCCCGCACGAACGCGGCGACCCGGTCCGGCTGCGTAAGGGGCAGCATGTGGCCTCCCTCCACGAGCTCCAGGCGGAGGTCGGGGATGCGGCCCAGCATCCCTTCCCCGTGCACATGGGGATCCAGGACCTGGTCCTCGGTGCCGTAGAGGATTCCCACGGGTACGGTAATGGATCCGTATCGCTCGGACATCCAGACCAGGTCGGGAGGGACCGAGACCAGGTCGGACGAGGTGGCGATGTACTGTCGGGGACGCTGCGCCAGGAGACCGCCTCCAGCGATCCCGAAGTCGGTGGGCACCGGCTCGGGCCCGAAGATGATCTTCAGGGCCGGCTCCCGGACCGTCATGGCCAGCGGGGTGGCGATGGTCCAGGCCAGGGTCACCCGCAGGGCGCGGTTCACGACCTTGAAGCCCTTGAACACCCCCGGCGGCGCTTCCTGGATGTGGGTGAGCGGCGCCACCAGCGCGAGGCCGTGCACCGTGTCCGGGTGTCGCAAGGCGGTGGCCAGGGCCACGGCGCCACCCAGGGAGTGCCCCACCAGAATCGGGCGCTCGAGCCCCATCTCGCGCATGGTGGCCGCGACGGCGTCCGCGTCGGCGCACGCCCCGGCCGGAGTGCCCGGGTCCCGCGTCGAGTACCCGGACCCGGGGCGCTCCAGGACCACCACCCGGAAGTCCGTATCCAGACGGCGGACCAGGGAGTGGGTGAAGTTGCGCGCGTTCCCCCCGAGTCCGTGGATCAGCACCAGCGTGGGGCCGGACCCCCGGTCCAGGTAGTGGACGCGTGCGCCGCGGACCTGGACGAAGCGCCCCTCGGCCGGGACGATTTCCTCGACCCGGCGGGCCCGGAATGCCGCGAAGAGGGGCAGGACCACCGCCAGCAGCGTGGTGGCGGCCAGGCCGGCCGCCGACAGCGCGTCCATCACCGGAATTCCAGAGCCGGCTCGTCCACGCGTCCGAAGCGCAGCGCCAACAGGTCCATGACGTAGTTCTGGTGAAGACGCCACGGCCGCTTCGAGCCCTGGCTCGGGAGGGACGGCAGGGCCCGCTGGATGTATCCCGACGTGAGGTCCAGGGCGGGCTCCTCCACCATGGATGGATCGCTCCGCCGCGGAGTGACCTGGACCAGACCGGCGCGTGCCATGTGGTTCAGGAGGCGGCAGACGTGCTCCGCCACGAGGTCGCACTTGAGCGTCCAGGAGGCGTTCGTATACCCGAAGGCCGAGGCCAGGTTGGGGATGTCGCTGTACATCATCCCCTTGTAGGAGAGGGTTTCCGAGAGGGCCACCGGACGGCCGTCCACGGTGAGCGTCATTCCGCTGAGCAACTCCACCCGGAGACCCGTGGCTGCCACCACGATGTCGGCGTCCAGGTGCTCACCCGAGGCGAGCTGGACACCGGTCTCCGTGAACGATTCGACCTGGTCGGTGACCACGGAGGCGCGCCCAGAACGGATCGCGTAGAAGAAGTCTCCGTCGGGGGCGATGCAGAGCCGCTCGTCCCAGGGGTCGTAGCGAGGCGCGAAGTGGGTGTCGACCGGGTAGTCCTCACCCAGGGCGACGCGGACCCCGTTCCGGATGATCCGCTTCATCAGATCGGGCCGACGCCGGGCCAGGTTGTAGTAGAACATCTGCCGCACGACGTTCTTCCAACGAGAAAGGACGTAGGCGACCTTCGCGCCGAAGACCCGGCGCAGGGCGTTGGCGATCCGGTCCTGCCCAGGTTGGCGGACCACATAGGTCGGCGAGCGCTGGAGCATGGTCACGTGCGATGCGGCCCCCTCACCCTCCAGCATGGCGGGCACCAGGGTGATGGCGGTGGCGCCACTTCCGATGACCACCACCCGCTTGTCCCGGTAGTCCAGGTCCTCAGGCCAGTGCTGGGGGTACACGAGCCGGCCCTGGAAGCGCTCCATCTCCGGCCACTCCGGCATGTAGCCCCGGTCGTACCGGTAGTACCCGGTGCAGGCGTAGAGAAAGCCGCAGGTGAGGCGAAGGGGGCGAGCCTCGGGCCCCGCCTCCACGAGCACCGTCCACCGGGCGGTGGAGGAGGACCACTCGGCCCGCACGACACGGTGTTGGAAGCGGATCTTCGGGGTGATGCCGAACTCCCGGGCGGTGTCCTCGATGTATGACCGGATCGCCGGACCGTCCGCGATGGCTTTGGGGTCCCGCCAGGGGCGGAAGCGATATCCCAGCGTGTACATGTCCGAGTCCGACCGGATACCGGGATACCGGAAGAGATCCCACGTTCCCCCCATGGCTTCGCGTGCTTCGAGCACGGCGTAGCTCCGATCGGGGCAGCGGGTCTGCAGGTGCCAAGCGGCGCTGATACCGGAAAGGCCGGCTCCCACCACCAGCACGTCGAAGTGGGCCGGAGCCTCGTCGCGGTCGCGCATGTTCCTAGTCCTCCTGGTTCCCAGCGGAGCACGGCACCATCTGGATCGGGGATCCGTCGGCGCTCCGTGCTGCATGGCAGCCCGGTTCGCGGCACCGGGGCGCCGAATGTCAGGAGCCGTCCAACCTCCAGCTCCGGTCCACGTCCGCCATGACCCTCTGGAAGCGCGGGTCCGACCGTAGCGGGCCCATGATGTCGGGGTACAGGTAGCGGATCTCCTCGGTGACGAGCGGGTCCCAGCGACTCACTCGCCGGAAGAGGTCCAGGGCCAGGTCGGTGTCGCCCAGACCCAGGTGGAGCAGCCCGATGGCGTAGAGGTCCGCCGGATCCGCGGCAATTCCACTGCCCCGGTTGCCCACTTCCTGACCCAGCGCCTTCAGCTCCGTCGCGGCCTCTGAGCGACGGCCCGAGGTCAGGTGGACCAGGCCCAGGACCGCCCGAACCCCGCTGACCCGGGGCGGTGCACCGGCCGGAGGCACCAGGGGCAGGGAACGCTCCAGAGCAGCGCGGGCGCTCACCATCTCGCCCCGGTGGTACGCCACGAGGCCGTCCATGTAGTGGGCGAGGCCTGAGCTCGGGTCCAGCTCCACGGCCCTCTGCGCGTGCTTCCGGGCCTCCTGGTACAGGCGGTTGGCCAGGAAGGCCTCGGCGAGGACCAGGTGGACGGCGGGGGCCAGCGGATCGAGTCGCAGCGCCCGCTGGGCCGCCGCCAGGGCTTCTTCCGGTGAGCCCAGGGCAAGGAGAATCCACGCGAGCCAGGGGTGCGGGTCGGCGAGCCCCGGATTGAGTTCCGTGGCGCGCTCGAGATCCCGACGGGCGGCTGGACCGTCCTGCGCGAGGGCATGGAGAATCGCCAGCGCGGTGTGGGCCTCCGCCAAACCGGGGTCCAGCCCCAGGGCGTGACGGGCGGCGTGTTCCGGATCGGGGGCCCCCTCGGGGACCGGGTGACGATACCAGCGGAGCAGGGCCAGCGCTTCCGCCTGTCCGGCCCAGGCCAGCGCGTACCCCGGGTCCTGCCCAGCGGCTGCCCGGAACGCTCGGAGGGCCCGCGCCAGGCCGTCCGCCGTCGGGTGGTCGAGCCACTGAAGGCCCAGAGCGCAGGCCCGAAAAGCCTGTGCGTCGGCCGTGGCAGGACGGGTCTCCAGGGTCGGGGGTGGGCGCACGTCGGGCCCCAATTCCTGAAAGAGCGACGCGGTGATGCGGCGGCACACCTCCGTCTGGATCTCGAAGAACCCCTGGGGGCTCAGCACCCGTTCGTACCGTTCGGCCCACCGGTAGGAGTCCTGCGTCGCGTCGGCCAGCCGGACGCTCACGTGAGCCTGGCCTCCCACGATCTGCAGGGAGCCGTCCAGGATCGTGCCCACGTTCAGCTCCCGGGCGATCTCGGCGGTGGGTCTGCTGATGTCCCGGTAGAACGCCACCGAGCGCCGACCCACCACGGTGAGCCCCGGGAGCTTCCCCAGCGCTCTCAGAAGGTCGGCGTGGAAGCCTGCCGCGAGGGTCCTGGCCTCCTCGTCCCCGTTCGATGTCTCGAAGTACAGGACGGCGACGGAACGGGGGTCTAGTTCTCCCTGGCGGGCGGGAGGAGCGGGCGGGAGGTTCGGGCGAACCCCACCGCGCGGGCGGTCCGGTGCGGACGGCCCCGCCGTGCCCACACCGGCGCGGCGATCCTCGATCCCGCCGGGGCCGTCGTCGAAGATCCAGGCGAGGGCCAGCGTGAGCGGGAAGGCGAAGACCAGGACTCCGATGATGGTGATGAGCGCGTCCTGGGAAAGCCCGATAAAGGGCCCGACCAGGTTCGTCACCACCACGATGGCCGTGGCCGCGACCACGTACACCGCCCCGGCGCGAGGGACGGCGCTACGACTCAGCGCGGCGAGCACGCCTCGGGTCGGAGACTTCCGGTCGGTCATGGCAACGGCGTGATCGGGGTCAAGCGTCGGGTCCTGGACGAGGAGTTGCTGTCCTCAATGTGGCACGATCTCGTCCCGCATGGCGGCTACGGCCGCGACGGCTCGCTCGATGTGCGCCACGGTGTTGTAGACGTGGGGGGAGAACCGCAGTCCGCCCGTGGGTGCTCCCGCGATACCGTGCTCATGATAGAGCCGCTGGAAGACCGCGTTCCGGTCACCAGCCACCCGGACGATACAGACACCGCCCGAAAGACCGGGGTCCATCGGGGTGAGAAGAGGGACACCCAGCTCCGCGATTCCCTCCTTCAGGACCGTGGCCAGATGCGTGACCCGGGCGTCGATCTCGTGGACACCGATCTCGCGGTGGAACGCCACGGTGGTACCCACGCTGGCCAGGCACGCGTCGTCCCGCTGCCCCAGCGACTCGAACTTCCGGGCGCCGGCGACGTCGGGGTCGGCGTCACTTCCCCAGCCCGGGGCCACTCCAGCGGGCCAGATGGACGGGACCAGCTCGGAACGCACGTACAGGACGCCGGCCTCCTTCGGGCCCATCAGCCACTTGTGGGTGGAGGCCGTGTAGGAGTCGCACCCCATTTCCCTGAGGTCGAGTCGCACGGCGCCCAGGCTCTGGGCGCCGTCCACGTGGACGTGGACGCCCCGGCTGTGCGCGGCTTCGGCGATCTCGCGAACCGGGAGCCGGATGCCGCTCAGGTTGGAGATGTGTGTCAGCGCCAGGACCCGGGTACGCTCGCCCAGAGCGGCGACGAAGGGATCGATGAGCTCCTGCGTGCTGCGGGGAGCCTCCGGGACGGTCACCCGGCGGACGCGGATTCCATATCGCGCCGCACGCACGTCCCAGGCCACGTTGTTGGTGGGGTGATTCTGGTCCCAGACCACCACCTCGTCGCCCGGCTCCAGCGGAAGCCCCGCGTTGATGGTGTTGTTGGCCTCGGAGGTGTTCCGCACCAGGGCGATCTCCTCGGGACTCACACCCAGATGATCGGCCACCATGCGCCTCGACGTCTCCAACAGGTCACCGAACTTGTCCCGGTTCTGGAAGGAGCAATCCACGTCGATGTCGTGGGTCAGCCGGGTCACGGTCTCGGCCACCGCCCGGGGAGACGGACAGAGGTTCGCCGCGTTCATGGGTACGCGACTCTCGCGAAACGGGAACTGCGCGCGGACCAGGGACCAGTAGGCCTCGTCTCGCGGGCGCTCCTGGGGAAGCCCCAGGGAGCCCGTGGAGGTCGGCCCGTCCCGGCCGGACCGGGAGAGCTCCCGCGCGCTCAGACTGGACGGAAGCAGCGCCGCACCGGCGATGAAGTCGCGGAGGAAGACTCTGCGGGAGCGTCCGGAGCTCATGGGTGGATCCTCGGTGGGAGGTGCGGCCCCACGGGGGCCTGGACTGTGCCGATGGTATTCGGGGGGTGGGGAAGGAGCAAGCGAGTTGGCGCACCCGGGTCGAGCCGGGCGCGGCGCCGCATCCGGGCCGAGGGCGCGGTGCGACGGCCCGGTATCGATTCGGCGGCACGGCGGGCTGTGGACACACCACCATTGCACGTATGAGCAGATGTGCACATGATGGGTTCCCGAGCAACCTTCACCCCTCTTGCCCGAAAGGAGCCGTCCCCTGAACGACGACGCCCGCTGCGAAGTCCGCCTCGTCCACGAGGACGCGGTACAGGCAGCCCTCCGGGATCGAGCCCGGGACGAGGAGCTGTCCGGGCTGGCCGACACGTTCCAGATGCTCGCCAGCCCAACCCGCCTCCGGATCGTCGAGGCCCTGTCCCGGCGCGAACTCTGCGTGTGCGATCTCGCAGCGGTGGTGGGTGTGAGCGAATCGGCCGTGAGCCATCAGCTCCGCCTGCTCCGCCAGATGCGAATCGTGCGCTACCGAAAAGAGGGGAGGATGGCGTACTACGCCCTGGAGGACCATCACGTGGCCGACCTCTTCCGCCTGGGGCTGAACCATGTCCGGGAGTGAGGGGTCCCCCTCTCCCGCCGCGGCGCAGGGCGTGGAGCGGGTGAGGTACCACGTACCGGACATGGATTGCCCCAGCTGCCTGGCGAAGATCGAGGGCCACCTCTCGCGGTGTGAGGGGGTGGTGGGGGTGGAGGGCAGCCCGGTGGCGCGGACGCTGACCGTCGCCATGGACCCCTCGCAGACCACAGCGGACCGCCTCCGGGCAGAGGTGGCACGGCTGGGGTACGACGCCCACCCCAAGTCCGGCGGCCGGGACCGGGTCCCCCCCGTCTCCACCTGGAGGAGCCGCCCGGCCCGGATCGCGTACGCCTCCATGTCCCTCTTCGTCGTCGGAGTCCTGATGCGGTTCGTGGGACCCGACCCGCTCCTGGCGGAATTGCCACTGGCGGAGCTCCGCCTGGCCGGGCTGTTCTTCGTGGCCGCGGCACTGGTGGGGGGGTGGAACTTCTTT
>JBDHLC010000088.1:0-5723 GCA_039586075.1 Gemmatimonadota bacterium | reverse complement strand
GCCAAGGACCTCCTGGACCGCATCGATCCCGCCGACATCCGGTGGCAGATGTTCGTGGAAGACCCAAACCTCGTCGGGATGTACGCGAGCCACCGGGTGAACAAGTGGCCCACCAGAACGAGCGCGGACAACGTGCCCGTCATTCGGCTCTCGGAGGTCTACCTGAACCGGGCGGAGGCGTACGCCCGCAGCGGGAACGACGCCGCGGCGCAGGCCGATCTCGATCGGATCCGTCAGCGTGGACTGGCGACGGCGCCGCCGGTGCAGGCCCTGCTGGACGAGATTCTCCTGGAGCGACGGATCGAATTGGGCTACGAAGGGCACCGGATCTTCGACATCACCCGGCATCGCCTGGACGTGGTGCGGAACGACTGCACGGGGGAGGTGTGCTTCTACCCCTATCCCGGCCCGTTCGTCATCCTGCCCATCCCCATGGCCGAGTTGGACGCCAATCCCAATATCCAGCAGAACCCGGGCTATGGGGGCTCTCAGGGGGGGATGTCGTAGGCCAGATCCTGCTGGATGTCGTCCACCCGGTCATGCTGAACCGGGTCATGGCGTGAGCTGTGGCGGCTGCGTCGTGGTGGTCGGCCACGTCAGCATCGTGTGTGCTGGTGAGGACGGCCGTTCGCGGCCGGTGGTCGAAGATCGAGCTTCGACGCATCCGGTGGATTGGCGAGCCTCAGGCGCAAGGTCGACTTCGCGAAATGCCCAGCCCGGGCCTACCTTTGCGGCATGACTGACCCTCCGCTTTGGCGGCGCCTCAAGAATGCGCGCGCCGTCCAGATTCTCGTAGTGTATCTCGGCGCCTGCTGGTTCGTGCTCCAGCTGGTGGCGACGCTCAGGGAGCTGCTTGCGCTACCCGTGTGGATCGGTCCGCTCACCGTTGTCCTGCTGGGCATCGGGGCGTTGGTGGTGGGAGCCACCGCCTGGGTCCAATCGCTCCCAGCTACGACCGTCGCGGAAGAAGCGGGTGAGCGGCCCTCGGACTGGCAGGTGGCGCCTGCCGACGCCCTGCAGCGGCTCCGCGCAGGAAGGCTGCCGCACCTGACCTGGGCTCGGGCCATCGTCGGTGGGGTGGTGGCGATCTCGCTCGCGATCGGGGTCGCGGGGGGCTACGTCCTGGTGACGGGGGGGGCGGGCCTGGAGGGTACGTCGAGAGCCGGTGGGGAAGCGGCTGCCACCGCCGTCGCCGTCCTGCCGTTCCAGACCCGAGGCGAGGAGCTCGGGGTGTACGGGGAGGGCATGGTGGACCTCCTTACGATCAACCTCGAGGGCCTCGAGGGAATCCGAACGATCAACTCGGGCACGGTCATCGCTCGCTGGCGCTCGGAGGTCGGGTCTGATCTCACGGCCGAGTTGGAGGAAGCGCTTTCCGTGGCACGGCGCCTCGACGCCCGCTATGCGGTGCGGGGCAGCCTCGTCCCGGCCGGGTCGAGCGTACGGATCGTCGCCGACGTGTTCGACCTCACGGGGGCGGACTCGTCCCCGATCGATGGAGTGCAGGTGGAGGGCTCGGCGGATGACTTGCTCGGTCTCGTCGACGAGTTGACCGTGGATCTCGCCCGGGTCTTCGTCGGCTCCGCACCGGGGTCCGCCTTGTTGGCGGGAGCGATCACGACCCCCTCGCTCGAAGCGCTCGAGGCATATCTGCGGGGAGAAGCGCTCTACCGACGGAGCCGTTTCTACGAAGCGATCGACGCCTTTGAGGCTGCCGTCGCCGCGGACTCCATGTTCGCGCTGGCGCACTGGCGGCTCCTGTCGGCGTGGTCCTGGACGCCGGAAATGAGTCCGCAGCTGGCCTCGGAGCTCGGAGCGCGCGTGTCGGCCGTGGCCGAGCGGCTCCCGGAGCGGCAGCGCACGCTCGCCGAGGCCAGTCTCGGCGTCTCCGACGGACGTTCGAATCGCGTCGGAGCACTGCGGGCGCATCTCTCCCGCCACCCGGACGACGGCGAGGCCTGGTACTGGCTCAGTGAGTATGCCTTCCACACGCCCTGGCTTTCGCGCTCCGACGAGGTCGAGCTGGAAACGGCCCTACAGCGCGCTGTCGATCTGGAGCCGACCTTCGGGCCGTACTACATCCATCTCCTCGCGCGGCTGATCGCGATCGGCGACGAGGAGGCCTTCCGGTCCCGCCTGAGCCAGTACGCGGCGAACGCGGCCGACCCCGCTACGGTCGAGCTTTGGAGTCTGTACTGGGACTTCTTCCGTGGCTCCGGAGAGGCGATGGCCCGGGCCGAGGAGCTGTTCCGAACGACGAGGACCGGCGAAGTGATCTTTCTGTCGTTGGTCGCGTTCCTGAGCGACGACCTGTCTCCCCGGATGTTGCTAGTCCACGACATGACGCCACCGGACTTCGTGAACTCCTTCCCGGGGTACTTCCGCGGCCATGACGTCGCCGTGGGGCGGTCACCGATGCCCCCGAAACCAGGGGAGAGCGCGCCATGGCTTTCCTGGATGAATTGGCATCTGCTCGTGGAGCGTGAGCTGGAGCTCCCCGCGGACCTTCTGGATGATCTATCCGCGCCGGATGATGCCCTCCAGGCGGCCCTGGTAGCGGCGGCCTCCGGGAACCGTGGGATCCGAGACGCCGCACTCAGGCGGATCGCGCCCGGTCAGCTGGAGGCGCGAACCCCGCTTCTCGGCTTCTACTTCGGCGCGGCGACGCTCGTGCAGGCCGAGCGGACGACCGAGGCGCTCCTTCAGTTGCGTGCCGGTGACCCGGGTGCTGCGGAGCCACTCCTGGACACCGTGTTGCAGGACTCCGCATACGATGCTGTCGCCGTGCTTCTCGCCGGCGACGCGAAGGCTGCGCTGGGCAACTGGGACGAAGCTGTGGGCCTCTGGCGGACCCTCCTCCCGACGGCGTACCGTCCCCACGTGCGCCTTCGGCTCGGGCGTGGACACGATGCGCTCGGCGATACCGACCGGGCCGCCGCGAACTATCGTGCCTTCCTCACGATGATGAGTGATCCCGACGCGGCCGTGCGGCCGCTCGTGGACGAGGCCCGCGCAGCCCTCGTACGACTCGGAGGGTGAGGGTCTGTCGGGGGGCGGAGGATAGGAGCGGGCACCTAGCCGCGAGGCTGGGGCTAGGGAGTGAGGAATAGCTCTGAACGTCCAGGGCTCCGGACGCGGCCAGACCGGGTCCACCCGAGAGGTATGCAGGGCTGCCCGGCTCCGACACCTCCCCGCTTCGTGTAGAGGGGGACTCCAGGGGTGCCTTGGGCCGCCAGGGAGCTCTACCCAGGGGACGGTACAAATCCTGGCGAACCATTCATGAATCCGAGCGACACCAGTTGAAGACATGGGGAAGGGCGGTTGGTTTGGTAAGTCGCTACTGGGAAGACAACTGGAGGGGACTCCAACGTTCAGGAAGCTCGCTGCGGATCTCTTGAACCAGGGCACCCTTCGGGACCCGTGGGTTCGAGGCCAATCGCCTCCGTTGGCGGGTCTTCGCCGCGGCCGATCCTTCCGGGGAACGGTGCGTATCGGACCTGGATCGAGTGGATCCTCCCCCCGAAGTCCCTACCCGCCCCCGGACCGCATCAGCTGAACCAGCGCGGGCACATTCACCGAGAGGAGCAGGACGAGGAAGAGGCCGGCCAGCGCTTCTACGGGGATGTGGAGAACGGCTCCGAAGAAGGCGAGGAGGTAGAACCGGGGCGTGCGCGAGAGGAGCACTCCCAGTACGTACTTCCAGCGCGGATAGCCCGTCATCACCACGAGAAACCGGACGGGAAAGAAGGGTACCGGCGTGAACCCGGCGACGACGATGGCAGCGAACGGTGCGCGATCGAACCACCGTGTGGTCTTGACGACCGCGGGATGCGCGGACGCGCTTCGGATCGCCGGGCGGTCGTAGAAGTATCCGAACAGGGAGTAGTTCATGGCCTCGGTCATGGCGGTGCTCGCGGCCGCTACCGTGGCAACTACCCATGCCGGATGGACTTCACCGAAGTAGATGAGGATGGGCTCGTGGGGCAGGAGGCCGACGAGGAATTCGGAGGGAAAGGAGTACAGGAAGAGGATCCAGAGATTCCTGCTCTCCTGGACTCCGTCGGCGAAGAGCCAGACCAGGAGCAGCGACAGCACCAGCGCGATTTCCGCACCGACGATGATCCTCCGCCGACGGCCCGCCCCCGTTTCCTCGGCCCCGGCGGCGGGCTCCCGGTCCCAAGGGCGCCTCGTCTGCGGCGCTGGCGCACCCGAACGATCCCGGACATGGGCCGGGGTGTCTTTCCTGTTCACGCCCGGATGGCGTCGGGGCCGGTCTCTCGCAGGTGATGAATGTGGTCCCGCACGAAGTACCAGAGGGGCCGCTCCGCCATCGCCCGGCTGATGGTGTAGCAGGCGCTGCACCGGTTCGTCTTCGTGAAGTCCTTCAGCAGAGCCCTTCGGGTGGGGTAGTCACGGATCAGCAGGCCGCAGGGCGAGAAGGTCCCATCGGGGTTCACCACCAGAAGCCGCTCGCCCGCGCGACAACCCGGGGTCCCCCCTCGCTCGTAGAAGTCGAGCATCCCCTGGAACACTCCGTCGGAGTTCAAGATGGTGCCGCACGCCCGGCGCATCTCGGACAGGGTGGCCACGACCTCCCGAGCCTCGTCCATCTCCTCCGGCTGGATCATGAGGCTCATGTCCCACGTTCGCATCCACGTGTACGTGCTGTAGTTCATGGAGACGCCCCACTCCCTGGCTACTTCCGCCATGCGGGGGGCATCCCTGAAGTTCTTCGAGTTGAAGACGCAGGTGAGGACGATGAGCTTCCGGTCCTCCGGGGAGAGCGTCGTGACGAGGTGCTGGATCTTCCCGAAGAGGCCGGGAATGGCCCGCCATTCGTCGTGTCGCTCGTCGGGGAAGTCGAACGAGATGACGAAGTTGTCGATTCCGGCGTCCTTCAGGCGGCGGAAGCGCCCAGGCGTGAGCAGTGCCGCGTTCGTGTTCACGTTCACGCGGGCCGACGCCCCGGTCTTCTTGAGCTTCTCGACGATCTCCTCGAGGTCCCTGCGGATCAGGGGCTCCCCCCCGGACATGATGGAGACCAGCGGACGGAGCTCCCGCGCGATCTCGACGAGCCGATCCGGGCTGGCCCGCTGCTCCCGGTCGTTCAGCCGCCCTCTCTGACAATGCTCGCATTGGGCATTGCAGTTGTGGGTCACCTCGAACGAGACGCAGTACACGCGGCGGAAGACATAGTTGGCCGCGGCACGCCGAACGACACGGAGGGGGATGGCCATGACGACGCTCCTGGTTGGAGGTGACAAGAAGCCAGCGGGGCAAAGCGGATACCCGCAAGAAAAACTACGGTGCACGCGGCCGCGGACGAAGTAGGGCTGCGGCACCCATTACGGGTGGTGAAAAGCCCTTCATACGACCGAAACTCTGATAGCGCCACCGTAACGCGGCCCCCCGGCGCGCCGCGCCCGAGCCCTAAGGGTCGGCTCTACGCCCACCGCTCCGCCCGGGGCTGACCCACGGACGGTGTGGAGAGACGCCCCTTGGATCCCATGGGCCGCCTCCACGTCCTACAGGGCTATCAGGCAGATCCCGACTTGCCGGAGGCCCGGTATCGGATCATGGGTCCGAGGAACCCCGATTCCACTCAGCGCCGGACCGGCCGACCCGCGCCGGCCGTGCCGTCCGGGCCAGAGAAGCGCCCGGGGATGGGGCAGCGCCCTGTCTGCCCGGGGGGAAGGGCACCATGAGAGACTGGAAGGCCGTAC
>JBDHLC010000087.1:0-5487 GCA_039586075.1 Gemmatimonadota bacterium | reverse complement strand
GAGGAGCAGGGCGGGGAGAAGTTCGACGAGTGGATCCAGTGGCTCTGCGACCAACTCGAGCGCTACTCCGCCGGGAACGAGCCGGCGTATCGCAAGTATCGCGACTGGCGCCCCTGACGGGAGCCGCTGTCTGGGGGCGTCTGCCGGGGGCATGTCGCCCGCGTCCTGCGATCCTCCCCGCGCAAGGGCACCAGTCGAGCTTACCGGCCCCTCGGGTCCACCGCTCGGTGTAGCGCCGAGACGTCCTGGCCCGCTCTCAAGTGGCCAGGGGAGGGTTCGGTCGAGCGTCCGAATGCGGATGACGACGAGAAGACCCCTGGAGGAGGACGTGCCGATCCGGGCACCGTGGAGGGTGCTGGCGAGGAAGCACTGGAACAACTCGCGGTCCACCCTCCGCCCGCACGCTCAGCGGGGGATGTCGTAGGCCAGCTCCTGCTTGATGTCGTCCACCGCTTCCTGGAGGCGGATGGGTGGGACACCGACGTGTTCGTCCACGGAGAGGGTGAAGAAGACCCGCGGGTGCTCATCCAGAAGCCGCTGCTGGGCCCTCCGGATGACGGGCATCACCTCCTCCCATCTTCCCTCGATGAGGGTGTCCATGGCCGTCACCTGGTAGATGAGGCCCGCCTTCTCGATCTCGTCCACCACTTCGGCCACGGGGTGGGCGATCTCGTCGCCCTGCCCGATGGGGAACATGGAAAGGCTGAAAAGCATCTCGAACCTCCTCGGTTCAGCTCGGGCATCCTCACCCACGGCTCCACGGAGGACCTCACCCGTGGGCAACAATGACCCAATCAGGGACCAAACAACACACGACCACGTCTCGGCCCGGAGGAGCCACGGGGGAATCGGCTTGGCCCGCCCCGAGCGTCCCGGGGGCCGTGTCCGCGACTCCAGGAACGTCAGCCACCGGCCCGCGCATACCGCCCCACGAGCTCGGCCTCCGCCAGGACATGCCCCACCATGGCCTTTTCCAGGTCACCCCTGGACGCGCCCGGGGGAAGAGTCAGCGAGCAATCCAGGGCGAAGAGCCGGAAGTAGTAGCGGTGCGTCCCCCCCGGCGGGCACGGCCCCTGCCACCGAGCGTTGCCCCAGGAGTTGGCGCCCTGGACACCGCCGGATGGTGGGCCGTCCGAGCCTACCCCGCCGGGCAATCCGCCCTCCGTGGCCGACACATTCCAGATGAGCCAGTGGACCCAGGTGCCGGCCGGCGCGTCCGGGTCGTCCACGACCAGGGCGAGGGAATCGGTGGCCTCGGGGACGTCCCGCCAGGAGAGGCCGGGAGAGGTATCGTCGCCGTCGCAGGTGTGCACCCGGGGAATGGCTTCTCCGGAGCCGAATGCCGGGCTCTCGATCTTCATGCGCTCCTCCGTGGTCGTGCCAGGGGGCCACCCTGACCGTCGGGTGACCGGGGCGGGGGCGCCTCCCGGCCCTCCATGGAGCAAGAGCTCTGCCAGGCCGGCGGGGCCGTAAGGGAGGCGGCGTCATGATTGGCCTCCGGGGCCACCAAGATCCTTTTTTCGGGGGCCGCCGGGAGGCATCTTCGAAGTGGCGGGATCCGGGCACCCCCGCACCTCCGAAATCAGGGTCCGGATGGCACACCTGCCGAAACATCTGTAGTCTCTGGACAGTCCACCGCGGCGAGCCCCGGAGTCCCGGCTCGCCACATGGCCGGTGGCGGCGAACACGGAGGCCGGCGCGCACCTCATGACATCCACCCCGCGGAGCTTCAGGCGCTTGTCGTCGTCCGGCCTCGGAATCGAGGTGGGGCCCGCCCACCTGCGGGCGTACCGCGCAGGGGGAAGCCGTGGAAGCGCGGAGGTCATGGAGGTCGGGTGGGGGAGTCCCCCTCCGCCGGAGTCCATCCAGGCGCTCCGAGAGCGGTTCGGGGACGGGAACGTGTTGGCGGTGGCGCTGGACATGTCCGTGGTCTTCGCCAAGCGGCTGGAGCTGCCTCCCCTCTCCATGGAGGAGCGCCGGCGGATCCTCTCCCTGGACCCACGCCGGTACTTCCCGGTCCGCGACCAGGCCCTGGTGGCGGGGGTCCGGGACGACGATCTGGTGGTGGCCGTGAGCCAGGAGACCTTCGACCAGTGGGTGGACGCCCTGGGGGCTCTGGGGTCGGTGGAACGCGTGGAGCCCGTGCCTGCCGCCCTCACTCGCCAGTTGGTGGCCCACGGGGTGGGGGAGGCCCTGGTGGTCCTCCAGGACTCGGGAGGGGCGGGAGCTACCCTCGCCACGGTGGCCGAGGGGCGCTTGCAGGGCCTCCGGAAGGTCCACGCCGGCGCCGGAGAACTTCCCGGACTGGTCGTTCCGGTTCTGGGTGATTCAGGCACCTGCGTGGTATATCCTCGGGACGAGGCGCTGGCCTCGGAGCTGGCGGGGCACATGCGGGAGGGAGGCGAGGTCGAGGGGGTTCCCGCGCCCCCGGGCGCCCCGGCCCTCTTCGCCGCGGCCCACGGGGCCCTGCTGGGATTGGAGGGCGGTCAGGACCTTACGCTCCTCTCTCAGGGGATGGAGCGGCGCCTCGCGGTGTCCCGACGGCGACGGCTGGCCCAGGGGGTAGCGGCGGTGGTGGCGGCCCTGGGGCTCTTGGGATGGTCCCTCGATCATCGACGGGAGGCCACTTTCCAGGCGCTGGAGCGCGAGGTGGCCCAGGCGGAGGCCGCCGCGGAGCCGGTCCTGGAACGGAGGGCGGAGGCCGCCGCCCTGGCGGAGGACCTGGACCAGCTCATCCGGGCTGCGGAGGCGCGTCCGAATCCCCTGGAGGTGCTCCTGGCGGTTACCCGGGTCCTGCCGCAGGACGCCTACCTCACGCGCCTCTCGGCGTCCGGCGAGGACTGGGAGCTGAACGGACGGGCGCGGGATGCGGCTCGCCTCATCTCCCTCCTCGAGGGGAGCGCCGTGCTGACCGACGTCCGCTTCCGCACCGCCACCACCCGGGTTCGGGTCGGGGGCGAGGAGCTGGAGAACTTCACCGTGGTGTTCCGGCATGTTCCGGCGACTTGACCGCCGGGAGCGGCTCGTGGTCACCGCGGGAGCGGTGGTGAGCGCGGTGGCGCTGCTCTTCACCTTCGTGGTGCTTCCCCAGGCCCGCCGGTGGTCGGACCGTGAGGCCCGGATCACCCTTCGGACGGAGCAGCTCTCGCGCCTTCGAGGCGTCCTCGGCGAGGAGGCGGCGACGCGTGAGACGCTGGCGGAGCTGGAGCGGCGACGGACAGCGGCGGAGCGACGGCTCCTGGCGGGGGGCACCATGGCGGTGGCCGGCTCGAATCTGCAACGCCTCCTGAACCGGTACGCCTCCGAGGCGGGAATGGAGGTGGAACGGGTGGACGCCGTAGCTCAGTCGGCCGGGGAGCGGACCCTCCACGAGGTCCCGGCCCGGATCACGGTGCGGGGGGACGTCCGGAGTCTCCTGGATCTGCTCCTGCGGCTCCAGGAGGGTGAGACGCTCCTCTCCATCGAGGAGCTCAGCGTGAGCGCGTCGGGAAGCGCTCGCGGGGATCCCAATCTGCTTGCCGCGACCATCGGGCTCCACGGGTACACTCTCGATCCGAGGGGGAGCCCATGAATCGCCGCCAGGGACGTTGGACGCTGGGGACGGCAGGCGCGCTGGCCGCTTTGGCGCTGGTCCTCCGCGTGTGGCCGGTGGGGGTCACCACGGTGGTCGCGGAGGCGCCACCAACCGATCCCGTGGCGGTGGATCCGGCCGAATGGGTCGGCGGTGACGGAGGGGCGGAGCTGTACGCCGGAATCGTGGAGGGGAACGTCTTCGCCCCCGACCGGACGCCCCCACCGCTCCGCGCCGAGGATGCCGCAGTGGCCGAGCCTCGAATGGTGCCTACAGCGCCCCGGCGTCCGCGCTACCGACTCTCGGGGATCGTGCAGGGACCGGACGGTCTGGTGGCCCTCATCGACGCGGACCCCCTCTTTCCCGGCGCCGAGCTGTACCAGGTAGGAGACAGCGTGGGACCCTACGTGCTGGAGCAGGCCACCGACTCCCTGGTGGTCCTCCGGCTGAACCGCGAGACCCAGATACTCAGACTCGATACCATTTCCGGGAGGATCCCGTGAAGAGGAGTGCCCCGTGAGAACCCGACGGCGTCCCGTGCCCGGGACACGACACGTCATGCTCGTGGCGGCCCTGCTGACGCTGGGACTCCCGGCGGCGGCCCAAGCTCAGGCCACCACCACGCTGAACTATGTGAACGCGGACATCCGGGGCGTGATCCGTTCCCTTTCGTCCATGCTGGGCCTGAACGTCCTCATCTCCGAGGATGTGCCACCGGTCCAGGTGACGTACACCACCGCTTTTCCGGTGGCGCGCGACGAGGTGGCCCCCATCCTGGAGGCCATCCTGGAGGCGGAGGGCCTGGTCCTGGTGAATCGCGGGCCGGTGGCGCAGGTGGTACCCCTGGACGCCGCGCCCCCCACGGGGCCCGTCTCCTCCGGCCGGACCCTTCCCAGCCCCCGCCCGGTGGGGCTCGTCACCCAGATCGTGCCGCTGGAGTACATCAGCAGCGAAGAGGCCCTCCAGGTCCTGGGGCAGCTGGGCGGGCCCCTGGCACGCATCGAGGCGCTACCCCGCTCCAACGGCCTCATGATCACCGACCATGCCTCCAACGTGGCCGGGTTCCTGGAGCTGATCCGGCAGCTGGATTCCGGCGCCGACGGCGAGGCCGGCCAACGGACGTACGTCTACCGCCTCAAGCACGCGAACGCGGCGGAGCTGGCCACTACGCTCTCGCAGGTCTACGGGCTGCGGCTCGCCCAGACCGCCGCCCGGACCCGGGTCCAGGCCCTGAGTGACCGGAGCCTGAGCTCCTCCCTCCAGGGCTTCCGGCAGCGGGACGAGCAGGCCCTGGACATGCGGCGGTCGGATCCGTTCCAGCCCCTCTCCTCCTTGGCGCCGGTCACCGGGGCGGCGGACCCCGGCGCCGGCGGAGCGTCGGACGAGAGCGGACCGAACCGCTCCACCACGGTGGTGGCGGACCAGGCCACCAACGCATTGGTGATCCGTACCGAGCCGCCCAACTACCCCATCCTCCGGGAAACCATCGAGGAGCTGGACGTGCGTCCGGCGCAGGTGCTCCTGGAGGTGCAGGTGGCGGAGGTCACGCTGGACGAGGCCACCCAGTACGGCATCAACTGGTTCACCTACACGCAGAACGACGCCGGGGACCGCCAGGGAACCGCCCGCTTCGGGCCCCAGGCGTTCTCGGACTCGGCGCTGGCCGGCGTACAGGACTTCCTGTTGCGCGCCGTCCGGCTGGGCGACGTGGACGTGCGCGCCGTGATCCGGGCCCTGGACTCCGACGCGGACGTCCGGGTCCTCTCGACGCCCCACGTCGTGGCCATGAACAACGAGGAGGCGCGCATCCTGGTGGGAAGCCAGGTCCCCTTCACCCAGTCCACCCGGACCGGGCTGGACGTGGTGGTGGACCAGACCGTCCAGTACCGGGACGTGGGAATCCAGCTCACCATGAT
>JBDHLC010000086.1:0-5679 GCA_039586075.1 Gemmatimonadota bacterium | reverse complement strand
TCGCCACCCCCTTCGTGGTGGCCGAGATCGTCGTGGCCGTCCTGCTGTGGCAAGCCGTTCCCCAACACCTCTTCGGGTCGGCCCTGGTTCTGGGGGGGCTGAACGTGCTCTTCTACCACCTCCTGGAACGCCCCACCCTGAAGGGCCGGGGCGTGCTGGACGAGGCGGAGGGGTTCCGCCGATTCCTGACCTCCACCGAGGAAGACCGCATCCGGCGGCTGCAGCCGGCTGCGGAATCGCTGGCTCTGTTCGAGCGGTTCCTCCCCTGGGCGATTGCTCTGGGTGTGGAGAGCGAGTGGGCCGAGCACTTCGAGGACGCCCTCGCGGCCGAGGCCGCCCGGCCTTCGTCCACCGGGGCGGGACTGGGGGGCCGCCCGGGACTGAGTTGGTACGCCGGTGACTCGGGAGCTTCGCTCTCCGGACTTACCAGCTCCCTGGGGAGCAGCCTGTCGTCCTCGCTTTCGGCTTCGTCGGCAGCTCCATCCTCGTCGGGCGGGGGAGGGGGTGGCGGTGGGTCATCGGGGGGAGGAGGAGGCGGCGGCGGGGGTGGAGGCTGGTAGACCCACCGGCATCCGGATTCTCGTCCCCGGACCTCCGGGGGCGTTCACTCGGCCTCACCTCGCACGACCTCAAGGGTCCTGCTTCACATTGTCCCGCGCGGCCTCTGAGAGCGACCCTCTCCAGGAGAGGGTCCGACGGGGCACCGGGCGACGCCCGGTGCCCCGTTCGTCTTATGGCCGCGGGCCTATTCCCCGCGCAGGACCTCGGCAGGGGGCAGACTTCCGGCCCGCGCCGCCGGCACCCAGCCCGCCAGCACGGCGGCGAGCCCCAGCGCCGCCGCGGGCGCCGCGTACGCCCACGGAGACAGGGTGGAGACTCCGAAAAGGAGCGACTCCAGGGCCCGAGCCGAGAACGCCGCCACCACGCTACCCGCGGCGATCCCGGCCACGGCCACGATCAGCCCGGACCGGACCACACCCCTCACCACCACCCCGGGCTCGGCGCCCAGGGCCATCCGGACCCCGATCTCCCGTCGGCTGGCGGCCACGTGCTGGTTGAGCGCGGCGTAGATCCCGATGGCCCCCAGGGCGGTGGCCAGGACGGCCAGGGCCACGAGCAGCCCCATGATCACCCACGCCACCGCATACGCGGCTCTCACCACCTCACCCATCCAGGTGGTGGAGCGAATGGCCACCATGGGGTCCACCTCGTTCACGGCCTGGCGCACGGCGGCGACCACCCCACCGTCCACCAGAGACGCCCGGACCACCAGGCTGACCTCTCGATGGGGGCTCTCCGACAGCGATACATAGAGGGCCGGCTCCGGCGGGCCCGTGATCTCCCCGGTCCGCATGTCCTCCACCACCCCCACAACCGGCAGGAAGGTGCTCCACGCGTGGGGGTCGATGGCGATGCGCTGACCGAGGGGCGAGGCGTCCGGCCACATCTGCTCCGCCATGGTCCGATTGACCACCACTGCGCTGGGACCGGCTTCGCGCTCCTCCGACCCCAGGAACCGCCCCGCAACGAGCTCCATTTCCATGGCGTCGAAGAACTCCGGATCCACCCGGTGCAGGATCGCCCGGTCCGCCCGGACCTGGTCCACGGGCGCACGCTCGTGATTCACGGGGGCCCACTCCACGCGGTCGGCCAGCGGGAGCATGGCCGTCAGTCCCGCCGCCTGCACCCCCGGAGCCGCTGCGACCCGCTCCACCAGGCGGTCGTAGAGGCCGCGGACCAGGGTGGTGTCCGTCAACCGGTCCTCGGGGGGAGACAGCTGCACCGTCAACAGGCCATCCGGGTCGAATCCCAGGGGTACCCTGCGGAGATTCCCCACCGTGGCCACCAGGAGGGTCGCGGAGACCAGGAGCACCGTGGCCAGGGCGGCCTGCACCGCCACCAGGGTCCGCTGGACGGCGACGCCCGAGGCGGGCCGCAGGGCGAGCCGCTTCCCCTGGGACCGGAGGTAGTGGGCCACCGGCACGCCGGCGAGGATGAGCCCAGCGCCCACCGCCGCACCCACCGCGAAGAGCAATACAGGCCCGGAAGCCACCGAGCTGCTGGTCACCACCACCTCGCCGACGAAGAGGCTTCCGAGCCAGGGTCCCCCAACGGCTCCCAGGTAGAGGGCCGCCACCCATCCCAGGGCGGTGAGCACCGAGGCCTCCGCCACCAGCTGCCGTACGATCCGCGCCCTGCCGGCCCCGACGGCGGCGCGCACCGCCAACTCCCCCCGCCGTTCGATGGCTCGACCCAGGAGCAGGTTTCCCACATTGAGCGCCGTCACCAGGAGGAGGAGCGCGGAGCCTCCAAGAAGCAGGAGGAGGGGCGTGGCCACCAGTCGGCGCTGCGACTCGTCGGCCCGCGCCACCCGGACCAGCCCATCGTCCCATTCTGGCGTGAAGAAGGTCGGGAACAGCTGCGCCAACCGATCGTTGAACCCGTCGACCTCGCGCCACGCATCGTCCGCCGTGGCTCCGTCCGTCAGGACGCCCACCACCTTGACGTTCACCGCCTTGAAGTAGTCGTCGTCCCGGGGATCCATGTAGAGGGGCAGCCAGAGCTCGGCTCGTCCGCCCGGCGCTCGGGCGCCGGCCGCCTGGACTCCGACGACGCGCACCGAGAAGCCACTGATGTCCACCGTGCTCCCCACCACGTCCGGATCGCTCCCGAAGGCGTTGCGCCAAAGGGATTCCCCAATCACCGCCACGGGCTCGGCGCCCAGGAAGGCGTCGTCCGCTTCCAGCGCGCGCCCCAGAGAAGGCGCGGCCTGGAGCTCCGCGAAGAGCTCCGGGCTGATGGCGACCCCGTTCACGCTCCGGCTGACCCCGTCCACGGTCCGAAGCGACCACGCCTGCTCCCGCCATCCCCCCACGGAGCGGAAGACGGTCTGTTCGTCCCGGTACATCTCCATCATCCCGAACGACCACTCACGCTCCGGCCACAAGCCCAGCGTGCGGTCGGGTGCGCTCCACCAGCTGGTGTTACGGAAGGTGCCGTCCACCACCGAGTAGACCGCCACGTTCGCGCCCAGCCCCACACCCAGCACCAGCACCACTCCGGCGGCGAAGGCGGGGTGCTTCAGGACCAGTCGTACCGCCCAACGCAGATCCGTGAGGGTATCCGATCGGAAGTCCCCGGCGTCGCCGGCCACCAGGGCTTTCCCGCGGTACCCCAGGATCGACAGGGTCTGACCCGCGTACCAGAGCCGCGCCCGCACCCTGGAGTCCGCGGATCGACGGCCGAACTCCTCCGCCAGGTCACCCACCGCCCCGTGTCCGAACGAGCCCCGGGGAAGGGCCCACTCCGCGATCCGCTCCAGCCACCGAGGAGGCCGCGGACTCATCGGTCCAACGCTCCTTCCAACCCGTTCCACAGGGCGAGCAAGGTCGTGCGGGAGTGGGAGAGGAGCTGCTGCCCCGCCGGCGTCACCGTCAGGTAGCGGCGAGGCCGCCCTCCCCGATCCGAAGTGGAGGCGCCGGTGCGCGACTCCACCAGCCCCTTCCCCTCCAACCGGTCGAGAGTGGTGTAGAGCGCCCCGCTGGAAGGGGATCGCCCGGCCACCGACTCCATCTCGTCCTTGATGGCCAGTCCATAGGCGGCCGGCCCGAGCCGCAGGATGCAGAGCAGGACCATCTGCTCGAACTCGCCCAGGAAGTCCTGACTCATCGGACGCAGGTCCTCAGCTCGCGATGGACCCAGCTGATGGCCACGGCGCACTCCAGTGCGGGGGGCGCTCCCACGATGACGAATCCGTCCCCGTTGGGTGAGAACCGGCCGATGGTGGGGTTGTCGCTGAGCTCGATGGGAAGGCCCGACAACACCGTCGAGCCCAGGGTCAGGTCGACCCTTCCCTCTCGAATGTCGTTCTCCTTCAGGACCGCCTCGTTGGCCAGGAGCGCGGTAGCTCCCAACTCCAGCATGGCCGGGTATGCCGTCCCGTCGATCTCCACGTCCAGGGCCAGGACCACTCCGTGGTAGACCCGAAGAGGCACGGGGTCCGAGAGCCGCACCCCGGGCCACGTCACGGAGCGACCGATGGGCCGGAGAACGAGACGGCCTTCGGGGACGTCGAACAGCACGTCGAAGTCGTACAGGGTGTTGTTGCTGACCAGCCCGTCCATCACGGTCCCGTCTACGGTCAGGTCTTCGTCACTCACGGTCACCGCGTTCTCCATGTTCACGGGGACGCCTCCGATGGTGGCGCCTCCTTCCGCCGCTCGCGCCGCGCCCGTCTCCGACAACACGGTGACCGTGGATCCCGTGGAGACCAGGAACCGCAGCGCGGTGCCGTCTGCGGCGGTGGCCGGAATGACCATCCGTCCGCCCTGGGTGGACAGCGGGATCTCCACCGGACCGGCGCTCTGGGCGCCCAGGGGTACCGCTCCCACCAATGCCAAGACGGCGAGAGCCCGCCATCCCCATAACGCCCTCGCCACCGTTCTCATTTCCCGTCTCATGGCCGTCCTCGTCGTCGTCGTCCACGTCCTCGTCACTGCCGGCGAACCCCGGCGCATCCCGTGACGGTTTCTCACATTGTGAGCATGAGATGCACACATTGTGAGATAGGGTTGCCCCGGTCAAGCCAAATCTCGCTCCGCGGACTCCACTCTTCCTCAGGCTCAACTCTCCCGCGACGTCCTGGAGCTCCCCACCGCCGAGACGACGCCCAGGCAGCCGATGAGCGTCAGCGCGGCTACCGCGGAGAGCCACCAGGGCACCGAGCGGAGCGCGTCGATCTCCTCGGACGAAAGGCCCCTCAGACGCAGCATGGGGTCCACCAGGCCGGGAGCCGCGTTGGACGCCGCGTGGGCCGCCATGGCCGGCAGCACCGAGTCCAGCTTCAGCACCAGCCAGCCTGCGAGAATGCCCAGAGGAAGCGCCACCACCACCCGCCAGTCGAATACATGGAGGATCGAGAACAGGAAAGCGACTCCCAGGACGGCGCCCATGGGTCCCAGGTGACGAGTCCAGACCGGGAGCATCCACCCGCGAAAGAAGAGCTCTTCGCAGACCGGCGCCACCAACAGCATGGCCACCAGGAGGCTGATCCGGTTCGAGGCCGCGACCACTTCGTGGAGCCCGGTGGCGGAAGCGGGAGGGGGCCCCGGGATGTGCGACATCAGGCTGACGGTGAGCACGCCCAGCGCGAGCCCCGACAATGCCGACATCAGCAGTGGGCCAGGCGGGATTCCCCGGAGCGAAAAGGTGACCCGAAACGAGGCCTGCTGGCGGCGCCGCACCGCCCAGAGCACCCCGGGCCAGGCGATGCACAGGCTGAGGAGAAGGCGCGTCGTGGCGGTGACCGTCGCGGGGAGCACCGCACCCGCCAGCCGGTCTCCCACCACCATGGCCAGCACGAGAAGAAACAGCATTCCCACGGTGGTGGGGATGGAAGGTCCGTCCCGCGGTGAGCCTGCCGCCGGATCACCCTCGCCCCTGGGGTCCTCCGGAGCTTCTTCGGGGGATCGGATCGGTGGAACGCCAGGCATGAGGACCTCGGTGGATTCGGATGGCTCGGTGGCAACGCGGATCTCGGGCGGGCGCCCCGTACCCGCTTCATCCCCGGCGCCGCCGCTGGCAATCTATGCGGGGATGGACATCACCCGGGAGCCTGTCGCACCACGAGGACCGGACACGGGTCAGGGGGCCTTCGCCTCGGCGTATCGTCCCAGGATC
>JBDHLC010000045.1:0-25732 GCA_039586075.1 Gemmatimonadota bacterium | reverse complement strand
CAGGAGAACCGCTCCGATCCCATTCGTGTCCCGGCCGAAGACGTTCACCGGCGCGTGCAGCTGCTCGTCGGTGAGCCCCTCCAGGGTCGACGCCAGGTGCTCGAAGGCGGCACGGAGGTGACCCACGATCTCCGCCTTGTCCGTGACCTGCTCAGCGGTCCCGAACCACTCCTGGGCGTAGCCCTCAGGCGGTGCGACCCCCATGAAGCTGGCCGGAAGGCCCATGTTGGCGGCCGAGATGTGCATGAACACCTCGCTGACCGACCGGACGCCCTCCGCGGGCCGCCAAGCGTAGGCCGAGGCGGGCATGGCCTCCGCCAGGGACACGTACTTCTCCCCCACGGCACGCATGTCCAGGGCCATTTCGCTCTGGAGCGTCTGGGCGTTCATGGGAGCCGCGAGGCCCAGGGCGAGAAGGGGGACGAGAGCGGGGACGAGTCGCATGAGGCACCTCGGCGTTCGATGAGGGAGAGGGAAGAACCGCGCCGGACCCCGAAGTTGACGGCAACCGCACCGGCCCGCCAGCAGGAATCTGGACCCATTCCTCTACGCGCGCGCCGCCGGAAGGTTGCGCGGGGATCGTTGAGACGCGGAAAGGGCCGGCCCGGATTCGTCCGGACCGGCCCTTCCTGTCTCCCCGGCCAGGAGGGGCTAGGAGGCCGGGACGGGGGGGGCGTTGCCGCCCTCTCTGGGCGGCAGACCCTCCATCTCGCGGTCCACACGGTCGATGTAGACCGACGCGGAGATGTCCCCGCACACGTTCAACGTCGTCCGGGCCATGTCCAGGATCCGGTCCACCCCCAGCACGATGGCGATTCCCTCCGGCGGCACGCCCACCGTGGCCATCACCAGCATCATGAGGGGGAGGGAGCCCCCGGGCACACCAGCGGCCCCGATGGCCGTCAGCACCGCCAGGACCACAACGACGATCTGCTGGCCCAGGTTCAGGTCCACTCCGAACACCTGTGCCAGGAACAGGACCGTGACGCCCTCGAAGAGCGACGTCCCGTTCATGTTCATGGTGGCTCCCAGCGGGAGCACGAAACCGGCCACCTTCGGCTGGACGTCCAGCTCCTTCTCCGCCGTGCTGATGGAGGTAGGGAGCGTCGCCATAGAGGACGAGGTTGAGAACGCCGTGATGATGGGGGCCGTCACCGCCTTCCAGAACTTCACCGGACTCATCCGGGCGAAGATCCGGACCAGAGCCGAGATCCCGACGGTGGCGTGGATCAAGAGGCCGACGAGGACCACCACCACGTACAAGCTCAGGGATCCCAGAATGGACCAGCCGAACTGGGACGTGATGACGAAGATGAGGCCGAACACGCCGTAGGGGGCGAGCCCCATGGCCATGTCGATGATCTTGATGATGGCGTCCCCGATCCCGTCCAGCACCTCGATGACCGGCTTGGCCTTCTCCTGGGGGATCATGGTGAGGGCGGCGCCGAAGATCAGCGAGAAGAAGATCAGCGCGAGCATGTCCATGTCCGCCGCGGCGGCCACGGGATTCCGGGGCACGATGTTCACGAACGTGCTGACCCCGAACTCGGGCGGCCCTCCTGCGGCCAGCCCTTCACCCTGGCTGGAGAACTGAGCCATGAGCTGATCCCGGGTCTCCGGCTCCAGACCACCGCCGGGCTTGACGGTGTTCACCAGGGTGAGCCCGATAGTGGCCGCGATGAGGGTCGAGAGGGCGAAGTACCCCATGGTCCGCCCGCCGAGCCGGCCCAGGGTCTTCATGTCCCCGATCCCCGCCACACCCAGTGCGATGGAGGTGAAGACGATGGGCACCACCGTCATGAAGAGCATCCGGAGGAAGACCTGGCCCACCGGATACATGATGTTGTCGGAGACGAAATCGACCCAGGCAGCGTCGGGGAACAGGGCATTGGCGCCGCCTCCCACGACGGCTCCGCCCACCAGCCCGATGGCGATCTTGGTATGAAGCTTCACCCGATGTCCTCCCCGGTCGTTCTCATGTCTTCAAGGAACGGCGCCTCACCCACGGGGCGAGCGTCACCGAATCTTCACGGTTCGAAGGGTGCACAAGCTATCCCGCAGGGGGAAGCCCCGCCAACGGGTCAGCGAACCAGGAATCCTTCCCGGAAAGGGTCGTCCGGGTTCAGCACGAACGAGGACTCACCGGTGACATAGGCTCGGCCCTCGACCTCGGGAATTACCGCCTCCAACCCGAAGGCCCGGGTCTCCTCCGCGATCCGGACGCGAAAGCGGCTCCCGATGATGCTCTCGATGGTGAGGGTCTCGCCCTGGCGAAGCTGACCCCGGGCCCGAAGAAGCGCGACGCGCCCGCTCACACCGGTGCCCGTGGGGCTCCGGTCCACCTCTCCGTCGGCGAACACGCATACCTGGCGCGAGTGGTGCCCCGGATCCGCCGGCGGGCCGGTGAAGATGGTGCCGTAGACGAAGGAGAGGTCCGCGTCGCCCGGGTGCCGGGGCGGGTCTTGGGCCTGGACCGCGTGTTTGATAGCCCTCCCGGCCCGGATCAGCTCCTCCACCGACCCGGGCACCAGCTCCAGTCCCAGGACGTCGGCGTCCACGTAGGCGTAGAACGCACCTCCGAACCCGAGGTCGTACGGGACGACCCCGAGTCCGGGGACACGCACCTCCTGGTCCAGACCGGCGCTCCAGGACGGTACGTTCCGGAACCGGACGGCGGTGACCCGCGGGGTCCCGCCCGGCGTGAGGCTCACGTCCGCGGTGGCCAGGACCGGGCCCGCCGGCGTGTCCATCTGGATCCGGGTCTCGGGCGTCCGAGCCGGAACGAGCCCGGCTTCTACGGCCACGCGTGCCATGGCCAGGACCCCGTGCCCGCACATGGTGGAGTAGCCCTCGTTGTGGATGAAGAGCACACCGAAGTCCGACTCCGGCCGCTCCGGCGGCACCACGATGCACCCGTACATGTCGGCGTGGCCGCGAGGCTCCCACATCAGGGCGGTGCGGAGCCCGTCCAGGTGCCGGCGCGCGAAGCGCCTCCGTTGAAGGATGGTCTCACCTTCGGGCTCGGGGAATCCATCGAGGACCACCCGGAGCGGCTCGCCCTCGGTGTGTGCGTCGATGCAGCGGATTACGCGGGCTCCCGCCGGGGCGGTGACCCGGGTCCTGCTCTGGCCGGGGTTCTCGGACATGATCGGGGGTGGGGCTGTCGTGACGGGAGGGGGGCCCCCTACCTTGCCCCTCCGACTCCCAGGATGCCAGCAGGGATCGACCTCCCTCACCGGCTCCGGGTCACCCTTCATCGCCGTCATCGAGAGCGCCAAGAGCCGTGGCCGGGAGAACCTGGACCGGTTCATCCACCGGAGGCTTCCGGAAGCCTCCGTGAGCCAGGTGCGGGAGACGGGGGACGTGGCCCTGGAGATCATCGAGAGCATCCCGCTGTTCCTGGCTCGCGCCGAGCAGGAGGCCGAGAACCGGGGGCTGCATCCGGTGGTGGCGCCCATTCTGGAGCAGGCCACCGGCTACTTCCTCAGCCCGGTGGACGTGATTCCGGAGATGACCCACGGCCTCGCGGGGCTGCTGGACGACGCCTACCTCGTGCTCCGGATCCTCGAGCACCTGGACCGGGGTCCGAAGCCGCTCCTGGACTGGGACCTGAAGGAGCCCCTGGAGTTCCTCGGTGGCCTGGTGGGCAGGGAGGTCTCCAAGCGCCTGGACCTCTATTCCATTCAGTTCGTGGAGGCGGCGGAAGGACACTTCAGCCAGTACTGGGACGCCGTAGCCGCCGAGGCTTGATCCGCCGCTTCACCTGGTCCAGGCGAGGGGATCCACGGAGGCGGAGGGGAATCCGGGCCGGAGCGCCCCACGTCGGAGTGCCCCGGCCCGAATCGCGACTCAGTTGTCGAACTTCCAGTTCACCAGGGGAAGGACCGGGAAGCGATCCTTGCTCCGGATGATGTTGATGAGGCCCACCTGCAGTCCGTTGAAATCGTTGGCGATGTTCACGAACGAGACCTGCAGCCCCTCCATGTGGCCCTCGGTGTTGTTGACCAGGCCCCACTGGAGCCCCTGGCCCGATCCTGCGCCGTTGTAGATCGCGAACTGCAGACCCTTCATGTGACCGCGGGTGAAGTTCACCAGGGAGCCACCGGCCCAGCCGGCCTGCAGTCCCGTGAAGTCTCCCTCTACGATGTTCACCGCGCCGATCTGGAGCGCGGTGGCGTCGCCCGTCGTATGGGTCACCAGGCCCAGATCGAGTCCCGTCATTCCGGCGTTGCGCCCATACAGGGAGAGCCGGAAGGCGGTGATCTCCTGGTCTTCCGAGACCAGCTGGGCCGGAGGGAAGAAGCTGATCTGGATCGGCGACTGACCCTCGGCGGCCAGGGGAGACAGCAGCAGAACGAGGGCGGGAAGGATCGAACGAAGTCGCATGGAGGCTCCTTGATTTCGTCGGACGGCCGAACAACGCATTCTGAAGCTATCTCCTTCCCTTCGGTCCTGGGTACCTCCATACCCGTTGCAGCGCGCGGGGCCGGCCGTGATGATGTCAGGCGAACCCTCACCCAATCCCTCTGGAGGTCCCCATGCGATCATTGATCCTCACGACCCTGGCGCTGGGGGCGTTGGGCGCACCGGTCGTTGCCCAGGGCGGCACTCTTCCGAGTCCGGTGGTGGACGTGGAGTGGCTCGCGGCGAATCAGGGTGATCCCACGCTGGTGGTGCTCCACGTGGGGGGGCGGGACGGATACGTGGAGGGGCACATCCCCGGCGCGCGGTACCTGGATCTGGGTGCCATCTCTTTCAGCCGAGGCGAGAGGGAGGACCCCGATCATGTCATGCTGGAGGTACCGGACTTGGCGGTGGTGAGGGAGGCCCTGGAGGCCCTGGGAATCTCGGACGATTCGAGGGTGGTGGTGACGTTCGACGACTCCCGCAGGGTGACGTCGGCCACGCGTGTGCTTTGGACGCTGGAGTTCATGGGGCTCGGCCATCGGAGCGCCCTGCTGAATGGGGGCAACGGGGCCTGGGCTCGGGCGGGACTGGACCTCGCCACGGAGGCCCCCGAGGTGGCGGCCGGCGAGCTCACACTGGGACCCGACACGGACCGGCGCGTGGACAAGGGGTGGGTCTTGGCCAATCTGACCTCGCCCCGCATCGCGCTGGTGGACGGTCGACGGCGGGAACCCTATACCGGCGATCGAGAGGAATTCCCGGGGCGTGGCGGGCACATTCCCGGCGCCGGCCACCTGCCCATCGAAGACCTCTTCGACGACGTGGGCATGCTACGGCCGCGCGCCGAGCTGGTGGATCTCCTGCGGCGAGCGGGAGTGGAGGAGGGCGAGACGGTGGTGGCCTACTGCCACATCGGGCTGCGCGCGACGTCGGTGGTGTTGGCCGCCCGGGTGGCCGGCCACCGGGCGCTTCTCTACGACGGATCCATGAACGAATGGGCCCGGGATCCCGATCTCCCGTTGGAGCGGGGGCCCGGAAGCCGGTAGCGGGCGGGGCGCCACCTTCCTAGCATTCTCGAATGAATGGATCCACGATGACCCACGGGAGTCCGGAGCAGGTAGCCGGCGGAAGTGCTGATACGACCTTCTTCAAAGCGCTCCGGGAGCGGGAGTTCTCCCGGTTGGCCCGGTCCGGCCAGGCCTACCTGGACTACACGGGGAGCGGGCTCTACGGCACGTCGCAACTGGAGTGGCACCGGGACTGGCTCTCGGAGCGGATACTGGGGAATCCGCATTCCGAGAACCCCGCCTCGTTGGCCAGCACGGCGGAGGTCGACCGGGTCACGGAACGCGTCCTCCGGTTCTTCAACGTGGACCCGGACGAATACGACCTGGTCTTTACCGCAAACGCCTCCGCCGCCATCAAGCTGGTGGGGGAAGCGTTCCCCTTCCGGGACGACTCCCGGTTCGTCCTGGCCACGGACAACCACAACTCCATCGGCGGGATCCGTGAGTACGCCCGCCGATCCGGCGCCGAGATCCAGTTCCTTCCGCTGACTACGGAGCTCCGGCTCGACGACCCGCTGGCCCACATGGGGCATGCCGGGGCCGGCCCCTCGCTCCTGGCTTTCCCCGCGCAGTCCAACTTCTCGGGGGTGAAGCATCCTGTGGAGCTGGTGGCCGAGGGCCGGGATCGAGGCTTCCGGGTCTTTCTGGACACGGCGGCCTATGCCCCCACGAATCCCCTGGACCTGGGATCCGCCGGAGCCGACTACGCCTGCATCTCGTTCTACAAGATGTTCGGGTATCCGACGGGTCTGGGGGCGCTGCTGGCGCGGCGGGATGCCCTGGAGCTGCTGGAGCGGCCCTGGTACGCCGGAGGGACGGTGGACTTCGTTTCCATCCAGAACGACGTGCACCAGCTCCGCAACGCAGGGGGCGCCTTCGAGGACGGGACGCCGGACTTCCTCGGGATCGCCGGGGTCGAGCCGGGTCTCGACCTCCTGGAGGAGGTGGGGATGGACCGCCTCCGGCGATGGGTGGCATCCCTCACCGGCCGCATGCTGGAGGGTCTCCAGCGCCTGCAGCGGCCGGACGGAAGGCCGGCCGTGGCCATCTACGGACCGGAGACCACGGAGTCCCGGGGCGGGACTGTGGCTTTCAACCTCCTGGACGGGGACGGTCGGCCGCTTCCGTACGAGAGGGTGGAGGCGGCGGCCGGGCACGCGGGGGTCTCCATCCGGGGTGGGTGCTTCTGCAACCCCGGTGCGGCGGAGATCGCCTTCGACATGCCTCCGCGGGCGACCCTGGATTGTCTGGAGAAGCTGGGTGAGTCCTTCACGCTGGCCCGCTTCCGGGATTGCCTCGGTGGCGAGGTGCCGGTGGGCGCGGTGCGGGCTTCCCTGGGGATCGCAAGCGCTCCCGAGGACGTCGACCGCATGCTGGACGTCCTGCAGGGACTCCTGGGCTGATCCTCCGGGGGGCCGCGATCCCCCAGGCCATCCATGGAGGCCGAGGTGGTTCTGCGACATACAGCCATCGCGCGCCGGCGCGTCCGGGTCATCTCGCGGTAGGGGCCGCCTGTGGAGCGTTCCTGGGAAGGGGGATTCCCCGGATCGCGGTGTGAAGGGTCTGGATGTCACTCGCTTCCCGCACCTTCCACCGCCCTCCGGCCCGGGCCAGCGTCATGACCTCCACTCGAGGGACGGCGCCCTGCAGGAGGGACAGCGTCCGGTAGACCACGTGCCGGTCCTCGCCTTCCGGCACCACACCCAGCACCTCGGTCCTTCGGGCCGTGAGTGAGGACAGGAGTCCCGGAACCTCGCGCTGGATTCCCGCGAGAGTCCGCCGAACCGCCTCCTCGTCGGACAGCTGGGGATACTCGTCCGGAGTCGTCCCCCCAAGGAGTCGGTCCAGGACATAGCCCGTGGTATCGATGTCCATGAGGATGTCCACCGCCAGCCGGACGTGGCCCAGGGCGTCGGGGTGGATGCGCTGGACGAGGCCGGCCCACGCCATCGTCTGGAATCCCCGGTTGAACTCGTCCGCGACGACCTCCGGCGGAGACGTGTCGCCGCCCTGGGCCACCACCGAGTCCGGTGCCGCGAGGACGAAGATCACGAAGGCTGCGGAGAGGAGAGGCAGGCGACGGCTCGAGAAAAGGCGGGCCGAGGATACGTGGATTCCCCGGGCGGGGCGGGGCGAGGCGGGGAGGCGCATGACGGGGGCGAGCGGACGCGGCCGCGTTGATGGAGGGGGACGGTGACAGGGCTTCGCTGGCCCTCGGGATCCGAACCGTCCTGGTTGGCGACGGACCCACCGAGGGCGCCATGCCCAGGGTAGGGTGGCGACCCCGGGCTCGCCAAGACGGAGGGGTTGACCCCACCCCCCCTGGGGGGGGTATATTATTACCACAACGATCACACGAAGACCCGCGGAGAGCGGACCATGGCCTCATCCACATCCACCTCCCCGGCGCGTCCGGATCGGACCGTCGCGGCGGAAGACGACCCTCGCACGCGTGAGATTCTCACCCGCTTGAAGAGCGTGGAGGGACACGTTCGAGGGGTGGGTCGCATGGTGGACGAGGGCGCCTACTGCATGGATGTGGTGAACCAGATCCTCGCCGTGCAGCGGGCGCTCAAGAAGGTCACGGGCCTGGTGCTGGACCGGCATCTGCATTCGTGCGCCATGTCCGCGATCCGCGGGAGCGATCCGGACGAGCGGGAGCGGGTGATCCACGAGATCCTCTCGGCCTTCGAGGCGGCCGGGCGGAGCTGAACCATCCAACACGAAAGGACGGACGATCCATGGCGGAGCGCACGGTGAAGGTCCCGAACATCAGCTGCGGACACTGCGTGATGACCATCGAGAGGGAGGTGGGCGAGCTGGCGGGAGTGCAGTCGGTGAAGGCCGATCAGGCCGGTCGCCAGGTGACGGTGGCGTGGGACGAGCAGGCCACCAGCTGGGACGAGGTCGAGTCGCTGATGAAGGAGATCAACTACCCCCCGACGGAGTAGGGGCGGCGCCGCCGCGCCGCCCGGGAGGTCCAGATGGCCCGGAAGGAGATCACGCTCCCCGTCACGGGGATGACGTGCGCGAACTGCGCCGCCACGGTGGAGCGCACCCTGCGGAAGACCCCGGGGGTGGAGGACGCCACGGTCAACTACGCCGCCGAGCGGGCCACGGTGGCGTACGATCCCGCGCAGGTCGATCTGGATACGCTGGCGGAACGGATCCGGGGCGCGGGCTACGACGTCCCGGTGCACCGGCTGGAGTTCGGTGTGACGGGGATGACGTGCGCGAACTGCGTGTCGGCGGTGGAAAGGACCCTGCGGAAGCGCGCGCCCGGGGTCCTGCAGGCGTCGGTGAACCTCGCCACGGAGCGGGCCACGGTGGAGGTCGCCGGAACCCCGGACTGGGGCGCCATCGCGGCTGCTATCCAGGATGCGGGCTACGGCGCGGTCCGCCTGGAATCGGCGGACGCGCCGGGGGATACCGAGGCAGAGGCCCGAGCGGCCGAGATCCGGCGACAGACCCGGGCCTTCTGGACCGGGGTGGTCTTCACCCTTCCCCTGTTCCTGCTGAGCATGGCCCGGGACTTCGGGCTGCTGGGACCGTGGGCGCACGCACCCTGGGTGAACTTCCTCATGCTCGCCATGGCCACCCCGGTGCAGTTCTACGTGGGCTGGGACTTCTACCGGGGCGCCTGGAACGCGCTGCGGAACCGCACCGCGAACATGGACGTCCTGGTGGCCCTGGGCTCCAGCACCGCCTTCTTCTACTCGGTCCCCGTGGCCGTGGCCCGCGCCGCCGGATCCACGGCGCTGGGGGAGCACGTCTACTTCGAGACCGCTGCGGTGATCATCACCCTCATCCGGCTGGGCAAGCTCCTGGAGGCCCGCGCCAAGGGTGAGACGGGGGCGGCCATCCGGGCCCTCATGGGGCTCCGCCCCAGGACGGCCCGCCGCGTGGCCGACGGAGTCGAGGAGGACGTCCCCCTGGAGGAGGTGCGGGTGGGAGACACGCTACTGGTCCGCCCGGGCGAGTCGGTGCCCACGGACGGAACGGTGATCCACGGTCAATCCGCGGTGGACGAGAGCATGCTCACCGGGGAGAGCATGCCGGTGGAGAAGGCCCCGGGCCACCAGGTCACCGGCGCCACCATGAACCGCAGCGGGGCGCTCACGATCCAGGCCACACGGGTCGGTTCCGAGACGGCCCTGGCCCGCATCATCCGAATGGTCCAGGAGGCGCAGGGGTCCAAGCCTCCCATCCAGCGCCTGGCCGACCAGGTGGCGGCGGTATTCGTTCCCGCCGTGCTGGTGGTGGCGGCCGGAACCTTCCTGGTCTGGTTCCTGGCGGTGGACGCGGGGTTCACAAACTCCCTCCTACGGCTCGTAGCCGTGCTGGTCATCGCCTGCCCGTGCGCCCTGGGTCTGGCCACCCCCACCGCCATCATGGTGGGGACGGGGCGGGGCGCGGGGATGGGGATCCTCTTCCGGGACGGGACCGCGCTGGAGCGGGCGCGGGACCTGCGCACCGTGGTGCTGGACAAGACCGGCACGGTGACCTCTGGAGAGCCGGGTGTGGAGGAGGTCCTGATGGCGCCGGGGGTCGGAGAGGACGAGCTCCTGGCCGTGGCCGCGGCCGCCGAGCGCGGGAGCGAGCACCCCCTGGGTGAAGCCGTGGTCCGGGAGGCCCGCCGCCGATCCCTGGAGATCGCCGAGGCGGACGTCTTCGAAGCCACAGCGGGCCGTGGGGTGACGGCCACGGTGGATGGCCGCGAGGTGCGCGTGGGGAGCCGCCGCTTCCTGACCCAGCACGGAATCGACACCTCCGCTCTGGAGGAGGCCGCGTCCGCACAGGAGGACCGGGCCCGCACGGCGCTGTGGGTGGCGTGGGAGGGGGAAGCCCGCGGACTGATCGCGGTGGCCGACCGCGTGCGGGGGGAAGCCGCCGCGGCCATCGCGTCCCTGCGGGAGCGGGGCCTGGAGGTGGTGCTCCTTACCGGGGACAACGAGCGGACGGCGCACGCGGTGGCGGAGCAGGTGGGGATCACCCGGGTTCGGGCCCAGGTCCTCCCCGAGGAGAAGGCCCAGGAGGTGCGGTCTCTGCAGGAGGCGGGCGGCGGCCCGGTGGCCATGGTGGGCGACGGGATCAACGACGCGCCGGCGCTGGCCCAGGCCGACGTGGGCATCGCCATGGGCGGCGGCACGGACGTGGCCATGGAGACGGCGGACGTGGCCCTCATGAGCGGTGACCTGGGGGCGGTGCCCCGGGCCCTGTCGTTGAGCCGGGCGACGCTGCGCACCATCAAGCAGAACCTGTGGTGGGCCTTCGGCTACAACGTCGTGCTGATCCCGGTGGCCGCTGGTGCGCTGTACCCGCTGGAGGGGCTCCCGACCCTGCTCCGGTCCCTGCACCCCATCCTGGCCGCCCTGGCCATGGCCTTCAGCAGCGTCAGCGTGGTGGGCAACAGCCTGCGACTTCGGAGAGCAAAGCTCTGACCTCCCGGCCCGGAGGCACCTCCCGGGAGGGGGCCTCGGCCGACGCTGTAGAGGTCATTCGCCGCCTTCCCGGAGCGCCCGGGGGGCGGAAGCGCCCTGCAGCTGTTCCTGGAACCGCTGGGCCTCAGCCACCTTCCGGACTTCCTCCCTGAGGTGGTCCACCTCTTCTTCCAGGTCCGCGATGCGCCGAGCCTGGAGGGCCCGAACCTCCGGTGGATCCGCCGGATCTCCCCGAAGCCGCGCAATGGCCTCGGCGATGGGCTTCAGGGCGATGCGCGCGGAGATGGCGAGCAGAGGAATAGCCACCAGCGTGGTGCCGGCGATGATGGCGACGATGCCCTCGTCCAAGCGGTCCTCCTTTCAGGGGGATGCGGGTGCGCACCCCTCTACGGCAGGGCGGCGATGGGGGTTTCCAGAGGGCGGGGACGCTCAGATCCGCTCCAGCGGCCGGAACTCCTCGCACCCCTCCTGCAGCCAGTGCTCCCGGAAGGGGCTGGCACTCACGCCGTCCAGGGTCAGGTGCCGGGTGATGGCGTGGGGATGGAGCGTGAGCCGGCCCAGCTCCTTCTCGTGCATGGAGTACCGACCCGCCGAGATCTGGACGTCGGCCTTCAGGCGGAGCTCACCGTCCATCATGTAGGAGTGGAGGAGGTGGGAGTTGGCGCTCCACTCGTGCAGCGTCACTGTGAGGTCCACCACCGGCTCGCCCCCACACCACGCCTGGACCCGCATGTGGTCCTCCCGCTCCACGAAGCGGGCGTCGATGATCTCGGGATGGGTGGGGATACGCAGCTCCTCCATGAGGAGCCGGCTCTCCAGGGAGGTCGTGGCCGCCATGAACGGAAAGAAGCCCGCCTTGGGGTGCTGGGACCACCCCCCCACCACGGGAGGCACCACAACGGAGAATACCAGCTCGGCGTACGGGCCCACCCGGCTCTCACGGAAGTGGAAAGCCGAAACGTTCAGGATCCCCTGCTGCGGCCGGATCTCCACCGGGTGCAGGTGCGGCGGGAGGATCCTGCGGGCATCGGAGGTGGACATCTCGAAGAAGCTGCTCACCCCCGTGGTGAAGTACGCTTTGCTCATCGCCCTCCCCGGAGGATCTTCAGATAACGCTTCCAGCCCGTACCGGTGTCGCACCCGCTCCCGGCGGGGCTCGGCGGAGGCGCTGGCTTGGGCGGTCTCGGGGTACAGGGAGGCTCCGGGACCCGGCCCCGGAATGGACGCTTCCGGTCGCGGGGCGCAGCCTGTCGGCGGTTCTTGGCCATGGCCATCCTCCCCCTCCGCGTCAGTTCGAGGTGGTCACCTCGAGCCGGCTCACATGGAGGTTCAGTCGGTGGTTCACTCTCAATCCTACTACCCCGTCCAGCAGGAGACCTTCCCTGGGAAGGGTGGCCACCTCCTGGCCGTTCACGAGGAACCGCACCTCGTCCCCCCCGGCCTCCAGGGCCAAGACGTTCCGGACGCTGGAGTCCCCCTCGTCCCGATCCGCGAAGCCTCGGATGGCCTCGTGGGACGTCCACTCCACCAGGGTGGGCGCATCGGCTCCCTCCCGGCTCTTGACGATGAACTGGCCGCCATCGCGGAGGAGGAAGTAGGTGTACCGCTGTCCGTCTCCGGCCAGATCCTGTCCGCCGACGAACATCCCGAACGCCTCGCGCCGCCCCTCGGGATCGAAGAGGAAGACCTCCATTTCGACCCGGAAGTCACCGGCTGCCCGCATTTCGGGGTTCCAGAGGATCACCGCCGGGCCGGTGGTGACGTGCCACCCGGGAGGCATGTCCACGAAGGCCACCTCGGACACGTCCTGTCCGGGGCGATCCGCGCGAATCTGCCAGCCGTCGGGCAGCTCCGCGTCCTGGGCGTCGAGAGCCAGGGGGAGGAAAAGAAGAGCGGAGAGTATCAGAGAGGCCGAGCGCGCCATGACGGACCTCCTCGTGCGCGGGGTGGAAGGGTAGGGGCCTGAGCTATCCAGAGTGCCGCCCCGGAGTCGCTGGGTCAACGATGGCCGCCCCGCCACCGGCCCCTGGGGCGCCTCGGCCGCCGCCACTTCCCACGCACCGCGTGCCATCCCGCCCAACACTCCTAACGCCCTGGACCCAGGAGCACCGCGTTCACGAACAGGAGCTGTGACGCCTCGGCGTAGGCCCGGTAGTTGGGGTCCTCCGCGAAGGCCACGAGCTGCCCGGATCCCACGGGCTGGTGCATGAGGAACGCCTTGTGGGCCAGTTGGGGGCGGGACTCTTCCCAGGCGATTCCGCTGGCCAGGAGATCCTGGACACCCGCGTAGCGACCCACGTTCACCCCGCGGTCCAGGGTCAGGGGGGTAAAGACGCGGCTCCCCTCCACCAGCGCGCCGATGCGCCCATCGGTTCCCGAGGCCAGCCAATGTGACGAATCCAGCAAGACGTTGAGGATGGCGCCGGGGACCGGCTCCGGCGTTTCGCGGACCGGGGCCAGCGAGGCCACCGGATCGATGGGCTGCTCCGGGACGGCTCGTCTGGCCTCGCCCGCGCCGCCGAACTCCGGAGCTCCTCCGCGAAGCTCGGTGGAGGTGGCCAGCAGGCCCTCCCGGGCCGCCCAGCGGGACGATTCCGCCAGAGTGACCAGCGTTCCCCCCCGGGACATCCACTGGCGGAGCCGGTCCACGCCGGCGCCTCCGAGAGCGCTCCCGTAGTTGCCGCTGGGGAGCACCACGACGTCGAAGTCCGCGAGGTCGACCCGGGAGATGGACGACGCTCGCACGGCCGTCACGGGCAGGCCGTAGCGCTGCTCCAGGACGTAGCGAGCCCATCCCACCGAGTAGGTAGAGCCGGGGCGGTCGTAGGCCAGCAGGATCCGGGGAAGGCGAAGCGTGCGCGTGGCATTGCTCCCGAAGGAGCTGCCCGAATCGGAATAGGCCGTGCTCGTCGCCACCACTTCGGCGCCGTGCGCCGCCGCCACCCGTGCGACGGTCTCGGCCGTCCCCGGACCGTTCTCGGACGGCCGGACGATGGCGGTACCCACCGGGAACTCTCGCCCGTTCAGGGTGAGCGCGGCGCCGGTGGCCCGCACCGTGAGGCCTTCTCGCAGGAGCTCGGCCACCGCAGCGGCGGCGCCCGTGCCCCAGGACATGAGGTAGGCCACCGCAGACCCGGCGGGCGGTGCCGGGCTCCCCGGCGACCAGTCGGCGGTCACCGGCTGACCCGACAGCGCCAGGTCCGAGGTGCCCTCCAGGAGCTCCACGTCCCACAGCATGGGGAAGTTCCACGCGGTGACATCGTAGATCTGGTCCCTCAGCCGCAGGCTCCGGCGACGGATCTGCTCCTCCACGAAGGTGGTGTCCATGGAGGTCTGGGGATCCAGGATGTTCCGGATGAGTCGATGGGAGGGCTGGTTCAGCGGCACCACGAAGGTCCCCCGGGGCTGGAGCATCCGGCCCTCCACAGTCACGGGCTCCGTGGGGGCGAAGACCCGGATCCCGTTCCGTGCCAGGGTCCGGGCCAGCCGGGCCGCCAGCGCCGCGTCGTGGCCCGAGTGCAGGACGTAGCCCCGGCCTCGGCCCAGCTCCACCGCCGACCGGCGGAACTGCAGGAAGTCCCGGAGCATGGACTCGCGCTCCAGCGCGGCCCACTCGGTGGTGGCGAAGGTGGCGGTGAAGTGATGCAGGATCCCGTCGCCGTAGGTCAGGAGGGATCCGTCGTCGCGGCGGTAGAGCAAGCCACGCGCCGAGGCCTGCTCGAAGGTCATCCCGATGGCGCCCTGCGCCATGGGCCAGGAGACCCCGTACCCGGGATAGAATGCGTCGTAGGTGTCCCGGTTGAAGTATCGAAAGCCCCGGGCGTCGAAGTCCCGCGCCATGGCGGCGCCCGCCCTCCGAAGGGCGGCGTCTTGCGCGTCGGTGGTCCACGGGTTCCCGGGGACCGCGTTGGGGGGGAAGTAGTAGGTCGAGTTCCCTCCCATCTCGTGCACGTCCACCACCACCTGCGCCGGCCACTCCAGGAGGAGGGCCGCGCGGTACCGGCTCTCGGGCTGGGTCTGGGGGAACCAATCCCGGTTCAGGTCGAACAGGTAGTGGTTCACGCGCCCCCCGGGGAACGGCTCGTCGTGCTCCAGGGAGGCGGGATGATCGTCCGCCCACCGTCCCCGGCCTTGCCGGGTGTTCAGGACGAACCGGGCCCGGCCGTCGGGATTCTGAGCCGGGTCGATGAGGACGACGGCGTTCTCGAGGATTGCGCCGGCCCGGGGCTCGTCGCGCGCCGCAAGAAGGTGGTAGGCCATAGCCATGGCCGCCCCGGCGGAGGAGATCTCGTTCCCATGGATCCCGTGGACCAGCGCCACCAGCACCGGAAGGTCGGACACGAGCCGGTCCGCCTCCGAGGCGGACAGGTCCGACGGATCGGCCAGCCTCTGCAGCCCGAAGCGGATGTCGTCCAACCGCGCCATGTTGGCCGCCGAACCCACCAGAAGGGCCACCAGGGGACGCCCCTCCCACGTCTCGCCGTACTCCACGAGCCGGGACCGGTCCGGGGCCGCGGCGGCCAGAGCCCTGAAGTAGACCACCAGCTCTTCCGGGGAGGTGATCTCCTCCCGGATGGAGTGGCCGACCACCGCCTCCAGAGTCGGGATGCCGGGGTCGTACGAGGCCCCGGGCACGAAGGGCGGAGCGGTGTCCTGGGCGGTGCCGGGAAGTGCGGTCAGCACCAGGGTCGCGACGGCGAGGAACGAGGCTCCGGCGGAGACGGACAGGGCCTTCATGGCTCCTCCACGGAACGTTGAGGACTCGGTGGATGTGATCCCGTATCCTCTTCCGCCGCGGGGGTTCGGGCAAGGGACACTCAGGGGGTCCCACGCCCACCCTCGCCCGGGCCCGCAGAAGGAAAAGTCCCGACAGCCAGCAAAGCGGTGGGCTCGTATGTCAAAAGACGGAAGCCCGGGGCGGAGGACCTCCGCCCGTCGCACACTCCCCAACGGATATGCAGCAATGAACGGCTCGCTTCGCAGCGTCCTGGCCGGAGGGCTGGCTCTCCTGGCACTCCTTCCCTCCACCGCTTCCGCTCAGGTGTCGGTGGACGACCTCCTGGACGAGTTCGAATGGCGCAACGTCGGGCCGGCCAACATCATGGGCCGCGTCACCGACGTCGAGGGAATCGGGAGCCCCTCCAAGACCTGGTTCTTCGCCGCCGCCGCCGGCGGGATCTGGAAGACCACCAACAACGGGATCACCTTCCGCCAGGTCTGGGACCAGGAGCGAGTGATCTCCATGGGCGACCTGGCCATCGCGCCGTCGGACTCCATGCAGGTCTGGGCCGGCACCGGGGAGGAGGATTCCCGGAACTCCATCTCGCCGGGCGGAGGGATCTTCAAGTCCACCGACGGGGGGCTCAACTGGGAGTTCAAGGGGCTCAAGGAGACCCAGGTCATCGCGCGCATCGTGGTCCACCCCGAGAACCCGGACGTCGTCTTCGTGGCGGCGCTGGGGCACATCTGGGGGAGCAACCCGGAGCGTGGACTGTACCGCACCACGGACGGGGGCGAGAGCTGGGAGCTGGTGAAGTTCATCAGCGACAAGGCCGGGTTCGTGGACGTGGCCTTCCACCCCGACGACGCGGACGTCCTGTTCGCCGCCTCGTGGGAGCGGGTGCGGGGTCCGTGGTTCCTGAACAGCGGTGGGCCGGGCAGCGCACTGTGGAAGTCCACCGACGGGGGTGACAGCTGGACGGAGGTGGTGGGGAACGGATTCCCCGAGACCACCAAGGGCCGTATCGGGATCGCCATATCGCCGTCGAACCCGGACCGGATGTACGCCATGGTGGAGGCGGAAGAGGGTGACGCCTCGGAGGGCAACGGCCTCTACCGTTCGGACGACGGGGGCGAGAGCTGGAGCAGGGTCAACGAGGCCAACACGCGCCCCTTCTACTACTCCCAGGTGCGGGTGGACCCGTGGGATGAGGACCGGGTCTACTTCTCCTCGACCCCCGTGAGGTACTCTCCCGACGGCGGAGTCACGTCGGGCAATACCACGGTGGGAGTCCACGTGGACCATCACGCCATGTGGATCGATCCGAACGACCCGGACCACATCGTGGTGGGGAACGACGGCGGAATCGCCCAGACCTGGGACAAGGGAGGGAACTGGGAGTCCCCGGCCAACTTCGACATCGGGCAGTTCTACCACGTGTCCTACAACATGGACGTCCCGTACCGCGTGTGCGGCGGACTGCAGGACAACGGGACCTGGTGTGGACCTTCGCGCCGAGTGAACGGGGGCATCAGCAACTCCATGTGGGCCACCGTCAGCGGGGGCGATGGGTTCGTCACCGCGCAGCACCCCCTGGACCACGACCTGGTCTTCGCCGAGTCCCAGGGTGGGAACATGGCCCGGCTCCGGCTCGACACGGGCGAGCGGACGGGCCTCCGGAAGCCGTCTTGGGAGGATCGGTACCTGGAGTTCGAGGACTCCATCCTGGTGGTGTGGGACGACGAGGAGAACGAGCCCCCGGCGGCGGCGGCCGAGCGCATCACCCTCTTCCGGGAGATGCAGGCGGCGGACTCGGCGCGGAACGAGCTCCGCTGGAACTGGAACACGCCCTTCTTCCTTTCCCCGCACGATCCGGATGTATTCTACACGGCAGCGAACCGCGTCCTGAAGAGCACCAACCTGGGTGAGGACCTGGAGGTCATCTCTCCGGACCTGAGCGGGCAGGATCCCGAGAAGATCCGCGTCTCCACCGAGACCACCGGGGGCATCACGCCGGACGTCACCGGAGCCGAGACGCACGCCACCATCGTTTCCCTGGACGAGTCACCCCTGGTGCGGGGACGTCTCTACGCCGGCACCGACGACGGGAACGTCTGGATGAGTCCCGACGACGGGGGCGAGTGGATCGAGCTGACGGACCGGTTCCGGGGAATGGTTCCGGACAGCACGTACGTGAGCCGCATCGAGGCCTCCGCCCACGTGGCCGACCGCTTCTACGTGGCGTTCGACAACCATCGCAGGAACGACCTCGTCCCCTACGTGTTCGTCACCGACGACAACGGGGCCAGCTTCCGCTCCATCGCGTCGAACCTGCCCTCCGACGGACCCGACTTCGTGCACGTCGTCCACGAGGATCCGGTGAATCCGGACCTGCTCTACGTCGGCACCGACGTGGGAGTCTACGTCTCGCTCGACCGGGGCGGATCATGGAGCCGCTTCATGGAGGGCTTCCCGTCCGCCGTGCCGGTCCACGACCTCAAGGTCCATACACGGGACCGGGAGCTCATCGCGGGCACCCACGGGCGATCCATCTGGATCGTGGACGTTGCCCCGCTCCAGCAGATGGGGGCGGCATGGGTGGCGGACGAGCCCGTGCTGTTCGAGCCGGCGCCGGCTCTTCAATTCAGTGACCGGGCCGTGGACGGACAGTCCACGGCGCAGCAGTGGTTCGAGGGCGTGAGCCGCCCGTACGGCGCCACCTTCCAGTATGTCCTTCCCGAGCGCCCGGAAGAGCGCCAGATCGAGGTGGTGGTGGAGTCGCTGGACGGCACCATCCGACAGACCCTCAACGGGACGGCCACCCAGGGACTGAACACGGTGCGGTGGAACCTGCGGGGTGAGGCCCCGCCGCCCGAGCCCCTCTCTCCCGCCGAGCGGCGGGATTCCCTGAAGATGGCGGAGGCGGTCCAGGCGGTGGCGGACTCCCTGGTGGAGTTCGAGGGCGCCGACCGGGAGCAGGTGGATCGGCTCATAGAGCGGTTCGCGGGTGGCGGCCGCCGCGGAGGATTCGGCGGCGGATTCGGGGGTCCGCAGAGCCGTGGCTGGCAGGACCGCCCGGGTGAGACGCCGGCGGTGGGTGTGCCCGGTGGGGAACGTCCGGGCTTCGGCGGCGGGAACCAGTCCCTGATGCGCCAGATGTTCGGGGCGCTTCGCGACCGCGGAATGAGCACCCGGTCCGTCTTCGGCGGGGGGGGCGGCGGGGCCGCGCCGCTGGCCGAGCCCGGAGCCTACCGGGTCACGGTAACCGTGGACGGCCAGGTGCTCACCCGGGAGTTCCACGTGGTCCGCAACCAGGGCTACGAGCCGGAGGGCATCACCGACCAGGCCCCCCGCTTCCAGAGCTGGGACGAAGCCTTCCGGTGGCTCCGGTACCTGGAGTTGGAAGAGGGGCGTTAGCTACCGGGGCCCCGCGGGCCTGGCCCGACGATTGACGTACAGTGCGAGCGCCGTGTCCCCCAGGACACGGCGCTTGTGCGTTCCCGGCAGCGCCCGGTCCTTCCCGCACTCCACCAGGAGGACCCGGCAGAAGGGATGCTCCAGCCAGCGCTCCACCACGCGCTCCGACAGGGCCGAGGTGTAGGGCGGGTCCACCAGCGCCAGGTCGTACGCTCCTCGCCCAGCGCCGGACAGGAAGGCCAAGGCGTCCTTCTTGAAGATCCGGACGCGGTCCTTCAGGCGGAAGCGGGCGACGTTCGCCTTCAGGGCGTGCAAAGCCGCCGGGTTACGCTCCACGAAGTCGGCGCTGGCCGCCCCCCGGGAGAGGGCTTCCAGGCCCAGCGCCCCCGTACCGGCGAAGAGGTCCAGCACGCGGGCGTCCGGAAGATCCCGCTCGACCCAGTCCAGGGCGGCGGCACGGACGGCCTCCGCCGTAGGGCGGACGCGTCTACCAGGGGAGACCAGCTCCCGTCCGGCCCATTGGCCGGCCACGATGCGCATGGCCTGGAAAGTAGCGCCGCAGAGGCGGGGAGTCCCACCGATGCGGGCGATTCCCGGACAGGGGGCCCGGAACCCGGCCGGGAGTAGTCCTCCCCGCGGCTCAGCCTTCCGTCGGTCCGGGTTCGTCCGACTCCGAGGCCGGGGGGTGGGGCTCCACGTGGACCAGGGCGTCCAGGATGGGGAGCTCGCTGCGGACCAGAGTCTCCTTCACCCTGTGGGCGATCTCGTGGCCGTGCCAGACCGTGATCTCCCGGTCCACCTCCACGTGGATGTCCACCAGGAGCGCCAGGCCGCTCTTCCGCACCCGGAGCTGTTCGACATCCCGGACCTCCGGCACGGCGGCCGCCATGGACCGGATGCGATCCAGGAGCTCGTTGGGGGGGGCCACGTCCAGGGCTTCCCGGAGGCCGCCCCGGAGCAGGCGAGCCCCGTTCCAGAGGATCACCCCGCAGGCCAGCAGCGCCGCCCAGTCGTCGGCGCTCTCGAAGCCCGGGCCTGCCAGGAGGGCCACCGAGATTCCCACAAACGCGGCGCCGGAGGTGAGCGCGTCCGAGCGATGGTGCCACGCGTCGGTGTCCAGCAGGCGACTGCCCGTGTCCTGGGCCCGGGAGCGGAGGAACCGGAAGATCCCCTCCTTCACCACCACCACCAGGGCCAGGACCAGGAGGGTCCAGGACGCCGGGGGCTCGTGGGGGAGGCGGATCTCGTGGACGGCGCGCACCGCGATTCCCACGCCCGCGGCCAGCACGATCGTCGAGACGGCCACCGTGGCCAGGGCCTCAGCCTTGCCGTAGCCGTAGGGGAAAGCGTCCGAGGTGGGCCGTGCGCTCAGGCGCAGGCCTCCCAGGACCAGGAGTGAGGAGAAGACGTCCGTGATGGACTCCACGCCGTCGGCCACCAGCGCGTAGGCGTTTCCGATCACGCCGGCGGTGACCTTCACCAGGGCCAGAAGCGTGCTGAGGACCACGGTGCCCAGGGCGGCCCGGGTCCCGGAGCGGGCGGCCCGTTGGATCTGCTCGGGCGTGGGGATGCCCGGGACCGGTCCGGGCGGAACCGGCTCCACCAACGGGGATCCGTCCAGCGGCTGGCCCTCCGGCGAATCCACGGGTCGGGGGGCGCGGGAGTTCATGGTCACGCCGAACGTTCCTCCAGGACCACCTCATAGCGCAAGAGCGGGACCCCTTCCCGCACCACGACCTCCTCCGCGACGACGCCGAACCCCAGGGACTCGAAGAGGGGCAGGGCCGCCCTGGAGGCGTGGGCGTGGAACCGGTGGATACCGGCCGCGCGCTGCTCGGCAAGGAGTCGCTCCAGCAGGGCACGGGCGACACCCCGCCGGACGCAGTCCGGAGCCACGTAGACCGAGGCGACGTATCCGTCGGCTCCCATCCCGGCGAAGCCCGCGGGCACCTCGTCCCGCACCGCCACCAGCGTGCGATTCTCCAGCACGAAGCTCCGGAAGCGGTCCGGGTCCCGGGCGAAGGACGCCCAGGCTTCGAGCTCCCGGGGAGCGTACCAGGCCCGCCCCGTCTCGAGGATGGAGCGGAGGCACAGGTCGCGGAGCGATTCCAGATCCTGGGGCCCGGCGGGCCGGATGATCATCTCAACCCCCTGCGGGGTACGCGTGTCGTTGTCAACGAGCGAGCGTCCGGGATCCCACATCCTTTCCGGACAGGACATCTCTATCAAGGGGTCGATATGCGATCTTCCGTGTTCTTCCTTCTCGCCTTCCTCGCGGCCTGTTCGTCGGCCGCCGCGGAACCGTTCTCCGCTCCGGCGCCCCAGGCCCAGGAGCGCCCGGGAGCCAGAGGGGGTCAGAGCGAGGACGACATCAAGGCCTACGGCGACGTGATCACCTCCGCGGCGGTCTCGGACGAGGGGCTCTTCACGGTTCACACCATCGGGGATGAGCTCTACTACGAGATCCCCATGACGGAGCTGGGGCGTGAGATGCTGCTCCTCACCCGGGTGTCCCGCACCCCCGAAGGGGCCGGCTACGGGGGTTCCAAGACGAACACTTCGGTGGTTCGCTGGGAGCGGAATCACGACCGGGTGCTCCTTCGCCTGGTGAGCTACGAGAACGTGGCCGACGCGGACCAGCCCATCGCGGGAGCGGTGCGCAACTCCAACTTCGAGCCGGTCATCGCCGCCTTCGACATCGCGGCCTTCTCCCCCGACTCGGCCAACGTGGTGGTGGAGGTGACGGACCTGTTCACCTCCGACATTCCCATGCTCGGCCTGCCCTCGTTCCGCCGGACCCAGTACGGGGTGCGGCGCCTGGACGGGGACCGGACCTACATCGAGTGGGCGCGGAGCTTCCCCACCAACATCGAAGTGCGCCGGGTGGTGACCTACGAGGCCACCCAGGCGCCCTCGAACTCCGCCACCAACACCGTCTCGGCGGAGATGAACCACTCCATGCTCGTCCTTCCGGACGATCCCATGCAGCCCCGGATGTGTGATCCCCGGGTCGGGTTCTTCAGCATCGACCAGGTCGACTTCGGCCTGGACACCCAGCGCGCCACGGAGCGGTGCTACATCACCCGGTGGCGGCTGGAGCCCAGCAACCCCCAGGCCTATGCCCGCGGTGAGCTGGTGGACCCGGTGAAGCCCATCATCTACTACATTGATCCCGCCACTCCCGAGAAGTGGCGCCCCTACCTGAAGCAAGGGGTGGAGGATTGGCAGTCGGCGTTCGAAGAGGCGGGCTTCAGCAACGCCATCATCGCCATGGACGCCCCCACGCCGGAGGAGGACCCGGAGTGGAGTCCCGAGGACGCCCGCTACTCGGTGATCCGGTACCTGGCCTCCGACGTCCAGAACGCGTCGGGCCCCCACGTGCACGATCCGCGGACGGGAGAGATCCTGGAGTCGGACATCCAGTGGTACCACAACGTCATGAACCTCCTGCGGAACTGGTTCTTCATCCAGACCGCGGCGGTGAACCCGGACGCCCGAGGCGTGGAGTTCCCGGACGAGGTCATGGGCGAGCTGATCCGGTTCGTGAGCGCCCACGAAGTGGGCCACACCATCGGGCTGCAGCACAACATGCAGTCCTCGGCGGCGTACCCGGTGGACTCGCTGCGGACTCGCTTCACCTGCACCATGGGTGTCGCGCCCTCCATCATGGACTACGCCCGCTTCAACTACGTGGCGCAGCCCGGCGACGACACCTGCCTCATGCCCCTCATCGGGCCCTACGACGACTTCGCCATCGAGTGGGGCTACCGCCGCCTTCCCGGCCAGGGCACGGTGGAGGAGCGGGCCGACCTGAACGCCATGGTCGCGGAAATGCAGGTGGACCCCGTCTATCGGTTCTCGTCCCCCAACGGCGAGGATCCCACGGCCCTCACCGAAGCCATCGGCGATGACGCCATGCGGGCCTCGGAGCTGGGAATCGAGAACCTGAAGCGCATCGTGACCAACCTCGGTCAGTGGACGTACGAAGAGGGCGAAGACTACGACCAGCTGCAGGAGCTCTGGATGAACGTGGGCTCCCAGTGGAACCGGTATACCGGGCACGTCCTGACCAACGTCGGCGGCGTGGTCACCACGCGGAAGCGCCAGGGCCAGGACGGTCCAGTCTTCCAGATGGTGGACCGGGACCGGCAGGAGCGGGCCGTGGAGTATCTCAACGAGCAGGTCTTCGCCACTCCCACCTGGATGCTCGATCCCGGTCTCCTGGATCGCTTCATGGGGTCCGGCGTGCCGGACCTGGTTCGGGGTCGGCAGGTGATCGCGCTGAACGGTCTGCTCAACGTGGAGCGCATGAAGCGCCTGGTGGAGCAGGAGACCTTCCACGGGGCCCGGGCCTACGCCCTGGGAGAGATGCTGGACGACCTCCGAGCCGGTGTCTGGTCCGAGGTGGCCGCCGGCAGCGCCACCGACGCGTACCGCCGGAACCTCCAGAGGGCGTACATCGACCGCATGGCCGAGCTCATGGAGGACGAGGATGCCCTGGCCTCGGATGTGGCGCCTTTCGCCCGGGGACAGCTGCGCACGCTGCGGAGTGAGCTGGAGCGTGGCGCGGCGCGGGTGACCCACCGGGCCACCCGCCTGCACTACCAGGATGCCATCGCCCGCATCGACGACATCCTGGAGGGCGCCGACTGACCTTACTCCGGCCGTGGCGGATTCAGGGCCGGGGGCGCTTCGGTGCAGGTGAAACGAATCAGGGGGGAGCCCGGCGCGGGCTCCCCCCATTCGTGTCCCCGTCCGTGCGGGTCAGGTGGGGCGTCGGGCTCGGCCCTGCGAGCGGGTCAGCCGTCGGCGTCGGCCACCGGGGGCAGCGTCTGGAGAAAGACCCAGATGGCTTCCAGCTCCGTGTCGGTCATGCGGTTCGCCATGGGAATCACGAAGGTCATGGGCTCCTGCAGGGCCCGGCCGTCCCGGCTCCGTCCTTCCCGGAGCGCGGTTCGGAAGTCGTCATAGCTCCATCCCGCCAGACCGTCCTCGTGGGGTGTCAGGTTCGCCGCCTCGGGCCAGCTGGGATTCTCGTTGTCCCCACCGGCGTAGTCGGCCATGTGACAGCCGACGCAGACCGCGGCCAGGTGACGTCCGAACTCCACCGAGACCGCCTCCTCCGGCGGCCAACGCCGGTGCGCCCGGTCGTGCTCCCCGATGCGCTCGGCGGAGAGGACGAACTGCCCCCGCGCCACCAGCACGGTGCCCACGGGGCCGAAGTGACGGGTCGTCACCGTGTTGTCCACCGGCGGAAAGGACCGGATGTACGCCACCAGGTCCGAGAGCTCCTGGTCGGACATGCGCTGGTAGTCCTCCGACGGCATCACCGAGCCGCGTCCGTCCGGGAGGACACCGTGCCGCACCGCACGGTCCCAGTCGGAGAAGGTGTAGTCCCGGGTGACGCCCCCCTGGCCCAGGGTGAGGTTCGGACCCTGCAGAAGGGCCACGGGCCCGGCGTCCATCATGATGCCGCCACCCAGGTTCTCCCCGTGGCAGTCCAGGCACCCGTAGCGCGCCTCCGCCAGGTGGCGGCCACTCTCCACGGCCCTGCGGAGAGCCTCCTCCTCCGCCTCCTGCGCGGTCAGGCCCCGCGACGCCACCTCTTCGGGGGAAAGGGGGACGGGGATGGGGAAGTCCACCCTGTGGGTCTCGTACGTCCGCGCGAGAACCGCGTCGCGCTCCCCGGTTGCCCACAGGTACCCTCCGCCACCCAGCAGGACCAGCAACAGGAAGAGACCCAACACGATCTTCAAGACCGTCTTCATCCCGTGCATTCTCCTCGTTCAGGTAAGGCCCGCCAATCGGTCATGTGACACGGACCGAAGCAGGACAGTGGGGCCGGGCAATGCCCCTTCACAAGCGGTCCCTCGCCCGTGGGGCCCCTCTCCCTCCAGTTCAACGCTACCGCGCACACGATTGTCCCTGGGTCCGAGTCCGCAGTCGCGTGGCCCCCCATCCCATCCTACATGCGCCCTCTCTCCACTCTCGTTCTCGCCGTCCTCTCCCTGGCGGCTTCCACCGCCCCCCTCGCCGCGCAGGACGGTCCGGACCTGCAGGCGCTGCGGCTGACCGATGACACGGACGTGGACCTGGACGGGCTCCTCTCGGAGCCCTTCTGGTCCCGCGCCGTACCCATCGACGACTTCACCCAGCAGGAGCCGGTTGAAGGCGGGACGCCGTCCCAGCGCACGGTGGTTCGGGTGGCCTACGATTCGGATGCGCTCTACATCGGCGCCATGGTCTACGAGAAACGCCGCGACCAGGGACTGGGAACCGACGACCGGTTCATGTGGATCCTGGACACCTTCCAGGACGGCCGCACGGGGTACTTCTTCGAGATCAACGCCAACGGGCTCATGGGCGATGGCCTCATGGGTGGTGGCGGTGGTGGTCGGGGTGGCGGCGGTGGGGGGGGCGGCTTCGGTGGCGTGAACAAGAGCTGGGACGGGATCTGGGAGGCACGGGTGCAGCGGCTCCCCGACGGGTGGTCGGCGGAGATCCGGATCCCCTTCGGCACCGTGAACTTCGACCCCGGGTCCGACACCTGGGGGATCAACTTCCAACGGACCATCCGCCGCGAGAACGAGGAGATCCTCTGGCGCGGATGGCGTCGCAACCAGGGGATCTTCAACCCGGTGTTCGCGGGCCGGCTGACGGGCCTGCAGGGCCTGTCCCAG
>JBDHLC010000085.1:0-5769 GCA_039586075.1 Gemmatimonadota bacterium | reverse complement strand
GGGAAGTAGAAATCGAACTTGAACTGGAAGGCGTCCTCGGCGGAGATGCGGGGGCCGTCGATACCGTTTCGGGGCCGGATGATGCTGTCGCGGAGGGCCTGGGCCCAGTCGACGTTGCCGGCGTGGTCGGCGGGGAGGAGGGCGAGGACGGAGTCGGGATCGAGGGTGAGCTCGATGGGCGGGGTGACGGTGTCGGCGGGGTTCCGGAGGAGCTCCGGGGGGATGAGCGTGAGGTCCACCAGGGGATTCTCGGCCCCGGATCCGTCCCCCTGTGGCGAAGCCGTCGACCGTTCTCCCGGCGGCAGGTCCACGATCACCTCCCAGGCCTTGCGGCTGCAGCCTCCAGCGACTGTGACGGCCACCAGGATGGCCAGGAGATGTCTGGGAGGGGGGGATGGAGGCACGGGCTCGAGAGGGCTGTCGGAACGGTCGGCTTCGGCTTATACCGTAAAAGTGAGAATGATTGTCTGAACGTCAAAACGATAGGCTCGGCTTGGAGGCCCTTCAACGCAGCTGGCATGTTCGGTAGGCGGGGGACGGTCCGGTGGGTCGTTCTCGGACTGTCATTGGGCGCCGTGGCCTGCGGGCCTCGGGGTCCTGTGGGGCTGGCCAACGCCCGACCCGAGGGGGTCGACGTGGTCTGGCCGCAGCCGCCGGAGAGTCCGCGGGTTCGTCTGGCGGCCACCTTCTCCACGGCGTCCGATCTGGGGTTCAGCCGATCGTTCTTCCGGCGAGTGGCCGACTTCGTGTTCGGCGGAGAAGGACACAACCGGATTCGCCAGCCCTACGGGGTGGCGGTAGGGGCAGACGGCTCCATCTACGTGGTGGACACGGCCTTGGGGGGCGTCCACATGTATGACCTGACGGAGCCCCGGTATCGGCTCCTCGGCGCCGGTGACCTTCAGGCTCCGGTGGGAATCGTGGCCACCCCCGAGGGGCGGATCTACGTCTCCGACCCCGAGCAGGGCGCTATTGTGGTCTTCGACCGCGAGGGCGACGTGGTGGATCGCCTCAGCCAGGGCTTCCGGCGGCCCACGGGGCTGGCATGGGATGGGGTCGGGAAGACCCTGCTCGTCGTGGACACCGAGGGCCACCAGGTCATCCGCATGGCGCCGGGGGGAGCCGTGCTGGACCGTTTCGGGGGTAGGGGATCCGCCGAGGGGCGACTCAACTATCCCACCAATATCGCGGTGGACAACCTCGGGCGGATCTATGTGAGCGACACCATGAACTTCCGGGTCCAGGTATTCGACGACGCCGGGGTGTACATGGGCAGCTTCGGCGAGGTCGGCACCCGGGAGGGGCAGTTCGCGCGGCCCAAGGGCGTGGGAGTGAGTCGCCGCGGCCACGTCTACGTCGTGGAGGGCCTTTACGACGTGGTGAACATCTTCGACGCCGACGGTCGGCTTCTGTTGACCTTCGGAGGGGCCGGCCGTGGTCGTGGGGAGTTCTGGCTCGCCTCCGGACTCGCCGTGGACGGAGAGGGGCGCATCTACGTGGCGGACACCTACAACAGCCGGATCCAGGTGTTCGAGGTCCTCCCTGAAGAGGCGCTGCCGTGATACGGCTTCCACCCATCCCCGCGGCCGTGCTGGCGGCGCTCGTCCTCGGCTCCCCGACTCTCGCTCAGGTGTCGGCCGTGTCCAATACGGTCCACAACCTCTCCGCGTCGGGCTCCGGGGTCGTCCGATCCGACCAGGAGGACGAGGTCTGCGTATTCTGCCACACTCCCCACGGTGCTTCCGCGGAGGGGCCCCTCTGGAACCGGAGTGCCTCGGCTCAGGCCTACACGCCGTATGACTCCCCGTCCCTTCAGGCCAATCCGGGGCAGCCCACCGGGCCGTCCAAGCTCTGCCTATCCTGCCACGACGGCTCGATCGCGCTGGGGAACGTCCTCAACTACCCCGGAAACGTCGCCTCGATAACGGTCCAGAACACGGGGGCTGGTGGAGTCATGCCCGCGGGATCGGGCCTCATCGGCACCAACCTGACCAATGACCATCCCGTGTCGTTCGAGTACACCTCGGCCCTGGCCGGGGACGACCAGGAGCTGGCCTTCCCGGGGGCGGCGGTGAGCTCGGGACTTCCCCTCTTCCCGCGCGGTGGAGGGACCACTCTCCAATGTGTCACCTGCCACGATCCACACCTGGAGGCTCCTGCCAAGTTCCTTCGGATCGAGCCCCGGCAGCAGTCCGGGAACTTGTGCCTCACCTGTCACGAGAAGCAGGGGTGGCCGGGAAGCACGCACGAGGCTTCCGCGCTGGATTGGCCGGCGGGGCAGGGCGTCACACAGGTCAGCGACCACTCCTGCATGGCGTGTCACTCGCCCCACACCTCCCAGGGGTCCGAGCGCCTCCTTCGCAACGGCGCGCTGGCCGGGGAGTCCGCCATCGAGCAGACGTGTTACGAGTGCCACCAAGCTGCCCCCACCGGGATTGCCCCCGACATTCAGGGCGAGTTCGCCAAGGCCTGGTCCCATCCCATCGAGCTGAGCCCCGGAGGGCATCGGCCGGTCTTCATCCCACGCCCGGGCATGGGGCTGCCGGAGAACGTAGCGCTCGATCCCGGGTCGGCCGCGGAGGACACGCGGTTCACGGACACCCGGCACGTGGAATGTGTGGATTGCCACAATCCCCACCGGGTGACAGCGGCCAATCGTACGGAGGGAATGCGCGGGATCGGTCTCGGCGGCACGGAGGTGGCGAACGTCCAGACGCTGGTCGCGCCCCCGGCCGACGGTGTGGACAACGACGAGATGTACCCGGTCTGCCTGCGCTGTCACGGCGATACCTACGACCAGGCCATCGGGACGACTCCCCTGGCCAGCGGCGCGCTCCCCAGCAACAAGCGGGTCGAGTTCCAGCGCACGAATTCGTCCTTCCACCCCGTGAGTGGTCCAGGCCGGAACCGGTCGACCAACCTGAACGCCCAACTCACCGGCGCCGGTCTGAGCACCAACTCGGTCATCGAGTGCACCGACTGCCACAACAGCAACGCCTACGAGAACACGTCCGGGCGTGTTCCTGCCTCGGGGACCACCAACGCCTCTCCGGCCGGACCCCATGGATCGACCTACGCGTCCCTCCTACGGGCTCCCTACTGGACCGATCTTCCCGGACCGGCGAACTGGAATCAGAACAACTTCAAGCTGTGCTTCCAGTGCCACGCCGTGGCCGGCCTCGTCACCAACGACCGCCAGGACCGGGGTTCGCGGACCAACTTCTACGACGACATCGACGGCCGGGACAACCTGCATCTGGTCCACCTGGACGATCGGTCGGACCTGGCCCGGGCAACCTGTAAGAGCTGTCACTACAACATCCACTCCAATCAGGAGGCCCCCAACACGATCTACGTGATCGACGGGGTACAGTACGACGGCTCGCCTCCGTCCAGTTTTCCCACGCGCCTGGTGAACTTCCACCCGGCCATTCAGGGGACGGGAGGGTTCTCGAAACCTCGATGGTCCTACAACACGGGGAACCGCACCCGGACCTGCAACCTCGTGTGCCACGGCGAAGACGGGAGCCCGGGGGGCGGGGAGGTGATGAACTTCTCCTACCGACCCACTTCGGCGGGCGTGGACGTGCCCATCAACTGATCCACCGAGGGTGGACGGGCGGAGCCGGCGGCAATCGGCGCGACCCGGTCGCTCGCCCGCCGAATGAACGCCTGGCTCAGAACCGGCGCGTGACCAGGAGCGACCACCGCGTTCCCGCGATGTCGGACACCGACCAGCGGTACGATTGGTCCATTCGCGCCTCGACGATCACGTCGCGCCAACGCCAGCCGAGTGTCGCGGTGCCCGAGAAGAACCGGTCCACGTCTCCGTCCCGATCCCACACGAGATAGTTGGTGGTACCGGAGATCCGAAGGCCCCCACCCGGGCTCCAGCCGGCCTGGAGAGAGCCGGAGAAGGCGTGGAGCCCGGACGGGGCGGTGGTCTGGGTCCGGCTGAACGAGCTGCGAAGGTCCAGGTCGATGGGAAGGCGGCGGGGGAGGCTCAGGGTCGCGCGGACCTCGCGGCGATCCGTCGTGATCCCCCTCCCGGACCGGGTGTCGGCTTCCAGGTCCAGGCTGACGACTCCGAGGGGGGTGCTTCGGGGATTGAGGCCCAGGGAGAGATAGCTCTCCGTCAGCCCCGGGTCCCCCAGGGCCGCCTCACTCGGGTCGCTGCCACTCCGCTGCAGGAATCCGGCCCCCACCGTGAACCATGCGAAGGTCGCTTCGCCCCTGGCGTTCAGAAAGCCCCCGGATCGGCTGCTGGCCTCCAGAGCCAGATAGCGGTAGGTGACCCGCAGGACCTCCCCCTGCTGCACCCGTCCAGTGGGGAGGATTCGCACCTCCACCTGCCCGCCGAAGTCGAGGATCACGAAGTCGATCCCTCGGACGAGCTCGAAGCTCAGGTCGTCGGTCCAGATCCGGATGCTGGGGCCCTCCACGCGGTAGTTGTCCAGCAGGAAGGTCAGGGAGGATCGGATGACATGTTCCTCCTCGAGGACCTCTACCCAGGTATCCGAAGCGGCACGCCGTCCGGTGAAACGGTCCATCCCGCCGCTGAGGTCCAGAGCTCCGTTCCCGTTCCACGGAAGGGACCCTTGCAGACGCATCGACGGCAAGACCTGGATCCCCGACTCTCCGGAACCACTGCTGCTTGCTGAAGACTGATGCCGGAGGGTCAGGTCAGTGCTGAGGAAGGGCGCGGGGCGGTAGGTGAAGGTGCCGCCCGCCGAGCGGGAGTCGAAGCGGCTGGACTCCGCCACCCAGGCCCTGGAGCGGTACTCCCAACGCGACGTGACCTCTTCCGTATGCACGATCCGCAGGGTCTCGTTCCAGACGTGATTCTGGACCCGGCTGGACGTCTCCCGGTCCTGGAGCTGGTAGAGACTGCTCAGGGAGCTCCCTCGTCCCCAACGCAGGCGGTGATCCACCAGCACGGTGGTGCTGAAGCGGTAGGGATCGGAAGAGTAGCCGAGGTTCTCGTCCAACTCCCGTCGGTATCGGAGCGTGAGCTTCGGGTTGATCAGCTCGGCCTGGAAGCGCTCCACTGACTGGGCGAGGTTCAGGGGCGCCTGGCCCGCGATCGCCCGCCGCGTAGAGGTCCCGTCCGAGCTGGAGTACGTGAGGTTGATCGGGAAGTACCGGTCTTTGAGGCGGACCCCGAGATTGGTGGTGCGGCCCACCCACTCGTTCCGAGACCCGAGCTCGGCGGCGTTGAACCCGGAGGTGCGCCCAGTCCTGGCCGAGAGGGAGATCCTCCGGCGAGGGAAGAGGACCGTCGAGAGATCGTAGGCCATGGACTGCCCGCGCCCCATGCCGTCGCTGAGCTGAGCCGTGTGCTGCCCCAGCGTGGGCATGATGGACCCTGAGAAGGTCATCACCCGCGGGTCCAGGAGCCAGCCCGCGGCGCTGAGCTGGAGGCGCTCTTCGAATCGAAGGGCCAGGGTGCGAGCCTCCGAAGCTCCGGTGACCTCGGTCAGGCCTCCGCGCGTCTCGAACCGGATGAGGCTGGGGCCCCGGCGAAGCCCCATCCACTGAGCCGTGGCCGGTTGGGCCAGAGCCAGGAGGAGGAGGGCGGCGGGGGCGAGGCGGAGCCGGCGCATGGTGCAGCTCAGAGCCCCGGGTGCCGGCGCTGGACTCCTCCGTCTCCACGGGCCACCACCTGGCTGGGCTCGGGGTGGCAGGCTTCACAGTTGGAGATGGAGGGGATGAAGGCGGTGGTCCCGTCGTGGCACTGTCCGCAGGCGCGGCCGTTGGCGATGTCGTCCA
>JBDHLC010000014.1:0-78427 GCA_039586075.1 Gemmatimonadota bacterium | reverse complement strand
GCGAGAGCTACGGTCTCCCGCTGGTGGAAGCCATGAGCGTGGGCCTGCCCATCGTGGTGCCGGACCTCCCCTACGCCCGGGTGCTGTGCGGTTCCGGGGCGATCTACTTCACGCCCGGCGATCTCGGATCACTCCGGGGTGCCTTGGTGGACCTCCACCAGCGCCTGGCAACCGGTTGGTGGCCCGACTGGACGGACCGCCTCTCCAGGCTTCCCCGGGATTGGGCGGCCGTGGCGGAGACCATGGCGGCCGCCATCCGCGCGGTCCGGCTGCCACCTGGAGCTATCTAACCCCCTGGGGCGGCCACCACGGGCCCGAGGTTGTTGAGGAGCCCGTGCAGGATCAACCGGCCGCGGAGCTCGGCATCCGGGGAAGCGGCCTCGGATTCTCGCGGCGGGTCTCCTCTCTCCCCGCCCACGGCCCCGGATCGGTCGTCCCCCCGTCGGTCAGGCATCGGATCCGGCCGCACGGGCGTCGGGTTGGGGGTCGGGCTCGGCTCGATCCCGGGCGGTTCGGAGCCGCATCCGCGCATAGAGGGCGGGACCGGCCAGCCATGTCATCCTCAGGCGCCAGGGGGACACGACGGCGTCACGTGACTGGGTCGGCCGGGGACGCCACCGACGCCGCGTGCCCCGGATCGCCTCCCACGCGTAGCGCAGGGCTCTGCGTCGGTGCGCGGGGTGCTCGACCAGGAGGAGGAACAGGTAGGCGGAGCCCGCCGCGGCGTCCGCTAGCACCCGGGTCCTGAGCTCTCGCAGGGATTCCGGGGCCGGATGACCCGCCACGGCATCGGGCGTGTAGACCACGCGGTACCCTCGCTCCACGGAGGCATGGTACGCGTACATTTCCTCGCCGGCGTCCAGTGCGCCGCCGCGGCCCAGGCGCTCGTCGAACGGGGGCGACGAGGACAGTGCGGAGTGCCGTACCGCGAGCATGGCTCCAGATCCGAGCCCGCCGAAGTTCACCAGCTCGAACCAACCCGGGGTGTCGGCGTCGGCCACTCTTCGGTCGGGGCCGGGATCGAATCCGCCGAACGCTTCGAACGCTTCTCGCGCGTCGGGATCCCCCCCTTCGAGCACGATCCGTCCTCCCGCCATGGCGGTGCGGGGATCGTGGAATTCCCGGAGGAGCGCCCCCAGGCATCCTGGGTGGAGAACCACGTCGTCGTCCAGGAACACGACGACCTCTCCTCGCGCCGCCCGGAATCCCCGGTTCCGGGCGCGGCTCAAGCCGCGGCGCTGGAGTCGCAGGTATCCCGCGCCGAGCCGCTCCGCGACCTCTCGGGCGTCGCGGTGCCGAGGCGCGCTGTCCACCACGATGAGCTCAAGAGGGGGCGGCTCCTGCTCCCGCACCGACTCGAGACAGCGGACGAGGACCTCGGGCCGATCCCGGGTGGAGACCACCACCGAGCAAGTTGGTACCCCCGGATCCGACGGATCCTGCCCAGGCGGGTTCCCCGGCGACGTCTCTCGCATGCGCGGCTCGGTCAGGACGGCTTCGCCACGTGGGCGACGAACCATTCGTACGTCCTTCGCAGTCCCTCGTCGAGGGCGATCCGCGGCCGCCATCCCAGCTTCGTCACTTTGGCCACATCCAGCAGCTTCCTGGGCGTTCCGTCCGGCTTGGTCGGATCGAACACGATGTCGCCCTGGAACCCCACCACCTCCCGGATGACCTCGGCAAGCTCGCGGATGGAGACATCGCGGCCGGTGCCGACGTTCACCAGATCGACGTCCTCGTACACGCGCATGAGGTGAACCACGGCCCGAGCCAGATCGTCGACGTGCAGGAACTCCCTCCGGGGTTCCCCCGTTCCCCAGACCTCGAAGGTCGGGTCCCCCTTCATCTTGGCTTCGTGGAATCGCCTCAACAGCCCGGGAATCACGTGGGAGGACTCCGGGTCGAAGTTGTCTCCGGGGCCGTACAGGTTCGTCGGCATCAGGGAGATGGCCCGAAACCCATGTTGCCGTCGGTAAGCCTGGCACATGGTGATTCCCGCGATTTTCGCCACCGCGTAGGGCTCGTTCGTGGGCTCCAGTGGCCCGCTGAGAAGGGCGTCCTCGGGAATGGGCTGGGGCGCCAGCCGGGGATAGGCGCAGCTCGACCCGAGAAAGCACAGCTTCTCGGCGCCGCTCCTCCACGCGGCGTCGATGACGTTGGTCTGGATCCAGAGGTTGTCCCGGATGAAGTCCGCCGGATAGCTGGCGTTCGCCCGGATGCCGCCGACCCGGGCCGCCGCGAGGATCACGAACTGCGGACGGGTGTCGTCGAAGAAGCGCCGCACCGCGGCCTGGTCTCGCAGGTCCAGCTCGTCCCGGCTCCGGAGCACCAATCCGGAATGGCCAAGGCGGCGCAACTCTCGCACCACCGCCGAGCCCACCAGGCCCGTGTGTCCAGCGACGAAGACACGGCTCTCTTCATTCATGGTGTCGGTAGACCTTGAAGCCGTGGTGATCCAGGTGGGCGTCACGGCGCGCCAGGGCGAGGTCCGACTCCACCATCTCCCTCACCAGCTCCTCGAAGCTCACTCGCGGCTGCCAGCCTAGCGTTTCACGCGCCTTCGAGCTGTCTCCCACGAGGGTGTCGACTTCGGCGGGTCGGTAGTACCGGGGATCGATCTTCACCAGGACTCGTCCCGTCTCCCGGTCCACGCCCTCCTCATCGCCCCCTTGTCCACGCCACTCCAGCGTGTACCCGAGGTGCCAGGCCGCCAGCTCCACGAACTCCCGGACCGAGTGCTGTTCTCCGGTGGCGATGACGTAGTCGTCGGGGGTGTCGTGCTGGAGGATCAACCACTGGGCGTGGGCGTAGTCCCGGGCGTGGCCCCAGTCCCGCACGGCATCGAGGTTTCCGAGGTACAGACACTGGTCGAGGCCCTCGTGGATTCGAGCCAGGCCCCGGGTGATCTTCCGGGTCACGAAGGTCTCCCCCCGAACCGGAGACTCGTGGTTGAACAGGATGCCGCTGCAGGCGTGGATCCCGTGGGCCTCCCGGTAGTTCACCGTGATCCAGTGCGCGTACGCCTTCGCGACGCCGTAGGGAGACCGCGGGTAGAACGGAGTGGACTCCCGCTGCGGGGTCTCCTGGACGAGGCCGAACATCTCCGAACTGGACGCCTGGTAGAAGCGCGTCGAGTCCCGCATCCCGAGGATCCGGATTGCCTCCAGTACCCGGAGTGCTCCCAGGGCGTCCACGTTGGCGGTGTACTCGGGCTCCTCGAACGACACGGCCACGTGGCTCTGGGCGCCGAGATTGTAGATCTCGTCCGGCCGCACCTCCTGGATGATCCTGATGAGGGCGCTTCCGTCCGTGAGGTCGCCGTAGTGGAGACGCATCCGGACGCCCGCCTCGTGGGGATCCTGGTAGAGGTGATCGATCCGGTCGGTGTTGAAGAGGGAGGTCCGCCGCTTGATTCCGTGGACCTCGTATCCCTTGTCCAGCAGGAGCTCGGCCAGGTAGGCCCCGTCCTGTCCCGTGATGCCTGTCAGCAACGCCTTTTTCACACCGACACCTCGGCTTTCGAGTCCATGGCCGCCTTCCGCGCGGCCCTCACTCCGACCGGCCGGCGCCGGCCGCGATGACGCCTGCGATCACCGGAATGTACGCCAGGAGAGCGAAGAGTCCGGCATGCTGGGGAAGGAGCACCGCCGCAACGGCATTCGGGGCGAGCCAGAGAACGTTCACGCCGGATACCAGCACGGTCACGGTCCCATGGGACCCCAGCCTGCGGCTGAGCCATTGATAGCCGTGCAGCCGATGCGCCTCGTGCCACTTCTCGCCCCGGATCATCCGCCGGAGTAGGGTGACCGTGGTGTCCGATACGAAGACCGCCAGGAGGATCGCCGGCACCCAGAGGCTCAGCGCACCTTGCCGGTGGGCTACCATGGCCAGCACCCCGATGAGGAAGCCGAGAAATCCGCTTCCCACATCGCCCATGAAGATCCGTGCCGGCGGCCAGTTCCAGAGGAGGAAGCCCAGCGAAGATCCCGCGGTCACCAGGTAGATGGCCAGGAGTCCCGGGGAAGGGGAGCCCCCCAGGTGAAGGCAGAGGGCCAGCCCCAGGCTCACGAAGATGGTCTCGGTGGCGGCGAGGCCGTCGATCCCGTCCATGAAGTTGTAGAGGTTGATCAGCCACACCAGGGCGACCGCCATCACCACGCTGGCGACCAGGCTGCCCGTGGGGAGACCGGGCAACTCCAGCGGGCCGAGATTCCCGGTGGCCACCACCAGGGCACACACCGCGATCACGTGGATCAGGAGTCGAACCCACTTCGGCGTTCCGCGGCGGTCGTCGATGAATCCCACGAGAGCCACGGCGCCGGCGCCGGCGGCGATGATTCCGGCTGCTCCCTCACCGATGGGTGCGAGAAGGAGGAACGGGAAGCAGGCCAGGACGATTCCAACGCCTCCCCCCAGCGGTACGGGCTCGTCGTGGGCACTACGCGGGTTCGGATAGTCGAGGAGTCGTCCGCGCATGGCGAACCAGCGGAACGCTCCGGTGAGGACCGCGGCGGCCACCGCGGATCCCACGAATCGCAGAAGCGACTCGGTCATGGCCTCGCCCGCGCGGACCGGACGGCGCGAACCGTCCATCGAAGCTCGTCTTCCAGGCGACGAGCCGGCGACCAGCCGAAGGCCTCCTTCGCTCCGGTGGCGTGCACGACGAAGGGATACCTCAGGGCGCGCACGTCGGGCCCGCGTCCCACCACTCCCGCCAGCGCCCCGAGCAAGGGGACCGGGAGTCGAACCAGACGGCTCGGCCGACCCATCTCCCGTCGGAGGAGTCGGATCAACTCGGATAGGCTCGGGGTCTCGGCATCGGCAACCAGGAGTCGTAGAGCGGCGGGCACAGACGACGCGACGGCGGACAACAGGAGATCACAGAGGTTCCGCACGCTGATGTAACTGCGCGGCGCCTTCACTCCTCCGAGGGGCAGCGGCCAGGGGGTGTCGGCCAACCTGAGGAGCCTGCCGAAGCTCCCCGGTGCCCCGGGGCCGAATACCACGGGTGGTCGCAGGATCACGGTCTCCACGCGGTCCGCGAAGTCTTCGAGCAGGACCCGTTCGGCCTCCAGCTTGGACCGGGTATAGGCATCATGCGGGGCAGGGGGGCTGTCGTCGCGGAGTCCTCCATCCGGCGAAGCATACCCGAGGACGCCGGCTGAGCTCATGAAGATAAGGCGAGGCACTCCGGCGGTCACACACGCCCGGGCCACGGTCCGAGTGAGGCCCACGTTGGCATCGGAGTAGGCTCGATCGACATCGGCGGTGGCCCGCGGACCTCCGTGCGCGCGGCCCGCGAGGTGAACCAGGGCGGTGACACCGGTGAGATGACGGGCCCCGCCGGAGTTCCGGAGGGCCTTGCGAGAGACGGCATGGACCTCCATCCCGGCCTCCCTCGCGGCCGCGCAGAGATGGCGGCCGATGAAGCCGCCGGCACCGGTGATGGCGACTCTGGTCATGGCGTACGCAGTGCCCGCCCGGCGGAGAGGCACTCGCGGACCTGGGCCTCGTAGCGGGTGAGCGCACGCTCGCGGGTGAACCGCGACTGGTAGGCCCGGTGGGCGCGGACGCCCATTTCCCGCAGGTGATCCGGGTCTCGATACGCGCGGATCACCGCTCGGGCGAAACCCTTGGCATCGCCGGTGGAGACGTGGATCCCGCACCGTTCGCCGGTCAGGATCGGGTCCACGTCACCGGGCGGGCCCACGTACAGGATCGGAATTCCCCGCGCCATGTATCCCAGGAGCTTGCTCGGGACCATGAGCCCCTCGAACCCCTCCCGGAGGGTCACGATTCCCAGGTCGGCGAGTCCGAGGCTCTCCGGGAGACGATGCGCGGGGACCAGCGGAGAGAACCGCACGGCGGACTCCAGCCCCAGCCTCTTCGTCTGCTCCTTCACCTCCGGCAGTCGCCGTCCCTCGCCGAAGAAGACCAGCTTGGCCTCCGGCACCTCCTTCAGGGCCAGGGCGAAGCCCTCGAGTAGCGTCTCGAACTCATGACCCCAGCCCAGGTTGCCGGAGTAGACCAGCACCAGGCTCCCCTCGAGCCCGAGCTCGGCGCGAAGGCGGTTGCCGGGACCGCGGAGGACGGAGACGTCGCCCGTGGCCCAGTTCTCGATTTCCACCAGCCGTTCCTTCGGGACACCCTTCGCGAGAATCCGGCGGGACATGGCCGGCCCCAGGGAAACGATCCGGGTCGCGGAGCGATAGGCCCAGCCGAAGACCCGGCCGGCCCATCGACCCATGAGGCCCCGGCCAGGCCGGGCACCGCTGGCCACGAGCACCTCGGGGTACAGGTCCATGGCCACGAGAACGAACGGCTTGCGCCACAGGGTGGCGGCGAGGGCCACCAGGGGGAGTGCGCCCGGCGGATTCGTCTGGGCCATGAAGACGTCGGGCGGCCGTCGCATGAAGAGCCAGAGGCATGCCCAGGCACCGAACCAGATCTGCCGGAGCGCGCGACGGGACCGGATCTCCCCTCCACCAGGGAGGCGCGGCACACGGCGGATGATCACACCACGGGTGCGAGGATCCGGGACGTTGGAACCCGGGACCTCGGCATACTGCTCGGAGCCGCAGATCACCTCGACTTTCCATCCGAGGCCGGCGAAGTGCGTGGCGATTTCGCGGGGGATTTCGGCTCCACCCCACCCCTCGGGATAGAAGTACTGCTCCAGCAGGAGGACCCGGGGGCGCTCGGGCCGGGGGGCCGGGGCCGCCGGTCCGGGCTCGGCGACGTTCATGGGGCCAGCCCCTCCAGGGGACGAACGGCCCCTGGCATCGGAGACGGGGAGCTCCTCACTCGCTGGCAGCGGGTTCGAGTCGTTCCAGCGCGATCCCTCCCAACTCGAGTCCCGTGATCTTCCCACCGCTGTCGGTGCGGAACGTCACCATCCCGGGGGTACGCCATCCAGCCTGCCACACCGCGCGGAAAGTGTCGAAGTGCCAGTGCTCCAGCGGTCCCTGGAGCCCCGGCCCCCGTTCGACGAAGAGTCCGCCGTCCCGGAGGGCGACCTCCAGCTCACCATACCGGTCACTCCCGTACCGGCCGACGTAGTCCTCGAGCGGGTGGCTGGGAGCGGTCCCTTCCACGCGCCGCGCCTCGGCCGCCACCACCGCCTCCTCAGAACGCGCAGCCAGGTCGTCGTACAGTTCCTTGAGCTCGGCGCTCCAGTCGCGTGCGTCGTCGGGAGCCAGCAAGAGATCGAACACCCGATACATGAGAGCGTGCCGCACCTCCACGTGGTCCCGGTTCCCCAGGACGTAGACCCCGATCCCCTGGTCCCGGACCAGGCCGGCGATGGCCACCATTCCATCGATGCTCCCGGTGTGGAAGTCCACCTTGTGACCGCGGTAATCGTGCTGGAACCACCCGAGCCCGTAGGTGGTCCAGCTCGGGCGCGTGAGCCGCGCCGTAGGGTAGAATGCCGGCTCGGTGACGAAGGACTGCGGACGGAAGAGCTCCTGGACGGTGCGCTCGGACAGCAGTCGGGTCCCGTCCGGCGCCACCCCTCCCGCCAGCAACATGCGCAGCCACCGGGACATGTCCTCCACGCTGGACCAGATGGAGCCGGCGGCGCGTACCGGGTCCACCGATGCGTTGCGAATGGGAACGACGGATTCCCCCACCCGATCGTGGGGCGCGGCCACGTTGGTCATGGACTCCGTCTCGGCGAGGAGTGGCACCGTGCGGGCCATTCCCAACGGCTCGAAGATCCGGGTCCGCATGAAGTCGCCCCAGGGAAGGCCGGAGACCGATTCCACCACCGCGCCGGCGGCGGCGTACATGATGTTCTGATAGATGAAGGAGGTGCGCGGAGAGTACGAGAGGGGCGCGTGGGAGAACCGGTCCAGGACCTCGTCCAGGTCGGTTTCCACCCCGTACCAGAGGAAGTCGGCGTTCCCCAGCCCCGCCCGGTGGGTCAGCAGGTCTCGAACGGTGATCTCGCGAGTCAGCCAGGGGTCGCTGAGTCGGAAGCCGGGGAGGTGCTGGACCACGGGATCGTCCCACCCGAGGCGACCCTCGTCCACCAGCATCCCCAGCGCCGCCGCCGTCATCGCCTTGGTGGTGGAGCCGATGGCGAAGAGCGTCTCCCCGTCCACCGGTCCCCCCTCCTCCAGGTTCCGGACCCCGTACCCCCGGGAGTAGAGGAGCTCTCCGTCCTTCACTACCGCCACCGCCAGCCCCACCGCGCCCCAGTCCTCCGCTGCGGCCTCCACGTAGGAGTGGAAGTCCTCCAGTGGATCCGCCTGCCCGTGGGCGGGCGACGGCACGAGAAGCGATGCGACAGCCAGGAGGCCGACGAGGGAGCGGCGCGAGGGGACACTCATGGCACGGAACGGCAGGGGTGGGGGGAGCGCGAGAGGCGAAGCTGAGTCCCGGCGCCGGGTCGGGCAACCGGTCATCGCGGCGGCCATGCCGTGCACTCGCACACGCCATGGCCTATTCTGCCGCCCTCGTTACACCCCTTCCAGACGGATTCATGAAGAAGCTCCTCCTGGCGGTCGCCACCATCGGCTTCGTCCTCCTGGGGGTGGCCCTCGGTCGGGCCGTGACCCTCCGGTCCGGCCAGGCGGCCTTCCTCCCGGACGCCCCCGCGGACCTGGCGGACGTGAACGTGGACGCGGCAGCCTCCCGGTTGGCCGGGGCCGTGCGGTTCCGCACCATCTCCAATCTTCCCCCCCAACCGTTCGACACCACGGCCTTCCTCGGGCTCCACGCCTACCTCGAGGAGACGTACCCGGGCGTTCATGGGGCCCTTTCCCGGGAGCGGGTGAACGACCTTTCCCTCCTCTTCACGTGGGAGGGCACCGACCCGGGGCTGGCCCCGGTGGTCCTCATGGGCCACCTGGACGTCGTTCCGATCATTCCGGGGACGGAGGAGGAGTGGAGGGCGATCCTCGAGGCGGTGGAGTCGCTGGTGGCGGAGGGCTACCGGCCCGAGCGCACCCTCTATCTGGCATTCGGGCACGATGAGGAGATCGGAGGCCCCCGGGGAGCGGCGGCTTTGGCCGATACCATCGCGCGCCGCTCTCCGGAGCTGGCGCTGGTGGTGGACGAGGGAGGGGCGGTGGTGGAGGACGCCATTCCCGGGCTGGGGAGACCCGCCGCGCTGGTGGGGGTGGCCGAAAAGGGATTCCTGAGTGTCCGGCTGAGGGTCCGGGCGGAAGGCGGCCACTCGTCCATGCCTCCGGCGACCACCAGCGTGGGAATCCTCGCGGCGGCGATCCACCGGCTGGAGCAGAGTCCCTTTCCCGCTTCACTGGATGGCCCCACGGGGGCCATGCTCCAGACCGTTGCGCCGGAGCTCTCCCTGGGGATGCGCACCGTGCTGGGGAATCTCTGGCTCTTCGGGCCCATGGTGGAACGGGTGATGACCGGGACGTCCACCGGGGCGGCCATGGTTCGCACCACCACGGCCGCCACCATGTTCGAAGGAGACGGTGGAGAGCACCCTGGACCGGATCCGCCGGGTGGTGGACGACGAGCGGGTCGAGCTGGAGGTGGCCTACGAGGGAGCCGCGCAGGATCCGTCGCCGGTCTCCGATCCGGGGGGAGCCGCGTTCACGCTTGTGGCTCGCACCATCCATGAGGCCCTGGGGAACCGCGACCTGATCGTGCTCCCCTACCTGGTCGTGGGAGGGACCGACGCCAAGTACTACTCGGGGCGGTCACCCAACGTCTTCCGCTTCCTTCCCGTTTCCCTCGGGGAGCGGGGCCCCGCCGCACTCCACGGCACCGACGAGCGGCTCCCGGCCCAGGACTTCGCCGACGCCATCCGGTTCTTCCACCGGTTGATTCGGAACACCGGGGAGCTGTCGGACTGACACCGGGTCCGCTGGACCCCCTCCGGGCCCGCGCGGCATCCCGGGCCGGCGCCGCTGGGGCTAGGGCACTCGCCAGGCCGACGCCACCGAGTCGGCCACGTGCTGCAGGGCCTCCGCCGCGCTGGCGCTCATGGAGATGGCGGCGCCCCCGGTGGGCGGAGGCGCGATCTGCGCGGGGAGCCCGCTGACCGGGGTGCCGAACAGGGTCGCCGTGACCACCATGGCGGCCACGAGGCTCCCGGGGGCACTGGGGTGGAATCCGTCCCAGGAGAAGGGGTCCAGCTCCGAGGGGTAGTGATCGTACAGAGCCCGGAGGGCCTCCCCGGCGGGAATGAAGATCCCGTCGACCTGAACGGCCGCGGCGTGATACGAGTCCCGCACGTCGTCGAAGAACTCGTATCGCTCCAGGGAGGGCCAGACCATGAGCAGCGCCGGCTCGGCGCCCACCTGTCGGATCACCTGCGCGAGGGTGTCCGACCACGCCACCAGGTGCTCGCGGTTCTGGGGAAGCGAGGACGGGCCCTGCTGCATGACGACGAAGTCGGGCTGTACGTCACGGATGGCCTGCGCGACGCCCATGTACCAGTGGTCTTCCAGCGCGAGGTTCGGACCGGCCAAGGTGACGCTGCCCACCTCGTGCCCCAGCGCCCCGGCCAGCGTCGCAACCATTCCGGGCAGGTCGTTGGTGTAGGTGAGGGAATTCCCCACGAAGAGCACCCGGACGTCCGTGTCCGGGAGCTCGTTGCCGGGTCCCGGCCCGGCGGGACTCCCGCCGCAGGCACCGAGGACGAGGACGGCGAAGATGGATCGCAGGATGCGGTAGGGCATGGGCTCGGTCCGGCGCGGAATCGGGAGGTCAGGTTGGGCTGTCTCACTGATGTACGCTTCGGCAGAGAGTCCCTTGCCGGCCGCATGCCCAACGCAACACGGGCCCACCCCCAAGGGGATGGGCCCGCCCGCGGTGTCGTGGCCGGGGCGAACGCCCCGACCCAGGCTTCCTAGTACCGATAGTGGTCGGGCTTGTACGGGCCCTCCACCGGAACTCCGATGTAGTCCGCCTGCTCCTTCGAGAGGTCGGTGAGCCGAGCACCCAGCTGCTTCAGGTGCAGGCGGGCCACCTTCTCGTCCAGATGCTTGGGCAGGACATAGACCTTGTTCCCGTACCGCTCGTTGTTGTTCGCCAGTTCGATCTGGGCGATCACCTGGTTGGTGAAGGACGCGCTCATGACGAACGACGGATGGCCGGTGGCGCACCCCAGGTTCATGAGTCGCCCCTCCGCCAGGACCAGCACCGAGTGCCCGTCGGGGAAGACGAACTCGTCATACTGGGGCTTGATGTTGATCTTCTCGATGCCCGGCGTCTTGTAGAGGCCGGCCATGTCGATCTCGTTATCGAAGTGGCCGATGTTCGCCACGATGGCCTTGTCCTTCATCCGGGCCATGTCGTCGGCGGTGATGATGTCCTTGTTGCCGGTGGCGGTGATGAAGATGTCCGCACGGTCCACCACGTCCTCCAGGGTCAGGACCTGGTACCCCTCCATGGCGGCCTGGAGGGCACAGATGGGGTCGATCTCCGTGACCACCACCCGGGCGCCCTGGCCCTTCAGCGCCTGGGCGCAGCCCTTGCCCACGTCTCCGTATCCCAGGACCACGGCCATCTTGCCGGAGATCATGACATCGGTAGCGCGGTTGAGACCGTCCACCACCGAGTGCCGGCACCCGTACAGGTTGTCGAACTTCGACTTGGTGACGGAGTCGTTCACGTTGATGGCGGGGAAGCGCAGCGTGCCGTTCTTCTCCATCTCGTAGAGGCGGTGGACCCCGGTGGTGGTCTCCTCCGAGACCCCCTGGATCTTCTCGGCCATCCGCCCCCACTTGCCCGGCTCCTGGCGCGCCACCTTACGGAGGAGCTCCAGGATCACACCCCACTCCTCCGGCTCCTTCTCCGCGTCGAAGCCGGGGATCTCTCCGGCCTCTTCGAAGTCGGCGCCCCTGTGGATGAGGAGGGTGGCGTCCCCCCCGTCGTCCACGATGAGGTCCGGCCCGGAACCATCGGGCCAGGTGAGGGCCTGCTCGGTGCACCACCAGTACTCCTCCAGCGTCTCGCCCTTCCAGGCGAAGACCGGCGTGCCCTTGGGATCGTCCGGCGTTCCGGCCTTTCCGACCACCACGGCGGCGGCCGCATGATCCTGGGTGGAGAAGATGTTGCAGGACACCCAACGCACGTCGGCGCCCAGTTCCACCAGGGTCTCGATGAGCACGGCGGTCTGCACCGTCATGTGGAGCGAGCCCATCACCTTGTACCCCGCCAGCGGGCGGGATTCACCCCATTCGCCCCGGGCGGCCATCAGGCCGGGCATCTCCTGCTCGGCCAGTCGGATCTCCTTCCGGCCCCACTCGGCCAGCGCCAGGTCCTTCACTTTGAAGGGCGGACGCTGGATGGCGGGGGCGGACTTCTCGTTCTCGGTCAGGACAGCGGAATCGGTCATGGTAGGGTCGGTATGGTTCGAGGAATGGTCCATCGGGGTCACGGCCGCATGGCCGCAGAGAGGAACAGGGGGGGACCCAGCGCTTCCGGGTCGGGGGGGAGTGGGATGGTGACGACGCGTTCGAAGCCGGCGGCACTCACCCATCCGGACATCTCGCCGGGTTCGAATCCCGGCCAGACGTGGCCCATCTCGCGCGCGTAACGTGGGCCGCGATCGTGGGCGCGCATCTCCACCACCAGGAGGCGGCCTCCGGGCCGCAAGACGCGGTGCGCCTCCTGGAGCACCTCGCGGGGGTCCACGACGTAGTGGAGGACAAGGCTCAGGACCGCCAGGTCCAGCTCCCCATCGTCCACCGGGAGGGCCTCGAGCTCCCCGTTCCGGAGCTCGACGTTGTCCAGACCCTCCAGGAGGTCACCGGCCGCCGCCAGCATGGGCTCGGACCGGTCCACTCCCACCACCTTGCCCACGAAGGGCGCGAGGGTCGAGGCCAGCCCGCCGCTCCCGGTGCCCAGATCGCCCACGACCCAGTCCGGGTCCAGGAACCCAAGGAGAGGAAGGAACTCCGCACGCGCACCGAACAGCTCGCGTCGGAGCTCGTCCCACCGGTCCGCGGTGGCGGCGAAGAAGGCGCTGGCCTGCCGCTTCCGCTCGGCCAGCACCTGCCGTGCGCGTTCCACGTCCCGGCGGTACACCTGGAAGTCTTCGAGCCCCGCACGCACCACCTGCCAGAGCCCCCGCAGGTCGCCGTCCAGGCCGTCGGCGAATCGGTAGTGTCGGTTCCGGCCCTCGGTTCGCGCGTCGAGCCACCCGTCCTCCAGGAGCGTCCGGAGGTGCCGGCTCACCGTGGGCTGGGGCAGCTGAAGGGCGCGGCACAGCTCGGACACGGTGAATTCGCTCCGCTCCAGGAGGGCGAGAATCCGGGTGCGGGTCTCGTCTCCCAGGGCGGAGAGGTGGTCCAGGATCGGGGGGGCGGAATTCGTATTCATAGATTCGTATGTAAATATACGACGCTTCCTGGCTCGTGCCAACCCGCTCGTTCGAAGCGGACCGCCGGTCCCCCTGGACCCGCTGGCCACCCGCTTCCCCAGGCCCTACACTCCCCCGGCCCACCCTCAACGGAGGCTACCTGCGTGAGCACCCCCGTCCCGAACTACATCGGCGGCCGATGGCGTGACGCCCAGGCGCGCGAGACCCACCCGGTCCACAACCCCGCCACGGGCTCGGTCATCGGCGGGGTGCCGCTCTCGGGAGCGGGGGAGGTGGACGCCGCGGTACGCGCAGCGCGAGACGCCTTTCCGGCGTGGCGCTCCACACCGGCCCCGGATCGGGCGCGGGTCCTGTTCCGGCTCAAGGGCCTGCTCGAGGACCACCGGGAGGAGCTTGCGGTGCTGCTCACCACCGAGCACGGGAAGATTCTCCCGGAGACCCGGGGAGAGCTCCAGCGGGGAATCGAGAACGTCGAGCACGCCTGTGGAGTCCCGACCCTCATGATGGGGGATACCCTGGAAGACATCGCCCGGGGGATCGACTCGGCGACCTGGAGACAGCCGCTGGGGGTCTTCGGAATCATCACCCCATACAACTTCCCGGTGATGATCCCCCTGTGGTTCTGGCCCTACGCGGTGGCCACCGGGAATACGGTGGTCCTCAAGCCCAGTGAGCAGGATCCCTTCACGCACCAGCGCATCGTGGAGCTCGCCGAGCAGGCAGGGCTTCCCCCCGGTGTGCTGAACGTGGTCCACGGGGGCCGCGAAGTGGTGGAGGCCGTGTGTGATCATGCGGACATCGTGGGCGTCTCGTTCGTCGGCTCCAGTCGCGTCGCCCGTCTCGTCTACACCCGGGCCTCCGCGGCCGGGAAGCGGGTCCAGGCTCTAGGTGGCGCGAAGAACCACCTCATCGTCCTTCCCGACGCGGACATGGATGCCACGGTGGAGGCCTGCGTCGGCTCGATCTTCGGCTCCACGGGGCAGCGCTGCCTGGCGGGCAGCGTGGTGGTGGGAGTCGGGGACGCACACCCCGAGATCCGCCAGCGTCTGCTGGATCACGCCGCCTCCATCCGGGTGGGAGACGGTATGGATCCGGAGACCCAGATGGGCCCTCTCATCTCGGCGACGCACCGGGATCGGGTCCGTGGCTTCATCGACCGCGGCGTCGCGGAGGGAGCCCGGCTCACCCTGGACGGGCGGGACGTCATGGTCCCCGGCCGGGAGGAGGGATTCTGGGTGGGACCCACGGTCTTCGAGAATGTCTCATCCGATATGGCGGTGGGCTCCGAGGAGATCTTCGGTCCCGTCGCCGCCGTCAATCGCGCCGAGACCGTGGACCAGGCCATCGCCATGATGCACCGCAGTCGCTACGGGAATGCGTGCTCCCTGTTCACCACCAGCGGGGCGGCGGCACGGGAGTTTCGCCATCGCGCCGGGATCAGCATGATCGGCATCAACATCGGTGTCGCGGCCCCCATGGCCTTCTTCCCGTTCGGGGGATCGAGACAGTCCTTCTTCGGCGATCTCAAGGCCGCCGGACGGGATGCCGTGGCCTTCTTCACCGATCAGCGCGTGGTGATCTCGCGCTGGACCGACGCGAGTCCCGACCCACACCATCCAAGAGAGGAGAAGTCCGAATGACGGCACCCACCCTCGCCGGCACCACCAGCGCCGAGACGATTCGTGGGCAGCGAGAGTACCTGCTTCCCTCCATGTTGCACATGTACGAGGAGCCCCTGGTCCTGGCGGAGGGTGAGGGCGTCCGGGTCCGGGATCCCGAGGGGCGGGAGTACCTGGACCTCTTCGCGGGGATCCTCACCACTTCGGTGGGTCACTGCAATCCGAGGGTCCACGAGGCCACGGTGGCCCAGATGGCCCGGCTGGGTCACGTCTCGACGCTCTATGCTCACGAGATGCAGGTGGAGGCGGCGCGCAAGTTGGCGGAGATCGCACCCGGGAGGCTCCGGCGGACCTTCTTCACCAACTCCGGGTCGGAGGCCATCGAGACGGCCCTCATGATGGCCTGTCTGGCCACGGGCCGGAGCGAGATCATCGCCCTGCGCCTGGCCTACCACGGCCGGTCCTTCATGGCTGGGAGCGTCACCGCTCACTCGGGGTGGCGGCCCCTGGCCACACCGGTGGCGGGGATCAAGCACGCCCTCAGCCCGAACAGCTATCGGTGCCCGTTCCGGCAGCCGTGTGACGAGGGATGCGTCGACCGATTCGTGTCCGACCTGGAGGAGGTCATCGTCACCACCACCAACGGGCGGCCGGCTGCGTTCATCGCCGAGACCATCCAGGGGGTGGGCGGGTACCTGGTTCCGCCCCCCGGATACTTCGTGAAGGCGGCGGAGGTGATCCGGCACTACGGCGGACTCCTGATCATCGACGAGGTCCAGACCGGGTTCGGCCGGACGGGCACCCACTGGTTCGGCATCCAGCATCAGGGGGTGGAGCCGGACATCATGGTCATGGCCAAGGGGATCGCCAACGGAGCCCCTGTGGGCGCCACCATGACCACGGACGAGATCGCCGACGCCTGGAGGGGGAAGACCATCTCGACCTTCGGGGGGAACCCGGTCTCCATGGCCCAGCTCTGCGCCACGCAGGACGAGCTGCGGGCCCACGACGCCCCCGCCAATGCCCGGGCCCGAGGTGATCAGCTTCGAGCGGCGCTGGAGGAGTTGCAGTCCCGACATCCCTGGATGGGTGACGTGCGGGGGATGGGGCTGATGCAGGCCGTCGAGGTGGTGAAGGACCCCGGGTCGAAGGAGCCGGACCCCGTGCGGACCCGGGCTCTGCTGGAGGCCACACGCCAGGAGGGAGTCCTGGTCGGCCTCGGCGGGCTGCACGGGAACGTGGTGCGGATCGGTCCCTCGCTCCTCATCACCGAGGATGAGATGGCTGAGGGGATCGAACGGCTGGGCCGCGCCGTGGCCCGGGTGGGCTGACATGCCACTGGACAGCTGGGCCCTGCTCCTACTGGCGGTGGGACTCGGGCTCGTGCTGGAGGTGTGGTTCTACCTGGCTCAGCGAGGACGCCGCGTGGGTGGATCGGACTCGCGTGAGCGGTCCACCGCCGCGGATTCGGGAGATCCCGCTTGACGTCCCCCGTCATCGTGGGGGTAGTGATCACCTACCTGGTGGTCCTGCTGGTCCTGGGCCTCTGGGGCGGGCGGGAATCGGGCGACCTGAAGGGGTATTACGTGGCGGGGAAGAAGCTCCCGTCCTGGGTCATCGCCTTCAGCTCCAACGCCACCGGCGAGAGTGCGTGGCTCCTTCTCGGGCTCACCGGAATGGGGTACGCGGTGGGGGCGCACGCCTTCTGGATCATCCTGGGGGAGGTCCTGGGAGTGGCCGCCGCCTGGATCTGGGTCGCGCGGCCATTCAAGGAGTACACGGACCGGTACGACGCCATCACCGTACCGGACTACCTCACCGAGCGGTTCCGCGACACCGCCCACGTCTTCCGGTGGATCTCCGCCATCATCGTGCTGAGCATGGTGATGGCCTACACCGCGGCGCAGCTGACGGCGTCGGGGAAGGCCTTCGACTCCTTTCTGGGGACCGGGTATACCGCCGGCGTATGGATCGGCCTGGGGATCGTCCTGTTCTACACCACCGTCGGGGGCTTCAAAGCCGTCGCCTATTCGGACTTCCTGCAGGGAGTCCTCATGCTGGGGTGTCTCGTCACGCTTCCGGTGGTGGGGATCGTGGCCGCCGGCGGATGGGGAGCCATGACCGATGCGCTGGCGGCCCAGGACCCGGCGCTCCTCCAGCCCATGGGCACGTACGGCGCCTCGTGGGCCGGAGTGCTGAGCGCAGCGGGATCGGTGGCCATCGGCCTCGCGTTCCTGGGCTCCCCCCAGCTTCTCACCCGCTTCATGGCGGCGAGGGACCAGAAACAGATCGTGGACGGGGGGCTCTGGGCCGTGCTGTGCGTCATCGGGTTCGACGTGGGAGCGGTCCTGAGCGGAATGGCCGGGCGGGCCCTCCTGCCCGGGCTCGGAGATCCGGAAACGGTCCTCCCGGTCCTGAGCAGCGCCTATTTCCCGGCCCTCTTCACGGGCCTGTTCCTGGTGGTGGTGCTGGCGGCCATCATGTCCACCGTGGACTCGCTCCTCATCCTGGCCTCGTCTGCGGTGGTCCGCGACGTGATGCAGAAGGCGCTGGGAGTCTCGGCCTCGGAGCGGACCCTCTCGCTGATGGGAAAGGGAGTGACGGTGGTCATCGGGGCGGCCGGTCTGGTAGTGGCGCTCCTGGAAGTCCGGATGATCTTCGACTTCGTCCTCTTCGCCTGGTCGGGGATCGCGTGCGCCTTCACCCCCGTGGTCCTCTGTTCCCTCTTCTGGCGCCGGACTACCCGGGCCGGTGCGGTGGCCGGAATGGTGGTGGGATTCGCCGCGACGGTGATCTGGGTTCGGGCCTTCAAGGCCGACTTCTACGACCTCTACGAGATGATCCCCGGCTTCCTCGCCGGGCTGCTCGCCTGCATACTGGTGAGCCTCGTGACCCGGCCGGATCCCGGCGCGGTGGAGGAGCTCGAGTCCGTCCGGGAGTCGGTGGGACCGGTCTTCTGAGACTGAGAAGCGGGTCGCCGTCATTGACGTCAGTGACTCCCCGGGTGTCTTTTCCTTTGTCCCTGCCGACCCAGCAACGCGAGGCCACAGAAGCCGTGCATCCGGATCATCCGAAGGCGCCGCCCCCCTCCGGCGAGCCCCACGACGACATCATCTATCCGTCCACCCTTCCGTTCGTCCTGGTTCATCTCGCCGTCTTCGGCGCCATCTGGACCGGGGTCTCGGCCACGGCGGTCTGGGTCGCCGTCGCCCTGTACCTCGTCCGGATGTGGGCCATCACGGCCGGGTATCACCGGTACTTCTCGCACCGGTCCTACAAGACTTCGCGGGCGTTCCAGTTCTTCGTCGCCTTCCTGGCCCAGACCTCGGCGCAGCGCGGGGCGTTGTGGTGGGCCGCCATCCATCGGCATCACCACAAGCACTCGGACACGCCGGAGGACATTCACTCCCCCGCGCACATGGGCTTCTGGGCTGCCCACGTGGGCTGGATCTTCAATCCCAAGCGGAGCAGCGCGGACCTGGACTCGATCCCGGACCTGACGCGGTATCCGGAGCTGGTGTGGCTCAACAAGTACCACCTGGTGCCGGCCATCCTCCTGGCGGTTGCGTGCTTCCTGGCCGGGGGGTGGCAGATGCTGGTGGTGGGCTTCTTCTGGAGCACCGTCGTCCTGTACCACGGGACCTTCTTCATCAACTCTCTGGCCCACGTGGTGGGGAGCCAGCGCTACGTCACCGGCGACGACTCCCGGAACAACTGGTGGCTCGCCGTGATCACGCTCGGCGAGGGCTGGCACAACAACCACCACCACTACCAGAGCGCCACGGCGCAGGGCTGGCGGTGGTACGAGATCGACATCTCGTACTACATCCTCAAGGCGCTCTCCTGGCTCGGCATCGTCTGGGACCTCCGGGCCCCGCCAAGGGAAGTGGTGGACAATGCCCGGCCCCTGGGACGAAAGACACTGGAGAGCGTGGCGTCGCAGGTGGCTGCCACCGTCCCTGTGGGCACCATGGTGGAGGAGCTCAAGGCCCGCTGGCACCAGCTTCCCGGGTTGGAGGAGATCCGCGCCTCGGCCCAGAAGGCCCGCGAGGACGCCGAGGCGCGGTTGGAGGAGTACCTCGAATCCCTCTCTCTCCTGGATCTTCCCACCGTGGAGGAGCTCAAGGCCCGGGCCCGCGGCATGTTCGCCGAGTCCCCCTCCCTGGATGAAGTAGCCCAGAGGGCCCGGGAGATGATCCTGGAGGCCTTCTCCGCGCACCTCCTGGAGCCGGCTCCACAGGGCGCCTGACCCGATCCTGTCGCCGGGGACCGAGGGCCGAATCCCCGGCACCCGGACCCCCTGTCCCCCGTCCGGTCACGCCGCGGGGGGGGACGCGTATGTCTTGCCCTGAACAGACCGCAACGGCATTGTTGCGGGTCCTTTACCACAGGTCCAGCCCAGAGATCAACCGAGACGACTGAATGGATTTCCTGCAGACCATCGTCGACTTCCTGAACACCTATGTCGTTGAGTTCGGGATTCCCGCCGGAGAGGAGAACATCCCCTTCATGGTCCTCCTTCTCATCGGGACGGGCCTCCTCCTCACCATCCGGCTCGGGTTCGTCCAGATCCGTCGTCTCGCTCACGGGTTCGCCGTGGCCACCGGGAAGTACGACGACCCCAACGAGCCCGGAGATGTCACGCACTTCCAGGCCCTCACCACGGCGCTGTCCGCCACCGTCGGGATCGGAAACATCGCGGGGGTGGCGATCGCCATCCACTGGGGTGGCCCGGGCGCCCTGTTCTGGATGTGGGTAACGGCCGCGGTGGGGATGGCCACGAAGTACTCCGAGGTGACGCTCGCCCAGCGGTATAGGGCCGTGGTGGCCTCGGACGACCCGCACGTGAAGCAGGGGACGGTCTCCGGCGGGCCCATGTACTACATCGAGCGTGGACTGGGACCGGCGTGGAAGCCCGTGGCCGTCTTCTTCGCCGTGCTCCTGGGATTCACCGCCTTCCTGACCGGGAACGCGGTGCAGGCCAACACCGTGGCGGACACCATGCTCTCCACCTTCGGGGTGCCGGTGTGGGCCACGGGGTTCGCCACCGCGGCGGTGGTGGCGCTGGTGATCCTGGGCGGGATCTCCCGGATCGGCCGGGTCACCTCCATCCTGGCGCCCAGCATGGCGGCCATCTACGTGCTGGGGGCCCTGATCATCATCGTGGCCAACATCGGTGAGCTGGTCCCGTCCTTCATGCTCATCTTCCAGGAGGCCTTCAACCCCAGCGCGGGGATCGCCGGTACGGGGACCGGGGTCTTCCTGGTGACCCTCATGTGGGGTGTCCGGCGCGGGCTGTTCTCCAACGAGGCGGGGCAGGGCTCCGCGCCCATCGCGCACGCGGCGGCGAAGACGGACGAGCCGGTCTCCGAGGGCGTCGTGGCGCTTCTGGAGCCCTTCATCGACACCATCGTCATCTGCACCATGACCGCCATGGTGATCATCATGACCGGGGTCTGGGACGACCGTCATCCCACCCAGATCACTCTGACGGGTGGTGACCTATCGTACATGGAGCTCACGGAGGGTGGGCGCTTCCACGCCGTCACCACGCCGGACGAGATCACCGTGGTGGGAGGCGTCCAGGACGCGTCTGTGGTTCACACCCCCCTCCTCGCCTGGCACGAGGTGGCGGTGGAGGAGCTCTACGTCGACGAGGCGCAGACCCAACCCTTCACCGGGGTGATCCGAGCGGTGGACGGAGTTGCCGTGGCGGAAGACGGCACCGAGTACACCTCGCTGCACGGGCCCGCGGTGGAGAGCGGAGCGCCCCTCACCATGCTCGGCTTCCAGAAGGGGCTACCCGGGACGTTCGGGCAGTACATCGTCCTCATCTCGGTGCTGTTGTTCGCGGTCTCCACGGCCATCTCGTGGTCGTACTATGGGGACCGGTGCGCCTACTACCTCTTCGGTACCAGCGCCATCATCCCCTACAAGTTCGTCTTCGTGGCCATGCACTTCCTGGGTGCGGTGGTGCCGCTGGCGGTGGTGTGGGCCCTGGGTGACGTGGCATTGGCCATCGTCATCGTGCCGAACCTCATCGCCCTGATCTTCCTGTCCGGGAAGGTGAAGGAGATGACGGACAGCTACTTCGAGCGCGAGCCCTGGGAATCGCAGCCCCACGGGCACCATCGCCCCTGACCGCGACGCGCCGACACCGGAGTCGGGAGAGGGGGGCCGCCATCGGGCGGCCCCCCTCGTGCATTCGGGGGAGGGAAGCGCCCCACCTCCCGGCGGGCGGAGGCGGCGCTAGTCGTCCGGTTCCGCGGGCACGTTCTCTCCGTGGCCCTCCAGGTCCGCCCAGGTGGCCGGTCGCAGCGTGAGGTCGATGGCGAGCCAGACCAGCTTGGAAAACGGATACGTCACCAACGGGGCCGGCACCATGAGGAGGAGGAGCGACCACTTGATGGTGTTCCAGGGAACGTCCGGCCAGGTGAGCATCACTGCCGCCAGCGCACCCAGGGCGATGGTGAACTCCGCCGTGACGAAGTTCACCACGTATCCACCCAGGAAGTAGTCCGGCTCCCCCCGATCCAGGATCAGGTGACACCGGGGGCAGCTCCGCCTCATCCAGAGCCATTGCCGGAACAGACCCGGAGCCCCGCAGTTGGGGCACCGTAGCCGGAGGGCGCGTCCGATGTGGCGCGCCGCGCGGCGCAGGCCGAATTGCACGGGGTCGGCGGTACGGGGTCCCATGCCGGGAAGTTAGCCCTGCGACCTCAGCTCCTGAACCACCCGCATAAAGCGGCGGGCCCGCACCGTGTCGACCCGCCCACCTGCGCGCCCTTCCTCGAGCAGCGCCGATCCCACGATGAATCCGTGGGCGTGGGGCCAGAGATCCGCCAGCGTCTCCGGCGAGGCTCCGCTTCCGATCCAGACGGGCGCCTCGGGTACCGCCCTCGCCACCCGGGCGACCCGGGCCGGATCGGTGGCGTGCCCAGTCCCGGCGCCGCTCACCACCAGCACGTCCGCCAATCCGCGATGCCAGGTGTCCCGCGCAGCGGACTCCAGCGTCTCTCCCGGGACGGGGGTCGCGTGCTTCACGTGCACGTCGGCGATGATGGCGCACCGGTGACCCAGGGCCTTCCGCATTCGGACCGTGCGGTGAGCCATGCCCTGCAGCACGCCCTGGTCGGTCCAGGCGCTTCCCACGTGCACGTTCACGCGGATGAATGCGGCCCCGGTCACGGCGGCCACCGCAATGGCCGCGGCCGCGTCGTTTCGAAGGACGTTGATCCCCACCGGAAGGGGGACGGCCCTGAGCACGCGGTCCACCGCCAACGTCATGGCGGCCACCGTCTCCGGCGGGACGACATCCGGGTAGAAGGGTGTGTCCCCGAAGTTCTCCACCAGGATGCCGTCCACCCCGGCACGCCGCAGGGCCTCGGCGTCGGCCTCCGCGATGGCGAGCGTCTCCTCCATGGAAGGACCCGCGACAGCTGCGCCGGGGAGTGGGGGCAGGTGAATCATCCCCACCACCGGATGCGAGACCGGGAAGGGGAGAGGAGTGCGGAAGGGACCCGGGGAGCTCATGTCAGTCGTCCTTGTCGCGTTCGGGGTGTGGCCGGACGATTCCCGCCGGCAGGACGGCGTCGTGACCGAACCGTCCCCTCAGCCCGTCCACCGCCTCGTTCAGGGCCCGGGTGCGTTCGGTCTCGTGGGGTGATTCCTCCTCGAACAGCGCCAGCTGCCCCGGTCCATGACTCCGCGTGAGATTCGAGAGTCCAACCCCGAGGAGGCGCGCGCCCGTACGCCGCTGTCTCCGCAGGTCGTGGAGGAGCTCCCGGGCCACCGGGAAGATGACTCCGTCCGATTCTACCGACGCGGGGAAGGTGTGGCTCCGCTGCCGGGTCGTGAAGTCCCCGTCCCGGAGCTTGACCGTCAGGGTCCGCGCCTGCAGGCCCTTTCCCCGCAGAGAGGCGCTGATGCCTACCGTCAGCTTCAGCAGACGGCGAACCAACTCGTCGTCGTCGTCGATGTCCTCGGCGAACGTCCGCTCCGAGGAGATGGATTTGCGGGGCTCTCCACCCACCACCGGGGAATCGTCCCGTCCCTGCATCCGGGCCTGGAGCCACCGGGCACGGCTCTCCCCCAGCCAGCGGATCAGCCACTGGGAGTCCACGGCGCGCGCCTCCGCCACCGTCGTGAGCCCCTTGGCCCCGAGCGTCTTCAGGAGCGCCGGGCCGACCCCGGGGATCTCGGCGAGGGCGAGTCCCCCTACGAAGGCCTTCTCTCCGCCGGCCGGCACGATGAAGACTCCCCCGGGCTTGGCGGGCCGGGTGGCCATCTTGGCGATCAGGCGATTGGTGCCGCCGCCGATGGAGACACCGATACCCGTCCGATGGAGCACGTCCTCCCGGATCCGATTCGCGGTGGTCTCCAACGGCTCCTCGTGGAACAAGCGCTCGGTGCCGGTGAGGTCCAGGTAGAACTCGTCCACAGACGCGGCCTGCACCACCGGTGAGAGGTCCTTCAGAGCCATTCGAACCTCAGCGCTTCGCCGCGTGACGGCTCGTCGGTCCACCCCCACCACCACAGCGTCCGGGCACAGACGAAGGGCCTCGGCCGTAGGCATGGCGGAACGAACGCCGAACGCGCGGCACGCGTAGGAGGCGGACGTGACGACGCCGCGGCCGGTGGGGGAGCCCCCCACGATGAGCAGGTCCTGGCGTCCCGCCCCCTCCGGGTCCTCGAGCCGGGCGACCTGGACATAGAACATGTCACAGTCCACCAGGAGGATGCGGCGGGGTGACGGGAGCTCGACCATGCCACAACCTACAGGGGGAACTCGCCCACGGTCACGGGGTCTCCCCACAGCGCTGCCGACATCGACACATCAACCTCCTGGAGGAGCCACGATGGCGTACCCATTCCAGCTGCCCCAACTGGGCTATGCCTACGACGCACTCGAGCCCCACATCGACGCCCGGACAATGGAGATTCATCACTCCAAGCACCACGCCGGGTACACCAACAAGCTCAACGCCGCGCTGGAGGGCCACGCGGGCCTGCACGGACACGCTGCGGAGGAGTTGCTGAGGCACCTCGGCGATCTTCCGGATGGAATTCGTACCGCGGTGCGCAACAACGGCGGCGGATTCGTGAACCACACGCTGTTCTGGGACATCCTCACCCCGGGCGGGGCCTCCATGCCGTCCGGGGACCTCGGGGCGGCCATCGACGGGGCCTTCGGTTCGTTCGACGCGCTGAAGGAGAAGCTGGGTGGCGCTGCGGGCGGCCAGTTCGGGTCGGGATGGGGATGGCTGGTGGTGAACGGCTCCGGAGGGCTGGAAGTCATGGCGACCCCCAACCAGGACTCGCCCTACAGCCAGGGAAAGACTCCCATTCTGGGAATCGACGTCTGGGAGCACGCCTACTACCTGCACTACCAGAACCGGCGTCCGGACTACATCGCGGCCATCTGGAACGTGGTGAACTGGGACCGGGTCGCGGCCCATTTCGCTGCAGCCAACGGCTGATTCCGCTACAGGGCGGGCTCGCCTGGACCGTCCAGAATCGCCGGTTCGCCCAGTCGATCGACGGGCCGTAAGGCACCCGTAAGCGCCGGCTCTCCCCATCGGGGGAGCCGGCGCCCTTGCCTTCAAAGGGTTTGCGGCGGCAGGAGCCGTAACCCTTGTGGGAATTGCACCAGATGTTTACCTAGTCCCATATTGGAAACATCGATGAGCCTGCAATTCCCGTTCCATGGCGTATAACCGTTCCCTCCGAAGCGTGGGCCTTCTCGCGCTCCTGGTCCTGCTCTCCGGGACCGGTGCGGCGGACGCGCAGAGCCTTAGCGGATCCCGGACCTCGCTGGACATCCAGAATCGGATCGCCCGGGAGCACGACTACAGCTTCCTTCGGGACGGGGGGCAGGTTCTGCGTTTCGTGAATTCCGGGTATCTCGTCCCCGTCAAGGGGAACCAGGACTTCGAGCTCCATGGCGTTTCCTACCCCTACGCGCGCCCGGAGGTGGAGCTCTTCCTCCGCCGTCTCGCCTCCCAGTATCGGTCGGCCTGCGGTGAGAAGCTGGTGGTAACGTCCCTCACGAGACCGCAGAACCGCCAACCGCGAAACGCCTCGGAGCAGTCCGTGCATCCCACCGGGATGGCCATGGATCTGCGCCTGAGTCGTAGCCGGACCTGCCGATCCTGGCTCGAAGGGGTCCTTCTGGACCTGGAGAGGGCCCGGATCCTGGAGGCGACCCGCGAGCGGTATCCGGCCCATTACCACCTGGCGCTCTTCCCGAACCAGTATGTGGCGTACGTCGAACGGCTCACCGGACGGCGGCCGCAACTGCTTCAGCGCATGGCCAGCGCCGCCCCCGAGGAAGTGGTCGAGCATCGGGTCCGGCGCGGGGATTCTCTCTGGACCATCGCACGCGAGTACGGGACCACCGTGGACCGGCTCCGGGCGGAGAACCGGCTTCGCTCCAACCGCATCCTCGCGGGCCAGACCCTGAAGGTCCCTGTACCCACCACGGAGGACTAGCTCCCCTGCCGGGAGCCATCGACCGGTGCGGCCGCAGCGGGCTCCATGACGTGCGCATCGCCCGAGCCGTTGGAATCATGACGTCATTGCAAAGCGCAAGGACGGCCTGATTGCAATCTGCAAGACTTCGGGTTAGCCTCGGAGCATGCTGCTGAATCCCGAATCCCACGCCGGCGGCTTCCTGGTTCCACGGGAGCTCTTACGGTGGGTCTATCTGGGCCGGATCACGCTGGTGTCCTCCATCCTGGCCGCCGCCCTCTTCGTCTGGCAAAGCGCGGGGCCGGAGGTGACCTTCGTCGCGACCACCATGTTCGTGGCCGGCGTGGCGGCGACGGTGGGATCATTCTGGTACACCCACGTCGCGGGTTACCATCCCGGGGTGAACCTTCGGTACGGCCAGGTGCTGCTGGACGCGCTCCTGGTGACCGCCACGGTGCACATCACCAGCGGTGTGCCGGGGTCGCCCACCGACTTCAGCAGCGACTTCTCCCCCCTCTACATCCTGGTGATCTCGGAGGGCGCCCTCCTCCTTCCGCTGGCCGGCGGCGTTCTCATGGGGGTCCTCGTCTCGTTGCTGTTCTTCGCCGATATCGTCTGGCTCCAGGGCGGGGCGCTGGACACGGCGCTGGTGCTCCAGATCACACTCTTCGGCGGTGTGGCCCTGGCGACGGGGATACTGGGCGACCGCCTTCGGAGGGCCGGCACGCAGCTCGGTGTGGTGGAGTCGGAGCTCCGTCAGCTCCGGCTGGATACGACAGAGATTCTCGACTCCCTCACCACGGGGGTCCTCACGGTGGACTCGGAGGCCCGCATCGCCTACCTGAACCACGCCGGGGCGAGACTCCTCGGTGTGGACGCGGCGGGCCACGTGGGCAAGCCCGTCACCGAGGCGCTGGGGAAGGTCGCGCCGGCCATGGGCCGTCTCCTCATGCGGTCGGTGCAGGACCGGGTACCGGTTCTCCGCTTCAAGACCACCATGGAGCGGGACGGGCGACCCGTGGTCATCGGCGTCAGCACGACCGTGATGGACCACGAGGACGACGGGTCCGTGACCACCACGGCCATCTTCCAGGACATCACCAACAAGGAGCGTGCGGACATCCTGGATCGGCGGAACCAACGCCTGGAGGCGGTGGCCGAGCTCAGCGCCTCTCTGGCCCATGAGATCAAGAACCCCCTGGCCTCCATCCGATCGTCCGTGGAGCAGCTCACCGGCGAGGGGCTCGAGACCCGCGATCGCCAGACCCTCCGTCGGCTCGTGCTGGAGCAGTCCGACCGTCTCAGCCGTCTCCTCTCGGAGTTCCTGGAGTTCTCGGCCCTGAGGAAGGGAGAGTCGGAGCGGGTGGACGTGGCGGCGTTGGCCCGGGACGCTGTCCATCTCGCCCGGCAGCACCCGGACGCACCTGAGGGTGCACGGGTGTCGTGTAGTGGGGTGGACGGCGCGGTTCACATTCCTGGCGATGCCGACCTGCTCCACCGGGCGGTCTACAACCTCACGTTGAACGCCCTTCAGTTCTCCGGAGCCGGGGGCGAGGTGACGGTGACCCTGTCCGATCACCGCGACGGTCCGGCGCCAGATGGGGTGAAGGTGGAGCGTCCGGTGTGCCTGTCCGTGTGCGACTCCGGGCCCGGGATCGGCGAGGACGATGCGGCCCGGATCTTCGATCCCTTCTACACCACCCGGCCGGGAGGCAACGGCCTCGGCCTGGCGGTGGTCCACCGCGCGGTGGAGGCGCACCGGGGTGCGGTGTACGCCGGAAACGCGCCCGGCGGCGGAGCGGAGTTCGTCATGTATCTCCCGGGAGAGGAGGACGGCAATGAATGACGGGCCGAAGGTGCTCGTCGTGGACGACGAGATGGGAATCCTGAATGCACTGGAGATCCTTCTCCGCCGAGAGGGATATGCCGTGACCACCGCCTCGTCGGGCCGTGAGGCCCTGGAGAGCGTGGAGGGGCTGACACCCGACGTCGTGCTGACGGACATCCGGATGCCCGGGATGACCGGGATGGAGCTCCTGCAGGAGGTCCGGGAGCGGGATCCCGAGATCGCGGTCATCCTCATGACGGCCCAGGCCTCGCTGCAGACCGCCATGCAGGCGGTGAACGAGGGAGCGTTCTACTACCTTCAGAAGCCGTTCGCCAACGACGAGCTCCTGGGGCTTCTCCGCCGGGCCACCGAGAGCCGACAGCTTAAGGCCGAGAACAAGGCCCTCAAGCGGGAGATCCGGAAGCGGGAGAGCCGGAACGGGCGGAGGCCCATCGGCCGGGCCCGCAGCTTCAAGGAGGTGCTGGACCTGGCGGAGACGGTGGCGCCCACCGAGTCCACCGTGCTCCTGAGCGGTGAGAGCGGGACGGGGAAGGAAGTCCTGGCCCGTTATATCCACTCCCTCTCGGACCGCGCCGAGAACCTCTTCCTCTCCATCAACTGCGGCGCGCTCCCGGAGAGCCTTCTGGAGAGCGAGCTGTTCGGTCACGTGAAGGGGTCGTTCACGGGCGCGGTGAAGGACAAGAAGGGACTTCTCGAGGCAGCCACCGGCGGGACCCTCTTCCTGGACGAGGTCGGCGAGATGACGCCGTCGACCCAGGTGAAGCTCCTCCGCGCCCTGCAGGAGCGGGAGGTCATTCCCGTGGGTTCCACCGAGGCCGTGCCGGTGGACGCCCGGATCATCGCGGCCACGAATCGGGAGCTGGAGGAAGAGATCCGGAAGGGACAGTTCCGAAGCGACCTCTACTACCGCCTCAACGTCATCGCCCTCCACCTTCCCCCGCTCCGGGAGCGTCGGGAGGACATCCCACTCCTGGCGGATCACTTCATGAAGGGCATGGCGGACCCAGCCGGCGAAGGTCCGCTCCAGTTGGAGGACGAGGCCATGGAGGTGCTCAAGTCGTACGACTGGCCCGGGAACGTGCGGGAGCTGGAGAACGCGTTGGAGCGGGCTGCGGTGGTGGCGAGGGGACGGCCCATCGGCCTTTCGCATCTCCCCGAGCGGGTGAAGGAGTCCCCGGCCCCGCGGGTCGTGTCCGACGCGCCGCCCGCCAATCCTACCATGGAGCTCGTGGAGCGGGCCTACATCGCGTGGGTGCTGCAGGCGGAGGGCGGGAACAAGACCAGGGCCGCGGAGGTTCTGGGAATCGACCCCTCCACGCTCTACCGGAAGTTGAACCGATACGGAATCGAGGTCTGAGCCCCATATGTCTTCCTCTCCGGATCGCTTTCCGCGCCTCGGTCTCAATCCCGACCTGCCGTGGGACCACGTGGTGGTCTCGGTGGTCATTCCCGCCTTCAACGAGATCGGAACCGCCGAGGAGCTCCTCCGGCGGGTGCGCCAGGTTCCGCTCAACTGGCAGGTAATCGTGGTGGACGACGGCTCCACCGACGGCACCCGGGAGCTCCTTCGACGCCTGGAGCAGGAGGGTCTCGTGGACGTGCTGGTCTTCCACGAATGGAACCGGGGCAAAGGAGCGGCGCTCCGGACCGGCTTCGACCACGCCACGGGAGACGTGGTGGTGGTACAGGACGCGGACCTGGAGTACGACCCCCGGGAGATTCCTCGCCTCCTCGAGCCCATCCTGGAGGGCAAGGCGGATGCGGTCTACGGGTCACGCTTCCTCGGGGGACCGCACCGGGTGCTCTTCTTCTGGCACTACATGGGGAACAAGTTCCTCACCCTGGTGAGCAACATGCTCACGGACCTCAACCTCACCGACATGGAGACCTGCTACAAGATGGTACGGCGGGAGCTCCTCCAGACGCTGCCCCTCACCTCGGAGCGTTTCGGGTTCGAGCCCGAGGTCACGGCGCGCCTCTCCCAAGCCGGCGCGCGGATCTACGAGCTGCCCATCAGCTACCACGGGCGATCCTACGCCGAGGGCAAGAAGATCGGTTGGAAGGACGGGGTCGAAGCCCTCTGGTGCATCCTGAAGTACAACCTCACCGGGCCCCATCCCCCGTACTTCCGGCCCCCCGCGCTCCCCGCCTGGGAGGCACGGGACAAGCTCCCACCCGGCGAGTAGCTTCCAGGGATCGGGCGTCTCGCCCCCCCCATGCGAACTGAGATCGGCGGGCCGGGTGCTACTGGATTCGGGCTTTGTTCGGATCATACCGCGTCGTTTCGACGCGTCGGACTCTGGCAAAACACTTGGATCTTGCAGGATCCCGCACCCATCGGGGATCTGGTCAGGACTTGGATGTGATGCCGAATGTTCGTAAGTGACTTGATTCGAATCACTTACAATCGCGCGGTCGTTCTTGGCACCCCTGTTGCCCCCTGACCGGCCTGTGGAAAGCAGTCCCCCCCACAGTTCACCTCACTCCATAGGAGACACGTCATGCGGGACAACAAGGGTTTCACTCTGATCGAGCTGCTCATCGTCGTGGTGATCATCGGGATCCTGGCGGCCATCGCCATTCCGAAGTTCTCCGCCACCCGGGAGAAGGCGTTCGTGTCCGCCATGAAGTCGGATCTGAAGAACCTCGCCTCCCAGCAGGAGATCTACTACGCTGACAACTACAGCTACACCACGACGCTCGCTGATCTCGGATTCGCCGAGTCTGAGGGTGTGACCGTGGTCGTGGGTGCCGCGAACGCGACCGGTTGGTCCGCGACCTCGACGCACTCCGGTACCACCGAGACCTGCGCGGTCTTCTACGGCGACGCGGCTGCGGTTGCGCCCGCCACGGTGGCCGGCGCCATCGCCTGCACCACCCCGGCTGCTCCGGCTCCGTAAGGGACGCTCGGGAAACGCCTAGGGTGAACGGGGGGCGTGGCCCGGGTCGAGAGACTCGGGTTCACGCCCCCCGTCCCGCAGGCGAGACGACGGCCGGCACCGCGGGGGAGATCCTCCAGCGAGCCGGTCCCACTCCCCGAACCGGGGATGAAGCGAGGCCGCCCGATCGAGGCAACTCGAGGGTCGGGCGAGGACCGAACGAGGCGCGGCAGGACGAACGGGGCCCTGATCGAAGAGGCATGGAGATGAACATCAAGAGCCAGAACAAGAGGAAGGGGTTCACCCTCATCGAGCTCCTGATCGTGGTCGTGATCATCGGGATCCTGGCCGCCATCGCCATCCCGAAGTTCGCTTCAACCCGCCAGAAGTCGTATCGCTCGGCGATGTTGTCGGACCTGAAGAACCTGGCGACGGTCCAGGAGATGTATCACTCCAACAACTTCACCTTCTCCAACGACCTGGTGGCCATGGAGGGGGTGGTGACCGAGGGCATCACCATGAACATCGTGGAGGCTACCAACACCGGGTGGGCGGCCACCGCAACCCACGTTGGAGCACCGGGCGAGACCTGCGCCATGTTCCAGGGTTCCGCCACCCCCGTGGCGCCAGCCACCGTCGAAGGGCTCGCGACCTGCACCTTCTGATGGCCCGCCGGGCCTGACGGGCCCGGCCGCGTTACCACGCTCTCGCCGTCATCCGTCGGGAGAAGAGTTGTCTCGGGGGGCGCTTCTGCCCATCCTCTCGGCGTGAACGCGCCCACCTCCCCTCTTGAAGGATCGCCTGGCGACCGCTCCCGGGACGAATCCCACCGCGAGCGCGAGCTCCCGTCGGACCGGCCATACGGGGCCGAGGCACCCCGATCCGCATCGGGGTCCGAACCCCCTCACTCCCCCGACGTCCGCCGCCCCACCTCGCTGCGACGCGACCTGGTGGTCTTCTTCGGAGCGCTGCTGGTGGGAGCCCTGCTGGTTGCGGCGCAGGCGTTGGCCGTGGTGCTTCCCCAGCTCTCCCGTCCCCAGGACGCCGTGGGACTGGTCTTCGCCCTGGTGGTCCTGGACCTCCTGGTGGTGGCGGGGTTCGGGAGCTGGTTCCTCCGGGCCCGATTCGTCCGACCCGTGGAGGGCATGGTGGAGGACGTCCGCCGGATCGCCGCGGGGGAGCACCGCCACCGGGTGGCTCCAGTGGGGACCGTGGAGCTCGGGGCGATCCGGGACAGTGTGAATGCCATGGCGGACGCCCTCGTGAAGAACCAGGAGGTGTTGGCGGAGAACATCGCGTCGTTGGATCAGACCAACTCCGAGCTCGTCGCGGCCCGGGACGAAGTCATCCAGACTGCCCGCCTGGCCTCCGTGGGGACCCTCGCCAGCGGAATCGCTCACGAGGTGGGCAATCCGTTAGGGGCCCTCATGGGGTTCGTGGACCTGGCGCGGCATCGGGCGGAGCGGGCAGGGCAGGACACGGAGCTGTTGGAGGCCGCCCGGGACGAGGCGGCTCGCATCGACCGGATCGTCCGGACCCTGCTGGAGTATGCGCGAGGACGTGGAGCGCCCTCCGGCGAGACGCGCATCGGAGTGGTGGTGGAGCGGGTCCGAGACCTTCTCGAGACCCAGGGCAAGCTCGACGGTGTGGACGTCGAATGGCCCGCCGAGGATCCAGACATCCCGTCGGTCCCCGGCGAGGCTCAGCAGCTCGAGCAGATCCTGGTGAACCTGATCCTGAACGCGCTGGATGCCATGGCGGGTGACGAGCATCCGCGGCTCTCCATCGAGGTGGAGCTGGAGGCAGGGGGAGTGTCCGCCCTTCCGGCGCGACGCGAGGAGGATCCTCCCGGCCTGAACTACATGCACCGGCGCAGGGTAGCCAGGGACCACGATGCGGGGGGACCCGATCCCCTCTTCACCGCAAGCGACGTGGTTGCCATCCGAGTACAGGACTATGGTCCGGGGATCCCCGAGGAAAACCTGGACCGGGTATTCGATCCCTTCTTCACCACGAAGGAACCCGGGAAGGGTACCGGACTCGGCCTGGCGATCTGCGCACGGCTTGCGGAGGGGATGGGAGGGCGTATGAGTGTTGAGAATGCCCCCGACGGGGGGGCACGGTTCATCATCCGGCTGCCGGCGGCCCGGCAGGAGATCGAGGCGTGAAGATTCTGGTCATCGACGACGACAAGGGACTCCGAAAGTCTCTCACCCTGATCCTGGACGACGCAGGGTACCCGGTCATCCAGGCACAGGATGGGAAGGAAGGTCTGGCGAAGGCTCTATCGGAGGAGCCCGATATCATCCTTTGCGATGTCCGCATGCCGGAGCTGGATGGCCTGGGGTTCCTGGATCGCTACCGGGAGGAGGGAGGTGACGCCCTGGTCATGGTGATGACCGCCTACGGGTCGGTGGACCTGGCCGTGGAGGCCATGAAGAAGGGGGCGTACGACTACATCCCCAAGCCGTTCTCGGCGGACGAGGTCCTCCTCACCCTCAAGAAGGCCGAGGAGCGGGAGAATCTGCGCCGCGAGGTGGGCCGGCTGCGGGACGAGGTGCGCGCGGACCGGCGCTTCGGAGAGCTCGTGGCCCGTTCACCGGCCATGATGGCGGCGCTGGAGATGGCCCGCAAAGCGGCGCCCCACGACTCACCGGTCATCCTCAGCGGCGCCAGCGGTACCGGGAAGGAGTTGGTGGCCCGCCTGATCCACCAGGAGAGCCGGCGGCACGACAGCGCCTTCATTCCGGTGAATTGCGGCGCCATCCCCGAGACGCTCCTGGAGAGCGAGTTCTTCGGGCACGTGAAGGGAGCGTTCACGGGAGCCGACCGCGAACGGAGCGGTCTGTTCGAGGTCGCGCACGGAGGAACGCTGTTCCTGGACGAGGTCGGCGACCTGCCGCAGCCGCTGCAGGTGAAGCTCCTGCGGGCCCTCCAGGAGGGAGAGGTGCGGAAGGTCGGCGGCACGGAGACCGTCAAGGTGGACGTCCGGGTCCTTTCCGCCACCAACATGGACCTGGAAGAGGCGGTGTCGAACGGGGAGTTCCGCGAGGACCTCTACTATCGCCTGGCGGTGATTCCCATCCACCTTCCGCCCCTGGCCTCCCGTCGCGAGGAGGTGCCCGAGCTGGCCCGACACCTCCTGGACCGGCACCGGTCCCGCATGGGTGTTGCGGTGGATTCCATCTCTCCGGAGGCCATGGAGTACCTGCTGGACTATCCCTGGCCGGGGAACGTTCGAGAGTTGGAGAACATCCTGGAGCGGGCCATGGTCCTGGCGGAGAGCGAGACGATCAAGCCGGGGGACCTTCCCGAGCACGTCCGCGTCCCGGCCCCGCAGGGATACCTGGCGGATCCGGGGGACGATCTCTCGGTGAAGCGCCGGACCGCCGAGCTGGAGCGGCACCTCATCCAGCGGGCGCTGGACCGGACGGGGGGGAACAAGACCCAGGCGGCGGAGCTGCTGGAGCTCTCGCCCCGTGCCCTGCGCTACAAGCTGCACGATTACGGCCTGAAGGACTGACGCCGGCGGAGTCCGGGGCCGGGCGGCGCACGGTGCGCTGCCGGCCCACTTGGGCATCCCGCCGCCCGGGACGGGGGGGCATCGTGTGGCATGAACCGACGCCCCCCACGCCTCGACCCGACTCCCGCCCCTCCGCGCTCGCTTCGGGTCGCCGCATTCACCTTGCTGGAGCTGTTGGTGGCCCTCGCCCTGGCGGCGGTGCTCGTCGGCCTCTCCCTACCGGCCGGTCGTCGGCTCCAGGATCGGTGGGCCGTCGGCGCGGAGCGGGACCGGGCGCTGGCCGCGCTCCACCGGGTGCGGGTGGAGGCCCGGATCCGTGATGGCGCGACCCTGGCGGTGGACGGGCGGACCGGTGTCCTGACAGCGCGAGCCGGGGACTCACTCCTTTGGCGTCGAGCCGACGCGGGCCGGTCCGGCGTGCGTATCACCCGTCCCGACGGGACCCCCGTGGTGGATACCCTGCACTTCGACGCGTGGGGGCTCGGGGTCGTGACCAGCAGGACGCTGGTCTTCCGCCGAGGGCGGGCGGAGGCCCGGCTGGTCATCTCGTCCCGGGGTCGAGGAAGCCGACGGTGAGCAAGTCCGTGAAGGGCGGCGAGGTCCCGCACCCCCCGGATCGGAGGGCGTTCACGCTGGTGGAGGTCGTGGTCGCCCTGGTCCTCCTGGGCGTGGGCGCGCTGGGGATGGGCGCCCTCCTCCGCCTGTCCTCCATGGAGGCGCGTGCCGCCGACCACAGGGAGCGAGCGCTCTGGGTGCTGGTGCACGTCGCCGACTCCCTGGAGGTGAGCGGGTGGGGCGGGGCCGGCCGAAGCGACCTCCCCGACGGCGGACAGGTGCGGTGGAGAGGGACCGCCTCGGGCGCGGAGGTCCAGGGTGTCTTCCCTGGGGGAGACTCCATCTGGATCCGGCTCCCGGTGCTGCCCACCCCGCGGCACGACCGGCTCAGGGTCACGGAATGAACCACCGCCTCCCGGGCAGGGATCTCGCTGAGGACGTTCGCCGAGGGGTCTCGCTGCTGGAGGGCCTGCTGGCCCTTCTGCTCACACTCTTCCTGGTGGGCCTGCTGGCGACGCTGGCGGCTCGGCACCGGACCGCCACGGGGACGTTGACGCGCCGCGCCGAGGTCATGGAGGCCCGGCGGGTGGCTCGGGACCTCATCGGACTCGGCATTGCGGGTGGTGGCGCGGCATCACCGGGAGCCGGCCGGGAGCTCTGGCTCCGGATCTTCGTGGGAACCGGCACGCCCTGCGGTGGAGGAGACTGGTGGTACTGGGGTCGCCGCCTCCCGGACCCGCAGCGTGACTCCGCATGGATCGTATCAGCTGGGGGGGACGTCCATGTCCTCCCGGTGCTGTCGGCGGGCACCGGGGAGTGCGTCACGGACGGGTCTGGGCAGGCGGTTCGCCTGGGGCTCGAGGAGTCGGGGCGGGGCGCCGTTCTGGTCCGGGTCTTCGAGCAGGGGAGATACCGCGTGGGCGACGCCGTCCGCTACGGGCGCACCGGCTCGTCCGCTCAACCCTTCACTGCGGCCGTCCTCGACCCCTCGGGGTCGTCCCTGGCGCGAGACGGCGACCAGGTGCGGTTGACGGTCCGGGGCAGGGGGGACTCCTCGTCGGTCCAGCGCCGGTGGATCGTCCGGTGAAGCCCGCCACCGGAATGGGCGTTCGAACGCGGAACCGGATTCGGAGCCTGACCCGGCGGGACGGGGTGGCGCTGGCCGTTGTCGTCCTCGTGTGCGTGGCGTTGGCGGCCCTCGGGCACGCGGTGCTCCTCATCGTGCGAACGGAGGCGTGGATCGTGCGGGCGGACGCCCGCCGCATGGAACGGGACTACACCGCAGCGGCTGCCCTTGCCCACGCCGCCGCGCACCTGGATTCCCTGGTGAGCGACGGCGCCTCCAGCACGCCCTTCGGGATCGTGGACAGCCACCGGCTCTCGCTGGAGGTGGCTCTCCTGACCAGCGGGGGTACCTCGGCCGGGGAGCGAGCGAGAATCCTCTACGCCCCTCGTGCCGCGGAGCGACTCCGGCGGCGCTCGGCCGGCGTACGGATCGGCGGGGCTATGAGGATCGGGACGGAGGCGGTGGTTCTCCACGCGCAGGACGAATCTCGGGCCGCCTGTCCCGACGGGGTGGCGGTGTCGCCGGCCATTGGACTCTGGGATCCGGCCCGTGATGGGGAAGCCGTCCCACGCCTGGGGCCCGTGGGTCTCCTCGAGGTGCAGCGCCGCCTTCCGACCCGGCCCGGTGGGGCTTGGCTGCTGGGTCCGGTGACGGCCGCGGATGGCTCGTGCCTGGCGGGGTCGACGAACTGGGGGGACCCTGCGCGTCCCGGCGGGGCGTGCGCGGGGCTCTGGGGGCGCGGAAGCGCGGCAGGCGACGTCACGCTCGCCGGATCCGGCCAGGGGCTTCTGGCCGTGGCGGGAAGCCTCACCGTGGCCGACGGCGCCCGATTCCGGGGGTGGGTGATGGTTTCGGGTGATCTTCGACTGGGGGTGGGCGCCCGGCTCACGGGCCTCGCCGACGTGGGTGGGGACGTCCTGCTCGAACCAGGATCGGCACTGCAGGTGGACGGCTGTTCCGCCGCGTGGGGGCTGCAACGAGCCCCGGAGCTGAGAACCCCGTGGACGCTGGGTCCTCCGGCGTGGCCGGTCTTCTAGGCCCCGAATGTCGGCAAAGCTTACCGGCGGAAGGAAAGATCTGGCGGGATGCCCCCCCCTGAAGCCCCGGAATCCCATGAATCCCGCGTGGGTCCGCATGGCACGGAACTCGCTCATCCTGCGCCCAAAGCCGGTTTACACCCTCTTTGGACACAACATGAAACGCACGTCAGGCTTCACTCTCGTCGAGGTTGTGATCGCCCTCATCTTCGCGGCGATCCTTCTCGGTGTGGCGGTGTCGGCGTTTGGAGCCGTCATCAACCGCACGGCGGCCAGCCAGGGCCTCCAGGCCTTCCAATCGCTCCACGCGCGGGCCCGCGCGCACGCCATCGAGGGCGGCACCAACACCATGCTCTGGGTGGATACCCCGGGCGACAGCGTCTGGATCACCCGGAACGGTGAGACGCTGGAGGCCATCCGCTTCGACGACCAGCTGGGCGTGGAGATCCGCGGGGCGCCCAACTTCTTCCGGCTGTGCATGGGTCCACGCGGGTATGCCGACGTGGACTGCAACTCCTTCACCACCACCGCGAAGCTGCAGTTCTCCCAGGGGGGCAACGTCCTGAGCGTAGAAGTTCTCCCCATGGGCCAGTTGGTGTTCTGATGGCTTCGGAGGATCGAAGCGCGGAGCCGAGGACCGGCTTCACGCTGGTGGAGGTGGTGGTGGCCCTCATCATCCTGACCGTGGGCGTTCTCGGTCTGGCGGCCACCACCATGTACGTGGTTCGGCAGACCACCCTCTCCGAGCTCACCACAGAACGGTCGGCGGCGCTCCAGAGCGTCATCGAAGAGCTTCGCGCAACCCCCTACGAGGAGCTGTCGAGCGGCTCCGACGAGTTGGGGAACTTCAAGGTCGAGTGGACGGTGACCCAAGGGCAGCGCACCAAGCTCGTGAACATCGTGACGGTGGGTCCGGGTCTGACCTCGGCCTCCGGCGTCCCTTCTCTCGGCGCGTCGGTGATCGACACCTTCGCCTACCGGATCATGGAACAATGAACGATCGACGTGGATTCACGCTGGTCGAACTCATGGTGGTGGCCATTCTCGGCAGCTTCCTGGTCATGGCCGCCTATCAGGTTCTCATCACCAACCAGCGCGCCTACACGGTGCAGGGCTCCAAGGTGCAGGCTCAGCAGAATACGCGGGCGACCATGGAGATCCTCTTCGGGGAACTTCGCGAGGTGAGCTCCGGCGGGAGCGACATCGTGGACTTCGGCCCCCAGAAGCTCACGGTTCGCGCCATGCGGAAGGTGGGCGTGGTGTGTGACAACAACGCCGTGACCTTTAGCACCACCCCGACCCTCTTGGTCCGGCACGTCTCCGACCTCTTCGCGGCGGGGGATTCGGTCTTCGTCTTCGCGGACAACGACGAATTCATGACCACCGACGATACCTGGATTCAGGGCGTGGTCAGCGCCAGCGCCGCACCGGCTCTGTGCGAGGAGGTACACGATGCTCAGCTCGTCTCCTTCTCCGGACAGTCCGCCAAGTTCGTGGCCGACACGGTGCGGGATGGGGCTCCGATTCGGAGCTTCACGCAGTACACCTACAGCCTGGACGAATACGGCGGAGAGCAGTTCCTGGGGCGGGCGGAAGCCGGTGGGGACTGGATCCCCCTGGTGGGACCCATCAATGGCCTGGACGGCCAGCCGGGACTCGAATTCACCTACCTCGATGACGAGGGGAACGAGACGGCCGTGGCGTCGGAGGTGAGACGGGTCCTGCTGAAGGTTCGCAGCTTCTCGGACGCGCGAGACCAGCAGGGAAACCTGGTTGTGGACTCCCTGTCTGCCAGTGTCTACCTGCGAAACTGAGCCCTTCACGCCAATAGCCCCCCGCTGCGGGCTCCGAACCCGGAGCGGGAGTCAGGAGAGCAATATGATGAGACCGGTGTCTGGAAAGCACGGATTCGCGCTGCCCGTAGCGGTGTTCGCCCTGGTGGTGGTGGGCGTGCTCGTGACGGGCGGTTTCTACATGGCGCGGCAGGAGTCGCGCATCGGGGTGGCCAGCGAGAAGGGCACCACAGCCTTCTACATTGCCGAGCGCGGCGTGAGCGAGGTCCTCGAGTCCTGGAACTCGTCCACCATGGGCAAGCTGGGGGTGCAGGAGAGCACCGTTCGCACGGCCGCCACGGAGGAGGGTCGCTACCGGGTGACCGTCACCAAGCTCTCCGACTGGCTCTACTTCCTGAACTCTCAGGGGACGGTTACCCGAGGCGGGGCCGTGCTGGACGGCGCCAGCCGGACGGTGGGCACGCTGGCGAAGATCCGCACCATCGACATGAGGCCCCGCGCCGCTCTCACCACCGTGGGCGGGCTGAGCGTGGGTGGCGCGTCGGAGGTGGTGGGCAACGATTCCATTCCCGAGGGGTGGGACGGGATCTGCGATCCCACGAAAGCCCAGGACGCTCCCGGGATCCTCATCGACGACGTCACGCAGATCTCCAACGCCGGGACCCGGTTCGACATCCTCGGGGATCCGCCACTGTCCGAGGATCCCACCCTGACGTCGGATGATCTCCTGACCTTCGGGGACTTCCCCTGGGACGAACTGGTGACCATGGCCACGGTGAAGCTCCCGCATGGCGTTTCCGTCACTCAGACCGAGCCGGACTCCGTCCTGATCGGCGGACACTGGGTCTGCAACACCGGTCGGTGGGACAACTGGGGAGACCCCATGAACCCCAGCGGTGCGTGCGGGAACCACTTCCCGATCATCTACATCAACGGGAGCGGTCGCATCCAATCCGGGGACTACGGCCAGGGCATCCTGCTGGTGGAGGGAGACCTCTCGCTGACGGGTGGCTATTCCTTCTTCGGTCCCGTGGTGGTGAGGGGAACGGTGTCCACTACCGGGACCGGCGCGCACTTTTTCGGTGGCCTCATCGCCGCTAACGTGGAGCTTGAGACGACGACGGTGCTGGGCGACGCGCTGGTCCAGTACTCGAGTTGCACGGTGACCCGGGCACTCCTCAACAACGCTGGCGTGGCCATAGCCCGACCCCTCGCGCAGAGGAGTTGGGTCGACATGACCAACGTCATGAACTGAGGTGGGACCGGACCAGCGGGGCCGTGGTGATCCCTTTCATCCCCGAGGGGTTGTCCGGTCCCGCAATATTCAAATGTTTACATCGGTCGGACGGACCCCTCGACTAGTCAGGGATTCCTTGACATACCGCTCGTGCGGCCTGTAAAGTCGAACGCGTCATATTAGGGAAAATTCTGTTCCCTCATCCCCCGAGAGAGTAGCCACGCAATGGGTCTCTTCGGACGTAAGAAAAGCACAGTCGGTCTGGATATCGGCTCGGGCTTCGTGAAGGTGGTCGAGGTGGACCACTCGGGAGACCAGCCAGAGGTCCGACGTGTCGCCATGCGCCCCCTCCTGCCCGACACCATCGTGGAGGGGGAGATCATGGACTACGCCCTGGTATCGGACACGGTCGGTGGCCTCTTCCAGGAGCTTGGGATGAAAGGCCGGGACGTGGTCACGGGGGTCGGTGGGCATGACGTCATCATCAAGCCCATCGAGATGGACCGGATGAGCGAGAGCGACGCCCGCGACGTCATCCGTTGGGAAGCCGAACAGCACGTCCCCTTCGACATCAAGAGCGTGGAGTTGGACTTCCAGATCCTGAATCCCCACGACGAGGGAGCCCGCATGGACGTGCTCCTGGTGGCGGCGAAGCGGGAGTTGGTGGACAACAAGATGGGCCTCCTGCTCGATGCCGGGCTCACTCCCGGCATCATCGACGTGGACGCCTTCGCGCTCCACAATGCCCTGGAGTACAACTACCCGGAGGCTATGGAGGGAATCGTCGCGGTGGTGAACATCGGCCACGAGGTCACCAACGTGAACATCCTGGAGGGTGGCGTGCCCATCCTCACCCGGGACATCCCCTTCGGATCGCGGCGCATCCGCGAGGATCTCCAGAGGGAGCGGGGCCTCACCGCGGAACAGGCCGAGGAGGTCATTCAGGGTCGCCAGACGGTGGCGGGCCTGGCGCAGGTGGTTGAGGCCGCGGCGGATGAAGTGGGTGTCGGGATCGAGAGGGCTGCGGCCTTCCTGATGACCCGCCAGTCCGGTGAGGGGATCGGGATGATCTACCTCAGCGGTGGAGGCGCGCGCGTTCCCGGCATGACCGAGGCGCTGACCCGACGCATGTCGGTCACGACCAAGCTGGTCAACCCGTTCGAACGCATCCCCGTGGATCCCGAGGCGGGACGAGGGCTCAACCTGGAGGAGGCGGCACCGATGCTGATGCTCTCCCTGGGCCTCGCCCTCCGGTCCGCCTGACAGGGAGAACGATCGTGATCGAAGTCAACCTGATCCCCGGCGGCAAGAAGCGCAGCTCCAAGCGGAGCAGCCGCGGCAAGGGTGTCTCCCTCTCCCTGCCCTCCGGTGGAGGCCCCCTCCGGGACCGCTGGATCCTGGGTGCCGTTGCGGCGTGGGTGGTGGCCGTGGGAGCCATGGGATGGCTCTTCCTGTCGCTCAGCCGGCAGACCGAAGAGGTGGAGGTGGCCATCGCCGCCGAGGTGCAGGACTCCGCGCGCTTCGCCGAGATCATCGAGCAGGTCCAGGGGCTCATCGCCCGCCGCGATTCCATCATCCAGCGGGTGGACATTATCCAGAGCATCGATCAGGACCGATACGTCTGGCCCCATGTGCTGGACGAAGTGGCCCGGGCCCTGCCGGACTACACGTGGCTCACCGGAATGGTACAGACCATGGCTCCACCGAGCCTGCAGGTACAGCTCACGGGACAGGCGGGGAACAACTTCGCGGTGGCCGAGTTCATCACGCGGCTGTCCGACTCCCCGTTCATCCGCGTGGCGGACTTCATCTCCTCCTCCCAGGTGGTCCAGGACCAGGGTGACGCCGGGCAGCAGATCGTCTACGAGTTCTCCCTGGAGGTCTACTTCCAGCCACCTCCCCCGGAGATCCTCGAGACGGTGCCCCTGTTCGACGAAGGGGAGTTCACTCCGGCCACGCCCGGCGCCTGAGGAGACTGATCCATGGCTCTGATCCCTCGGGAACCGAAACAGCAGAAGGCCCTCTTCGCCATCATCATGGCCGCGGGGATCTTCTACCTCTTCTTCGACTACTGGCGCGCCCCTGCATTGGAGGCCTTCATCGAGCAGCAGGACCGGCTTGAGCGGTTGGAGGCCCAGAATCGGGCCGCGCAGGTCCGCGCCCTGCAGAAGGAGCGACTGGAACAGCAGGCCGCAGTCTACGAGCGCTATGTCCGGCGGCTCGAGCAGCTGGTGCCCGCCGAGGAGGAAGTGCCGGCGCTGCTGCGGGACATCACCGCTGAGGCACGGCGGCTGAACGTGGACCTGAACCTTATCGAGCCCGTGGCCGATCAGCAGGGCCCGTACTACACCAAGCAGGCCTACAACCTGCGGGTGATCGGGGAATACCACGACGTGGGCCGCCTCCTCACCACCATCGCCTCGCTCTCGCGCATCATCACGCCGGTGGATCTGGCCATGGAGCCGTTCGAGAACAACGACCTCCTGGAGTATGACTCGGGGGTGGCGGTGGACTTCACCATCGAGACCTACGTCCTGCCCTCCGGGCAGACCGGAACAGCGCCGGCGCAGGGATCGGGAGGCGGAGCATGAGACGTCTGACCTTTGCCGGAGGCCTCCTGGTCGCCGGATTCCTGATCTTGCCCGCCGCTGCCGTCGCACAGAACGCACCGCCGCCGCCCCAGCAGGACTCGGTGGAGCTGAAGGCCGAGCGGGAGATCTTCGCCTATCCCAGCTTCGAGCGGCGGAACCCCTTCAAGCCGCTCACCGCGGCCGAGGGTGGGCCCCGCTTCGAGATGATGCGGCTCCAGGGGATCATCTACTCCCGGGAACCGGGCCGGAGCGTCGCGACCCTGACGGCCGGCGGTGGCAGCAGGACCACCCAGGCCGGGGTGCAGGCGGTGAGGGGACAATCGGCCCGCCTTCGGGTGGGGCAACGCTGGGGAAACGTCCGTGTCGTGGAGATTCGCCCCGACCGGATCATCGTTGACGTTGAAGAGTTCGGACTCGCGGAGCGAAGAGAGATGCGGCTTCAGACTCGGAGCCAGGGGGGCTCATCATGACCTCGATTCTAGCGCTTTGGGCCGGGGTGTTGGTGGCCCTGGGCGGTCCGATTCGTGAAGTCCGGATCGCTCCAACGGCCCGCACCACCGACGTGGTCATCGCCATGGACGGTCCCGTGGACTACCGGGACTTCACCATGGAGGGACCCGACCGCCTGGTGGTGGACCTCATGGGGGCCCAGCTGGACGGAAGCGAGCGGGAGTTCCTGGACATTCGCCGGGGCGGGATTCGCTCGATGCGCATGTCCCAGTACTCCGAGGACATGGTCCGGGTGACCGTGGAGCTCGAGGAGGTTCTTCCGTACCAGATCACGGCCACGGGATCGCAGCTCCGCATCGCCCTCGAGCGACGCACGCCCGCCTTCGCGCCTTGGACCCGCGAGGTCTCGTCGGCCCCGGCCCCGAGCCGAAGGGTGGCGGCCGCCCCGCCGCAGGAGCAGACGGTGGTGCGGTCCTCCCCCATCACCGTGGAGTTCGACGGCGCTGCAATCGAGGACGTCCTCTTCACCTTCGCCGAGTTTTCCGGCCGCTCCATCGTCAAGGGGGAGTCGGTTACGGCGAACATCAGTGCCAGGATCGACAACCAGCCCTGGGACGAGGCCCTGGACGTGATCCTCTCCACCAACGGCTTCGTGGCCACGGAGCTCCCTTCGGGAATCATCCGGGTGGACGACATCACCAGCCTGAACGAGCGGGAGAGCGTCGAGCCGCCCTACACCCGCACCTACCGAATCAACTACGCCACGGCGGAGGAGCTCGCCACGGCGGTGGAGGGGCTGTCGACGGATCGCGGGAGCGTTTCGTTCGCGGCGGGATCCAACGCCCTGATCGTGTCGGACGTCCCCCGTGTGCACCGGGACGTCGAGGACCTGATCCGGGCGGTGGACATTCGGACCCCGCAGGTCTCGATCCAGGCGAAGATCATCTTCGTGAACCGCACGGACCTCGACGAGTTGGGCATCAGCTACGACCTGAAGGACTCGGGCGGGAACCAGTTGAACCTCATCACTCCCGGTGCGGTGGACCTGGACAATGACGGGGTGATCGAGCTTCCCGATGAGCAGGCGCAGCAGGGCACCAACGTGGTCTCACTGGGCGGGAACTCCCTGGCGGCGCTGGGGAACGCGAACCAGCGCGTGGTCAGCCCCACCCTGACCCTGCTGAGCTCCCTGGTGATCGGCCGGCACACGCTGGTGAACTTCATCGACGTCCTGGCATCTCGAAACCTGTCCGACATCCAGGCCCAGCCCTCGGTTACGGTGCTGGACAACCAGCAGGCCCGGATCCAGGTCGGTGAGCGGACTCCGCTCCGGGTCATCGACGCCTCGTCGGGCGTCGGCGGAGGGCAGTCCGGCGCAGGTGCCGCCGGCGGAGCGGCCGCCGGAGGAGCGGGAGGCGCCATCGTCCCGCAGGCGACGGTGAACTTCGAAGAAACGGGGATCATTCTGACGGCCACCCCACACGTCACGGACAACAACAACATCCTCCTGGAGCTGGAAGCGGAGCGTTCCGCCCCGGTGCTGGGAGAGTCGGACGTGGGCCTGATCTTCCAAACCCAGGAGGCGAGTTCCCGGGTGCTGGTGCGCGATGGAGAGACCGTGGTCATCGCTGGACTGACGGTGACGGAGAGGAACGAACTCCAGACTGGAATTCCGTTCCTCATGGACCTGCCCCTCATCGGCGGGCTCTTCCGGACGACCCGTGAGCAGCAGACCCAGCGTGACCTAATCATCCTCGTGACCCCGAACATCGTTCGGGACCTGGGCAACTGATTCCAGGGGGAGAGGCCGGCATGCGCCGTAGTGGATTCAACCCGCGCTCCGTCCGGAACGCCGTGCCCGGACTGGCCGCCGTGGCCGTCCTGGCCACGGCCGCCTGCGACGGTCCGAACCGATTCAGCGGCCCCGTGGGGATCGAAGAAGATCTCCCCCGGGTCCAGATCGTCCGTCCCGATACGGATGAGACCGCCATCGGGGTGTCGGATCCCATCGAGATCTCGGCGGAGATCCGGGACAACGTCGGCATCGATTCCGTGGTCTTCTACGGCGTATTCCTTCCCACCCAGTCGGAAATCGAGTTGGGGACGGGGCAGATCGTACAGAAATTCGGGCGACGCGTAGTCACCCAGTTCACCAACATCCGCTCGGACTCGGTGACGCGTCAGTTGATCCCCGTGGACACCACCACGAAGCGCACCGCCTCCGTGGTCGTGGAGGCGTACGACCAGGAGAAGAACCTGGGCGCGGACACCGTACGCGTGCAGATCGGTGGGCCCACGGTGCGCCTGCTCGACCTGTCGGACGGACAGAGGGTGGCGCCGGGCCAGGCGCTCGAGCTCCGAGCCATGGTCAAGGATCCGGCGGGTATCGACGCCGTGGAGTTCATTCTGGCGGGGGCGCTGGATACCCCCATCACCAGAGCCTTCGGGCTTCCCGTGGACTCCACCATCGTGTCGGCCAGCATCTCGATTCCGGGCAACCCCTCGGTGGACTACCTCGAGGTCAGCGCTCGGGCCACCAACGTCCTGGAGCCCCCGCTCTCGGGGCGCTCCGAGATCGTTCGACTGAACATCACCAACGATCAGGTCCAGGACACGGTTCCGCCGCGGCTGTCCCTCACCGTGGTGCAGCCCGAGGCGGGACGGGTGGAGCTGGGTGACTCCATCGAGATCCAGCTCTCCGGGAGTGACCCGTCGGGAGACGGGGTGCTCGGAAGTGGCTACACGGTGATCGCCACGGGATCCGCCTCCGGCCAGACGGTGGTCCTGACCGACTCCGTGACATACGGGGCTCCGAACCAGGGGACCGTGGTCCAGCGGTTCTGGGTCCCGATCCTGTCGGTGGATTCCCTGGCGCTACCGGACACCCTCACCTACGAGGTGACGGGGTTCATGTGGGACGCCGCCAGCCCGCCCAATTGTGGCGCCGCCACCAGCGACGTGGTGTCCGTCCGGTGTGGACAGCTGCCCACGGGGGAGACCGTCGCTCTGAACGAGCCGGGCTTCCAGTTCACCTTCATCGTGGTGGCGGGACGGACCGTCCTCCTCCCCGATGGGGGCACCATCCTGGATGCCGAAGTGGATACGGCGTCCGCGTCTCCTCGCCTCTTCCTCTCCAACGTGAGCCGCGGGCAAGTGGAGGTCTTCGACCTGGACAGCGAGCTGTTCAAGGCTCCGATCCGTGTCGGCTCCAGCCCGTGGGGGCTGGCATTCAACCCGGGTCGTGACTCCCTGTGGGTGGCGAACTCCGGATCGGCGGGATTCTCGGTCATCGACCTCTCCACCGAGCGTGAAGCGGACGACCAGCGACTCCTGACGCCGGACGTCTACCTGCACGACATGGTCCTGAACACCACCGAGGGGACGTACGAGGCCACGGGGCGCCCGACCCTGGATGAGCCCGCCTTCTCGGACCGCCCGCAGTTCATCGGCGTCGACTCGTTCGGGAACGTCATCTACTCCACGGTGACCACCGGGGTGGGTGAGCTGGGGACGGCCCGTAAGGCCTACTTCCTGCCCGGTGCGGAGCAGGCGGAGGTGAAGCTGTTCGTCGACTACGCGATCCCGCCGGCCCAGGAGAACCAGTGGGCCATCGCACACGTGGACGCCATCGACGACTCCGATCAAAACGCGGTGGTGATCTATGACCACGTGCCCGGATTCCCCAACCAGATAATCTGGGCCACCGTGACGCCCACCAACACGCCGGATGCCGCCGTTCAACAGCTGCGCCTGGCGGGTTCCGACGCGGCCGTCTGGTCCGGGACCTGGGACGTGGCGGGGCTGGGCTTTCAGGACACGACCTATGTGGCCGGTGCCGGAGACGGAAGCTGGCTGGCCATCGGTGAGGGCGGCCGCTCCGGCGCCGCCCGGGTGATGATCTACGAGTCGAGCTTCGGCGCCGCGGCGGGCCTCAGCAACACCCGCCAGGTCCAGGATCTGCTCAGCAACGCGTCGGAGGAGGTCCGGGGTGTCGCGGTGAACTACGACGGGTCGCTGGTGGGAGCCAGGGGTCGGGAGAAGGCCTACTTCGTCGATACCGGGCTTCGCCTGCTCGGAGAGGGGAACGTCTCGTCACCGGAGGCGGCGAAGGGGATCGCCTTCCACCCGCTGCACGCGAACTTCCGCAGCAACTCCAACCTGTCCGGGACCTACAACCCCAACGTCCACCTGGCCTTCGTGCCCACGGGGAACCGCTCGGTGGACATCATCGACACCCAGCGGGGCGGGGATCCCATCGGACGGGTCACCATCAAGGACATCATCAACGGACCCTTGAAGGCCATCCTGCCCTTCGCGGAGGACAACGCGGGGCGGACCTGCGCCACGGTGCCGGTGCAGGACCGGAATGGCGCAACCGTGGGCCAGGCGGTGCAGATCTACAACGGGAACAGCTTCTCCGATCCCATCGCCGAGAACGGCATCACCGAGGACTCCTGCGTAGTGGTGAAGCTGTTCGGGACCAGCACGTCCGGCGGGGTGGTGGTCATCCCGGTCCGGAAGGCGGACATCCTCCGCAACCATCCGGCGCGGATCAACTAGGGGGTCCAGGGCCCGCCGAGCGGGCCGACGATGCAAGCCATGGCAGAGTGAACGGGCGCGGTTCCTTGGTAAGGAGCCGCGCCCGTTCTATCGTTGGTGCGCATTGCACGCCCGAACCACCTCCATCCTGGTCCATTCATGAAGCGACTTCGGTTCCGAACCGCCGGCGAATCCCATGGCCGGGGCTTGCTGGCCCTCCTGGAGGGCCTGCCCGCCGGACTGGAGCTGGTCACCGCCCGGGACGTGGACCCCGAGCTCAAGCGGCGACAGGGCGGGTACGGGCGCGGCCGTCGCATGAAGATCGAGTCCGACCGGGTGGAGGTGCTCAGCGGGATCCGGCTGGGCGAGACGCTGGGCTCTCCCCTGGCCTTGATCATCTGGAATCGGGACTGGGAGAACTGGACCCAGGCCATGGCGCACGAGCGCCCGCCGGAGGGTGTGAACCCGAAGGCGCTCCGTTCCATGTACCTCCCCCGCCCCGGGCACGCGGACCTCGTGGGGGTCTTGAAGTACGACCGTCGGGACACGCGGGACATCCTTGAGCGGGCCAGCGCCCGTGAGACGGCGGCCCGGGTGGCGTGCGGGGCCGTGGCCAAGCGATTCCTGGCAGAGTTCGGCATCCGCATCGGGAGCCACGTGGTCTCGGTGGGCCATGTCCAGGCCCGGATACCGGAGGACCTTCCGGAGGACCTCAACGGCGCGGTGGACGACAATCCGCTTCGTTGCCTCGACCCCGAGGCGACGGAGGGCATGATGGAGGCCATCGACCAGGCCGGCGCGGCTGGGGACACGCTGGGTGGGGTCTTCGAGGTGGTGGCCCGGGGGCTTCCGGTGGGCCTCGGAAGCCATGTGGCCTGGGACGAGAAGCTCGATGGGCGCCTGGCCGGGGCCATGATGTCCATCCAGGCCATCAAGGCGGTGGAGCTGGGTGATGGAGTGGCGGCCGCGGGGCGTCCGGGGACCCGGGTGCACGATCCCATCGTGCGCGAGGACGCCCACGCCGGTGGTGGAGGGTTCCGGCGGTCGTCGAACCGGGCCGGGGGACTGGAGGGTGGCGTGACCACCGGAGAGCCGGTGGTGGTGCGTGGGTACATGAAGCCCATCTCCACTCTCCGGAACCGGCTCCCCAGCGTCGACCTGCGGGACGGCTCCGAGGCCGACGCCGCCACGGAACGGAGTGACGTGTCCGCGGTGCCGGCGGCGGGTGTGATCGGTGAGGCCATGGTGGCGTTGGTCCTGGCGGACGCGTTCCTCGAGAAGTTCGGCGGGGACTCGGTGGGTGAGGTCGGGCGAAACTACGAGGCCTACCTTGACCACCTCCGAGAGCGGGGGTATGGCGAACGGCCGCTCTGACGAGCCCACGGTCCTCCTGGTGGGATTCATGGCCTCGGGCAAGAGCACGGTGGGATCGGAGCTCGCCCGCCGGACCGGGTGGGCTCTCGTGGACGTGGACCAGGCCATCGAAGAGCGGACCGGCCACGACATCCCCACTCTCTTCGCGACCCGGGGGGAGGCGTGGTTCCGGGAGCTGGAAGCCGAAGTGACCGGCGCCGCGCTGGATCTCCACGGATGCGTGGTGGTACCGGGTGGTGGATGGGCGGCGGTGGAGGGGCGCCTCGAGTCGCTCCCCTCCCACGTCCTCTCCGTGTGGCTTGGGGTGGGGGCCGCGGAGGCGGTGAGGCGGTCCCGGCGGGATGGTCCCGGGCGGCCGCTCCTGGATCAGGCTGGAGATCCCCTCTCCAGGGCTCGGAGCCTCCTGGAGGCCAGGGAGCCGCACTACCGCAAGGCGGCGCTGCATCTGGACACGGAGGGGCGGGTGCCCGTAGAAGTTGCAGACGCCATTCTCGAACACCTGCGCCGGACGAGACCTCCGGCGAAACGCGAACCGTAGCGAGTCGAAATGCCCGGTAAGGGGAAGCAGCTGGTCATCGTGGAGTCTCCGGCGAAGGCCCGGACCATTGGTCGTTACCTCGGAACGGGGTACGACGTGGCGGCCTCGGTGGGGCACGTCCGGGATCTTCCCCCCAAGGAGCTGGGCGTGGACGTGGAGCACGGATTCGAGCCCAAGTACGTCACCATCCGGGGGAAGGGGAAGGTCCTGACGGACCTGAAGAAGCGCGCGAAGGATGCCGATCGCGTGATCCTGGCCACCGACCCGGACCGGGAGGGCGAGGCCATCGCCTACCACGTGGCCCAGGTGTTGGGGTACGAGAAGGACCGTGAACGATTCAAACGGGTGAAGTTCCGCGAGGTCACGCGGGGCGCCGTGCAGGAGGCGCTAGAGCACCCCGAGGAGATCGACGACCGCAAGGTGGAGGCCCAGCAGGCCCGCAGGGTGCTGGACCGGCTCGTGGGGTACCAGGTGAGCCCCTTCCTGTGGAAGCCCATTCGCCCGGGCCTCTCCGCGGGTCGGGTGCAGACGGTGGCGCTCCGGCTGATCTGCGAGCGAGAGGACGAGATCCGGGCCTTCCAGTCGGAGGAGTACTGGTCCATCACGGCCCACCTGGAGAAGGACGGCAAGCGATTCGAAGCGAAGCTGCACCAGATCCAGGGGAAGGCCTTCACCCTCCACAATGAGGACGAGGCCACCCGGGTGGTGGACGATGTCTCCAACGTTCCGTGGGGCATCACCGACATCAAGCGGCGGGAGCGGCGCAAGAATCCGGCTCCGCCCTTCACCACCTCCACCATGCAGCAGGAGGCGGCGAAGCGGCTGCGATTCTCCGCACGGCGGACCATGTCCACCGCCCAGCGACTCTACGAGGGTCAGGAGGTGGGAAGCCGAGGGACCATCGGGCTCATCACCTACATGCGAACGGATTCCACGCGCGTCTCGGCCGGAGCGGTGCAGCAAGCTCGCGAGTGGATCGCAGGCGAGTTCGGAGATTCCTTCAACGCCTCGGCCCCCCGCTTCTGGGGAGGAGGGCAGCAGAAGGGGGCCCAGGAGGCTCACGAGGCGATCCGACCCACCGACCCGACGCTCCATCCGTCGGAAGCGGCCCGGTACCTGGAGGCGGACCAGGCGGCGCTCTACGAGCTCATCTGGCTCCGGTTCGTGGCCAGCCAGATGGCGCCCGCCGTGTACGATACCACCACCGTGGATTTCCACATCCCCGGCGAGAGCGGCACCCACCACCTGTTCCGGGCCACCGGATCGGTGGTGAAGTTCGAGGGCTTCACGCGCCTCTACCTCGAAGCGCACGAGGCGGGTGAGCACCGGCGCCTGGACGACCTCGAGCCCCTCCCCGACATCGAGGAAGGGGACGTGGTGGAGCTCGAGAAGCTCGAGCCCCGACAGCATTTCACCCAGCCGCCGCCGCGGTACTCCGAGGCGAGCCTGGTGAAGGAGCTGGAGAAGCAGGGGATCGGCCGACCCTCCACCTACGCATCCATCATCTCGGTCATTCTCGACCGGGGGTATGTGGAGTTGGAGCAGCGGCGGTTCGTCCCGACCTCCCTGGGTGAGATCGTGTCGAAGCTCCTCGTGCGCACCTTCCCCGACATCTTCGACGTGGCCTTCACCTCCCGCATGGAGGGGGAGTTGGACCGCGTGGAAGAGGGGGACGTGGACTGGAGGGAGCTTCTGGGAGGGTTCTATCCCACTCTTCGGAAGCGCCTGGAGGAGGGGAGCGAGATCTCCGAGGACATCCTCAAGGAGATCCTGGCGGCGGAGGGCGAGACGTGCGACAAGTGCGGTCGCCCCATGCTGGTCAAGTTCAACCGGTTCGGTGAGTTCCTCGGGTGTTCCGGCTACCCCGAGTGCCAGAACACCCGCTCCCTGCATGGCGAGGCGGCGCCGGAGCGGTTCCTGGGGAACGATCCGGTCACGGGGCTGCAGATCCACGCGAAGGTGGGGCCGTACGGCCCGTATATCGAGCGGGAGCCCGTCGACGGCGAGAAGCCCAAGCGGGTCAGCCTTCCCAAGGACGTCACTCCCGACGACGTGGACCTGGGTTTCGCACTCCGGTACCTGGACCTCCCCCGGACCATCGGGAAGGACGCGGAAGGGAAGGTGGTGGTGGCGGGGCTGGGCCGTTACGGCCCCTACGTGCGAAAGGGAAAGACCTTCGCGTCGCTCCCCGACCCCGAGGCCATGTTCAGCGTGACGCTTGATGTGGCGGAGCGGCTCATCGAGGAGAAGCTCAAGGGCGGCGGGAAGCGCGTGATCCGGGAGCTGGGGAAGCACGCCGCCTCGGGGAACGAGATCCAGATCCTCCAGGGACGCTACGGGCCCTACGTGAGCGACGGCCGCATCAACGCCACGCTCCCGAAGACCATGGACCCGGACGAGGTGGACATGGAGGCGGCAGTGGAGCTTCTGGCCAAGAAGGCGGCCCGGGGCGGTGGGAGGGGTGGGGCGCGTAAGCGGGCACCCACGAAGAAGGGCGGCGGCTCGTCGGGGCGTAAGGCGGCCCCGCGGAAGAAGAAGAAGTCGTGACGGCCCGGGAGACTATCACCGTCGTCGGAGGAGGTCTGGCCGGCTGCGAAGCGGCTCTGGGGCTGGCGCGCAGGGGTTGGGACGTCCGGCTCGTGGAGATGCGGCCGGTGAAGGGCACGGCGGCCCACCAGACCGACGGACTGGGGGAACTGGTGTGCACGAACTCCTTCAAGAGCGAGGATCCGTCCAACGCCCACGGGGAGCTGAAGCGCGAGATGCGCCTGCTGGGCTCCGCGCTCCTCACCTCCGCCGACCGGACCCGGGTCCCCGCCGGGTCCGCCCTCGCGGTGGATCGGCACCTCTTCAGCCGGGCCATGACCGCTGCCGTGGAGGACCACCCCCGAATCCAGGTGGTGAGGGAGGAGCTCACGTGGCTCCCGGACGGTCCCACCATCGTGGCCACCGGCCCGCTCACCTCGGACGCCTTGTCCACCTCCATCCGTGCGGCCCTCGGGGACGACGGCCTGGCCTTCTACGATGCCATCGCGCCCATCGTGCATCGGGATTCCCTGGACGAGTCCATCGTCTTCGAAGCGGGGCGCTTCGAGGAGTCCGGCGACTACCTGAACTGCCCCATGGACCGGGCGGAGTACGAGGCCTTCATCCAGGCCCTCCGGGCGGCGGACGTCCACGACGGACACGACTGGGACGCGGTGCCCTATTTCGAAGGGTGCCTTCCCATCGAGGTCATGGCCTCCCGCGGCGAGGACACCCTGCGCTTCGGGCCCATGAAACCCATCGGGCTCACCGATCCTCGCACCGGTGGCCGGCCGTGGGCGGTGGTGCAGCTGCGGCGCGAGGATCGGGCGGGGCAGATGTGGAACATGGTGGGGTTCCAGACGCGTCTGCGGATCGGCGAACAGCGGCGGGTGTTCACGCTCATCCCGGGGTTGGCGGATGCCGAGTTCCTGCGGTGGGGCTCGATCCACCGGAACAGCTACCTGCGTTTTCCCTCGTGCCTGACCGCGCACGGATCCCTCCGCGAGCGGCCGGACGTGATCTTCGCGGGCCAGCTCACCGGCGTGGAGGGATACACGGAGTCCGCCGGGAGTGGCATCCTCGCGGCGCTGAACCTGGACCGGGTGATGCGCGGCCTGGATCCTGTTGTGCCACCGCCCACCACGATGATGGGCGGGCTCATGCGATACCTCCGGGAGAGCGACCCCGGTCACTTCCAGCCCATGAACTCCAACTGGGGCCTGGTGGATCCCCTGGCGGAGCGTGCCCGCAACAAGAAGATGAAGCGGGCGCGCCTGGGTGAGCGGGCCCTGGAGGATTTCCGAGGGTGGATGGCCGAGCACGGGATCGAGGAGCAGGTGCCGGTGGAGTCCCTCCACGGACTGCCGGAGGAGTCGCCGTCTCCCGCGGTGACCGGCTCGCCACCGGACGCGACGGACGCTCCGTGACCGGAAAGCCGGAGCTCCGGACGCCGGATGGGCCGGCCCGGGAGGCCATGGAGGACTTCCTGAGGCACCTGGAGGAGGGGCGGCAGCTCTCGCCGCACACCATCACCGGATACCGGAGGGATCTGGACGACCTGGGTGGATTCCTGACGGATCATACCGGGGGTCCGGGGTGGCGATGGGAGGAGGTGGACCGGCTCATCATGAGGGCCTTCCTGGGGTGGCTGCGCCGCCGGCGTCTGGCCCGGCGCACCGTGGCCCGAAAGCTCTCGGCCGCCCGGAGCTTCTTTCGGTTCATGCACCGGGAGGGCCGGTTGGAGGCCAACCCGGCTCGCGCGGTGCGGGCGCCGCGCCAGGAACGGCGCCTGCCGGGCCACCTCTCGGGACAGGGGGTCGGGCGCCTCTTCAGGATCGCGGAGGATCGCGCTTCGGAGAACACCCTGGAGGGGACGCGCCTCCTGTTGATCCTGGAACTTCTCTACGGGAGCGGGCTCCGGCTCTCGGAGCTGCACGACCTGGATCTCCCGGACCTGGATCGCACCACGGCCCAGGTGAAGGTGCGGGGAAAGGGACGAAAGGAGCGCATCGTCCCCCTGACCAGGGCCTCGCTCACAGCCTTGGGCCGTTATCGGCCGCGTCGGGACGAGCTGCTTCATCGCACCTCGGGGGATCGGCAGGCGCTGCTACTCACTCGCTCTGGAAAGCGTCTCTCCCGTCGTGCGATTCAGAGAGCCGTCGCGGAGCTGTTCGAGGCGGCGGGGGAGGGGGGCGACCTGAGCGTCCACTCCCTTCGACACACCTTCGCCACCCACCTGCTGGAGCAAGGCGCGGACCTCATGGGGGTGAAGGAGCTATTGGGGCACGCCTCACTCTCCACCACGCAGATCTACGCGCACACCACCAGCGAGCGTCTGAAGAAGGTCTACAACCAGGCGCATCCGCGGGCCGAATAGGCCGCCGCGCGGGGGCCGCCCCCGCCGGAATACGGGGGTGGACCCTCGAGGCTACGGGCCCATCCACCCCCCGCGAAACCCGTGAGCCTGGCCGGGTGGCGTTGGACACTCCCTGCCAAGACGGCAGACTGTTAGCTTTCGATCCCCGGATGCCGGGGGTACGCGATCCAGACCCCAGAGTGGGGAGATTCCATGCCGAGAAGGGAGATCCGCTCCACCACCGTGGTGGCGGTGCGGAAGGACGGGAGGGTGGCCATGGCGGGGGACGGGCAGGTCACCATGGGCGACACCGTGGTGAAGACCCAGGCCCGGAAGGTGCGACCCTTGAAGGACGGCCAGATCCTGGCGGGATTCGCCGGCGCGGTGGCCGATGCCTTCACCCTCTTCGAGCGTCTCGAGGAGAAGCTCGAGCGGTACCCGGGGAACCTGACCCGGGCCGCGGTGGAGCTGGCGAAGGATTGGCGCACCGACCGATACCTTAGGCGGCTGGATGCCATGCTGGTGGTGGCTGACCCGGGCCAGATCCTCCTGGTGAGCGGCAACGGCGACGTCATCCAGCCCGATGACCAGATCGCCGCCATCGGGTCCGGAGGCTCCTACGCCCTGGCGGCGGCTCGCGCCCTGGTGGACCACTCGGGGCTCTCCGCGGGTGAGGTGGCCCGGGAGGCTCTCCGGATCGCAGGGGAGATCTGCATCTACACGAACACGGACATCACCCTCCTGGAGCTCGGGGACCAGGGAGCGACGCCATGACCGACTTCGTCGACGGCGAGGACCACGCAGCGGTCTCCACCGGGGTCCGGCCGACGGACGGACCGCCGGGTGACGTGGACGCCGAGAGCCGGGACGACGAGGATCGGTGGCTGACCCCTCGGGAGATCGTCCAGGAGCTGGACGCGTACGTGGTGGGCCAGGCGGACGCCAAGCGGGCCGTGGCCATCGCCCTGCGAAACCGGTGGCGCCGCCAGCGGGTCCCGGACGATCTCCGGGACGAGATCGTACCCTCCAACATCATCCTCATCGGGCCCACCGGCGTGGGAAAGACCGAGATCGCCAGGCGGCTCTCCCGGCTGGCCGGTGCCCCCTTCGTGAAGGTGGAAGCCAGCAAGTTCACCGAGGTGGGGTACGTGGGCCGGGACGTGGAGAGCATAATCCGCGACCTGGTGGACATGGCGGTCAACATGGTCCGGGCCGAGCGGGAAGAGGACCTCGCCGAGATCGCCGAGGTCCGGGCCGAGGAGCGGCTCCTGGATCTCCTGCTTCCGGGTAGTGCTGTCGTTCCGGAGGAGGGCGACGCTTCCGCCGAGGGTGTCAAGCCCGAGGGCGTGTGGGTGGCGGGGCCCTCGGGTGTCCAGCCGGGGGTCGGTGAGGCGGAGTCCCTGGAGGATCGCCGCTCGCGCACCCGGGAGAAGCTGCGCACGCTGCTTCGCGACGAGAAGCTCGAGGATCGGGAGGTGGAGATCGAAGTGAGCCAGGCCCCACCCATCGAGGGCATGATGTTGCCCATGGGGGGGACCGAGGGGATGGACTTCAACCTCACCGAGATGCTCCAGGACATGCTGCCCAAGAAGACGAAGCAGCGGCAAGTCACGGTGGCGGAGGCGCGCAGGATCCTCTTCCAGGACGAGCTGGACAAGCTCGTGGACATGGACGAGGTGGTGAACGAGGCGCTGAATCGAACCGAAGACATGGGAATCGTCTTCCTGGACGAGATCGACAAGGTGGCGGGGCAGCGGACGGGTGCAGGCCCGGACGTGAGCCGGGAGGGGGTGCAGCGAGACCTTCTGCCGGTGGTGGAGGGGAGCACGGTCCAGACCAAGTACGGCCTCGTCCGGACCGACCACATCCTGTTCGTGGCCGCGGGTGCGTTCCACGTCAGCAAGCCGTCGGACCTGATCCCGGAGCTGCAGGGGCGCTTTCCCATCCGCGTGGAGCTGCAGACGCTGGGAGAGGAGGAGTTCGTGCGAATCCTCAAGGAGCCCCGCAACGCGCTCCTGAACCAGTACACCGCGCTGGTGGAGACCGAGGGCGGAGCGCTCCGCTTCACCGACGATGGGGTGGCGGAGATCGCACGCATCGCCACCGAGCTGAACAACCGGATGGAGAACATCGGCGCCCGCCGACTCCAGACGGTCATGACCACGCTCCTCGAGGAGATCCTCTTCCAGCTCCCCGACGAGGTGGTCGAGGAGATCGTGGTGGACGCGGAGTTCGTGCGCGGTCGCCTGGACGAGGTGGCTGCCGACGAGGACCTGAGACGCTACATCCTTTGACGCCGATGACCGATTCGAAGCGGGACTTCCTCAGCATCACTGACCTTTCCCGTCACGAGCTCCTCGAACTCCTGGCCCTGGCAGAGCGGATGCGAACGGGCCAGGAGACGGGACGGCCGCTGGCGGGCAAGACGCTGGCCATGATCTTCCGGAAGAGCTCCACCCGGACCCGGGTGAGCTTCGAGGTGGGGACCTTCCAGCTCGGAGGGCATGCCCTCTTCCTGTCCGACCAGAGCAGTCAGATGGGTCGGGGAGAGAGTGTGCACGACACGGCCCACGTGCTGAGTCGGATGGTGGACGGGATCATGATCCGCACGTTCGCGCACGAGGAAGTGGAGGAGCTGGCCCGGCACGCCACGGTCCCGGTCATCAACGGCCTGACGGACCTGCTCCATCCCTGCCAGCTCCTGGCGGACCTCCAGACCATGGCGGCCGAGTTCGGCGACGATTTCGAGCGACTGTCGGTGGCGTGGATCGGCGACGGAAACAACATGGCCAACTCCTGGCTCAACTCCGCCGCGACCCTGGGGTTCGAGCTTCGATTGGCCTGCCCCGAAGGCTACGATCCCGACCCGACCATCCTGGAGTGGGCCCGCAGCACCACCCGCGTGGTGCTCACCCGGGACCCGAAGGAGGCGGCGAGTGGCGCCCACGTGGTGACCACCGACGTCTTCGCGTCCATGGGGCAGGAGGACGAGGCGGAGAAGCGCCTCCGGGACTTCCGTGGGTATTGTGTGGACCGCGAGGTGATGGATCGCGCCGACGAGACGGCCGTCTTCCTCCACTGCCTCCCGGCCCACCGGGGCGAGGAGGTGACCGCGGAGGTGATCGACGGCCCCCGCTCCCGGGTCTTCATAGAGGCGGAGAACCGTCTCCACGCACAGAAGGCCCTCATGGCCATGCTCATGGCCGGCGGCGCCTGAGCGCCCACCACCCTCACGTTCCGCACAACCTCTCGACAGGATTCGCGACATGTCCGGAGATCTTCAGAAGACCCCGCTGCACGCCGAGCACGTGGCGCTGGGGGGGAAGATGGTGCCCTTCGCCGGCTTCGAGATGCCGGTCCAGTACCCGTCCGGGATCACCGCCGAGCACAAGGCCGTTCGCGAGGCTGCCGGGCTCTTCGACGTCTCCCACATGGGCGAGTTCGAGATCCGGGGCCCCGACGCCGAACGGCTGGTGCAAGTGATCACCGTGAACGACGTCACCCGGGTGGAGGAGTGGCAGGCCCAGTACTCCGCCATGACGCTGGAGGCCGGGGGGATCATCGACGACCTGATCATCTACCGCTTTCCGGACAGGTTTCTGCTGGTGGTCAACGCCTCCAACCGGGCGAAGGACTGGGCCTGGGTCGTGAAGCACGCCGACGGTTTGGACGTGGAGATCCAGGATCGATCGGACGAGTACGCGCTGCTGGCGCTCCAGGGTCCAGCTTCCCGGGAGATCCTGCGACCTCTCAGCAGCGTGGACGTCGATTCCGTCGGGTACTATCGCTTCGCCCAGGGCCGTGTGGCCGGTGTTGACGCCGTCATCTCCGGAACCGGATACACGGGAGAGGACGGCTTCGAGCTATATGTCCCCTCGGGTGACGCCGCGTCCCTCTGGACCACCCTCCTGGAGGCGGGAGCGGATCGGGGGTTGATTCCGGCGGGACTGGGCGCGCGGGATTCCCTCCGCCTGGAGGTGGGCTACGCGCTGTACGGGAACGACCTGGACGACCAGCACACCCCTCTGGAGTCGGCTCTGGGATGGATCACCAAGCTGGATGCGGAGGAGTTCGTCGGGCGCGCGTCTCTGGTCCGACAGAAGGAGGCGGGGATCCCCACCCGGCTCGTGGGGCTGCGTCTCACGGCCCGAGGCTTTCCCCGGCCCGGCTACCCGGTGCTGGCGGACGGCCGTCGGGTGGGAACCGTCACCAGCGGGACTCTCTCTCCCTCTCTGGGTGAGGGGATCGCCCTGGCCCGGGTCGAGTCCGGTTCGCACACCTCCGGCACGGAGCTGGCGGTGGAGATCCGGGGCAAGCCCGTGCCCGCCGTCGTACAGCGGCCGCCCTTCTACACTCAGGGCTCCATCCGGCGGTGAAGCTCCGGGTGGGAGTGCTCACGGTGAGTGACGGCTGCGCTGCAGGCGTGCGGGAGGATCGGAGTGGCGCCCTGCTGGAGGCGTGGGTCGCCGAGGCGGGTCACGGCCTCGCCGCCCGCAGCGTGGTTCCCGACGATGCGCTCACCATCACCCGCACCCTGCTGAGCTGGGCGGACAGCGGCGACGTGGACGTCATCCTGACCACCGGAGGCACTGGATTCGGGCCCCGGGACGTGACCCCCGAAGCGACTCGGCCGATCCTGGACCGGGAGGCGGCGGGCCTCTCGGAGGCGGTGCGCCGCAAAGGGGAGAGCGCCACGCGCTACGCGCCGCTGTCTCGTGGGCTCATCGGCGCCCGCGGCGAGGTGGTGGTGGCCAACCTCCCGGGGAGCCCCGGAGGGGTGAAGGACGGCATCGCGGTGCTGGGGGACCTCCTGCCCCACACGGTCGCCCTCTTGCGCGGGCACGACCCTACTCATCAGCCGCCGGAGGCTGGAGCGTGAACGAGGGGCGTCGTCCATGACCGAGCACGTGCTCATCTCGACCCACGACCTCAAGCGGGCCGGGGCGCTCCGCGAGGCCTTTCGGGCGGAAGGCTTCAGCGTGGAGCTGGTGACCGCGCACGAGACCCTGGCTTCCGCCGAAGATACCCATGTCCTGGTTCTGACCGGAGCGCTGGATCCGGGTGACGAGCCTCCCCTCCTGAGGCAGGCGCGGTCGCTGGACTCCCTGGCGGTGATGGCCTTCGTGGAGCCGGGCACGCCCGTGCCCACGGAGCTTCCCTCCGGTGTCAGCGAGCTCTTCTCACCGGAAGCCACCGCGGACGAGGTGGTGTTGGTGGCCCGGCGGCTCCTGGGCCGCCATCGCCTGCAGGAAGCCACCGGGATCGTGGGAGAGACGGATGCGCTGCGGGAGGTCATGGAGCGCGTGGTGCAGATCGCGCCCGTGGCCTCCACCGTGCTCATCACCGGCGAGTCGGGTACCGGAAAGGAACTCGTGGCGAGGGGCATACGCGCTCTCTCTCCGCGGCGGCACAAGCCGTTCATCGCCGTCAACGTTGCGGCCATCTCCGAGACGCTGCTGGAGAGCGAGCTCTTCGGGCACGAGAAGGGGGCCTTCACCGGTGCCATCGACGCTCGCCGGGGCTTCTTCGAGCTCGCCCACGGAGGAACCATCTTCCTGGACGAGATCGGCGAGATGCCCCTCTCCACCCAGACCAAGCTGTTGCGGGTGCTGGAAGAGCGGGAGTTCCTGCGGGTCGGGGGAGAGAAGCCGATCCGTGTGGACGTCCGGATCATCGCGGCCACCAACCAGGATCTGAGGCAGCTGGTGGCGACCCGGGCGTTCAGGAAGGACCTGTACTACCGGCTCAACGTCCTGCACATCGAGCTCCCACCCCTCCGCGAGCGGCGCTCGGACGTCCCCCTCCTGGTGCGCCGCTTCATCCAGGACGTCTCGGACCGGAACGACCGGCCCTTCGTGGGGATCTCGCCCCAGGCCATGGAGATCCTGAAGGACTATCACTGGCCCGGGAACATCCGGGAGCTGCGGAACCTGGTGGAGAGCATGGTGATCCTGGCGCCGGGCCGTGTGATCCAGCCCACCGACATCCCGCCGGAGGTGCGTTCCCCGGACCGCAGCCGTCCCGACCTGCTTCCAGCGCCCATCCCCCGGGGCGGTGGGGGAGAGGGGGGCGAGACGTTCCTTCGTCCGCAGCTGGAGTTCATCTTCCGGACGCTGGTGGAGCTCCGCGTGGACGTGGATGACCTCAAGAAGGACTTCGAGGCGTATCGCGCGGGTATCCCGGCGCTTCCGCGGCCGGGTGAGGTGGCGGTGCTGCTGGGACGGGGGCCGGGAGAGCCGGAACCCGGCAGGGGAATCGAAGGGCTCTCGGAGCTGGACGTCGTGGACGTGGGACCCCCGGACGTGGCCCCGGACGAAGAGGCCGTGGAGGAATCCGCCGGGGTTGTGGTCTACCGACCCGGGATGACCATGGAGGAGATGGAGCGGGAGGCCATCGCCGCGGCCCTGACCGAAGTGGACGGGAACCGCCGCAAGGCCGCGGAGCTCCTGGGAATTGGAGAGCGCACTCTCTACCGCAAGATCCGGAAGTTCGACCTGGACGGCTGATCGCCCCCCCGGGCCCGCACCCGCGCGCGCTCGGCGTCGATGCGGGAGAGGATGGCCGCCCAGTCACCACTTCGCGCGTCGTGGACGGCCACCGTCAATGGCATCTCCAGGTCCACCTCGCCCGGGAAGGAGTAGATTGCCTGCTCCACTCGGCGCTGTTCCAGCCGGACCCCCCAGCCCGGAGTAAGCGCCCGGATACGGGATGGCCTGAAGACCCGACCCCTGTTCTCGAGTGTCACGCTGCGTGGCTCGAACTCGGCGCCCCCCGTGTCTTCGGTGAACACCGAGACCAGGAATCGGACCTCGTCCCCACTCCCGCTGCCCAGGGACTCGAGCCGACGCCGGGTGTCGGGAGCCGTGAGCCGCACGATCTCCGGGGCCAGGGGCGTCAGACGCACCTGGACCCCATCCGAACGCAGCTCCACGGTGATCTCGTCCTGCCGGAGGGACCCTTGGGTGTTCCGGCCTTTCACGTCCTCCGCGCGCGGCTCGTCGCTGCCGCCGGAGGGCGAAGCCCCCGACTGGGTGGACCCGGTGCTCACACAGGCGCCGGCCACCAGCGCCGTCACGGCGACCATGGCCCGCAGAAGCCGGCCCCTCCAGGGGGCGCTCACGAAGCCTCCAGGAGGTCGGCCACCGCATCCAGGAGCGTCTCCCGTCCCTCGCCCGTCCGGGAGGACACCGGGACCATCTGGTCCGCGTCGACGCCCAGCGCCTCCCGGGCGGCGCGGAAGGCCTTCTCACGCTGCGACGACTTCAGCTTGTCCACCTTGGTGAGGACCACCAGGGTGGGGACCCCGAGCTCCGCGAGGTAGTCCAGCATGTCCAGGTCCTGGTCGGTGGGTGGACGCCGGCAATCCACCAGGTGGACGACGCCGCGAAGGCCCTCACTCCTGGAGAGGTATGCCTCCACGAGAACCTTCCAGCTGTCCCGCAGCTTCTTGGGGACCTTGGCGTATCCGAAGCCGGGCAGGTCCACCAGGAAGAACTCGTCGTTCACCCGGTAGAAGTTCACGGCCTGGGTCTTTCCGGGCTGTCCGGACACGTGGGCGATCTTCGACCGGTGGCGCCGCAGCAGGAGGTTGATCAGGGAGCTCTTCCCGACGTTGGATCGCCCCGAGAAGGCAACCTGGGGAAGATCCCCAGGCATGGGACCGTCCGGGGTCGCCAGGGTCCCCGCGTACTCCACCGTCCGGATCTTCACTGTTCGTTCCCCATCATGGAGGGGACACGGGGCGGGTCCCGCGGAATCACCCGACTGGGATCTCCCGCCCGTTCGCCGGCGCGACTCACTGGGAGAGGGAGATCCCCGGGTCGTCGGGGAGTTCGTGTCCGTGCGCCGCGGCCAGGCCCGGAAGGGCTGCGGCCAGGACCTGGTCCATGTCCCGGACCGGCACGAACCGCAGGCCGTCACGGACCTCCTGGGGAAGGAGCTCGAGCTCTGGGACGTTGGCGGCCGGCAGGACCATGGTCTCGATCCCACTCCGAAGGGCCGCCACGGCCTTCTCCCGGATCCCTCCCACGGCCAGGACGCGGCCCCGAAGGGTGATCTCCCCCGTGAGCGCGACGTTGGCCGGCGACGGGATGCCCGTGAGCGCGCTGATGAGGGCCACGGCCATGGTGATGCCCGCGGACGGTCCGTCCTTGGGGGTGGCTCCCTCCGGAATGTGCACGTGCACGTCCAGGCTGCGGTGGAAGTCGGAGGAAAGCCCCAGCATCCGCGCCCGAGAGCGGGCGTAGGTGAGCGCCGCCATGGCGGACTCCTTCATGATGTCCCCCAGCGTCCCGGTCAGGCGTACCTCGCCGCTTCCGGAGACCGCCGCCACCTCGACGCTCAGCACCTCGCCACCGGCGGACGTCCACGCGAGGCCGTTTGCCATTCCCACGCGGTCGGCGCTCGCTTCCTCCTCTGGGGGAAGGTAGGGAGGAGGACCCAGGAGCTCCCGAAGACCACCCGGCTCGATGGCCCGCGCGGTACCGGTGGCGATCCGCCCTTCCGCCACGCCCCGGGCCAGCTTTCGCGCGACCCGGGAGATCTGTCTTCCCAGTTCCCGCACCCCGGCCTCCCGGGTGTACAGTCGGATGATCTCCACCACCGCCTCGTCGCTGAGCGTGAAGATGCCCCGGGGCAGACCGTGGTCGGACTCGTGTTTGGGCCAGAGAAAGCGCTGTGCGATGACCCGCTTCTCCGTGTCGAGGTAGCCTGGGAGCCGGATCACCTCCATGCGATCACGAAGGGGCTCGGGGATCCCCTGCATGGTGTTGGCCGTCGCAAGAAACAGGATGCCGGACAGGTCGTAGTCCAGCTCCAGGTAGTGATCCTGGAACGCGTGGTTCTGCTCCGGATCGAGCACCTCCAGGAGCGCGGCTCCCGGGTCCCCGTGGGAGTCGCGGGCCATCTTGTCCACTTCGTCCAGCAGGAAGACGGGGTTGGTCGTGCCCACCTTTCGCATTCCCTGGATGACTCGGCCCGGGAGGGCCCCCACGTAGGTTCTTCGGTGGCCACGGATCTCGGCCTCGTCCCGCACGCCTCCCAGGGAGGCCCGCACGAACTCGCGGCCCAGGGCACGGGCGATGCTCTTTCCCAGCGACGTCTTTCCCACTCCCGGCGGTCCCACCAGGCACAGGATGGGGCCCTGCATCTCCCCCACCAGAGAGAGGACGGCGATGTAGTCGAGGATCCGCTCCTTGACTTCTTTCAGCCCGTAATGGGCCTCCTCCAGCACTTCGGCGGCGTGGTGCACATCTACGTTGTCGCGGCTCCGGCCCGCCCAGGGCAGCCCCAGGATCCAGTCCAGGTAGGTCCGGATCACCGCAGATTCGGGGGCCACCGGGTTGAGCTTCCGGAGCCTTCCCAACTCGCGCTCGGCACGCTCCCGCGTGGGTGCCGGGAGGTTGCCGGCCTCCACCTGGCGTTCCAACTCCACCCATTCCTCACCCGCGTCGGAGCCCAGCTCGCGTTGGATGGCCTTCAACTGCTCGCTCAGGTAGACCTGCTTGCGATCGGAATCGATCTGACTCCGGATCTGTTCGTCGAGCCGCTCCTCGATGCGGAGAATCTCCAACTCCCGCGCCAGGATGCTTCCCAGGAGCTCCAGCTGAGCTGCCAGATCCGGCGTCTCCAGCAGCTCCTGCTTCTCCGGAGGAGAGAGGAGGAGATGTCCCGAGATCAGGTGAGCCTTCCGTACCGCGTCCGCCGTGTCCAGGAGGGAGTTCGGCAGGTCCGACGGCACGCGGTCGTGCAGGCGTGCGTAGTCCTCGAACGAGCGGCCCACCGATCGGGCCAGGGCCTCGACTTCGGGGATGGTCCCGGTGGGGTCTTCCGACTCACGCAGGACGTGCGGCCCGACTCGAGCCCGGAAGTGCCCCTTGGCGGAGAGGAACCGCTCGACCCGAGCGCGTCCCAGACCCTCGAGCACGACCCGGGCGGTGCCGTCTGGGAGGGTGGTGACCTGGACGGGGCGGGCCACCGTCCCCACCGAGAAAAGGTCTTCCTCGGCCGGGGCCTCCACCGAGGCGTCCTGCTGCGCGAGAAGGAGGAGGAATCCTCCTCGACTCTGGGCCTCCTGGAGCGCCGCCAGCGACCGCGGGCGGCCAATGAGCAGGGGGAGCACCATGTATGGGAAGAAGACCAGGTCCCGGAGCGCGACGACCGGAAGGTCCTGGGGAATGTCGAGGGTCTCGTCGGCCCGGAAGAGTCGCATGCGCCAGAGGGCGTGGGGGAGGTGAGGAACGACCCGCTATCCTACCGGAGGAAACACATGTGGGAAAGGCGCCCTGGCTTTGCCGAGGACGCCTCTTCCAGTCGCCTCCGGAGGGCCGGAGAACGCGCGGTCGAAGGAGGTCAGGCTTCCTTGAGCTGTTCCGGCTCCGGGTTGAGGAGGAGGAGGGGGGCAACGCCCTTGTCGACGCTCTCCGCCGTCACCACCACCTCCCGGATGTCGGTGCGCGAAGGGATGTCGAACATGACGTCCCGCATGATCCCCTCCACCACGGCCCTCAGACCACGAGCGCCCGTGCCCCGCTCGAGCGTCTTCTTCACGATGGCCTTGATGGCGTCCTTGTCGAAGGTCAGGCCGATGCCCTCCAGCTCGAACATCTTCTGGTACTGCTTCACCAGGGCGTTCTTCGGCTCCACCAGGATCCGGCCCAGGGCTTCCTCGTCCAGATCGTCCAGGGACACCATCACCGGGACACGCCCCACCAACTCCGGGATGATCCCGAACCGCTGGAGATCCTCCGGACCGGCATGCATGAGCACGTCCTCCCAGTCGGCGGGCCGGTCTTCGTCACCGGCGAAGCCGATGGCCCGCTTCCCCACCCGCGCCTCCACGATCTTCTCGAGCCCGTCGAAGGCCCCGCCGCAGATGAAGAGGATGTTGCGGGTGTTGATCTGGATGTACTCCTGCTGCGGGTGCTTCCGTCCGCCCTGCGGAGGCACCGAGGCCACCGTGCCTTCGAGGATCTTCAAAAGCGCCTGCTGGACCCCCTCTCCCGAGACGTCCCGGGTGATGGAGGGGTTCTCGGACTTCCGGGCGATCTTGTCCATCTCGTCGATGTACACGATCCCGCGCTCGCAGTCGGCCACGTTGTAGTCCGCGGCCTGGAGCAGGCGCACCAGGATGTTCTCCACGTCCTCGCCCACGTACCCGGCCTCCGTGAGGGTGGTGGCGTCGGCGATGGTGAACGGGACGTGGAGCATGCGAGCCAGCGTCTGCGCCAGCAGGGTCTTTCCCACTCCGGTGGGGCCGATGAGGAGGATATTGGCCTTCTCGATCTCGACGTCGTCGAGAATGCCCTGGTGGTTGACCCGCTTGTAGTGGTTGTACACCGCCACCGCCAGGGCTCGCTTGGCGTTCTCCTGCCCGATGACGTACTCGTCCAGGGCAGACTTGATCTCGTGCGGGGTGGGCGAGGGAACCGACTGTTCCGACTGTTCCCTTTCCTCTTCCTCCGCCAGGATCTCGTTGCAGAGCGAGATGCACTCGTTGCAGATGTAGACCGAAGGACCGCTGATGAACTTCTTTACGCTGTCCTTGGACTTTCCGCAGAAGCTGCAGCGCAAGTGCTTGTCACTCGACATCTAGTCGTCCCTGTTCGCTGAGATGAGGAAGGCCGGAGGCGCTTAGACTCCGTCGCCCTCGCCCTCTACAATAGTTGCAGAATCCGCGGGCTTTTCGCCACTCCCCATGGGTCCGGCGAGCACCTTGTCGATGAGTCCGTAGTCCACGGCCTCGTGGGGAGACATGAATCGGTCACGGTCCACGTCCTGCGCGACCTTGTCCACGGCCTGCCCGGTATGCTTGGCCAGAATCCCGTTGAGGCGTTCGCGGATGTCCAGGATCTCCCGGGCCGCGATCTCGATGTCCGCCGCGGTGCCCTGCGTACCGGACGACGGCTGGTGGATCATGATGCGGGAGTTGGGAAGGGCGCTACGCTTGCCCTCCGCACCCGCGGTGAGGAGGACCGCACCCATGGATGCCGCCATCCCGACGCAGTACGTGGCCACCGGGGCCCGCATGTGCTGCATCGTGTCGTAGATCGCCATCCCCGCGTAGACGCTTCCGCCCGGGGAGTTGATGTACATGTGGATGTCCCGCTCCGGATCTTCCGCGTCCAGGAAGAGGAGCTGGGCCACGATGATATTGGCCACGTTGTCGTCGATCCCACTTCCCAGGAAGATGATCCGGTCCATGAGGAGTCGGGAGAAGATGTCGTAGCTCCGCTCCCCTCGGGAGGTGCGCTCGATGACGTACGGCGGATAGATGGGCATGGGTTTCCCTATTCGTCGTCCTGGATGGTGGACTGTTCCTGGAGGAAGTCGAAGACCTTGGTCTCGGTCAGCTCACGTTCGATCTGCTCGATGCGGCCCGCCTTCTGAAGCTGGGCATACACCTTGGAAACATCGGTATCGGCGCCCTCTGCGATGGCCTCTACACGGGCGTCCACGTCCTCGTCGGTGGCCTTCAGCCCGTGCACCTCGGCCAGGTGCTCGAGAATCAGGATCCGCCGGACCGCCTTCTCGCCTTCGGAGCCGAGCTGCTCACGGGCACGCGCGAGCGCGTCCTCGTCCACTCCCTCCGGCTTGCCCAGCATGGAGTCGAGGTAGCGATTCACCATGGACACCGGGACCTCGAATGGATTCGCCTCCATGATGTACTCGAGGAGCTGGCCCCGGACCGCGTTCTCCGCCTGTTGACCGGCTTCCTTCTCCAGATCTTCCCGGATCCGTGCCTCCAGGGCCTGCAGGTCCTCGAAGTCCCCCACCGACCGGGCGAAGGCGTCGTCGATCTCGGGAAGCTCCCGGATCTTCCGCTCGCGGACCCGGATCCTGAGGACCTCCTGGTCCCCCCGGCGTTCCTCGTTGGGGAAGTCGTCCGGGAAGGTCACGGTGAAGACCTCCTCCTGACCCGGGGCGAGGGTGCGGATGGCGTCCTCCACCTCGGGAATCGCGTCACCTTCGCCCACGATGAGGTCGTAGTCCTGGGATTCCCCCACCGGCTCGTCCTCCTCGAGACGGGTCACGGTGATGGACGCGAGATCCCCGTCCTCCACCTTGCCCTCCTCGGCGGTGGCCCAGGCCCCGTTCTGCTCCTGGAGCCGCGCCAGGACCTTCGTCACCTCCTCGTCCCGGACCTCCACCTTGGGGCGCTGCGCGGTGAAGCCGGAGATCCGGCCCAGCTCGAACCGCGGCTCGACGTCGAAGGAGATGGAGAATACCAGGTCCTGCTCGGGTTCCCAGTTGAGCTCCTGGATCTCACCCTCGGAGATGGGCTTGAGGTCCTCCAGGGCCAGCGCCTGCCTGTAGGCGTCGCCCACCACCTGGTCCAGCACTTCTCGATTCAGCGTGGGTCCGAAGCGCTTCTCCACCACGGAATGGGGGATCCGCCCCGACCGGAAGCCTGGGAGCTTCATCCGGCCAGCCAGGCTCTTGGCGATCTTGGCCCGCTCCTGGGTCACGGCTCCGGCGGGAACCGTCACGTTCAGGGTCCGGCGCCAGCGCTCTCCCTCCTTCAGGTCCACGGTGAGGGAGGAGGCGTCGATGGTCATTGCGAGGGTCTCTCTGTGTCTGATCGGGAAGGGGCTCTTGAAGAGTGCGAAAGGGGGGACTCGAACCCCCACGGCACGAAGGCCACCAGATCCTAAATCTGGCGCGTCTACCAGTTCCGCCACTCTCGCAGCCGCAGAACACAAAAGATAACCCCCTGGCGAAGAGGGCATCAACGCAAAAGGGCGGGGCCCCGCGGGGCCCCGCCCTCTCGGTCCATCGGCCGGTTGCCGTGCTGGAGACGGAAGGCTCGGCGGCTACCCGTTGGGCATCCGCACGTTGATGACCCGTTGGGTACCGACCCAGTCTTCAACGAAGAAACGCACCACAGATCCGCCCTCCACGGTCTCGAGGGCGTCCCGAACGTCGCCGGCATCCTCGATTCGCGTGTCGTTGATCTCCAGGATCCGCAGGCGGGGGTTCAGACCCCGCCGGGCTGCCGGGCTCCCGGGCACCACCGAGGTGATCACGGCGCCGCGAGCCTCCTCGAACTCGAAGTCCCGCGCCATGTCCTGGGTCATGTCGCTGACGTAGATCCCCAGGCGGACGTCCGCGGCCTCTGCAGGCGCCGCCTCGGCGACCCGGGCCTCGTTGATCTCCGCTTCGCCCAGCTCGATGGTCACTTCACGCGGCGAACCGTCCCGGTAGACGGTGACCGTCACCTCGTCCCCGGGCCGGTACATGGCCACCAGGCCCTGAAGCTGGCCCACCCGCACCACGGGCTCACCGTCGATGGCCACGATGACGTCCTCGAACTCCAGCCGTCCAGCGCCGGGCCCGTCCTCGGGCACGCCCTGGATCAGGGCCCCGGCGACGCTGGGCAGCCCGTAGACTTCCGCGTCGTCGGGATTGACGTCCACGATGGAGACACCCAGGCGGGGGCGCCGGACGTGTCCGTACTCCACCAGGTCCTCCATCACCCGCCGAGCGAGATTGATGGGGATGGCGAAGCCGTATCCCTGGTAGAAGCCGGTGGTGGATGCGATGGCGGAGTTGATCCCCACCACGCGACCGTCCATGTCCACCATGGGCCCCCCGGAGTTACCCGGGTTGATGACGGCGTCGGTCTGGATGAAGTCCTCGATGGCGTATCCGGCCAGCGCCCGCTGGGACTCCGGAAGGTCCCGCTGAAGCTCGCCGTTGATGAGCCCCAGCCCCCGGCCCCGCGCGCTCACGATTCCCGCCGTGACGGTGAAGTCCAGCGACGTGCCGCTACCCCCGAAGCCCGGATTTCCGATGGCCAGGACCCACTCGCCGGGCCGAACGTCGTCCGAGTCTCCCAGCGAAAGGGTGGGGAGGGGCTCGTCCGAGTCCACCTTGACCACCGCCACGTCGGTGAAGGGATCGGTACCCACGACGTGGGCCTGGACCACCCGCCGGTTGGGGAAGGCGATCCGGACCTCTTCGGCCCCCTCGATCACGTGGTTGTTGGTGAGGATGTACCCGTCGGCGGAGACGATGAATCCGCTGCCACCGGCCCAGTTACTGCCCTGAGGGGCGTCCGGGTCCTGCTCGGGTGTCGGCTCGAAGAACCGCCGGAACTGCTCCGGCAGCTGCTGGAGCCGCGCCCCGGAGCTCCGCATCGTGCGCCTCGCCTCGACACGCACCACCGCCGGCGTCACCACCTCCGAGACGTTGACGAACGCCTCGGACAGGTTCCGCGCCGGCGCCACGGCGACTTCCGACACCTGAGGGGCCTCGCTGAGGGTGGGCATCGCCAGCGACGTGCTGGTCCACCCGAAACCGGAGGCCACCCCCAACCCCATGAGAAACGCCACCGCGGTGAAAAAGACGATCTTCGTCTTGGAACGCAGGGGGTCGTACATGATCGGTCTTCCTCGCTGTTCTATCGGTTCCTGCCTGGATTCCGTCCGGGGCCGGGACGGGACTGCATGTCCCGGCACCCACTGCATACACGGCGACGGGTCTGCCTGATCCTTCCGGCCGTTGCCCGCGGGACGCGGATCCGTCTGGCGCGTGCACCCCGACGAGACGGTTGCGGGCGCCGCGGCCATCCGCGGCCATGCCGGTGAGATGCTCCCACCCCGGGGCGGGGTTGCCCCCGACGCAGGACGGGCGGGGCCTTCCGGCCCCGCCCGCCCCGACTACCGGAGACGTCGGAGGCGCTACTTGTCCTCTTCCTCCACGATCTCGTAATCGGCTTCCACGACGTCCTCGTCCTCGACCGACTCTTCGGTGGGACCCTCGGCGGCCTCATCACCCATGTCGGCGCCGGCTTCCGCCTGCGCCTCTGCGGCCTGGGCCTGGTACATCTCCTGGCCCGCGGCGCTGAAGGCCTGCATGAGCTCGTCCCGGGCGGCGTTCATGGCCGCCGGGTCGTTCCCCTTCAGAGCCTCCTTGGCCTTCTCCACGGCTCCGTCGAGCCGGCTCCGGGACTCCTCGCCGAGCTTGTCTCCCCACTCGCCGGAGTCCTTCTCCACCGAGTAGACCAGGGAGTCGAGCTGGTTGCGGGCCTCGACCTTGGCCTTCTTCTCGTCGTCCTCCTTGGCATGCGCCTCGGCGTCCTTCACCATCTTGTCGATCTCGGTATCGCTGAGGCCGCTGGAGGCCTCGATCCGGATCTTCTGCTCCTTGCCGGTGGCGTTGTCCTTGGCGGAGACGTGCAGGATGCCGTTGGCGTCGATGTCGAACGTGACCTCCACCTGGGGCATCCCTCGCGGTGCGGGCGGGATCCCGGTGAGCTGGAACTTCCCGATGGTCTTGTTGTCCATGGCCATCTTCCGCTCGCCCTGCAGGACATGGATCTCCACCGTCGTCTGATTGTCCTCCGCGGTGGAGAACACCTCGGACTTCTTCGTGGGAATCGTCGTGTTCCGGCTGATGAGCGGCGTCATGACGCCGCCCAGGGTCTCGATCCCCAGCGACAGGGGCGTCACGTCCAGCAGGAGGACGTCCTTCACGTCACCGGCCAGCACGCCGCCCTGGATGGAGGCGCCCACCGCCACGACCTCGTCGGGGTTCACGCCCTTGTGGGGGTCCTTCCTGAAGAACTCCTTGACGATCTCCTGGATCTTGGGAATCCGGGTGGAGCCGCCCACCAGGATCACCTCGTCGATGTCCTCCTGCGTCAGGCCCGCGTCGTTCAGCGCCTTCTCCATGGGAGGCATGGTGCGCTTGATGAGGTCGTCGCAGAGCTGCTCGAACTTCGCCCGGGTGAGGTTGTAGTTGAGGTGCTTCGGCCCCTCCTGGGTCGCCGTGATGAAGGGCAGGTTGATGTCCGTGCTCATGGTGGTGCTGAGCTCCATCTTGGCCTTCTCCGAGGCTTCCTTCAGGCGCTGGAGCGCCATGGAGTCCTTGGAGAGATCGATGCCCTGGTCCTTCTTGAACTCCGTCACCAGCCAGTCGATGACCTTCTGGTCGAAGTCGTCACCACCCAGGTGGGTGTCGCCGTTCGTGGCCTTCACCTCGAACACCCCGTCCCCCAGCTCGAGGATGGAGATGTCGTAGGTACCCCCACCGAGGTCGAAGACGGCGATCTTCTCGTCCTTCTTCTTGTCGAGGCCGTACGCCAGGGCGGCGGCGGTGGGCTCGTTGATGATCCGCAGGACCTCGAGGCCGGCGATCCTTCCGGCGTCCTTGGTCGCCTGGCGCTGGGCGTCGTTGAAGTAGGCCGGCACGGTGATGACGGCCTGGGTGACCTCCTGGCCCAGGTAATCCTCCGCCGTCTGCCGCATCTTCTGCAGGATCATGGCGGAGATCTCCGGAGGCGAGTAGGTCTGCCCGGCGTTGGGAACGTTGACGATGACACGTCCCTGGCCGTCGTGCTGGACGTCGTACGGGACGAGCTTCTCCTCCTCCTTCACCTCGGTGGCCTTGCGGCCCATGAAGCGCTTGATGGAGAAGATGGTGTTCTCCGGGTTGGTGATGGCCTGGCGGCGCGCCACCTGACCCACCAGCCGCTCTCCGTCCTTGGTGAAGGCCACCACGGACGGAGTGGTCCGGCCCCCCTCGGCGTTGGGGATGACGACGGGCTCACCGCCCTCCATCACCGCCACCACCGAGTTGGTGGTTCCCAGGTCGATTCCGATGACCTTGCCCATTGGATCTCCTTATCGGTGTCTGACTCGATTCGACAGCGGGGCGGACATAGGGCCGACCCTCAGAAGGGTCTCAGGTGCAACCCCCGTGCCGGGGCGAAAACCCCTCAAGACCGTCTACAGGCGCCGGGGATGGCGAAAAAACCGGTCAGAATGGCCGACACAGCCCGCTGGGAAGTCAGTGTGGCAGGGTTGCCGAAGTGACAGCGGTGCCGTCACCGTCCCTCCATGTTCCCGCTCCGAGACGACAATCCCGCCGAACTTCCGCCCATCATCACGGTGGCCCTGATCCTCATCACCGTGGGGGTCTGGCTGGCCGTCCAGGGGGCCGGGTTCTCGCAGGTGACCCTTCTGGGGTCGGTGTGCGCCTACGGGGCGATTCCCGCCGAGCTCACCGGGACGGGGGTGTGGGCCTCGAGCCCCTGCGCACCCGGGGGACTCCGGTGGACCGGACTGGTGACCTCCATCTTCCTGCACGGAGGCTGGGGGCACCTCATCGGGAACATGTGGTTCCTCTGGATTTTCGGGAACAACGTCGAGGATTCCATGGGCCACCTCCGATTCCTGGTCTTCTACCTCCTCACCGGACTGGTGGCGGCCGGCAGCCACGTGCTGGCGGAGCCGGGCTCCACCGTCCCCATGGTGGGGGCTAGCGGCGCCATCAGCGCCATCATGGGAGGATACCTGGTTCTGTATCCCCGGGCTCGCGTGAAGACCCTGATCTTCCTCTTCATCTTCATCACCGTGGTGGAGCTCCCGGCGTTCCTCTACCTGGGGTACTGGTTCCTGCTCCAGGTGCTGGGAACCCGAGTCCCGGTGGCCGGGGGAGGCGTGGCCTTCTGGGCGCACGTGGGGGGGTTCGTGGCCGGGGTGGTCCTCGTGCTGCTCTTCCGGAATCCTCGTCTGGTGAACGCCAAGCGGGCGCACGTCCGGCTTCCGCGTGATCAGATCCGCTACGGGGGGTGGCTCTGAGGGCGGAATCCCTCTATCCATCAGCCACTCGCAGGCCACCGAACCTCGGAGAGAGACTTCCCAGTGATCCATCCAGAGCTGGACAAGGCCCGGGACATCCTGGCGTCTCGCCTCCCGGTCCGGCCCCGGGTCCACCTGGTTCTGGGGTCCGGGCTGGGAGGCCTGGCGGGTGCGCTGGAGGGTGGCCACGAAGTGCCGTTTTCCGAGGTGCCCGGCCTGCCCGCCGCCTCCGTCGCGGGACACGCGGGCCGGTTCATGGTTGGTGTGCTGCACGGAGTACCCGTGCTGCTACAGGCGGGCCGGCTGCACCTGTACGAGGGCCACGGCGCGTCCACGGTGGCGGCTCCCGTCCGCCTGGGGCGGATGCTGGGCGCGGAGATCCTCGTGGTGACCAACGCTACCGGGGGAATCGGGTCGAACCTGCAGCCGGGCTCGCTGGTCCTGATCCGGGATCACCTGAACCTGCAGTGCGCCAGCCCGCTGACGGGACCGGTTCAACCGGGCGAGGAGCGGTTCCCCGACATGACGGAGGCGTACGACCGGGAGCTGCGGGAGCTCGCCCGCGCCGTGGCCGTGGAGTTGGAGATCGACCTCACCGAGGGCGTATACGCCGGCGTCCGGGGCCCCGCCTTCGAAACGCCCGCGGAGATCCGGGCCCTGGGTCACCTGGGGGCGGACGTCGTCGGAATGTCCACGGTCCCGGAGGTCCTGGCGGCGCGGGCCGGAGGGATGCGTTGCCTGGGGATCTCGCTGGTGACGAATCTGGCGGCAGGGCGGTCGGGGGAGCCGCTCTCCCACCAGGAGGTAATGGAGACCGGCGACCGCTCCGCGGCCCGTCTCCAGCGGCTCATCCTGGGAATCCTGGCGGCCCTGCCGGGCGCCTCATGACTTCAGTCACCCACCCGGGCGAAGTGATTCAGCGGACCACGTCCCCCCCCGAAGCCCGGAGCCGAGTAGATGGCTCGGGCCACGTACTGGATGGCCTGGTTCACCGCGGTCAGGAGCGGTCGGCCGTGAGCCAGCCCGGCCGCGATTGCGGCGGAGAGGGTGCACCCGGTGCCGTGGGTGCTGCGGGTCTCCATCCTGGGCCGGCGCCAGACGTGCTCGTCGGTCCCGTCCCAGAGGACGTCCACCGCCTCGTCTCCTTCCAGGTGGCCTCCCTTCACGAGGGCCGCAGAGGCGCCCATTTCCACCAGGGCCCGGGAGCACGCGCGGGCATCGTCCACCGTCCGCACTTCCCGTCCCGTGAGAATCCGGGCCTCGTGCAGGTTCGGCGTCACCAACGTGGCCAGGGGGATCAGATGCTTCGCCAGCGCGGCCTCTGCGTCCGGGTCCAGCAGGCGGTCTCCGCTGGTGGCCACCATGACCGGATCCATGACGTAGCCGGCGGACTCGTGCTCGCGGATCGCGACCCCCACGGCTTCCACCAGCTCGGCATTGGCGAGCATTCCCGTCTTGATGGCACGGGGTGGGAGGTCGGTGGCCAGGGCGTCAAGCTGCGCGCGGACGACCCCCACAGGGATGGGATGGACGGCGAACACACCCAGGGTGTTCTGCGCGGTGACGGCGGTCACGGCGGAGGTGCCGAAGACCCCGAACGCGTGAAAGGTCTTGAGGTCAGCCTGGATTCCCGCACCCCCGCCGGAGTCGGAGCCGGCGATGGTCAGGGCGATGGGTGGAGCGTGGCTCATGGCGAGTCTGGAGAGGCTCCGTGGACTGTGTGGGGTACCGTCGCGGGAGGGGACCCGTGCCGCTGAGTGATACCCGACGGAGACTACTCGGCCGGCTCCATCGGAGAAAGAGCCGGGCACGCGAAGGGTTGGTGTTGGTGGAGGGCGTCCGCGCGGTCACAGAGGCGCTCCGGTGCGGGGCCCGAGTCCGCTTCGGTCTCCGGTCCCCCAGGGTCACGGCCCTTTGGACGGAGGCCCTGGCCGCGGAGCTACAGCGGGCAAGGTTGGAGCTGGAAGTGGTCTCGGACGCCGAGATGGCGGAGGTGGCCGGGACGGAGACGCCCCAGGGCATCCTCGTGGTCGCCGAGGAGCCCACCGCCGATCCTGCATCGGTCTGGGGAGAGAACGGGGCTCGCGTCCTGCTCCTGGACGGTGTGCAGGATCCCGGGAATGCGGGCACGCTGGTGCGAGTGGCGGCGGCTTTCGGCTGCACCGGGGTGGTGGCGCTGGACGGAACCACAGACCTTTGGAGCGCCCGGGCGCTTCGTGCAGCCGCAGGAACCACGTTCCGCCTCCCGGTGCTGCACCTGGGATGGGACACGGTGGAGCAGGAGCTGGCTCCCCGGGCGGTCCGCCTCCTGGTCGCGGACGCGGACGGCCCGGCGGTGGGGGGCGTTCCCCCGACGCAGGGTTGGGCGCTGACCGTCGGGGCCGAGGGTTGCGGATGCCGGGATGCCGTTCGGGGGCGAGCGGACGCGGTGGTGTCGATCCCCATGCGCGGGGGTGTGGAATCGCTGAACGTGGGGGTGGCCGGAGCCATCCTCCTGTACGAACTCACGAGGGAGAAGAGCGCCTGATGGAGAACTGGTACCTCCCAATCCTGGGGGGCGTCGCGGGGCTGGTCCTGGGCTCCTTCCTGAACGTCTGCTCTCTCCGGTGGCCGCAGGATCAATCCGTGGTGTCGCCCCCGTCCCGTTGCCCCCACTGTGAGCGCCGGGTCCGGTGGCTCGAGAACGTGCCGGTGCTGGGCTGGATCCTGCTGGGAGGGCGGTGCCGTGGCTGTCGTGAGCCCATCTCGATCCAGTATCCCCTGGTGGAGCTCGCCACCGGCCTGATCTGGGCGGGGATGGCGTGGCAGCACGGCGCCTCCTGGGAGACGGTACGTGGTGCGGCCTTCCTGACCATCCTGCTGGGTATCGCGGTGAGCGACGCCCGGTTCTACATCATTCCGGACCAGTTCTCGGTGGGTGGCGCGCTTCTGGGGATCGGCCTCGCCTTCGCTCCCCAGGGGCTCACGCCACGGGAGGCGGCACTGGGGGCCCTCGTCTGGGCCGTGGGGCTATGGCTCGTGGGGAGGGCGGGGACGGTGTACATCCGGCTCACCAACCCCGCCAGGTTCGAGGAGATGGGGGTGGACTCGGCCCTGGGCTTCGGAGACGTGAAGATGATGGGGCTGGTAGGAGCCTTCACGGGCATCTGGGGTGGAGCGCTGACCGTGTTCCTGGGATCGGTCCTGGCGGTCCTCGTCTTCGGCCTCATCCGCAGGCTCACCGACCGGCTCATCCCTTTCGGCATCTTCCTGGCCGCCGGAGCCGCCATCGCCTTCGTCTGGGGCGACGCGATCCTGGAGTGGTACCTCACCGCCATGGTGGGGTGGTGAGGGGCGGGATCCCCCGGCGGAGCGTCGGCCCCATTGGAGGTGGCTAGGGGTCGCTGCAATCCCGCTGGAAGCCGCAGTTTAGACAGACCACCTTGCAGTGCCGGTCCAGGACGGGGCCCCCGCAGAGCTCGCAGGAGAGTCCTGGAGTACCCGTGGCGACCCGTCGGCGGGGGCGACCTTTCTCGATGCCCCTCTCGCCCTCTCCTTCGGATTCTGGCCTCACTCGGATCCCTCCCCACGGCCGCGCCCATCGGGCGTCTCGGCGTCCGCCGGCGCGCCGGCCTCCGAACCCCGCCGGGCTCTCCCGCCCTGGGTCCCGGCCGCAGTCGGGTCCCCGATGGCCTGCGCCAGGTAGCTGCGCGAGAGTTCCACGTAGTGCGACCCACCGCCCTCGACCCACCGGGCGGCGTTCCCCTCGAGGGTCTTCTTCACCTCGCCCGGCACCCCGGCCACCAGGCTCCGGTCCGGGATGTCGGCGCGCTCCTTTACCACCGCCCCGGCCGCGATGACGCACGCCCTTCCGACGCGAGCGTTCTGGAGGATGACGGTGTTCATCCCCACCACCGTTTCGTCCCCGATGGTGCAGCTCTCGAACTTGGCGCCGTGACCCACCGTCACGTCCCTGCCCACGATGGTGGGCCCCCATTTCCCCACGTGGAGTACGCAGTTGTCCTGAATGCTGGTGCGCGGCCCCACCAGGATCGGGTGGTCGGGGTCATCGCCGCGCAGCACCGCCCCGAACCAGATGCTGGATTCGGCGCCCACCTCGACGTTTCCGATGAGTACCGCCGTGGGCGCCAGGAATGCCGAGGCGTGTACCTTCGGCACGATGCCGTTGAAGGGGATGATGAGAGCCATGTCCGGTCTCAGACCTCGTCGTCCGATTCGTCCTGCGTGTGCGGTGCTCGGCGGATCCGGGCACGCAGGACCTGCGTGTCCGACGCCTCGAGGATCTCGATGAGCACCCCACTCCGCCGCAGGGTCTCGTCCGCCTCGGGCACGTATCCCAGCTCCTCCAGGATGAACCCGTTCAGCGATCGGTGATCCAGCGACAGGCTCACCCCAAACGCCTCGTTGACCTCCCGGAGGTCGACGCTTCCGTCGGCGACCCATTCGTCGTGTGCGACCTGCTGGAGCTCTTCCTCGTCCAGATCGGTCTCGTCCACGATCTCTCCCACAAGCTCCTCCAGCGCGTCCTCCAGCGTGACGAGCCCGTCGGTACCACCGAACTCGTCGGCGACGATCCCCATGTGGATCCGCCGGCCCTGGAAGTCGCGCATGAGCTGAGCCAGCGACATGGAGCCGGGCACGAAGAACGGAGCCCTGGCCAGATCTCCCAGGGTCAGCTCCCGGTTGCCGGAGACCCAGGTCTCGTAGGCCTCCCGGACGTAGAGGATGCCGGTGATGTCGTCTACGGACTCACCGTAGACGGGCACCCTGGAATAGGGGACGTCCTTCAGCGCTCCCACCACCTCGCCCAGGGGCAGGGAGTCCTTCCAGGCGAAGATGTCTACGCGTGGAGTCATGACGTCCCACGCGGTGAGCTCGTCCAGGCGGAAGGCTCGCTCCACAAGGACGTGCTCCTCCAGCTCCACGATGCCCGCTTCGCGTCCGAGGGCCGCGATCTCGCGGACCTCACGCTCATCCTCGTCCTCGGTCCCGTTCCGGTCTCGGCCCGCCAGGGCGTCCTCGAGGCGCATGAACGGGGACAGGAGGAACCCCAGTCGACGCACCGTCGCCAGGAAGATCGGGGCCGACACCAGCGCAAGCCGAACCGGGTGGCGGCCCGCCAGCGCCCGGGGGAGGAGCTCCGCCAGGAACAGGACCGTCGGGAGGGCGACGACCAGCCAGAACCCGGCCGATCGTGTGCCGGAGACGGTAGCGGCCAGGAGAACCACCAACCCCAAGGCGGTAAAGTTCAGCCCGGTGACCACGACGTGGATCGCGCCCCGCAAGGTCGGAGGCTGCTCCCGGATCTGCACCAGGTCCAGGGCGCCATCGAATCCCTCGTCCAGGAGGGTCCGGAGGCGGGTCACGGTGACCGAGTAGATCGCCGTTTCCCCCGCGGTGATGAGAGCGGAGACCAGGACGAGGAGGCTGACGGCCGCGGTCCAGACGGCGATCAACGGGGGATCCTCCGCTCAGGGACTTCCGCGACGGTCAGCTCCGGAGCCCCCCGGCGCACCGTGCGGTGGCACGATGGAGGGATGGGCTCCGGCCCGGGACTTCGGCTCAAGTCCACCCGCGGCTCTCCTCGATCAGCTCGGCGACCACGTCCCGGGGTGTCCGGCCATCGGCCTCGGCCTCGAAGTTCAGGACCACCCGGTGGGCCAGCACGGCCGGAGCGACGGCCCGGACGTCATCGTGGGAGGGCAGGGCGTCCCCGCGCGCCGCCGCCCGTGCCTTCGCCCCCAGCACCAGGAACTGACTGGCCCGAGGGCCTCCACCCCAGGCCACGTACCGACGGCTGAGGGCGGGGGCCTCGTCGTCCTGCGGTCGCGTGGCCCGTGCCAGGCGAACCGCGAGGGCCACCAGCGAGGGAGAGGCCGGGACGCGCCGCACGAGCTGCTGCAGCTCCACGAGCTCGCCGGCGGAGACCACCGGCTGCACGGTGGGGCGCATGCCTCCGGTGGTCGTCATGGCGATCTCTTCCTCCTCCTGCCTGGAGGGGTACCCGATCTGAAGCTCCAACATGAACCGGTCCAGCTGCGCCTCGGGCAGAGGGTACGTTCCCTCCTGCTCGATGGGGTTCTGCGTGGCGAGCACGAAGAAGGGTGCGTCCAGGGGGTAGGTATGACCCGCCGC
>JBDHLC010000084.1:0-5920 GCA_039586075.1 Gemmatimonadota bacterium | reverse complement strand
TGGGGTCGCACCGGTCGCCCGTGAGGCGTAGGAGTAGGTGGGATCGTCGAGTGCCTGAACGAACTGCTCGGCGGATTCGAAGCGGTCGGCGGGAAGCCGTTCCAGGGCCTTCGCAACCACGGCGGCGACGCTCTCGGGCACCGTGCGCCGCATCTCCGTGACCGAGCGGGGATCCTCGGTCAGGATCTTGGCGAGCACCGACTGAGCCGTCTTGCCCGTGTGGGGTGGCTCGCCCACCAGCATCTCGTACAGGACACAGCCCACCGAGTACACGTCGCTCTGAGGGCCGAGCTCGCGATCGGCGCTGGCCTGCTCCGGGCTCATGTAGTACGGCGTCCCCAGGCTGAGCCCCGTCTCGGTGAGGCGCGAGCCGCCCGCGGCGCTCACGGCGAGGGCGATCCCGAAGTCCGCGACCTGCGGCTCGCCCTCGTGGAGGAGGATGTTGGCGGGCTTGATGTCGCGGTGGATGATCTCGCGTCTGTGCGCGTACGCGAGCGCGCTGGCCACCGCCCTGGCCAAGCGCACCGCCTCCTCCACCGGAAGCTGCTTCACCCGGTCGATCCGACCCCGAAGCGTCTCACCCTCCACGTAGGGCATCACGTAGAAGAGGAAGCCGTCCGCCTCGCCGGAGTCGAAGAGCGGCAGGATGTGCGGGTGCTGCAGGTTGGCCGTCGTCTTGATCTCGGCCAGGAAGCGCTCGGCACCGACCACGGCGGCCAGCTCGGGCTTCAGCACTTTCAGCGCGACCTTGCGATCGTGCTTCAGGTCGTCGGCGAGGTAGACCGTGGCCATCCCGCCCTCACCGAGCTCGCGCTCGATGCGGTAGCGGCCCTGGAGGGCGGTGTTGAGGCGGGAGAGGGGGTCGGTCATTGCCGGAGGGACTTCGAGGTCGGCGCAAGATCCGCCTCACCCGGTGCGGTCCGCAAGTCGGGCCAGGGACCGCCGGAGACGCCTCCCCCACCGCCGGAAGCAAGGCCGAGAGGGCCCATCTCAGTAGCCCTCCCCCATCCGTGCTTTCAACTCCTCGAACCAGTTGAGAACCACTTCCACCGTGGCCACCGGGAGGACGTCCAATTCGACGTCCCTCCTCACCATGAGGAATCGCTCCCCATCCGGGTGCAGATCATGCCGGACGCCCCCCAGACCGCCCACGTCGTAGCGGCTGAAGCTCGACTCGTACGGCTCCGTGGAAAACAACGTCTCTCGCCCTGTCACCCGCACGCCGTCTCCCGCCGAGAGATCGGCCCGCACCATCCTGCCCCGGACCTCGTAGAAGATCGCCGAGCCGTCCGGGTGCCAGAGGGGGCTGAGGGCCGCGTCTTCGCCGGAGATCACGACCTCGGGGCCGGGGTCGGGGAAGGAGCGCACGTACACCTGGGGCTGCCCGGTCTGGGTGGACACATAGGCGAGCCATCGCCCGTCCGGAGAGACGGACGCCTGCGCCTCGTCCCAGTCGGCTCCCAGGTAGGGGACCAGCGTCGACGGATCGCTGACCCGCACGAGACTGATGTCCAGTCCACGCTCCATGGAGGACTGCCGCAAGACGATCCATTCCCCGTCCCTGGACAGGGTCTCGACCTGTCCGGCCCATTCGGCGATCCGGGTCGCACCCGAAGGCTCGTCGGCCTCCAGGGCCACACGGAAGATGCCTGGCCCGCCCACGTAGAGTGCCCGGCCGTCGGGGGTCATCGCCGAGCCCCCGAAAGCGCCGATGTCCTGCGGCAGGCGCGTCGTCGTCCCGAGGCGCTCGTCGTAGAGGATCAGACGCGGCCCGAAGAAGTCGATGTACCGAATCGTCGATCCGTCCGGCGAGACCCGTGGCTCCTCGAAGTCGAGGGGCCGGATGGGCAGCACGGTCTCCTCGCCCGCCACGCCGACCCACGCAAGTCGCTCCTCCGGCGCATACTCCTGTCTGAGGGGCTGGATGAATGTGCCACGCTCCGAGACGGCGAACACGATACGCTGGGTGGGCAGGGCGAACGCACCCTCGATGACTTCGACGGGCGAGCCGGTGGTCTCCAGGCGCTCCACATCGAACGGCACGACGGATCCCGTGCCGTCGAGGTTGAAGTAGACCACGTGCCCACTCACCAGATAGCGGGCGTCGAAGCCCGACTCGGTAACCACCTGGAGGGAGCCGTCGCGGGTATCGAGAGAGTAGACGCGTCCGCCTTGCGTCACGGAAGCGTTGAACAGAACGCCCTCTCCGCCAGGAAGCACTTCCGGGAAATAGGTCAGGATCGAGTCGTTGTTGGCGAGCACCAGCTCGGCGCTCCCGCCGCCCGGTGCGACCTTCTTCAGTCCCTCCTCGTCGGTGTACCAGATCAAGCCGTCCGGTCCCCAATCGAAGGAGAAGCCGTCCGCGATCGTCTGCACCGGGCCACCGTTCACGGGAATCCGGTTGATGGTCGAGCTTCTCTCCGCAGTGGAGCCGCTCGACAGGCTGATGTCGACGAATCCGATCCACTGACCGTCCGGGGAGAAGCGCGGCGAGGCCCCGCCCAGGGTGCCCTCCAGACGCCTGGACTGAAGATCCGCGGATCGGCGCAGCACCAGTTCTGGGCGGCCGCTGCCTGACGCCACCGACATGACGATGTGAGACTCGTCCGGCGAGATGTCCAGGCCCCCCGTGATGATGGGTGCTGCGGAGTCAAGCACGAACCGCATCACGGGCCGGGGGGATTGGGCGGGTGCTCGAGTCATGAGCGCGAGGGCCGCCAACAGGGCGATGATGGCAGCACCCTGCACCGCGACGGCCCACCGCAGCCACCGCCGGCCCGGCCGCGACGTCTCTGTGGTGGAGACGGAGCGCGTCGCCACCGCCGCCGATGCCACCGGCTCGTACGAAAACGACGGATCGCTCAGCGCCGCATGGAAGTCGGCGGCGGAGGCGAATCGATCGGCAGGCAGCTTCTCGATAGCCTTCGTGACCGCAGCATGCACGTTGGCCGGTACGGACCGACGCAGCTCCGCCAGCGGTCGCGGTTCGTCGGTGAGGATGCGGATCAGGACGCTCTGTGCGTTGGGCCCGGTATGTGGAGGCTGCCCGGCCAGCATCTCGTAGAGAACGCACCCCAGGGAATAGACGTCCGAACGGGCGCTCAGTTCGCGGTCCGCGCTGGCCTGCTCGGGGCTCATGTAGTGGGGAGTGCCCAGACTGAGGCCGGTTTCGGTCAGGCGCCCACCCCCGGCGGCGCTCACTGCCAGGGCGATCCCGAAGTCGGCCACGACGGGCCGGCCGCCCTGGATCAGGATGTTGGCCGGCTTGATGTCCCGGTGGATGATGCCCTGCCCGTGTGCGTACGCGAGCGCGTCCGCGACCTCCTCGACGATGGCGACCGACTCTTCCACGCCCATCTGCTGCTCGCGTTTGATGCGCTCCCGAAGGGTCTCCCCCTCCACGTACGGCATGACGTAATAGAGGAAGGAGTCCGCTTCCCCCGAGTCGTGCAGCGGGAGGATGTTGGGGTGCTGCAGGTTGGCCGTGGTCTTGATCTCGGCCAGGAAGCGCTCCCCGCCGATTACCGCCGCCAGCTCGGGCTTGAGGACCTTGATGGCCACCTTGCGGCCGTGCTTGAGGTCCTCGGCCAGGTAGACGGTGGCCATGCCGCCGGCGCCGAGCTCGCGCTCGATGCGGTAGCGGTCGGAGAGGGAGGATGTCAGGCGGGGAGGGAGGTCGCTCATGGGGGCGCAAGATGCGCGGAGAATCCGCCGCGAGCCAGGGTAGAATCCACCACTTGCCCATTCGAGTGGGGCTCGTGAGACTCCTGACCCCGCTTCCACCGATCCCGGTTTCCGTCATGATGTCGCTCTATCCGTTGCTGGCCGCCCTCTCCCTCCCCGCGACGGTCGTCGGCCCAGCCGGCTCGTCGCCCATGGGGGCCCCGGCACTCCTCCCCGATTCCGTATCCGACGCCCGCATCGCGGATCGCGTGGAGATCGTCCGGACCGAATACGGCGTGCCCCACGTCCTGGCCGACGACCTGGAGGCCATGGCGTATGCGCTGGGATGGCTCCAGTCGGAGGACCATGGAGCCGTCGCGGCCATCAACCTGGTGAAGGCCCGGGGAGAGTACGCCCTCCACGCGCACCCGGACTCCCTGGAGGACGCGCTGGACGACGACTTCCAGGCCCGGGAGACCTACGCCCGGGCCGCCGAGACGTACGACCTCCTGCGCCCCGAGACCCGATCCGTCTACGAGGGGTTCGTGGCCGGGGTACGGCACTACGTGCGGCTCCACCCCGACGAGTTCCCCGATTGGGTGCAGCCGGACTTCACCGCGGTGGACGCCCACGCGCTGGAGGTACAGAGCTGGAGCCGGAGCGACGCCCGGCGGTTCGTCCGCCGGTGGCAGGCCCGGCAGGACAGCGCGACGGCAGCGGGGGCGGAGCGGGAGTCGGCAGAGGAGTCGCGGGAGCGGGAGGCCTTCGCCCTGGACGGGAGCAACGCCTGGGCATTCGGCCCCTCCCGCACCGAATCCGGCAGGGCCATCCTCCTGCGGAATCCCCACCTCACCTGGGGGGCCGGCTACTACGAGGCCCACGTGCGGGTCCCGGGGATCCTCGAGTTCTACGGCGACTTCCGGATCGGGAGCGCCTTCGGGATCATCGGCGGATTCAACCAGCACCTGGGGTGGGCCACCACCAACAACTACCCCACCTACTCGCAGGTGTACGCCCTGCAGCGGGATCCGGATCTTCCCGAGCACTACGTGCTGGACGGTGACCCCTATCCGGTCATGACCCGCGAAACCACCGTGGACTTCCGCACCCCGGAAGGGGGCCTCGACTCGGAGACCCGCGTCACCCGGCACACCCGCTACGGTCCCGTGATCCACGAGACCGACGAGCACCTTTACATCCTCAAGGATCCCCGGGACGGGGAGTTCCGCCGCGGGGAGCAGTTCCTGCGGATGATGATGGCGGCCTCCCTGGAGGAGTGGCTGGAGGTGATGAGGATGCGGGCCCACCCGTCGTCGAACTTCACCTACGCCGACGCCGCGGGGAACATCGCGCACTACTACAACGCCCGGCTCCCTCTCCTGCCCCACGAGCCCACCGGGGACACGGCGGCGGTGGCGCGGAGCGAGCGGCAGATGTGGTCCGAGCTGGTGCCGTGGGAGGACCTGCCCCTGTACCTCAATCCGCCCGGGGGCTACGTCCAGCAAGCCAACGACACCCCAGACTACACGAACCTGAACGTCCCCATGGACCGGGACACGGTCCCGCCCAACCTCCCGGACCCGCGCCTGCGTCTACGGAGCCAGCTCTCGCTGACGCTGGCGCACGCGGAGCCCGGCGGAGGCAGTCCGCGCAGCGCCGCGGGGCCCGACGGACTCCTCTCCCTGGAAGAGGTGGTGGCCCTCAAGCACTCCCCCCGCATGCTGGTGGCGGAGCGGCTGGTGACCGACCTGGTGCGCCTGGTCCGGGAACGGGGCTCCGACGCGCGAGTGCGGGAGGCGGGTCAGGTCCTGGCGCGGTGGGACCGAACGGCCTCCGCCGACGCCCGTGGCGGAGTGCTCTTCAAGCTGTGGGAGCAGGCGTACCGGTCCTCCGTCGACACGGCCGACTTCTTCCGCGAGCCCTGGACGAAGGACCGCCCCATGGAGACGCCCTCGGGTCTGGGGGAGCCCGACTCGGCCTTGGCCGCCTTGGCCGTGGCGGCCGATTCCATGGAGGCCCGGGGATGGCCCCTCAACATCCGGTGGGGAGAGGTGCACCGCGTCATCCGTGGCGAAGTGGACGTTCCCGTCTCGGGGTGCGAGGGAACGCTGGGCTGCTTCCGCACGCTCTCCTTCGAAGAGACGGAGGACGGCCGCAGGGCCGCCAACCGCGGGGACGCGTGGGTCTTCGCGGTGGAGTTCGGCGAGCCCCCGTACGGCGACCCGCCGAGAGCCTACACCGTCCTGGCGTACGGGCA
>JBDHLC010000141.1:0-2101 GCA_039586075.1 Gemmatimonadota bacterium | reverse complement strand
TTCAGCCTCCCGGCCCGCGACCGTTGACCGAACCGCGGCCCCGGCCGTTCCGCTGACCCGGACGGTCGGTCCGCCCGCGATCGTCTCCGCCCCGGACTCCGTTCCGGTTGCCGCGGCTCCGCGCGTCGTCGTCTCGCCGCAGGCGTTCGTCGCGTCGTAGCCGGTCGTCCCCCCGATCGTCGTCCTCCCACCAGTCGTCGTCGTACCACTCCTCCCAGCGATCCCCGTTCCAGTCCCCGCGGCGGCTCCGACGGTCGTACCGGTCGTAGCGGTCATACCGGTCGTAGGCGTCGTTCCACGAGTACCGGTCGCCCCTCCAGCGGTAGTCGACCACCCGTGCATTGGCATACCGGACTCGCTCGTACCCATCCCACACGGGCCTGAGGACTCCGCGCCACGTCACCACCAGAACGTCGGGATGGAACCGTCCCCGGAGAGCCTCGCATCGCACCGGCCGGGGCTGCAGGCCGGGAGCCACGCCGGGGTACCAGAGCCGGCACAGGCCCCGCGCCGGGCGGAAGCCCCGAGGAATGCGCACCCCGGTGACCCGCACGTAGCGGACCGGCTGATAGCGGACCACACCGATCCGGGGGATCCGATACCCGTAGCGGCCATCGGCGTACACGTGGGCGCCGGTGCGGCCGTCGCTGCTCCACTGCCAGTCCACGTGGACCCGGATCTGCGCTTCCGCGCTCCCGGGAAGAGCCATGGCCGCTCCGAGCGCCAGGCCCATCCATCCACTCACTCGTCGTCCCATCATCGTCGCCTCCCTGCGTTCGGGTGATGTGCCCAGGGAGGAAAGCAACCGCCGTGCCAAACCGGGAAATGGCTCAACCGCGGGGCTTTTGGTCCATCGGGGGTTCGCCGGAGAGACGAAACAGACGTTCGACTATGTCCACTGTGGAGGACAGTCGGGGCGGTGAGGCGAGCGGCCCGCACCCGCCCGTGACGGGTCGCGCATCGGTGCGTTCCGGGGGGCGGGGCGGTATAGTCTCGGGAGCCTCCAGACCTGGGGGCGCCCACCCCACTGAAGCCGATTCCCCGGCCACCCCTCCGCCGTCCATGACCTCCCGAACCGCAGCCGATCCGTGTCGTTCCTGAGAGACCTCCGCAGGAGAAAGGTGGTCCAGTGGACGGCGGCCTACCTGGCCGGCGCCTGGATCGTCATGCAGCTCCTGGACGTCCTGGGGCCGCGGTGGGGGATGGGGGACGCCGCGGCCCGGTCCGTGGACATCCTGCTCGCCGGCGGGCTGGGGATCGCCCTGGTGGTGGCGTGGTTCCACGGGGAGAAGGGTCATCAGCGGGTCGGCATGGCGGAGGCCGGCCTCCTGGGCGGGGTGGGGGTGGCGCTGTCGTGGAGGAGCGTGGACGCCGGCGCCGGCGCACCCTCGGGAGCCGCAACTCCGGCGGAGCTGGAAGCCCCGGTTCCCGGCGCCCGGACCCTGGCCGTGCTTCCCTTCTCGAACGTCAGCGCCGACCCGGAGCAGGAGTACTTCTCCGACGGCCTGACCGAGGAGCTCCTCACGGTCCTGGCCCGGATCCCCGGACTCCAGGTGGCTAGCCGCACCTCGTCCTTCGCCTTCAAGGGGCAGGCGGTCCCCCCGGAGGAGGTGGCCCGCCGGCTGCGGGTGTCACGGTTCGTGGAGGGGAGCGTGAGGCGCTACGGCGATCGGCTGCGGGTGAGCGCCCAGCTCATCGAGGTGGAGAGCGGGTTCGAGCTCTGGAACGGGAGCTACGACGAGCCCGCCGGGGACTGGCTCGAGATCCAGGAGCGGATTGCCCGGGCCATCGGAAGCGCGCTGGAGGTGGAGTTGGCCGCGGACCTGGGGATCGCCGGCCGCACGACCCGGGACCCCGAGGCCCACGACCTCTACCTCCAGGGGCGGGCCGCCTGGCGGCGCCGCTCCGTGGAAGACCAGCGGCAAGCCCTGGCCCTCTTCGAGCGGGCGCTGGCCCGGGACTCCACGTACGCCTTGGCCTGGGCCGGGCTCGCCGACACCTACCTGATCCTCCCGTTCTACAGCCGCGTCCCCACCGGGGACGTCTTCCCCGCGGCGCGGGCGGCGGCGGAACGCGCGCTGGAGATCGACCCCGGGCTGGT
>JBDHLC010000044.1:0-44852 GCA_039586075.1 Gemmatimonadota bacterium | reverse complement strand
CCGAGAGACGCGAAAGGGTGGGACGTGGCCCCCGACGGCCAGCGCGCGTACTTCATTCGCGGGGGCGCGATGGTCTCGGAGCTGGTCGTCGCTCAGGGCGCGCTGCCGAAGTACTAGGGCTCGCATCCTCGAGGAGCTCAAGACCGGCGGTGGGACCTAATCGGGTGGTCATTCTCCCTTCGACCGCAGGGGACCATTCTCGCTGTTGATTCCGAGTTGTGGGACCCGGCAGGCCGCCGTCTGTGGAATCGGCGCGGGCGGCAGACCGCACAGCCCACCACGGGTTGAGACGACGTACCTGCAAGCGGGCCGGGAGCCTGATGCGATCGACCTGGACCGAATCGTTCACCAAGGCCTACCGGCTGCCCGAGATCACGTCCGGGTGTGAGACCGCGGGTGGTACCGCAAACGGGGGCAGGGCAGGCAGCGTCAGGTCGTGGAGCGCCCGGTAGTCCTTCCGGTTGAGCCGTCGGCGGATCGTAGCCCGAACCCTGCGCTCGCCTGGGTCGACCCTGGATCGTAGCCAGCGCCGTAGAACGACGAATCCCAAGAGCGCAAATACGCGCCACTGGAGCGGGATCTCAAATGGCAACTGCGACCTCATTGATGCGTGCAGGTCCGGACTGCCGCCGAACGTTCAGAACTATGATGCGGCGCTCCGGGGCGAGGTGGCAAAGGTCGGGTGTATGGGCCTGCCCCGCTCCACCACCCCCCTGTCTGAATGAAGGGGGATAAGGGCCGAAAGGCCCGATCCGCAGGCCCAGTGATATATGCCGTCAGCCCGGCCCAGCTGGGCCGTGGCGCAGGATCCCTCCCGCCTTAAACAGCAGTTCCTTGTTATCTGGCCGGACGATATGGTTTGGCATGCGCATCGACCACCTCGCCTCAGATGACCTGGACCGTTTCAGGCGTATCCGTCTCGCGGCACTTCGCGATTCGCCGGCTGCGTTCGGCACGACCCTCGAACGAGCTTCGAAATGGACCGAATCGGACTGGCGGGAGGTCTTTGGATCCATGGTCGTCTTTGTCGCCGTCCTGGATGGCGAGGACGTGGGCATGGTCCGTGGGAAGGTGGAGCGCGGAGTTGCCAGTCTCGGCTCCGTCTGGGTCCGACCCGACGCACGACGGCTGGGGATCGCTCACAGGCTCCTCGCAGCGGTCATCACCTGGGCCGACACCGGAGGATTCGATGAGATCTCGCTCCAGGTCGGCACTCATCAGGAGGAGGCGGTCCGGCTGTACGAGAGAGCTGGATTCGAGATCGTTGGGGACCCCATCCCTTACCCCCCGCCGAACACCCACCTCCTGAAGGTCACCATGGCCCGCGCTCTCGCCGGCGAAGACGATACGCCGTGGTTCGAGGCCACATAACGATGGGGGATAACGTTCAAGGTTGGCGGCGCGGCTCGCGCCAGCGAGGGGTGGCCGTCGTGTTGAGCGAAGCCGGCAACGGATTGTCAGACGGCGTTGTCCTCCGCCCGCCACCCGGGCCACCGCCGATCCGCGTTGGCATGCAGTTATGGAGCGTTCGCCGACATTCTGGGTGGCCTAGCGGCGTTGCGTTTCTGTGGCGTGCCACGGTAGGTCACCAGCACGCTGCGCGCACCGCATGCGCGGCCCCGCGACAGTGGCAAATCCCTGACCGATGGCCACGGAGCTACCTGGCCGCCAACTCGTCATCCAAAGCGCGAAGGAGTCGTTGCCCAAGCTGATTGAGCCGGCGGTATTCGTTCGCCTTGATCATGAACGGTTCGCCGGTGCCCGCCAGGAGGCGTTCCAAGTCCCCGGATGAGCGGATCCCGTCTGCGTCCAACGCGAGGGCGGCCCGCGCTCTCGCCATCTCGGGCAGGTCCTCGCCTCCCAGAGAATTGTCAGCCGCGAATGCGGTCGGTAGGGCCAAGCCGTCCTCGACCCGAGTGGCCAAGTCTGCGTAGAGCCGCAGGAAGAGGGCACGGTGCAGCACGTCGAACTCGGCGATAATCTCGACACGGTTCAGGTACGGGAGCATGTCGGAGTGTAGAGCACGATTCCTGATGAGCCCCAGGCCACCGGTACTCATCAACTCCTCAATCGCAGAGCTGTTGGGGTCGAGGGTCGTGTATGCCGCAACGTCTCGGACATCCCTTGTGAACTGGCGGGAGTCGTTGATGGGGGCTGACCCCTCCAGGAATGAGACCAATCTCAGCCGCGCGCCCTCCTGCCGAGCCAGCTCAGGCTCCCAGTGCTCGGTGAGCTACACCACATCGCTCGCGATGTCATCGCGAAGAGCTTCGAGCGCCAGCCGGGCTTCCCCTCGCAGGCGGCTCCGCTCTAGAGCCGAGTCGGCTGCGAGCGCCACGAGGACACCCAGGACGATGGTGACGAATTCGCCGACGAAGAAACCGCGAACTCTGCTCACACCCCTCCTTGGCGCCGTGGCCATCGAACCAGTCATTCTGCTGCCTCGCAGATTCGGCACTTCGGGCAATCTGCGCAACAACGGTTCCTCGCGCCGACCCCCAGCTGACAAGAAGAAGTGCTCCGGGACCATCCGGCCCCTTGGGCGAAGCAAGCGCGACGCGCTTTCTTCGAACGTTCCAGGGCCTCCGAACCGGCCCTGCTGACAGCGTATTGGCTCTCGATCCGCTGCGCCCGCAGATCCCTCAACCAAGTCCGCCCCAGGGGCCGGTTGCCCCGAGGGCCGACAGTCCCGAGCCGGAGGCCCGTTGTCCTCTGCCGTCCAGCGCAGGCCGAAGAGGCAAGAGGTCTCCTGTCTGTCTCTTTTCCTCCAGGCAGCCGGCGTAGCGGTCGTGGCGGTCAGTGATGGTCAGTAAACTTCATCGAGGGCTGACGTCTTGATTGGCCCCACATCTTTTGGCGGACCGAAGTCTAGGCCGCGGCTGGCCTCCGCAGAGGCTGAAGCTTGCCGTAGGTGATGGAGCGCCAGATCCACTCCAACGGTCCGAACCGGAAGTGCCGCAGCCAGACATTGCAGAGGACGACCTCCGTCAGGTAGAGAGCGAAGGCCAGAGGCACGAGCGCACTGAGTCCGGGTCGATTCGACCAGCCCAAACCCCATCCCTGAAAGAGCGTTGCCGCAATGACGTGCTGCCCGATGTACACGGTCAGGGCCATCCGGCCCAGCGCTGCCAGGGGAAGCAGGATCCTCCGTCCGATTCGAGTCTGGAAGAGAAGAACCAGGGCTCCTGCATAGCTGAGCGCGATCAGCGCGATCCCAGCGGTCAAGAGAAACCGCTCCACCATGTCGAGCCAAAGCTCCGGCTCACTCGGGAACAGGTACCCCAGGCCCCTGATCCCGAATCCGACTGCTGCCAAGGTCACGGTTCCGCGAACCAGTGCAGGCCGGAGGTCGCCGACGCGATGAAAGAACCGGGCCTTTCCGAATGCCAGGCCGACAAGAAAGAAGCACAACGTCTCCCCGAGAGCACCAGGGATCCACCCCGCCGCCTCCCGTGGGAAACGGCAAGCCTCCACCATTCTCACCTGCAGGAACGAGCCGTTCGCGTAGTAGTTGCCCCGGATCGCTTCACGAAGGGCTTCGCAGGTTTCGTCTGTGGGGGGGAGGAGGGATAGCATGTCTTGAATGCCGACCAACCACGACCTGGGCCCGGCGGCGCCCCGAGCAGCCAGGGATGCGAATAGGAACGCCACAGCGCAGATGACTGCCGCAGTCACGATCCGGCGCACCGGGAGCCGGTAGAAGGGGACCAATACCACTCCCATGAGCGCATATCGGGTCAGGATGTCCCCCCGATAGAACAGAAAGTTCACCATCCCGAATCCGACGAGAATGAGCATGCGGCGGGTGAACGTGCCGAAGAACGGGACCCCCTTCTCGGCCGCGCGTTGAATCTGTATCGCCACACCCAGGCCAAAGAGCATCGAGAAGATCGCCCGGAATCGGGCGGTAACAAAGAAGTCGATGGCAAAGGCGTCGAGAGGGTCCCGACCCCCGGGGAACTCCGAGAACGGGACCGGTCCCCCTGCCAGGTCGATGAGGTTGATCAGGAGGACACCAAAGAGCGCAAAACCCCTCAGTACATCGATTACTTCTATGCGCTGGCTGGGCTGCGTTGGGCCGAGCGCCGGCGGAACGGAGGAGTCGTTGGCGGGGCCAGCACGATTGTCGGATGCGGTTTCGAACATCGGCTCCTCCAGCGGTCAGGCAGGCCCCCCAAGTAATTCGTGACACTCCAATACTCGTCGAGTGTCCCAACCATCGCTTCTGTCAGATCACGTCTTGTGCACTGGCTGTTTGATAACGTTCAAAGCCGCCGACGCGGCTCGCGCTTGCGAGCCGTGTCCGTCGTAGTGAGCGAAGCAGACGAAGCCGGCAGCTGCCTGTCTTGACCTGTCGCTCCCCCGCAAACAGGTGATTGGTGCTCAGCGCTGGCTCAAGATGCTCCGAGGTACCCCAGCGACTCCCTCCAGTCGCCGAGCGCCCCCCGCACGAGAGCCTCATCCCTTTCATCCGCGACATACCTGGCCGGGCGATACTCGCGCTCGCACTCGAGTCGCCCGAGGACCTCCGTCCGCAGGCCTTTCAGGCCAAGCCCGGCGTATACCGATTCCAGGCCGGCACGAGGGTTTTGGAGGAATTCCTCATACCTCAACTCCACCAGTTGGCCATCAGGGATCAGCGCGCGCTCCTCCCGCCACCGGTTCATGAGGACCCGATAATGCTCGATGACGATGGCCTCGACCTCTTCCTTGTCGACGCGCTGTAAGGCGAAGTGCGGCTGGATGGTCTCCTGCCACAGACGGCGCATCGAAAGGAAAACGTGCAGCGGGTCACGCGCCACGTGGACGAAGCCAGCATCGGGGTACAGCTCCAATAGGGCCGCCACCCGCGCAGTGTTGGGTGGATCCTTTACAACGAGACGGCAGGCGCGCGCCCGCGACGCGATCCGTCGGATCTGGGTGTCGTACCCTTCCTTCCATCTCTCTCGAGCGGTCTCGTCCGGCCACTCGATCCATCGACTGAGCAACTCGGGTGCCTGCCTGGGAAAGAGGTAGCCCCAGTACTCGGAAAGCTCAGATCCAAGGGACAGAAGGAGAGGCTCGACCTCGTTCGGGTCGTCCAGCAAGAGCGGGTAGTCGTGAAAGAACTGCTGCTTCAGGCGCAATCCTGTCGCCACGGCTTGGAGCGTTCCCTTGAAGATCGGTTTCAGCCAGAGCGGGCACTGGGGAAGAAGCAGGTCGAAGGTATCGACGCTGCCCAAGCGCGGGTCGGCCACCATCAGCTTTTGGAGGAGGGTCGTCCCGCTTCGATAATGCCCGACGATGAATATCGGAGGCCTCAGAGGCTCTTGAGACTGTCGCAGCACCGAACCGGCCGCCGTGCCCGTGAGGCTCCCGAGGCGGGACAGCACCATCGTGGCCGCGTAGAGCAGTAGGCGAGGGCCTCGCCCACGGTCCACCCCGAACCTCCGGGCGTACCGAAGCAGCACGGCCGGTCCCGGTGGCCGCTCGCGCGGCGCGGGAGAGGTGGCAGGTGCCGGAGTCGCGGTCGTCATCCCGATAAGTCGCCCGAGAGTCGGTCCCTACCGACGGACGCCCCCGGAATCGGCACCGGCTCCTCGGGATCGCCGAAGGATGCGTACACCATGCGATGCAACTCCCCCCTGTACTTGGCGTTTACGAACAGGTGGAATGCAAGACTGGGTGGCGAGCGAACGATGTGTCCAGTCCCGAATGCCCGCCGCAGGATGGACCAGCGGCTGTAGAAGTGATCGCGTAGGCTCGCAACGCGATCGGCCAGCTCCTGCTTGTCCATCCGGGCCGGCTGGAACGTCGGGAAGGCGAAGCGGCTGGACGGGTCGAGCCACCATGGCACGTCTCCGAAGCGTCCATCCTGCTCGAGGCGATCGAAGGTTGGAGTGCCGGGCAAGGGTGTCAGCACGTTGAACGCCGCAAGGAAGAGCTTGGCATTTGAGCAGAACTTTCGACACGCCTCGAAGGCCTCCGGCGTGTCCTCGTCGTACCCGAAGACGAAGGTCCCGTATACGAGGATCCCGTGGTCATGAAGCCTGGCGACGGTCTCCTCGTAGCGCTTCGATCCCTGGTTCCAGGACTTCTTCATCGACGTGAGCGTAAAGAGATCCGTGGACTCGAAGCCGATGAGGATCGAGTAGCACCCCGCCCGAGACATGAGTTGTAGGCGCTCCGGGTCGTCGGCCACGTCGATGCTCGCCTGACACGTCCACCGCCGCTTGAGTGGGATCAGCCCCTCCATCAGCTCGGTGAAGCCCTCGTCGGCGGTCCACAGATTGTCGTCGACGAAGAAGAGGTGCCCGGGCCCGAGTCCCCTGACTTCCTTGATCACCTCCTCGACGGGCCGTTGCACGGTTCGGCCACCGAAGAACTTGTGAACCGAGCAGAAATCGCAGTTGAACCGGCACCCCCGGGCAAACTGCACCAGCCTCACTGGCCCATACCGCTTGCCGCGGAACAAGCTCCGGTCGAATGGAATTCCCGCGAGGTCGTTCACCGGCTCGGAGTATGCCTTCTGCATCTCCCCTGCCTCTGCGTCCTCGAGGAGCCTCGGCCAGACCGCTTCCGCCTCACCTATCACCACGGCGTCGGCGAACTGACCGGCCTCGTCCGGGAGCAGGGTCGGGTGGTGCCCGCCTAGAACCACCGACACACCCCGGCGGCGAAACTTCAAGGCAATCTGGTATGCCCTGCGCGCCGTGAAGGTGTGTGCCGAGATCGCCACAAGGTCTGCGTCGATCGTGTCAGGAAGCGGGCTGACACACTCGTCGTAGAAGGCCGTCTCGTGGTGTCGCGGGGTCAGCCCCGCCAACACCGCAAAGGCGAGCGGTTCCATGGGACCCCGACGGGTGCGACCGGTCATGCTCGGATTGATGAGAGCGATCTTCATGGCCCTGAACCCCGTTGGAGTGGCCGCACGCCGGGCCACCAGTTCCATCGGCCCGCGAGCGTGAGGAGTGCCGGCCCGATGGCCAGGCGTACGAGAGAAGCGTCGACCAGCACGGCCACGGCGAGACAGAACCCGAGGAGCCGCACCGGCAGGTAGTCACCCAGCGTGAAGGCGGCGAACACGATCACCATGATGGTGGCGGCACCCGTGATGACTCGCCCCGTCCGTGACAGTCCCTCCACGATGGCTTCCTTCTCGGACTCGCAGGTCGGATCTCGTCGAACCTCCGCCACCCTCCCGACCAGAAACACTTCGTAGTCCATGCTGAGCCCGAATACGATGGCGAACGACAAGATCGGGATCGCGGGAAATACGCCCTCGAGTGGTGTCTCGAGCCCAAACCAGCCCAGGCCGTGCCCATCCTGGAATACCAGGACCAATGCACCGAAGGAGGCGCCGACGCTGAGTAGGTTCAGGACGGTGGCCTTGAACGGGATCAACACCGATTGGAAGCCCAGGGCGAGCATGACGAAGGTCCCCAGGACGACCCACGCGATGACCGCCGGAAGAGCACGGCCCACCACGTCTTCGTAGTCGACTTGGTAGCCCGGGATGCCCCCCACCCGCAATGTCACGCCGTCGGCAGCGAGACCATTCATCGAACCGCTTCGGATTCCCCTCACGAGCTCGGCCAGGACGGTCATGGAGGCGTCTTCGGTGGGTATCAGATCGATGCGGGCCCGGTCAGCGTCGGGCGTGACGAGCTCCCTGCGGACGGAATCGGGCAGTAACCCGAGGAACATCGCCCTCGGCACGGGAAAGCTGGCCGCGAGCACCGGAAGGGATCTGACGCGCAGAACATGCTGGTCGCGCATGAGCTGACGCCCCAGGCTGTCCGCAAGGGTCCACCCGTCACCCTCCAGAACCGACATGCCCTCGGGCATCTCCACAATGACGGTGATGGTGTTGGCCAGCCCGGATCGTCCTATGTCTCCGAGGTCCTTGAGGGCCTGCGCCGACTCCATCTCCGCAGGCAGCCACTCCTGCTCCGGCGTCATGGTGCTGACACGCAGCCCGGGAAGGCAGAGAAGGACCACGGGAACCCCGGCGGCGACGAGCACGCGCCAGGGATGGTCCGTAACGAAGTCTCCCCATTTCCTCCATATCCAGTGGGGGCCCTTCGCCCGACCCCGACCACGCAGCCGACCGAAGTCGATGCCTCGTCCCACCCACGACAAGAGAGCCGGCAGCAGCGTGGTCGCCAGCAGCACCGCGAAGGTCACGGTAAGCAGCCCGCCGAGCGCCACCGACCGGATCTCCTCCACGGGGACCGAGAGCAGCGCAAGGAAGCCGAGCGCGACGGTGGAGCCGGAAAGCGCGATCACCCTTCCGGCACGCTCCGCTGCCTGACCGGCGGCCAGGCGTGGGCTCAGCCCCTCCGCCAGACCCTCCCGAAACCTCGACACGGAGAGGAGCGCGAAGTCGATCCCCAATGCGAGACCCAGCACGGACACGACACTCTGGAGCATCACCGTGGGCACCCACCAGCCGCTCACCACGGTGGCGGCGCCGAGAGAGGCCACGATGGCCAGAGCCCCGAAGACGGCAGGCAGAAGCGCCGCTCCGAGGGAGCCGAAGGCAATCAGAAGGAAGAGGGCCGAGGCAGGAAGTGCCCTCGTCTCTGCACGCCGTGCGTCCAGGGAGCTGGCATGCCGAAGGTCCAAGGAGAGAGCGTGCGTCCCGGACAACTTCAGGGTCGCCTCGGGACCGAGCTGGTCGAGCAAGGCCGTGCTGGCCTCCCGGAGCCGGATGACGAGGGAGTCGGGCGAGTCGGTTCCAGCGTTCACCCCCAGGACCAGGATGGCCGAACCCGGCTCCGTCCCCAGGAGCAGCTCGTCGTTGGTGCTTAGCCAGGACTGGATGGACGTGACACCCGGCACGTCCCGGAGCGCCTCCGCGATCCGAGCGATGGACTCGTCGCGGTCTGACGAGTTCGCATGCGGTAGTCCGCGGGCCACGAGAAGCAGCCTCTGTGAGGTCACCGATCCGAATGCACCTGTCAGCTCGTCCTCGACGGCTGCCGACTCACTCTCCCTCAGGTACGTCGATGCGACGAGTCGGTCGGCCAGTCCCTTGGCAGCGGGCGCCAGGATGACATACGCGGCTGCCCAAGACAGGAGGACGCCGACCCGGTGGCGAATCACCCAGGCGCCCCATCCACCGGGGGCCTGGCCATTGAGCATGCCCTCCTCCGAGGCGTGGTCAAGCGGGCACACGGAACACCCGTCGTGGAGGGACTCTCCGCTCCGGGAAGGCCAGCGGGAGCACACGTGGCAGGAGCGCCGCCCCCACGCGCCCGAGATGTCGGAAGAAGAGGTGCCGGGCCTCAACCCGGGCCCCGAACCTTGTCTTGAGCGGCAGGGAGGTCTGCCCAAGCTCGATGGATGTCGCCCGCCACTCGATCGCCTGCTCGACCACCGCGAGCATGAGCGCCTCATACCCGCGTACGGGCCGGGCGGCAGGATAATCGATCCCCGAGATCAGGAACGTGACCTTGGTTGCGCCGCGAAGGAGCACTGCGGCACAGATCAGTTCCCCGCCGCGGTCTTCGAGCAGCAGTGCACTGGCTTCCGGCAGGCGTTCTGCGAGCTCCGTGAAGAAAGCCCGGTTAAGGCGCTCCATCCTGTGCTCGGCGCGCTCGATCACCTGGTCGTAGAGCGGGAGGATCCGGTCCACATGGGGCGCCAAGGGCGCAAGCCGAGCCCTCAGGCCTGCGGCTTCACGCCCCTTCAGGGTGGCGAGGGCCTGCCTCCGGTAGCCGGACCGCATCGCACGCAGATACTCGTCCATCGACCGATAGGGCAGATCCAGAACACACGACGGCAGGCTGAAGGAATGGACATAACCGAGACGAGCGAGGCCCGAGCCGACGACATCCCTCTCGGCAGGCGCAAACTCCTTGAAGCACACGATCCGCGAATCGGATTCGGCGGCGAACGCCCGGGCATGGTGGTCGAGAAGCTCCAGCACCGCCGTGGCGTCGGCGCCGGGCCGGACTCGCAGGCACGACTGATTGAACGACACCGGCAGTCCCGCAACGACCAAGGGGAGCCGGAATAGACGCCGTGCCACCGTGGTGACACGCCGAGCCGACGGCGGTGCCAGGAGGTCGAGGTGGACCGGAAAGGCCGAGAGAGTCGCCAGGGCCACGGGCCCCACGGAATCCGTGATGAGAATGTGGCGATACCTGGCGTCCTCCACGCCCGACGCCTCGCAGACCTGAACGAAGCGGTGGGTAGCTTGGAGATCGTCCGGCCCCACCAGCGCATCCCAGGTCCTGGGCTCGATGCGGTCGAGCTCGGGCACCACGCGCACAGTCCAGTCCGACGTGGAGCGTGCAACCTGCGGACCCACCACCTGATCTCCACCAACCACCGTTCGCATCATCGCATCACGCGTCCCGAACCCGTTCGAACGCCGCCAGCGCATCCCCCAGGTCGTCGTCGGAATGGGCGGCCGTGGCGCACAACCTCAGTCGTTCCATCCCTGAAGGAACCGCTGGAGCGATGATAGCCGACGCCAGGACCTGCTCGTCCCAGAGGCGCCTCGAGAGGTCGATGGCGTCATCTCGATCCCCGACGATCACGGGCACGACGGGCGTGGCGGATGGCCCCGTGTCGAAGCCAAGCTCCAGGAGTCCCTCACGGAGCCGGTCACCCATCGATCGCGCACGGCTGACACGCCATGGTTCCGATCGGATTACCTCCAGCGCCTCGAGTGCGGCGGCGGCTGCCGGTGGTCCGAGGGCAGCCGAGAACATGAAGGGCCCCGAGCCGTGCCGCAGGTATCCAATCAGACGGGGATCTCCGGCCAGGTACCCGCCTACGGAGGGAATCGCCTTCGACAGGGAGCCCATCCAGAGATCGACCGCGCTGGAGGGCAGACCGAACTCCTCGTCAGTGCCCCGGCCTCGAGCCCCCAGGACTCCAATGGCGTGCGCCTCGTCCACGAGCAGGAATGCACCGTAGCGGTTCTTGACGTCCACGATCTCGGGAAGGCGACAGACATCTCCGTCCATGGAGTAGATGCCCTCCACCACGACGAGGGTCCGGCTCGGCCGCCCCTCGCGGAGGAGCGCTTCGAGGTGGTCGGGATCGTTGTGCCGGAAGCGGTGATGAGGGACGTGTGCCAACCTGCATGCATCGATGGTGCTGCGGTGCGAGCACTCGTCGAGGAGGACGCGATCCTGGGGGCCGAACAGCGCGGTGATCGCCGCGAGATTGGCGAGGTAGCCAGACGTGAATACGGCCGCCTCCCCCGTGTTCTTCACCTCGGCGATGCTCGCTTCCAGCTCCCGGTGCAGTTGGTTGGTGCCTGTGAGCAGACGGACCCCGCCGGTGCCGGTACCGAACATCTCCACCGCCCGTACGGACGCACGCTCGATGTCGGGGTGTCCGATAAGCCCGAGGTAGTCGTACGCCGAGAGCAGCAGCATTTCTCGCCCATCCACCCGGGATCGTGGTCCCGCGCGACCCTCCAGAGGCGCCATGAAAGTGTAGCGATCGGCGGAGCACACCTTGTCCACCAGGTCCAGCCAGACCTCGGCAGGACGATGGGCGAGGAGAGGCGCCGAAGTCGGCGGGTTGCCGTTCCCGAAGTGACCACGGAAGCGATCCAGGGGGCCAGACGCGTCCAGCCGCGAGAGGCTCTCATTCCCGATCGACTTCACATTGCTACCTCCTGACCGGCCGGATCGCGTCTTCTGCGGGGCACGGGCGTACCGACGTCCATCGCCTTCCGCAGAATCCGCGAACCGTGGTGTCGATGGGCCCATCGGAGCTGAACCCAGATCTTGATGGCCCCCCAAAGGACACGAGCCGTGGCCATGGAGACCAGCGGCGGGAGCTTTCGCACCGATACGCGGCGAGCCCGACGCATGTCGAGGATGGCCCGGCTGTAGGTGCGGAGCAGTGTGCGGTAGTAGACCGCAAGTCCGGTTCCCGTTGGCAGCACCACGTGAGACAGGTCCCAAAGCGGATGCGCCTGGCGAGGAACGGTAATCTCGTCCCGATACCTCTCCCAGATCTCGGTTCCGGGGAGAGGCGTGAGGGGGGAGATGTTCAGATAGTAGAGGTCGTTGTCGTCGATGAACCGCCAGAGCCGGTTCCATTCCTCGGCACCGTAACCGGGGTCTGGGATCAACGACCCGTACGTGTCGACACCGTGCTTCCTCAGGACCTCGATGGCCCGGACGTTGGCATCGGTGGTGTTCCTCTTGTTCATCAACTCGAGCTCCGCGTCGGTGGTCGCTTCCAGCCCGACCAGGACGGCGCTGAGGCCGAGGTCCGCCCACATCTCGATCAGGTCTTCGTTGTGCGCAATGAAGTCCGACCTGCCGAAGCAGATATAGCGCTTCCGAATGCCCCGCTCCCGTATCAACCTGCCCAGCTCCGAGAGCCGCTTCCGGTTCGTGAGGAAGATGTCGTCGACGATGTAGACTTCATCCTCCTCGATCTCGGCAAGCTCTTGGACGATGGACTCCGGAGAGCGGGCGTAGGGCCGCCCTCCCGTGATGCGCCACGTGTAGCAGAACGAGCAGTCGTACCAGCAGCCCCACGTGGTCTTCATCAGCGCCAGCGGACGGTGGTAGATGTAGTAGTACTTGTGCCGGAGATGCGCGGTGAGATCGCGCCGCGGAAAGGGGAGCTCGTTGGGGTCAGGCATGTAGGGGCGCTGGTCGGTCCAGTTGATGCTCCCGCCCTCCGAGGGAAGCGCCAGCCCCGGGACCGTCTCGACCGATCGTCCTTCTTCGATGGCAGCGAGCAGCTCCGGCATGACCGACGTTCCGTCACCGGGGACGATGACATCCACCGAGTCGTCGACGAAGTCCTCTGCGACCCTGGACGCGTGTACTCCTCCCACCACCGTCCACACGTCTGGATTCCATCGTTTGACCGTCCGGCAGAGCTTCTTCACCTCATTTACGCCGGTGATATAGGAACTCGTGCCCACCACGTCCGGGCGGAAGGATCGGAGCTTCCGACGCAGTCCCCGCTCCACCTGGAGGTCGAGGATATGGACCTCGTGGCCTGAGAGACCTGCCGCGACGTACTCCAGTTCGAGAGGCTCGCACACCATGATGTGCTTGAGCCCGATGGTATAGGCGGGCACCGGGGGCCGAATGAGCAGCACGCGCACGGTCAGGGACCTCCGTCGGCAGCCATCACACGATTCCCGGGGTGATTCGACGCTTGATGTGGCGCCGATAGTGAAGGTTCACCCCCACCACGAATGCCCTCATGAACGGCCCCAGAGCGGCTTGGTTGCGCCAGGTCCGGTGCCAGATGCCCTTCAGTGTGAAAAGGCGCTCATAAAGGCTCCAGTACTCTCGCAGGAGCAGAACGGGATCGATTCCGGACGGGGTGAAGACGACGCTCCCTCCCGTGTAGCGATCCAGTTCGTCGTTCACAATGCGACCGTCTCCGGAAAGGCGGGTGTGGAGGGGCGTTCCGGGCACGGGCGTGAGGATGTGGATGCGGGGCACTGCGATCTGGTTGTCCATCAGGAAATCGAAGGTGTCTTGGAAGACACCCTGCCCGTCACCCTCCAGGCCCACCATCATCTCGGTTGAGACCTCAATGCCATGGTCCCGAATGGTCTGGACCATTTCGCCGTATCGGTCCGGGTGGTTCCAGTGCTTCCCATGGCTCTCGAGGCTGTTGCGGTTAACCGATTCGATCCCGATGGAAAGAAGCCTGCACCCACTGCGGTAGGCGAGATCCAGTAGGTCCGGCCGCTCGGCGATGTGCAGCGTGCACTGGCTCATCCAGGTGATTCGTTCCGGGACGAGGGCCTCCCACAGCTCGGCACACCACTCCCAGTCCACACCGATGTTGTCGTCGATGAACGCGACGAACCGTGATCCGCACGCCCGAATGTCGCGGATCACGTGTGCGACGGGCCGCTTCTGATACCTCTGGGAAAAGAAGCTCGTCACCGAGCAGAAGTCACAGGCGAAAGGGCATCCCCGGGTGGCCTGAACCGCTCGCCAGGGCCCAAGCTTCCAGCGAGGCAGGAGATCGTACCGGGGAACGGGAAGGTCCTCGGGCCTGGGGGCCGCGGTTGCCTCGTATACCCGACGCATCCCCCCGTTGCGGAGGTCCTCGAGTAGCCGCGGCCAGGTGGCCTCCGCCTCTCCGAGCACGACGGCGTCCGCGTGTTCGAGGCTGGCCTCGGCGCCGAGCAGGGTCGCCGCGACACCTCCGATGACGACGGGGACGCCGAGAGCCCGAAAGCGGTCAGCGATCTCCCACGCCCGCACGATTCCCGAGCCCATACCCGTAATCCCAACCAGGTCCCAGTCCTCATTGTACGGTATCCGCTGGACGGACTCGAAGCAGAAGCTGACTTCCACGTCCTCGGGCGCCAGGGCCGCCAGAATCGGCAGGGTCAGCCCGGGAAGGTAGAGGCGATTCTGCAGGATCGGTTGACCTGCATCGTCGAGGGCGGTCGGAGCCACCAGGAGCACCCGCCGCAGTTGCGCGTGTCGAGAGTTCCGCATCGCACGTCCGAACAGTTGGGGGTCGGAAGTGGGAGGGCTACGCGCCTCGTAGTGGCGATACGCGCCGGAGGCGCCTAGGCTACGCTCAGTATAGCAGTCGCCCAACCACCTCGCACACCTTGCTGTGAATGGCCGACCCGGTGCGTGTCAGTCTCGTGGCGTCCCGCCGTGACGACCGGGAATTCGTGCAGCTTCCCTATCGACTGTACAGAGACGATTGCCAGTGGGTCGCACCCCTCCGCGTAGGCGAGCGCCGGCGCTGGGCCCCGAAACACAACGCATCCCTGAGGCACATCCGCGTCGCCCGCTTCGTGGCCCGTCGCCAAGGCCGAGTCGTGGGCCGAATCGCCGTTTCCCTCGATCCCCGCTTTCGGCGCTGGGTTGCAGATGCCGGCTTCTTCGGCTTCTTCGAAACCGAGTCGGATCCCAGCATTGGCGAGGCCCTCTTCCAGGCCGCGGAGGATCAGCTGCGTCAGTGGGGCTGCACGAGGAGCCTTGGTCCGGTGAACCAGTCCACCCAAGAGGAGGTGGGGTTGCTCACCGAGGGGTTCGACTCCCCACCCGCTCTGCTGACGCCGTACTCCCCGCCGTGGTATCGCGAGCTGTTCGGCTCCCTGGGCTACGAAACGGATCGGGAGTACCTGGCGTTCGAATGGACTCCCGGCACCCCTCCCTCCCCGGCCGTCAAGCGCATCGGTCGGTCCATGGACCCAGCACGAGGTTCGTTTGGTGACTACACGTTTCGAACGCTCGATCTCGGGAGGTTCAACGAAGAAGTAGAGCAACTGGGCGCCCTCTACAATGCGACCTTCCGAGACGTCTGGGGATTCGTCGAGCTCGATGCGGACGAGTTTCGCGAACGGGCAGGATCCTTCCGCCCCTTCCACAACCCGGAGCTCATCTCATTCGTGTCTCTTCGCGGCCGGGACGTCGGCTTTTCCGTGATCCTTCCGGATGTCAACCAGGCTCTGAAGGGTCTGGACGGGCGGCTCGTTCCGGTGGGCTGGCTCCGTTTGATGCGGCGCGTGCCGAGAATCAGGGCCGGCCGCTTCATTCTCATGGGCGTGCTGCCTGAGGCATTGGGCCGGGGCCTCGGGCCTGCCCTGGCACTGCACCTCCGTGCGCGCGTGCTGGCTGCGGGTCTCGAGCGCGTGGAGGTCTCTCTGGTCCAGAGCTCAAACGACGCCATGATCCGGGTCATCGAGGCGCTGGGGTGCAGGCGGACCAAGAGGTTCAGCCTGATGGAGCGGGAGCTGTGATGGCGCTCAACGCACCGCAGCCAGCATGAAGCGATTCGTGATCCACCGGCCGGGTGGCTACCGCCGCTTGGAGCTCGAGGAGCATCCGGATCCATTGCCTGCACCTGGTGAGGTGTTGGTCGGCACCCGGGCCGTGGGCGTCAACTATGCGGACAGTCTGGCCCGGTGGGGGGTACACGACGCGGCGAAGCGGCTGGTCGGGTGGCCGATCACTCCCGGCTTCGAATTCGCCGGGGAGGTCCTCGAAGCGCCCAGTTCCAAGGCGTGGCGCCCCGGTGATCCAGTGTTGGGGCTGAGCTCCTTCGGTGCCTATGCGTCGCACATTGTTGTCCCGGAGCACCAGCTGTTCCGCAAGCCTGAGCGCCTGAGCTTCGAGCAGGCCGGCGGATTCCCAGGGGTGTTCCTCACGGCATTCCATGCCCTCTTCCAGGCGCTTCACGTCCAGGCCTCAGACAACGTCCTGGTGCACTCGGCCGCGGGCGGTGTGGGCGGCGCGCTGATCGAGCTCTGTCGGGTGGCCGGCTGTTGGGTGGTGGGGGTGGTCGGGAAGCCCCACAAGGTTGCGGTCGTGGAGAGCATGGGTGCCGCGGCCACCATCGACCGAAGTCGACAAAGGCTCTGGGAGGAAGCGAAGCGACTCTCCCCGGAAGGATACGACGTGATCCTCGACGCCAACGGCCCTTCGACGTTGCGCCAGAGCTACGCGCATCTGGCCCCGGGGGGAAGACTGGTGGTCTATGGATTCCACTCGGCCCTGCCGCGCTCGAAGGCCGGCGGAGGCGGCAGGCTCGCCCGCCTGGGAACGCTCCGTCGTCTGTTGAGTCTGCCCCGCTTCGACCCGCTCCGCATGACCCGCGAGAACAGGAGCGTGCTGGCGTTCAACGTGGTGTACCTCTTGTCCAAGCGGACAGATCTTCTCCGCGAGGGGATGACCACGCTACTTGACTGGGTCGAGGATCAACGGATCGAACCCCTCGGCGTCACCCCATTCCCATTCGAAGAAGCAGCCGATGCCCAACGGTTGCTTGAATCCGGGGAGACGACCGGAAAGTTGGTCCTGACCCTGTAGAATTCATCCGGGATGCTCGGTGAAGCCCGCGCTGTGAACCAGCGCGGGCGACGACCGACTCCCGCTGTTGTTCCCGCCGTTCCCTCCGTGCTTCCCGCTGTCTGGAGCCGGCAGGATGCAGTACCGCGAATCGGCAAGGTCGGCAGATCGTACAGCACATCAAGGGTTTAGACGATTCCTTGCCGTGATTCCGCTGTCGTGGAACACGCCTGATAAGCAGTGGGTCGTTCGGGTGTCCATTTGGGCCCGATATCGGGCCTTTTTAGGCAGATCGTGCACTCTACCAGTGGGTTAGACGTGTTCTTGCCGTGATTCGGCTATGCCGAGGATCGATTTGCAAGCAGGGGGTCGCCGGTTCGAGCCCGGCTGGCTCCACTCACGCAAGAGGAGCCCATTCGGCAACCTACCGTGCGGGGGGATTGGGCGTTTGAGTGCGGGACCCGGACAGTCCGCACCGATCCGGCCTACTCGTAGCGCAGCGTATCCATGGGATCCGTCGTGGTGGCCCTCCGGGCGGGTCGCCAGCACGCCGCGAGCGCCGCCATGAAGAGGACCACGACACACCCGCCGATCATCCACGGATCCAGGCGCGTGAACTCGGCTCCGACGTCCGCGTTCACGGATGCGGTCGCGATCCGAACGAGCCAGTAGCTCGCCCCCAGGCCCACGACCACGCCGATCCCCGTAAGCGTCATCCCCTCCCCCAGCACCAGACGCAGGACTTCCACCTTGCGGGCACCCAATGCGACCCGGATGCCGAACTCCTTGGTCCGCCGGGAGACGGCGAAGGCGAGGGTGGCGAAGAGGCCGATGGTCGCCAGGAGGAGGGACAGGATCCCGACGACGGTCGAGATGTCCGCCATGATCTGTTTTCTCGATAGCCCCTCGTCGATGCGCTGTTGCATACTCTCGACTTCCGGCGTGAGGAGCAGCGGATCGATGGCTCCCACCTCCCGCCGAATCGCGTTCGACAGACCGGCGGCAGCCGGAACGGTCCGGGCGATGACAAAGCGGTTCGCCACCGCCGACGGGGTCCGCTCGACCGGTAGATACAATTCCGGTGGAGGAGCGTCGTCGAGCATGAACGTGCGCACGTCGGCCGCGACTCCGATGACCTGCACGCTGAGGGTGTCGGAGAAGCAGGAGCCGGCCGTGCGGAGTCGATTGCCCAGCGGGCTCGAGCGGCCCCACAGGGCCTCGGCGAGCGTCTCGTTGACCACCGCGACTGGCGTTCCGCCCTCACCTTCGGTCCCCGAGAAACCTCGGCCTGCCACGACGGGGATGCTCATGGTCTCGAAGTAGCCCGGGCCCACCGTGTTGTACTCGACGGTCAGGGGCGCCAACTCGTCCGACCCCTCCAGCCAGACGTCCCGACGACACCAGCGCGCGATTCCGTTGTTGAAGCGCGGCACGTTGCCCGCCGTGGTCACGGCGGTGACGCCAGGGAGCTGCGCGATACGGGTCTCGAGCTGGTCGTAGAAGCTCCGGGCATCTTCCGCGGAGTAGTCGGCACGCCTGAGATTGGGCTCCAGGAGCAGGAGGTTCTCGCTCGGGAACCCGAGCTCGGCCGAGCTCGCCCTCTGCAGCGTCCGCACGAAGGAGCCTGCTCCGATGAGGAGTATGAGCGTCAAGCTGAGCTGACCCACGACGAGGGCGGTGAGGAGTCGGGGCCGGCGGTCTGAACGGGTCGGCACGTCCGACTCCCCGATCCAACGCCCGACCCGGGTGGCCTGAAGCGCAGGCGCCAGCCCGAGCAGGACGGTGGCGAGGACGGCGATGAGAACCGCGAATGCCATCACGCGGTGATCCAGGCTGAGGTCGAGCTGAGGCCCCGTGACGACTCCCAGCGCAGCCGCCAGGACCCGCGCCACGACCAGGCCCAGAATCGCCGCTGGAAGAGCCAGAATGGCGCTCTCGGTGAGGAGCTGACGGACGATCCGGCCCCTGCTGGCTCCCAGGGCCAGGCGAAAGCCGATCTCCCGCCGGCGCTCCAGCGTCCGCACCAGCACCAGCCCAGAGATATTCACGCACGCGAGCAGCAGGAAGAGCACGCTCAGCACCGTGACCGGGGTGAGCGCGTCGGATACGAAGAAGTTCGCCAGGCTCTGGGCGCGTACCCGGGAATCGACCATGACCCGCCGCCGGACCCCGGCCTCCTCGTCGATCTCCTCGATCTGGGCAGCCAGCACGTCGAGCTCCGCCTGCGCCTGCCCCACGTCGACGCCGGGAGCCAGGCGAGCCACGACGAGCAGGATGTCGTCGAAGTAGCCGCTGCCCCAGACCGGGAAGATGACGTTCACCGCCGACTCCATGGCGAGCGGTACCCAGATGTCCCGCTCGTCCCACACGTCGAGGCCTGTGAAGCCCTCGGGCGCCACGCCAACGACCTGAAACTCGTTCTGGTTCAACCGGATGGTCAGATCGCTCAGGTCCGGATTCCCTCCAAGCCGGTCGCGCCAGAGCGCATGGCTCACGACGGCGACCGGGTGCGTCCCCGGTGTCCGACCCTCCTCGGCGAGAAAGGACCGGCCCAGGTGCATATCCACGCCCAGGACGTCGAAGTAGTCGGACGAAACGAGCTTGGCGCTGAGCGAGACCGAGCCGTCCGCCTCGTTCATGGTGATGCCCACGGGGCGCCAGGCCGTCATCCCGGCGAAGGACCGGGCCTGCTCCTTGTACTGGAGATAGCCCAGGTGCCCGAAACCCTTCCGGGGATCGATCGCGCGGCTGCGGAGACGTTGTCGGTAGATGCCCACGAGCTCGTCCTGGGCCTCCACGGCCGGATCGTCCCGGAAGACCCAGTCGTTGTAGGCGCTGAACATCGTGGTGTTCGCACCGACGCCGAGAGCGAGCACCAGCACCGCCAAGGATGCAAAGATGGGTTGGCGGGCGATTCTCCGTAGCGCGTAGCGGACGTCCCTCCGAAGGGTATCGAACCACTCCCGATGCTCCCGCTGGCGATCGAGCTCCCGCCGGATGGTACCGCACTCTTCCCGGATCCAGCCGGCATCGCCGAGCCGCTCCAACGCCTCGGCCCGGGCGGCCTCCGGCGTCATGCCCGAGGTCACCAACTCCTCGGTCTTCATCGCCAGGTGGAACTCCAGCTCCTCGTCGATCTCTCGGGTGGGATCGCCGATGCGGAAGAGTCGCCGGAAGCCGGACCCGAGGGCCATGACCCGTCAGGCTCCTTCTGCGGCGATGACGACCTCCACCGCCCGGGACGTCCGCCGCCACCGCTCGATCTCGCCGGCCAGGCGCTCGGCGCCTGCGGGGGTCAGTTCGTAGAACTTCGCCCGGCGGCCCGTGTCGTTGCGTCCCCACTCGGACTCCAGCGATCCGTCCTTCTCCAGGCGATGGAGCGCGGGATACAGCACCCCCTCCTCGACCTGCAGCACGTCCGTCGTGCGGTCCAGGATCCACTTGCTGATCCCGTAGCCGTGGAGCGGTCCGGTGCTCACGGCTTTGAGGATCAGGAGGTTGAGGGTGCCGGGGATCAGATGGTCTCGTAAAGGGCTCATGACGCCACCATACCTACGTTACATAGGTGTCGTCAATGGAGGAGGTGCAGCACGTACGGCAGATCGTGCACTCTACCAGTGGGTTAGACGTGTTCTTGCCGTGATTCGGCTATGCCGAGGATCGATTTGCAAGCAGGGGGTCGCCGGTTCGAGCCCGGCTGGCTCCACTCATGGAAGATCAAACCCCGCTTGAGGTCAGCGCCTCGGGCCGGGTTTGTTGTTGGGACGGCTTTCCAGGTTCGCTTCCATGTTCGCGGCCGGGGCGGTGCAGGCATCAAGGAAGCAGGCCGGCCGGAGGATCAGCCTTCGACCGCCCTCATGGAGAGGCCGATGCGGCCTCGATCCAGCTCCACCTTCAGGACCCGCACCCTGACCGGCTGTCCGACCCGCACCACCTCCGCGGGGTCTCGGACAAAGCCCTCCGCGAGCTGGGAGATGTGTACGAGACCGTCCTGGTGGACGCCCACGTCGACGAAGGCGCCGAAGGCCACCACGTTGGTCACGACGCCGGGCAGCACCATCCCCTCGGCCAGGTCCTCGGGCTTCTGCACATCCTCCCGGAAGGAGGGAGGCTCGAAGGCGTCCCGTGGGTCTCGCCCGGGCCGACGCAGTTCGGCGACGATATCCTCCAGCGTCGGACGTCCCACCTCGGCGTCGACGTAGCGATCCAGGCCGTCCGCCAGACGGTTCAGGATCTCTTCGTCCTGAATCAGGTCGGCCACGCGGACGTCCAGATCCCGGGCCATCCGCTCCACCAGCGCGTACCGTTCCGGGTGTACGGCGGTGCCATCCAGGGGGTGGGACCCGTCGCGGATGCGCAGAAAGCCGGCGGCCTGCTCGAAGGTGACCCGGCCCAGGCGGTGCACATCCAGGAGTTCGTCCCGGCTGGACAGCCTGCCCCGCTCCTCGCGCAGTTCGACGATGTTCTCCGCCAGCGTCGGTCCGATCCCAGCTACGTAGGACAGGAGAGGGACGGAGGCGGTGTTCACCTCCACGCCCACCCGATTGACGCAGGTCTCCACCACCTGGTCCAGGCGCTCGTTGAGCCGGGTCTGGTTCACGTCGTGCTGATACTGCCCAACGCCGATGGAGCGGGCCTCGATCTTCACCAGTTCGGCCAGGGGGTCCTGAAGTCTTCGGGCAATGGAGACCGCACCGCGGAGGGAGACGTCCAGGTCCGGCAGTTCGGCCACGGCCTGCTCGGACGCCGAGTAGATGGAGGCCCCGGCCTCGTTGACCAGCACCACCGCCGGTCCGGATCCCTGCAGGGCCTTCCGCACGGCGGCCTCGGTCTCCCGGGACGCCGTGCCGTTGCCCACGGCGACCAGCTCCACGTCGTGGTCCTCGACCAGGGCCCGGACCTGACGGGCGAAGCGATCCTCCTGATGCAGGTGGAGGACGCCCGTGGTCACGACGCGGCCCGTATCCGAGACCACGGCCGATTTCACTCCGGTGCGAAATCCCGGATCCAGCCCCAGGACCACCCGCTGGCCCGCCGGGGGCTGGAGCAGGAGCGCTTCGAGGTTCGTCCCGAAGATCCGGATGGCTTCGGTGTCGGCCTCCTCCACAAGTTCGCTCTTGAGGTCCGATTCGATGCCGGGGTGCAGGAGCCGCTCCCAGCCGTCTTCGGCGGCCGACGTGAGATTCTTCCGGGCCGGACCCCGGCTCCGGGCCTGGGCGACGACCCGCTCCGGGATGTGGTTCGGCGCCTCGATTCCCCAGGAGAGGATGCCTTCCGACTCTCCTCGACGCAGCGCCAGCGTCCGGTGCGACGCCATGCGGCGTACGGGCTCGCTGTGGCTGAAGTAGTCCCGGAAGGCCTGAGCCGCCGGCAGCGTCTTTCGACCCCGTCGGACCCGGGAGGTGACGGTCCCGCCTTTGCGGAGCTCATCCCGGGCCCAGCCACGGAGGTCCGGGTCTTCGGCGATCCGCTCCGCGATGATGTCACTGGCTCCTTCCAGGGCGGCCTCCCGGTCCGGGACCTCGCCGTCGCGGTCCACGAAGCCGATCGCCGCCTTCCGGGCCCCGGCGTCATCCACCTCGCCGTTCCAGATGAGGTCGGCCAACGGCTCGAGCCCGCGCTCGCGGGCCGCCGTGGCCCGGGTCCTGCGACGGGGACGATAGGGCAGGTAGAGATCCTCCAGCGTCTGGCGGGTGTCCGCTCCACGGATTTCCGCTTCCAGCGCCGGCGTCAGATTTCCCTGGCCGCGGATGGTCTCCAGGATGAAGGCGCGCCTCTCCTCCAGTTCAGACCGGATGCGTGCCCGCTCCCGCACCTGCCGCAGCTGGATCTCGTCCAGACCTCCCGTACGCTCTTTCCGATAGCGGGCAATGAAGGGAAGGGTATTGCCCTCGTCGAAGAGAATCAGGGCCGCGGAGACGCGGGAAGGGGAGAGGGAGAGTTCCCGGGCCACTGCATCGGCGGTGGAGGCGAGGGACATGGAGATGGGATCGGATGGATGGGTGGGGCGGCGAGCGACAGCCATCAGCCTACCGCACGGCGCCATACGGCACCACAAGCTGGGCCCGGGTGCCCGGTATAGGCCTGGCCCCGCCCGACTCGGCTGCTGCCCGGATCTTCCTTCAGCACGACACCGGTTCGGAGTCACTCCGGGGGTGGCGGACTGGCGGAACGAACCTCTGGATGCGGACGCCCGCGTCGCGTGGTGCGTACTGCGCGAAATGCTGCTGGAGCTCGAGCAGAGCGGCAGAACTCCAAACCCTGAGGATTGAGTCGCCCGCCCTGCCGGTAGGGGGACGTCGGACCTGCCCTGCCAGCAGGGGGTGTCGCCCTCGCCAAGCGCACTGATCCGCCAATCGGGCCGATTCTGTTGCGGCGCCTGTAGGGCAGGGGTACGCTCCGAAGTCAATAAGTGGAGTTAGAACGCACTCAAGGGGGACTATGACAGGGGGAGCGGCGAGAGTGCCGACCGGCCGTTTCATTGCCGAGGGCCTGGTGATCGTCGCGTCCATCCTACTTGCCTTCGCGGTCGATGCCGCCTGGGACGAGTCCAGAGATCGCGCGCGCGAGGACGAGTACCTGGGCCTCCTCCTCTTCGACCTGAATTCGACCCTCTCGAATCTCGACAGGTTTGGTCCGGTCGCGGACACACTGTTCGATCCAGGGAATGCGAAGCTGGTGCGTGCCTACTATCAGGCGACGCTGCCTCCGGACGATTCTCTCCGTGCGTGGTTCGGCCTCAGCGGATTCTCCGCTGGTGTCTCACTGGCCTTGGGAACGGCGGAAGCCATGGTCGCGACGGGCGAGATTGCCCTGATTCGCGACGAGTCTCTCCGCGTCGCGATCGGTCGCTACTTACGAGCGATGCGGACGTTCGACGGCATCGCCTCAGGGCAGCGCGACCGGATCCGGAACGCGGCGGAGGATCTGGCAACCCACATCGACATTTCAGGGTTGCGTCTGATGTCGCTTTCGCAGGAGGAGCGGGAGGCCCGCATAGAATCAGATCCTCTGAGCCCGCTACCCGCCGGCCCTCTTCGGACGCTTCCGGGTGCAAACGTTCGGGAGGCGGTCCGGGATCCTTCGGTTCATGGCATTTTGTCCCGCATGCTGGTGGCAAGGGATAATCTGCGGATGCAGAGGCAGCGAATGCGGATTCAGACGGAGGAGCTGTTGGCGCAGGTCGAGGCCTCAGTACGACCTTGACTGAACTCTTGAGGCACGAGCGTTCTAACAAGTTTTCCCGGTGGTCGCGCCCACCAGATCGGTCCGCTACGCTCTAGAGAGGTGGCCGGAGCGCCACCGCGAAGACGAATCCGTTAGATGGACGCTGAACGTGGAGGCAGTTTGGCAACGGAGCCTGCAATGAGAGGTAGAGTAGTCGTCGAGGGCGCTGCGATTGTGCTCTCCATACTCCTCGCGTTCGCGATTGACGCCTGGTGGGATGGGCGTGGCCTCCACAGAGAGGAACAAGAAGCCGTCGCCGACCTGATAGCAGATTTCGAGGTCAACCTACAGCGTCTCAATTCTGTCGCGTCTCATCATCGTCGATCGATCGACGCGGGCGTCGAACTCATGGCGATGGCGCGAGGCACCTCTGAGATCGCGGTCCGACCCCGTCTCGACAGTCTCGTGATGTTCGCCCTCGTCGACTTCACGACATTCGAACCCGCTTCTTCGGCTCTGGATGACCTTTTGTCGTCCGGCCGCCTTAGCCTGATTCGTGACGATACGCTGCGAAATGCGCTCGCGGGATTCCGCGCAGAGGTCGACGACCTTGTGGAGGAGCAGCTGTTCGTCCGACGGCTAGTAGAGGAGCAGGCGCTACCGTATCTGAATTCGCGAGTCGCGACCGTCGCACTCTACGGAGCCGCGCATCGCGGCTATGGATCATTCGGGCCATCCGCACATGCCGCTGACCTGACCGCCCTATTCCCAGATCGTGAGTTCGAGAATCACCTCGCGAATCGTGTGGCCCATGAGCGCCAAGCTCTGGACGAGATCGACACGGAGGTACGGGAGCACATCGAACTGATACTCGAGAGGCTTTCGATACCTCGGCGGTAGCGGTCGTCCATCTAACAAGCAGTTAAGACAGCCCCATGCTCAGTTAGCAGGAAGAGGGTAGGACACCCCTACGGTGGTTGACGCGGTTAACCTCCTGCTCCACTAGCAGAGGGCCCCTCCTGCTCTGCCAGCAGGGGTTGATGCCCATTCGGCTACCGCCCACCCGCACCAGAGGGGTTGAAGCCTGATCCCATCTACCTGAACCTACCCGTTCTCGGATGCCCACGGGCTGACCGAGAATGTGTCCGGGTCTGAGACTGCGAGTGGTACCGCTAACGGGGGCAGGACACCAGTTGGTAACGACTTCGACCGCCACCCTGGCGCGAGGGTCTCGGCGATCCCGAGGAGGAAGGTCCGGAACGTAATCCCGGAGTCGGACCCGCGAGACGATGCGCAGCATATTGAGCACGACTTCGGACTGTTCCTTCACTGCTCGAAGAGGGTCAACGATCCGGCGGCGTGGCGAGCACACGTCAACGACACAGAGGCGCGACCCCGTCCGCAGCGATTGGACGAGCTGTGAGAGATAGCGAACACCCTGGCCGCCCACCTCTCCTACTTCCGAATCCCCTGTGAAGACGAGTCCTGGTACACCCCCTCCGAAGAGGTGGTGACGCTCATTGTCGAGCTCGGGGCCGATTTCTTCGAAAGCCTTTCTTCAGAGCGGCAGGCCTGGTTCCCGGGGCTCCGGGAACCAGTTTCAGTTCACCGACGACGTTAGGGGGCGGTCGGCTGCCATGGGGCTTGCGGTGGGATGGCCGAACCCGAATCCCGATCATCCCGACCCCCCCCAGTGACTACGGCTGTCCCAGGAGTCAGGACCTGTTCGGGGTGCTTGGCCGACGGGACGGTGCGTGGGGGCGGCGTATGACCGAGAGCGCGGCATCCACCGCGGCGACGAGATGATCCCGAACCCCGGCGCCGACACGCGGGTCGAGGGGTGCGACGAGCTCATCGTGCTCGGGCTGACCGAGGAGGTAAGCGCGGCTTCGGCGTTGTTCCGGAGTGCGCAGGAGCGGACGTAGGCCGCCGGGTCGGTCACGCGTCTTCACCGCTCTACCGGCCTGGCCTGTCTTCTCGTGCCCGCAACCCTCGAGCGTCTTCCCCTGTCTGACAGCTGAACCGCGGAGCGGACTGCGGGTCCCTCCGAGAGGTCTTCTGACAGCGGGCTCCACGGGAGACGAGGGAGGGACGATGGGCGGAACGGGATCGGATCTGCGGTGGGTACTGCGGGTGCTGCGGCGCAGCCCCGGGTTCACCCTGGTGGCGGTGCTCTCCCTGGCCCTGGGGATCGGGGGCAATACGGCGATGTTCGGAGTCGTGCGGGCATTGCTCCTCACGCCGCTCCCGGTCGAAGCGCCGGACGAGCTGGTGCTCGTGGGCTGGGACCACGACGGGCGCCCTGAGATCTACCAGTCGGGCTCGACCGATTATCTTGACGCCGAAACGGGAGCGAGGTACCGCAGCAACCTCAGCTATCCCCTCTACCGCGCGCTCGTCGAGTCCGCGCCGGCGGACACGGAGCTCTTTGCCTTCGCCTTCGTGCGGCGGGCGAGCGTGGCGCTTCCAGGGCAACCAGCGTTCATGGCGGGCGGCGTGCTTGCGGACGGCGCGTACTTCTCCACGCTGGGTGTACCGATGGCGATGGGCAGGGGAATCGGACCGGACGACGACCGCCCGGGCGCACCGCTGGTGGTCGTTCTGAATCACGCCTTCTGGAGTCGAGCGTTCGGGGCGGACCCGGAGGTGTTGGGGCGCTCGCTGAGGATCAACGGCCAGGCGGCGGAGATCGTCGGTGTCACGGCTCGGAGCTTCAAGGGTCTCTCCCTGGGGGGCTTCTTCCCGCAAAGCGACATCACCCTTCCCCTCTCCGCGCAACCGACCGCGCTCCCCAACGTCGGGAGTGACGACCCCTTCTTCTCCGAACAGCTCTTCTGGATCCGGGCGATGGCGCGGGTCCCCCGAGGCCCGAGCCGTACGGGGGCGGAGGCGCAGCTCCAAGCCACGCTCCGCAACACGGCCTCCCCACTCCTCGCCTCCGATGGTATCGTGCCCGGCTTACGCCTCATCGACGGCAGCCAGGGCGCACAGTCGGTTCGGCCTCAGACCGCCCGCCTCCTGTGGCTCCTGCTCGCCGTCGTGGGGCTCGTCCTGCTCATCGCCTGCCTGAACCTCGCGTCGCTGATGCTCGCGCGGGGTGTCGCCCGACAGCGTGAAATGGCCGTCCGGAGGGCCCTCGGCGGCGGCCGGCGCCGGCTGGTGCAACAGGCCATGACGGAGAGTCTCGTGCTCGTGGCAGCCGGGACGCTGGCAGGTATCGCACTCGTCTACGTGAGCCGCGGATTCCTCTCGGGACTCCTCACCGGGAGTCTCGGTGCGGGCGCGTTCGGCGACTTGGAGATGGAGGCCGTGCTGGATCCCGCGGTCCTGGTCGGCACGGTGGCGCTGGGGGTCGGGGCGACGCTCCTCTTCGGACTCTTCCCGGCGCTCCGGCTCACCGCGCTGGACCCCGCGAGGTGGCTCAAGGACCGCGCCGCAGGAGCAGGATCCCCGCGGCTGACGGCGGGGCGTGTGGTGATCGCGCTCCAGATCGGCATCTCGGTGCCACTCGTGTTGGGAGCCGTTCTCTTCCTACGCACGGTCTCGAACCTCGGTGCCGTGGAGCTCGGCTTCGATCCCCGAGGGTTGGTCACGTTCGAGGTCGATCCGGCGTTCGCCGGCCTGGACGAAGAGGAGCACCCGCGGTTCTACCAGGAATTGCTTGCCGAAATCTCGTCCGTACCCGGTGTGGAACAGGCCACCCTCCTGGAGAACATATTCCTGGGCGGAATCGTGTCGAACACCTCCATCACGGTCGACGACCGCCGCGTCACGCTCTACATGAACGCGGTCGGCCCCGGCGCCGCGGACGTGCTCGGGATGACGCTCCTCGAGGGGCGCATGCCCGGACTCCAGGACGTTGGAGACATGCCGCGGGTAGCTGCCGTGAACGAGACGGCGGTACGAGAGATCTTCGGGGGTGCCTCGCCCCTGGGCCGCACCCTGTCGATCCCGGGCCGTGAGATCCAGATCGTGGGCGTCGTGAAGGACACCCCCTATCGGAACCAGCGGGACCCGGTGCCACCCACCGTCTTCCAGTCCGCGCTCCAGCGACTCGCGTGGGGGGGACACAACGTCGTCGTACGCACCAACGCCCCTCCAGGCCGGCTCGAGCCCGCGCTCCGCGAGGCGATCTTCCGCATGCACCCGGACATTCCCGTCCCCACACTCGTCACCCAGACCGAGATCATCCGGCACACCACCGCTCGGGAACGCGTCTTCACTCAACTCCTGACCCTTTTCGGTGGCCTGGCACTCCTTCTGGCGAGTATCGGGTTACACGGCGTGACGTCGTACGCGGTCACCCGGCGCACCAGCGAAATCGGCGTCCGAGTGGCGGTCGGCGCACGCCCCAGTCAGATCATCTGGATGGTTCTGCGCCAGGTGGTGAGCCTGGCCGGAATCGGTGTGGTCCTCGGGGTCCCAGTCGCGCTCGCCGCCGCCCCTCTCGTGGGATCCCTTCTGTACGGCGTTGCACCCACGAGCGCGGGGTCCGTGACGGGCGCGGTCGCCGTCCTCCTTGGCGTCGCTGTGCTGGCCGGGCTCGTACCCGCGCTGAAGGCCGCGCGAATGGATGCGATGGAGGCATTGAGGATCGAGTAGGGCCAACTCCACCAGACGGTGACCGACCAAACTCACGCCTTCCGAGTCGCCCTCGTGTGGCCCGACCTCTCGACGAAGCGACGAACGGTCACCGCTCCTCGCCTAATGCCTCCCACAGCTCCTCGAACCAGTTCACCACGACCAGATACCGCTGAGGCGGCGCCGTGTCGTCGCTCGCGATGGTCGAGGGCCCTCGGACTGTGCGACTTCTGCCCTGCCAGCAGGGGTTGATGCCCATTCGGCTACCGCCCACCCGCACCAGAGGGGTTGAAGCCTGATCCCATCTACCTGAACCTACCCGTTCCCCATGGCCCCTCGGCTGGCCCGGAACACGTTCAAGTCTGAGACTGCGGGGGATACCGCTAACGGGCGCAGGACGCTCGCGCCGAGGATACCGGAACAGGAGTCCCTTGCGCGAGCGCCAGCTGTGGGCCCTAACTTGGAAGGGTCGACTCTTTTTCATTCAGGAGTAGTAGACATGCCCCGGACCCTCCCTCTGGCCCTGGCGGCAGTGTTCGCTGTCTCGGCTTGCCAGGACACCTCCTCCCCAGCTGGCCCTGAGGCCGACCTGCCCACCGCCGCGGCTGCCGCCGCGGCGTCGCAGGCGGTGGACGTGATCGTCACCCTGGACCCGGATTTCGCCCCGGGCGGTCACCAGGCCAACCAACAGGCCGCCGCGGCGGTGGCCCGAAGCCTCGGATTGAGCCCCACCCAAACCTACGGCACAGCCCTGTATGGCTTCTCCGCCACCGTGCCCTCCGGACGGCTGAACGCGCTGGTGCGTGACCCCCGAGTGGCGGCAGTGGAGCTGGACCAGGTGGCCACGATCATCCCGCGTCCCGGAGTTGGCCCGGCGCGGCCGCCGTGGGATCGGGATGGTGGCGGCGGCGGCGAAGAGACCGGTGGGCAGTCTACACCTTGGGGGATCACCCGGGTCAATGGAGGCGCGTCCGGCGCTTCAGGAACAGCCTGGATCATCGACTCCGGGATTGACCTGGACCACCCGGACCTGAACGTGGACGAGGATCGAAGTGCCGATTTCACCGGGAGCCGCAAGGGGGCTGACGACGAGAACGGGCACGGTACCCACGTGGCAGGGACCGTGGCCGCCATCGATAACGACATCGGCGTCATCGGCGTTGCTGCCGGCGCCCAAGTCGTAGCGGTACGGGTACTGGACCGGCGTGGATCAGGCTCCTATTCCGGGGTCATCGCCGGCGTTGACTACGTGGCGGCGAACGGATCCACCGGCGATGTGGCAAACATGAGCCTTGGCGGTGGCTTCAGTGAGGCCCTCAATGAGGCGGTAGCCACTGCAGCGGCCTCGATCACCTTCGTGCTGGCCGCCGGAAACGAGAGCACCAACGCAGCATCACGCTCTCCAGCCAGTGCCAGCACCGGGCCCGGCGACAACATCCACACGGTTTCCGCGTTCGCTGAGGGTGACTCGTGGGCCTCGTTCTCGAACTTCGGAAACCCGCCGGTGGATTACGCGGCGCCGGGGGTCAGCGTCGAGTCGACATACAAGGGCGGTGGGTACACGACCCTCAATGGCACCTCCATGGCTGCCCCCCACGTAGCAGGTCTTGTCCTGCTGGGTGCCATCCGTACGGACGGCACTGTCACCGGCGATCGAGACTCGAGCCCGGACCCAATCGCGGTGCACTAGACGTCCTGAAAGCCTGCGGACCGGTGCCCGGTCCCGACTCCGCCCCCACCACCGCCGACAGCTCCGATGTCGGACAAGAACGGGAGATCGTGCGCTCTGCCAACGAGTTGGACCTGTTCCTGCCGTGATTCGGCTCAGCCGATGAACGATCTGTGGGCGGGTACCTCTCCTGCCCTGCCAGCAGGGGGTGTTGGTACCGTACGCGATCCCACCCCGTACACGGGAGATCCCAGCGCTACCGTTGGTGGTCGCGGGCGCAGGTCCGGGAGTCTGGTCTCGGTTGGGTGCTGTACCTGTTCGTTGCTCACTGGATGAAATGAGGCGTTACACGTCATCGGACCGATGACCATGGGCGCGGCTGTCAGGCCCGCCACGACGCCACTCCCGGCTGCGGCTGCGGCGGGCACGCCTACTGCAAGGACTCTTGGGTGTGGGGCGGTGGCTGGTGGTCGACCGCCTCCCCGCGAGGTATTCTGAGCAAGGTTCCCCCGAACTCCCGGTCCCATGGAACGGTCCATTCTGGTCGTGGACGACGATGAGCGCATCCGTGCTTCGCTGCCCGGGGCTCTCCAGGATGAGGTGGACCAGGTGCGGGTCGCCGAGAGTGGCGAGCGGGCGCTGGCCGAGCTGGCCGAGCATCCGGTGGATATCGTCCTCACGGATGTGCGCATGCCCGGGATGGACGGTCTCGAGCTGCTCACCCTGCTTCGCCAACGGCTGCCGAACGTCTCCGTCATCCTGATGACGGCGTACGACGACCTCCCCACGGTCGCGCTGGCCATGCGGGAGGGGGCGGTGGATTTCCTGGTCAAGCCCCTCGAGCTGAACTCCCTCAGGGGGGTCATCCGAAGGGTACTGGAGGACCGGACGCATGCGCGGGAGGCCGGCGGGGGACCGTCCGGGGCTGTGGAGGCCGGCGATGTTCTTGTGGGCCGGGATCCGGCCATGGTGGGGGTCTTCAAGCTGGTGGGGCAGGTGGCCGCCGGTCGCACCAACGTGGTGATCCGTGGGGAGAGCGGGACGGGAAAGGAACTCGTGGCCCGGGCCATCCACCGGGCGTCGCCGTACGCCCGGGAGCCCTTCGTGGCGGTGAACTGCACCGCACTCCCGGGAACGCTCCTGGAGTCGGAGCTCTTCGGCCACGTCAAGGGGGCGTTCACCGGAGCCGAGAGCGACCACCGGGGCCGCTTCGCCCTCGCGGGGCGGGGAGCCATCTTCCTGGACGAGATCGGGGACACGTCCCTGGACTTCCAGGCCAAGCTGCTGCGGGTGCTGCAGGAGCACGAGTTCTACCCGGTCGGGGCCGAGCGCCCGGAAGTGATGGAAGCCCGGGTCATCGCGGCGACCCACCGTGACCTGGAGGCACTGGTGAAGAGGGAGACGTTCCGGGAAGACCTCTACTTCCGGCTCCGCGTGGTGGAGATCCCGGTTCCGCCGCTGCGGGATCGTCCGGGAGACATTCACCTGCTGGCCGAGCACTTCCTGCGGAAGGTCAGCGCCAATACTGGCCGACCCCCGCCGGTCCTCACCGACGAAGCGGTGCAACTCCTCTCCGCCCACACGTGGCCCGGCAACGTCCGGGAGCTGGAGAACTGCCTGACCAGGGCCGTGCTCCTGGCCTCGGGCGGGGTGGTACGAGAGGAGCACCTCGGGCTGGGAGGAGTCGTGGCGGACCCCTCCGACTACGGAAGCCTGCAGGCCGTCGAGCGGGGTCATGTCGAGGACGTGCTCCGGGCCACCCGGGGCTACAAGTCCCGGGCGGCGGAAGTGCTCGGGATCTCGAGACCACGGCTGGATCGGCTCATCGAGAAGTACGATCTGGCCCACCTCACCCGCGGGGGCCGTCCCGGCGGCGGCGACGAAGACTAGGCTGCGCCATGTTCTGGCCCCGCACACTCCGCGTCCGGCTGATCCTGGTGGTGGTGGTGACGGCGATCGCTCCCCTGGCTCTCCTGGGAATCTGGCTCACCAGCACGGCCGCCCGCTCCGGAGAGTTGGTGGTCCGGGATCGCCTGGAGCAAGCCCTCGCGACGGGTTCGGCCACCCTCGGCACGAACTGGCTGGCCGTGCGGTCCCGGATTCTGGACATGGCAGAGGCGACCGGGACGGGCACGCGCTCCGCCCGTGGCCAGCGGGCTTCAGAGATGCAGGCTCCAGCTGCTGTGGCGGAACTCTCCCTCATCGACAGTTCGGGTGGGACCGTCTGGGAGCTCCAGGGGGCCGGGCCCGGGGTCTCGTCGTCCCGGCCGCTCCTGCGGGTGCGCATTCCTGTGGCCCGGGCCCGTGCCTCGAATGCAGGGGCCGCGCTGGAGGCCGGCATCGACGTGGGCACCCTACTTGAGGATCTGCAGGCGGGAGGCCTACCCGTAGGAGCGGTCCTGGCCGCCGTGGACCCGGCCACGGGGTCCTCGCTCCTGCCGGTTCCCTTCGATCGGTCGTTGCTCTCCGCGGATCGATTTCAATGGGCCGGCGAAGGATGGATCACCCGGCGACGGAGCCTCCGAGAGCCCCGGTTGGACCTCGTGGCTGCCGCACCGGTGGCGCCCTTCACCGAGGCCTTCGAGCGGACCGCCCGAAGCGGACTGGTGCTCCTGGGCGGAATAGCGATGCTCTCCCTACTTCTCACGGCGGTGCTCACTGGTGTCATGACGCGAGGGCTGAGCCGGCTGACGGCGGCCGCCGATGCGGTGTCGCGCGGCGACCTGGAGCACCAAATCGAATCCGGCGGCGGCGACGAGATGAGCTGGGTGGCCGACGCCTTCAACACTATGACGACGAGCCTCCGGAGGACGCTCCGGGAGCTTGCAGACCGCCAGGCACTGGCTGCCGTGGGCGAATTCGCGGCGTCACTCTCCCACGAGGTGCGAAACGCTTTGTCATCCATCCGACTCGATCTGCAGGTCAGCGGTGAGTGTCTTCCGGACGATCCGGCGGTGCGAGAGCCACAGGAGCGTGCACTCAGGGAGATCGGACGTCTGGAGGAGACCGTGTCGGGTGCACTGGCGCTGGCCCGCAGCGGGCGCCTGGAAATGCGGCTTGTGAACCTCCGGGAGCCTCTCGCCGCTGCCGCGGCTGTCGCGGAGGCGGAGTTCAACCTCCGCGGAGCTCGTCTGGACGCCGCGACCGAAGGCCCTGCACTGGAGGTGCGGGGAGACGGGGCTGGGCTCGAGCAGCTCTTCCTGAACCTCCTCCTGAACGCAGCACAGGCGGCGGGTGAGGGCGGCTCCGCTAGGGTTCGGGTCGTTCCCCGAGCCGAGCTGGTGGAGGTCACCGTCGCGGACGACGGACCGGGTATGAGCCCGGAGGTGCTCGACCGCGCGTTCGAGGCGTTCTATTCGACGCGACCGGACGGGACTGGCCTGGGGCTCTCCGTGGCCCGACGGATCGCCAGGGTTCACGGTGGGCGCCTCACAGTCGACTCGGCGCCGGGACGGGGGACGGCCATCCAGGTCTCGCTGCCCCTCTCCAGGCAAGGAGGCCAAGGGTCGCGCCCACTGTCGGCCAACGAGGCGCAGGGGTGGGCTGCCGACATGTAACGATCTCCCAGACCAATCTGTAATGGTCGGTGACAGGCACCGCCTTGAAAGCCGGGTGCTGACTCCGTATTCGATTTGACCTCAACGACTTGAGGGGATAGCACATCGTGGCACGGTCCTTGGTGGGACTCATGCGTGGCGGGAAGAACCCGCCGGCAGACGGATCCTGGCAAGGAGGTTTCCCATGAGGTGGAGCACGCTCGCAGCCGCGCTGGCGCTCGGCGCCCTCGGGTGCACGGAGGGACTCGGACAGGACGGGCAGCGACTCGCCACGGCCATGGACGATGCCCTGTCTGCGGGAATCGAGGCGGACGGCGTGATGGCCACCCGCCTCTTCTCAGGGGCGGACATCTATTCTCCGTGGATCTCCACCTTCTCCCGCGACGGACGCTACCAGGCGTTCACCCACTGGTCGTCCGGAGACGGTGACCTGGCCATTCGGGACCTGACCACGGGGAGCATCCGCCACCTCACGGGTGAGGACAGCCCCAATCCCGGCCGTGGCTTCGCCATGGGGAACCGCTTCTCGTCAGACGATGAGCAGATCGCCTTCGGATGGTGGGGAGAGGATGGCTACGTCCTGAATGTGGTCGGCGTCGATGGCTCCGGGCTGAGAACGGCCTTCGATCCCAAGGACCGGGGTGCGGACGAGGTCGTGGTGTACGACTGGACCGCCGACGACACCGAGGTGCTGGCGGGGCTGGTGACCTGGGAGGAGCCTACGGATTCCGGGTACCAGGGGATGGGGTTCGAACTGGTGGCCGTGTCGCTGGCAGACGGATCGGTGGAGGTGCTGCTGCCATTCAACGCCGAAGGTCGAATCCCCGCCAATCGGGCGTTCTACTCCCCCGACGGGCGGTTCGTGGCATACAGCACCAACGACCTCTTCGTCCTGGACCGGTCGTCCGGACGGCGCTCGACGCTCCTTGGCGGGCCCTCGGAGGAACAGGTCCTGGGATGGAGCAACGACGGGGAGCACCTCTTGGCCCTGAGCGATCGTGGGGGTAGCCCCTCGGTCTGGGCACTGCCCATGGCCAACGGGGAGAGCCGGGGCGATCCGGTCTTGGTCCGGGGGGACGTGTACGGCTTCATGGCGGGCCACGTGGCCGGGGACCGGCTCGTGTACCACGTGGTAAGCGAGGCACCCGAGCTGCTGGTGGTGGACATCGATCCCTCGGGGAGGGGATCGCTCTCGGAGCCGTCCCGGGTCATAAACGGCGGTTCGTTCTGGGACGGTGAACTCGCCGCCTGGTCACCGAACGGGGAGTCGCTGGCCTACGTCCAGGGGAATCCGGCACGGCTGGTGATCCGCGCCGCCCGAAACGACAACCACGTTCAAGTCTTCGACCTGCCCTCCCCTTACGCCGGGGTGTACTCCGTGCGGTGGGCCCCGGACAGCCGGTCTCTGGTGATCTCGGCGCGCTCTCTCGGGACGCAAGGGACTTCCAGAATGCTCAACCTGCGTCTCGAGTCGGGGGAGTTCGAGGAAGGCCCCATCAACCCGGCGGAGGGACGACCCGTCACCCATGACCTGCGAACGGTCTACAAGGTGGATACGGGCGGGGTTGAGCGGATCAGCCTGGCGGGCTCCGGCCAGGACTACGTCTGGACGGCTCCCGGACTCGGCGTCGTGACCGGCCCCGAGGGATGCGGCTGGGGGCGCGGCGGAATCGCCCTTTCCCCGTCCGACGATCGGATCGCCGTGACGGCCAACCCGGGCCTGCAGGACCCTTCCGCGCGGAACTGCATCGGGGTCGTCGCCCTTGCGGATGGCACTATGAACTGGGTACACCGCGGTGCTCCGGGGGAGCTGCTCTACGGCCTGGAGTGGAGTGCCGACGGGGCCTTCCTGCACTTCCTCGTGCGAAAGCCGGACTCCGCGGACGAGGTCTGGGCGATTCCCGCAGCCGGGGGCGAGCCGCGAAAGCTCTTCGAGTACGAGAACATCGTTGGCGGGCAGGCCCCGGGATTCGCCGTCCACCCGGATGGTGACAAGCTGGTCTTCCGGGCGGGAGAGGAGAACCACGAGCTCTGGGTCATGGAGGGACTCGAGGAGGTCCTGGTCCGCCGCTAGGGATCCGGATCCCCGTTCCTGCCCGGGCGGTAAGATGGGCGTCCCGAGGATGAGGCCCCACCGGGGTCGCCGCGCGGCGATCCAGTGGGGCCTCAGGCTAGGGTGCCCGCCCATTCCAGGTGTCGATTTGGGCCCGATATTGGGCCTTTCCACCCCGGCAGCTTCCGGCATCGATGTCGGACAAGAACGGCAGATCGTGCGCTCTACCAGTGAGTTATACGTGTTCTTGCCGTGATTCGGCTGTGCCGAGGATCGATTTGCAGGCAGGGGGTCGCCGGTTCGAGCCCGGCTGGCTCCACTACTCGGAGTCGACCGCAACGCACCTCGGTTCTTTCGGGCGTGCGTCGCAGGCCCGATACCCTGAGCGGTTGGTAAAGCGTGGCTTGGCAGCAGGGGTGGTATACGATCTCGCCGCCACGCACGGGCTCCCTGCCATACTTGCGCACGCGGCGAAGCCGGCGACAATTGCGACAGCCCAACCCGGAAGCCTCGTGAGGCTCGTCCGATTTGAGACTGCGCCGGGCTTCTTCCGCTTCAGCGGATGTCGGAGAGCAGCCGCTGTTCCCTGGGGGGTGCAGGATGGCAATGAGGGAACGGATTCGCGCGTGTCACTTCGTGGCCCAGTACTTCGGCGGGGTCGTCGGTGCGAATCGGCGCATCCTTCGGGCCTATGAGCTGGGCGGATACGAGGCTGGGCGCGCCGCATGGCGGAAGCGAGCCGAGCGCGCACTCGAGATCGCCGGCGGCGACCTTCATGTCTCCGGTACCGAGCACATCCCCGATGGTGGGTGCGTCTTGGTCTACAACGAGGCCTCGCTGCTGGACCTGGTTCTTCTCGATCTGGTCGTCTACGACCACGCTGACGTCGGCGTGGGTGCGGAAGTCTACAGGCGCATCCCCTTGATGGCGGAGGTAGCGGAGAAGATGGGTATCGTCCTCTTCCAGCGCGGCAACCGGGAAGAGGCAGGCTTGATGCTCGACCGTGTGACCGGGTGGGTGTCGGAAGGGCGTCGCCTGGCCATGGGAGGCGAAGGTCGCATGTCGAAGGACGGCGGCGTCGGTCACTTCAAACGTGGAGGCTGCCTGGTTGCGATCCGAGGGGCCGTCCCCGTCGTTCCGGTCGCCCTTGCGGGCGCGCCGGAGATGTTCCCATTCGGTTCACTCCGCCTGTCTCCGGGGCCGCTGTCGGTGACGTTTGGCGAGCCGATGAGCACCGAGGGGCTGACGGAGGAGGACGCGCCGGAACTCGCGCAGCGCGTGCGCGAGGAAGTCGTTCGTCTCCGGGAGCAGAGGAAGGCGGAGCTTGGGATCGCGTAGCGCGGCGCCCCGTCTATCCCGCCGACGTTCGGGGTATGCCACGCGGGGCTCCGGGGCCGGATGGCAACGGTCGTTTGCGTGGACCCGGCGGTGGCTCTGTCACGCCCGATCCTCTCCCGCCTGATCGGGCGTCCACACATCGGCCTCGGTCTTCGATGGCCGACTCGCCTCGTCCAGCATGGCCCCCACGCTCGACATGACGGACACCACGTACGGGACAATCACCGTCACGGCCATCTTGATGTAGTTCGTGCGCGCGAGCTCTCCGGCAATGATCGCGTCGCCGTGGTTGATCGCGATGAGGATCGCCCCGACGACGATGGAGAATTTGAGCCCGCGACGAACGACGTTGCCCTGACATACGATTGCACACCACTCCGCGAACGATGTGGGATAGGTCAGAGGAGTCGGCTGCATGGTGGCTCTGGCAGGTGCGTCAGGCATGGCGTATGAGTACGGGCGAGCGGTCCACCCCGCGGGTGTGGCCGGCTCCGTGTGCCCAGGAGAATCATCGACTGATCACTTCGGTTCCACCAGCCCGGAGTTCCTCCACGTCATGTCAGGCCAGCCGACCCGACTCGCCTACGGGCTTCCGCAGCGTGGACCGCTTCCCGAGTCCGTGGTGGAGCGACTTCCGGTGCGTGTGATGGTCTCGACGATCTCGGACGATCGGATCATCCTCGTGAGCCGCGAGTTCACGGCGGCATATGGACACGAGACCCACTCGGTGTCCGGACGAGCCGCCGCTCATCTGCACGTCGAAAGCGACCGCGAGAACACGCTGGGCGCGGCGGCGGCCAGGGGAGACGCCTCGGTCGAGGTACGCATCCTTTCGTCGGATGGGCGATGGTGCCGGGCGAAGGCGCAGGTCTCCCGCTTCCTGCTGGATGGGAAGGATGACGTACTGCTCACGACGTTCCACGACCTGGGAGATCGCAAGGAGGTGGAAGCGCGGGTGGCCGAGCTGGCGAGAATCCCGGACCTGAATCCAGGGCCGGTGCTGCGCCTGGATCTGGACGGGACGATTCGGATGTGCAACAAGGCGGCGGCGGCGACCTTGGGCGCGGACCTGGTGGGCCGTTGCCTCTGGGACGTCTGTCCCGACCTCACGGAGGACGCTCGAGGGCGAGTGCTCGAGGGGGGCGATCCGGTGGTGGAGGACGCGTCGGTGGGTGAGACATGGCTCCGGTGGACCCTTACCCGTCCCGCGGATGCCGATCAGGTCTTCGCGTTCGGGACGGATGTCACGTCCCAGAAACTGGTCGAGCGGGAACTCGAGGAACGGGCCCGGTTTCCCGCTATGAATCCCGGTGCTGTCGCTCGACTGTCTGACGATGGGACCGTGATCCGGGCGAATCCCGCCGCAAGCGGACTGTTTGAGCTCGAGGATATCCGGGGGCTCTGTTGGCTCGACCTTTCCCCGGGATTGGACGAGGCGACCTGGGAGCGCGCCCGCAGTCACGGCGGTGTGGTCCAGTACGAGGCCGCCATCGGAGGTCGGGACTACTCCTTCGTGCTCCGACACGAGCCGGTGGGTGACCAGGTGTTCGTCTACGGTTCGGACATCACGGAGCTGAAGGCGGCGGAGCGGGCACTCGCCGAACTCGCGCGGTTTCCGGACATGAATCCGGGCCCGGTATGCCGCCTCGATCGGTCCGGGAGGATCCTGCTGGCGAACCGCGCGGCCCGTGCCCTGTTCCAGTGCGAGGTGTTGGACGGCCGCAGCTGGCTCGAACTCGTACCGGACGTCGACGGAGATGTCTGGAACCAGGTTGTCTCGGGTGGCGAGGAATTGACGGTGGAGACCACCCTCGGAGGCCGACACTATGTACTGACCCACGCACCCGGTCCCGAGGGGATGTTCGTGTTCGTGTACGGATCCGACGTCACGCGGCAGAAGGAGGCGGAGCGAGCCCTGATGCAGAGCGAGAAGATGGCGACGCTCGGAACCCTGGCGGCCGGGGTCACGCACGAACTGAACAATCCGGCGGCTGCGGCACGTCGGGCGGCACAGCAGTTGGAGGAATCTCTCTCCGCCCTGCGGGGCGCGGGCGAGTCCCTTGCCGAGGGGCGCACGCACCTTGACGTCGCTCAGCTTGTCGCAGAATTGGATGTTCGGGCCCGTGCGGCGGCCGCGCACCGTTGCGAACTGACGTCGATGGAGCGCGGCGATCTGGAGTCTGTCATCGAGGACTGGCTGGACGGCCGGCAGGGTGGACCGGCCTGGGAAATTGCGCCGATCCTCGTCGAGGGTGGTTTCGATATCCAGAGCCTGGAGGAGCTCGCCCATCGCGTGGGCGTGGATCGTGTCGGGTCGGTGGCCGGCTGGCTCGCCCGTGCGCAGCAGGTCTATCAACTGCTCGGCGAGATTCAGCAGGGGACCGCCCGGGTCATCGAGATCGTCGCTGCGATGAAAAGCTACTCCTACCTGGGGCAGGCTCCCATTCAGGACGTCGACGTGAACGAGGGAATCCGGAGCACCCTGGTCGTACTCCGGAGCAGGCTCGGGGAAGGGATCACCGTCCACACCGAGCTGACGCCGGACCTCCCCCGAATCGAAGCCTTCGGCGGTGAGCTCAACCAGGTCTGGACGAATCTCGTGGACAACGCTGTCGATGCGACGGCAGGAACTGGCAGCATCTGGATTCGAACGAATTTCGAGAACGGCCTCGTCGTGGTCGAGGTGGAGGACGACGGTCCAGGGATTGCCAGCGAAATCCAATCCCGGGTCTTCGATGCGTTCTTCACCACCAAACCGCCGGGCATGGGCACGGGGCTCGGGCTCAACTCGGCCTACAAGGTCGTCGTCGACCAGCATCAGGGCGCCATTCGCCTGGACTCTCGCCCGGGGAAGACGCGGTTCCGGGTCGAACTGCCCTTGCGCCGAACGCATTCCGAGGCTGGAAGTCGAACCGGGAGCCCGGGCCCGGGCCGGCCGGGGGACTGAGCGGCCGAGGGACCGAGCGGTCCAGGACCGGGGCACGAGAAGCGCCCCGGTCCTGGCCGCGGGTCAATCCACTCGCATCGCTTCGATCGCCTCCTCGGTGGACAGTACGGCGCTCGCGATCATGCGGAAGTTCAGCAGGGCTGCCTGGTAGAAGTCCCCGCCGGGCAGCTTGGCTCCGGCCGTGGCATCCCGAACCACGGCCACCTCGAAGCCCTGTTCGGTCAACTCGCGAAGGTGGGCCTCAACACACAGGTTCGCCGACATTCCGGCGAGAATCACCTTGTCGATGCCGCGCTTGCGAAGCTGAAGCACCAGATCGTTCGACTCCGGTCCGTAGACCTTGTGCGGGCTCGCGATGACCACGTCGGCGTGCTCGATCATGGGGCGGAGAGGCTCGTGCCAGTCGGCTCCGGACCCCGCCAGACCGTCGGTCGTGAGCTGACCCTTGCGGTCGAACATCCCCACTGCGTGCATCATCTTCTCGAGCGCGCCGCCGAAGCTCCACTGGTGGTCGTGGGGATAGTAGTAGTGTGGCGAGACGAAGATCGGGATCCCGTGGTCGTGCGCCGCGGTCATCAACTGTGCGAGGTGGTTGACCGTGTCGTTCTCCTCGACGCTCTCGCCGACCACGGCCCACACTACGCCGTCCTCCGAGAGGAAGTCGCGCTGTGGGTCGGTGACCACGACCGCGGTTCTTCCCGGCTCGATCACGAATCCGGGCTTCGGCAGGATGTCATCGTACGTCTGGGTCATGGGATGCTCCTTCCTCAGGGAGTGGGTCGTCGGCTGGATTTGCCGCGATGTCACCCCCATAGTGGCCATGGGCTCGTGCGTTTGGGTCCGGGCGACGTGCCGTCCCGTCTCGGATTGGTGTCGATCAAATGCTTCTCGAACGCCTTCTCGAAAACCTCGCTCTCCGCGTCGAGGCCTTTGCCACCTGCAGGGTCGGCAGCGGATGGCGCCTCCGGCTCCCGCCCGTCGATTGGGTCACGTTGCACTTCTCGGTCAGTGGTGAAGGGGGGGTACGAGAGGACGGCGGTCAGGTGCGTCCGCTGCCGGCGGGAACGCTGGCGGTGGTTCCTCCGCACTTGCAGCACAGTCTCCTGAGCGGCGATCCACCCTATGGAGAGGTCGATCCCGCCGGGTCTGCCTCCCCGGACGCGCTGCCCCACCACGAAGCAGGGCCGGTGGGTGAGGACGATGCCCCGCTACTCGTCGTGTGTGGCCGGATCGAGGTCAACTACGCGGGGGGGATCGGGGTCTTCGATCAACTCCAGGAGTTGCTCGTCCTGGACTTCTCGGACGACGAGGCGATGCGGTCGACGTTCGCTGCCATCCGCTTCGAGGCGGACTCCGATCGGGCCGGGTCCCGCGCCATGACCTCGGCGCTGATGCAGGAGTGTCTGATCCGCATCCTCCGGGAGCTTTGCATGGATGACCGATGCGCCGTCCCGTGGTTGGATGCGCTGGACGATCCCACGCTGGCTCCGGTGATCCAGGCGATGATCGATCGGCCGGAGTCCCCGCATACCGTCGAGAGCCTGGCCCGGATGGCCTACATGAGCCGCTCGGCGTTCGCAAAGCGGTTCCGCGAGCGTTTCGGGGAGCCGCCGCTCCGGTATCTGCGTGGGGTCCGCCTTCGTCACGCGTCGAGTCTGCTCAAGAAGGTCCCCCCGCTGCCCGTCGCCACCATTGCGCGGCGCAGCGGGTTCTCGAGTCGAAGTCAGTTCTCCCGTGCCTTCTCCCAGTACTTTGGATGTCCTCCGAGCGAGTACCGAGGCTGACCACCGCGCTCCAACCAGCCGAGACACGCCAGGCCGGTTGTGTCCATCCGGCCTCGTAGGCCGTGTCCCCTTGTCCTGCCCTCCCGTCTCGATCGCGGTCCAGAATCGTACACTGGACCTGGTCTCGTTTCAGGGGGCCAGGACAATACCGCCAACGGGGGCAGGGCAGGACCACGCCGCGTGCAGCTAGCGGATCGCGATACTCACCGGTCTCCAGCGTTCGGTGCGAATCGCGAGCCCCACGATCAAGCCGCCAAAAGCGCCGAGGGCCACCCCTGTTCCCAAATACGCCAGACAGGCTCCGGTCCCCTCCTCGGATCCCGAGCAGTGACCCCCACCCTCGGCTTTGCTGAAGACCACCAGGCCCACCGCGAGCGCGGTGCCGGCGCCGATCAAGGCGCCCCTCCGGCCGTTGCCGCGGCGGCCCTCTGAGACCTCGATGTGGGTCACGGCGTCAACGGGGATCGTGAGCCGTTCCGGAGTGTCCAGCACCAGATTCTCGGCATCCAGAAGGACCAACGTACCCGAGCGTGCGTCGAGATCGAGGCGGGGTGCGGTAATCCGGATCCGGTCCCCTGGGCGGAGCGGCTGCGCCTCGACCGCCGATGCGGAGAGCAAGGCAACTGTAACCGCCAGTAGAGTCCCAAACCGATGCGCTCTCATCAGTCGTCCTCCGTGCGAACGGCAGGCGGGAGAATGGGCCCAGGGCCCCCCATGGCGGCGCCGACGGTGCGAGTCCGGGAAGACCTCGCCACCAGGTGCCTCCGGGCCACGGTCACGCGCAGCATACGCGGCCCGGAGGAGACGAGGCAAGGGACCGGTGGCCTCCGAGCCGGGACGCTTCTATCCGTTGTGCCTGGCTCCCAGGAGCGGGGTCACGGTCTCGCCCGTGGTGAGATGAACGCGGACCTTGGTCGGAGGCTCCACACCCGACCGCAGCATGTACGGCTGCCACGCGGTGCAAGCCGAGACGGAGATGATCGCCAGAAGGGCGACCGTAGGACGGGTACCTCCCTGGGGAACAGGTATCCTTCCGAACCCGGTCCGGCTAGCTTCAAAAAGCGCCCCCATCGGCGACCTTGCAGGTGCTCCACGAGGACCATGCCATGCCGGATCTGTTCTATCTCACCCGCGCCCTCTGCACCCCGGTCGACAACCCGAACCTCCGCGAAGTGCTGGAGGGCCGCACCGGAAGTGACGCGGAGGTGGCAAGCATCCTGCGCTCCCTGGCGCGCTTCGGGACCGATACCTCGATCATCGACTTCGTCGTGTCGCCAGCCCCGGCCCGATCTGGCCAGAGGCTTCGGGCCGTGACCTGGGCCGTCCGGGCCAATAGGACCTGACGGCGCCCAAACCGGTAGCGATGGAACGCCCGGGCCCCGGACCGCGGAGTGATGAACCGTGACGTTCGTCTGGCTCGGTGGAGGACTGGGCATGCTCGTGGTCGGAGCAGCCCTGCTCGTGAAGGGCGCATCGAGCCTCGCCCGGACCCTGGGAGTACGAGCGATCACCATCGGTCTGTGGGCACCAGCGCCCCGGAGTTCCTCCTGGGCGTCAAGGCCTCGGGTGCGGGTTATCCCGAGATCGCCGTGGGGGACGTGGTGGGGAGCAATACCTTCAACGCCCTCTTCATCCTCGGGTTTCTCGCGCTAGTGAATCCGCTCCGGGTTTCCACCCGGATCGTGCGTATCGAGGTCCCGATCATGATTGCCGTGTCGGTGCTGCTCCTCGTGTTCTCCTTGGACGGGGTCCTCAGTGACCGAGAGGCAGGCACGTTCCTGACGTTGCTCGTAGCGCATCTGGTGTACCTGTCCACCGTCCGCGCGGCCGGAGGCGGACCCAACACGGGGCGTATCGCGGTTGCAGGGAGGCCGTCGACCCGCGTGGTGCAGGGGGGGGTGGAGGTCCTCTCTGGGGTGGGCCTCCTGTTCCTGGGAGCCAGCCTCGTGGTATCCAATGTCCAGGGGATCGCTACCGGATTGGGTCTGAACGAGTACTCGGTGGGACTCATGGTGGTGGCCGCCGGAACCTCGCTTCCCGAGTTGGTCACGTCCCTGGCGCCGGAACCTCGCTTCCCGAGTTGGTCACGTCCCTGGTCGCCGCTCTGCGGGGGGAGCGAGACCTGGCCGTAGGAAATGTGGTGGGGAGCAATATCTTCAACATCCTGGCGGTCCTGGGGATCTCCGCCATGACCACGCCGAACGGGCTCGCGGTGCCTGCCGCTGCAGTAGGAGTCGATATCCCCGTGATGCTCGCCGCCGCCCTGTTCTGTCTGATCGTCTCCTTCACGGACGGACTGGTGACCCGGGGTGAAGGGGCGGTCCTCGTCCTGGCGTACCTCGCGTACGCCGCGCGTGTGCGTCTCGGGGTGGAGTCGCTGGGGCTGCTTCCCAGTCTGACGGAAGCGGGGCTGTTCTTCTCGTTGGCCGTGATCGCCCTGGTAGCGGCTCGCATCCTGGGGAAAGGGGCTTGGTGGGTGGGCGAGGCCGCGGAGGAGAGGCTTGATGATGCGACACCGTCACAGGGGGGGACACCTGAAACGCCCCCCGAGGACGCGCAGCCATCAAAGGACCGGTCTTCTCTGTCGCCCTGATGATGAGGCGAACGCCCGCCCGCCGGGCTCGAATCCGTCCCCGCGTCCATTTGGGCCCGATATTGGGCCTTTCTACCCCGGCAGATTCCGGCATCGATGTCGGACAAGAACGGCAGATCGTGCGCTCTACCAGTGAGTTAGAAGTGTTCTTGCCGTGATTCGGCTGTGCCGAGGATCGATTTTCTGGCAGGGGGTCGCCGGTTCGAGCCCGGCTGGCTCCACGACTTCAAGAGACTGCACCGTGTGGATCTCCGGGTCCCGGGTCCGGACCCGACCTTCCGGCATGGGCGGGGCAGCGTCCCACCGCTATGTTTGACCGCGCCCGCTCGGCGTCCTGTCGGTTCCCTCCACGCCGGAGAATGACATGTCCGACGCCTTTTCGATCTCCTCCCGTCAACTCTCCTCTTCCTCG
>JBDHLC010000006.1:0-157501 GCA_039586075.1 Gemmatimonadota bacterium | reverse complement strand
CTGGACGGGATAATTCGCCGAGATCAGCTCGTACCCGGTGGGGAGGATCACCGCGTTCCGCCGGATTCCCAGGGACCGGTGGAAGACGAGATCGTCCCCCTGGCCGAAATACGACTCGTGATCCCAGTACGTCTTGTCGATCCGGATCCTGCCCTGGCCCCCGTCCGGAACGGGGCGGGCCAGGGTCACCTTGATGTAGCGTCCGTCAGGGTCCGCGCGGGGATGACCGTGTGCCCGGGCGTGCGCGCCGTCCACCACCTGCCACTCCAACGCCTGGCCCGTGTGGAGGTCCGTGACGCCGTGTACCTCCTCCTCGGCGCCGGTCCGGATGGTGTTGTAGTAGAAGAGGGCGCCGGGCGTCGTGGCGGAGACGTCGTAGAAGATCCGGAAGGCCCCACTCCCCGGTTCCTGCAGCTCGTACCGGGTGTAGTCGTCGGTCTGGGTCTGAGGGGCGTCCTGGGCGGCGGCAGGGGAGGCGAGTATCAACGCGGCCACCAACCAGTGGCACCACGGAGGGATCGGTGTGCTCATCCGCGGACGGTACGGTGGCCGAGGCCGGGGGGGCAAGGAGGGTGCGCCCGGGTCGGCCGGGCTGGAGTCCTCACACGAGGGGGAGGCTCATTCCCAACCGCGCCCCGGCGTGCCAATCTGAGGGGTCTTCGCGCCGACCCTCACTCCCTGGAGAACCCCCGACCCATGTCCGATACCCGCTCCGTCTCCCCCATCGTCGCCGAGGGGCTCCCCGAGCCCGTCGGTCCCTACTCCCCGGGCGTGAGCTTCGACCGGCTCGTGTTCGTCTCGGGGCAGGGGGCCACCGATCCCGCTACCGGGAAGCTGGCCGGAGCCGATGTGGCGGCCCAGACCCGGCAGGTCTTCCGGAACATGGAGGCGATCCTGAAGGCGGCGGGCTCCGACCTGTCGCGCGTGCTCCGCTGTGGCGTGTTCCTCACAGACATGAGGGACTTCCAGGAGATGAACCGCGTCTACGCCGACGTCTTCGGGGACCACCGGCCAGCCCGGACCACCGTATGCGTCTCCACCCTTCCGGACCGGGGGCTCAAGGTGGAGATCGACTGTATCGCGTATCGGGACTGAACCGCGGGCTAGCCGGCGCTGAGACGCAGGGAGAGCGCCGGGCCCTCCCTGCGTCCGACGCCCGGGGTCTGGCGCCATAGGAGGCCGGCGTCAGCCGATGCCTTCGGCCGAGCTGCCCTCGTGATGGTCGTCCTCTCCGTCGCGGTCGTCGTCTTCGAAGATCTCGATGGACCGCTCGATGTTGGCCTCCACCACATCCTCATTCTCTCCGCCCTTGTTCGCGGTCGCCGGGTCGATGAGGCCGCCGGATCCGTTCATGAACCACCCGGAGATGTCCAGGCTCAGGGTGACGTTGAGAGGGGCGGCGCCCTCCGCCACCACCAGGGGACTCGCAAACTCGATCTCCTGCTCCGCGTTCAGGTCCTGAAGGAAGACGAAGGCCGTTCCGTTCCAGGTCCCCTCGACCCGGATGCTCACGTCGTCGAAGTCGGGGTTCGCCAGAACGAAGTCTCGCTCCTCGGGCGTGTCGTCTCCGGGCTTGTGGATCTCGAACTCGAGTTCGTCGTAGGTGTCCGGCCGGACCTCGATGGTGAAGACCTGGTCCACCGTTCCGTCGAGAGGGAGTTCCAGGAGGAAGGGGCCCACCTCGAACTCCTCGCACTCGTCATCGCTTCCTTCCAGCAGGTCACAGTCGTCGTCCAGGAGTCGCTCCAGCTCGATCTCCCGAACGACCAGGGCCGCGTACTCGACGACCAGCTCGTTGGTCCCGTCGGTGAAGGTCTCCGCTCGCGCTACGGGAACGGCCCCGGCGATGGTAGCGGCCGCCGTCGCCCCAGGAGCAACGGCTACGGAGAGGGAGAGGGGCACACCATTGTGAGGGCCGGTCGCGTCGTCGCAGGCTCCGAGGGCCACGGCGGCGGCGACGACCAGCAGGGTGTTCGGGATCTTCATGGGTCGACTCCTGTATGTTGTGCGAACTGCTGCGCCACCACTGGACCCATAGAAGAATCGTGCCAGCTCGGCTGAAGGCGGTCCCGACACCGGTCGGGAGCGCGCCGGATGCCGCTTCTGCCCGGAGCGAGCCCCGCATGAGATCACCCTGGCTTAGCGCCTGCCCCAAGCCCGCCCAACGTCCCGTATTCCGCACGATCAAAGGGATTTCTCTGCTGGGATCGGTCCTGGCATGGGGGTGCGCGGAGGGGGAGCCACCCGTGGTGGTGATTCCTGCGGAGCCCTTTTGTCAGGAGGCGCTGCCGGCGGTGCAGAGCTTCCTCGAGACATTCCGGAACCGGGTGGCTGCACCGGACGCTGCACAATTCGGGGGCACCGCCGTCGTGGGAGGCATCGGCGAGATCGCCACTGGAATGAACGTGGCGGCTACCGCCGACTACCTGGCGAACCAGCACCAGCAGTTCGTCAATCTCATGACCCTGCTGGAATATGACGAGAACCTCGACCCCCGGCCGTACCTGGCGGAATCCTGGGAGGTGGCGGCGGACGGCCGATCCATCACGTTCCGCATTCGGGACGACGTGTTCTGGCACGACGGCGAGCGCACCGACGCCCACGATGTGGCCTTCACCTATCTCCGCCTGACCGACCCCGCCACGGGATTCCCGAACGCCGCCTTCTGGGACCACTACGTGCGGGGTCCGGACGGCGTGGAGGTGTTGGACGACACCACCGTGGTCATCCGTCTCCGTCCCCACGCGGACTTCCTGGACGTGTGGCGGACGGTGGCGATCCTTCCCGAGCACCTCCTGGGTGACGTGCCTCCTGAGGAGCTTCGGGGACATCCGTTCGGTTCCCGTTGCGCCGTGGGGAACGGCCCTTTCGTCTTCGCGGAGCACCGGGACCAGGAGGAGTGGCGATTCGTGGCCAATCCTGCGTTTCCCCAGGCGCTCGGGGGGCGCCCGAAGCTGGATGAGTACGTGTATCGTGTGCTCCCGGACGAGAATACCCTCCTGTTGGAGCTTCTCGCCGGCGGCGTGGACGTCTACATCGCTCCCCCGCCAGACCAGGCGCAGGCCATCGAGAACGACCCGGACCTTACGCTCCTGTCCTACCCGTTCCGGAACTTCACCTTTGCCGCATGGAACTCGCGGCGGCCCCAACTATCCGATTCTCGAGTGCGTAGGGCCATTACCATGGCGGCGGACCGCGAGGAGATCGTGGGCGCGCTCCTGCAGGGCTACGGCTCGATCTCCCACGGAACGGTCCCGCCTTGGCATTGGGCATTCGAGCCCGGTGCAGGCGTGGTGCCGTACGATACGAGCGGTGCCCGGGCCCTCCTGGATGAGGCCGGCTGGGTCGATCGAGACGGCGACGGGATCCGCGAGGATGCCCAGGGTCGCCCTCTGTCCATCTCCCTGAAGTCGAACCAAGGGAACCGGCGCCTGCAGCGGCTGAGCACGATCCTGCAGGCCCAGTTCAAGGAGGTGGGGATCGATCTGCGCGTGGAAGTGGTGGAATGGGCGAGCCTCATCGAGCAGATCACCACGCCGGACCTCCGAGACTTCGACGGGGTGCTCCTTTCGTGGGTGACGGAGTTCAAGCTGGACGACTCCGACCTGTTTCTCTCGGAGCGGGCCGACCAGCCCTATGGGTTCTCCGGGACCGACGACGACGAGCTCGACCAGCTGCTCCTGGCGCTGTCGGAGGTGACGGACCGAGAGGAGGCCCGGACGCTGTGGGGGCGATACCAGGCCCGCCTCGGAGAGGTTCAGCCGTTCACCTTCTTCTACTTCCCGGACCGCCTCGACGGGGTGAGCCGACGGCTGCGAAATGTGACCATGGACGCGCGTGGGGAATGGGTGAACATCCGGGAGTGGAGGGTCGCCCCCGAAGACCGGCGCTGAGGAATCACCGCACCCGCACCGCGATGGCGTCGGCAACGAACTGCTCCGCGACGGTCTGAAGATCCGGATCGACCTGGTAGAGCCAGTCCTGCGAATTCAGATCGATCAGGAGCTCCACTCGGTCGCCGTCACCGAGGTCGAGCTGCACGGGTCGGACGACACGCAGGTCCTCAGCCTCGAAGTCGACGTCCACCAGGCCCGTCACCTCCGACCCGTTCACGATCAGACCGGCTTCGACCTCGACCTCGATGTTGCTGAAGTGGATGTGGAGCGCCGTGTACCGGCCGGAGGGGATCACCTTCTGTGCCGCCCCCTCCTCACGCACGCCCCTGACGTCCACCCGGACCTGGACCTCCGCGTCGGTGAGGGACACCAGGCTCCCGGCAGCGTTCTCCAGGTAGAGGAGGAAATCCGCTTCGAGCTCGCCCTCCGCGTCGCCATCCTCCGTCTGGAGTAGCGGGCCGGACAGGGCAGCGGCCAGGGCCGGATCCGGCGCATCCCCGGAGACGGTCACGTCGGTCTCCGACAGGCCGCCGGCCGTGAGATTTCCGCACCCGGCGACAGCCAGGAGGCCCGCCAGCGCCAGCGGCACCCGGAGCCCTTCGCGGAGACGGGTGATTCGGGGGAGGGAACTAGTCATGATCTGCAAGATCTCGTTCGGAAGGATCAGGTGTGTCTCGATTGGCTTCGGGCCCGAAGTACTCGGACCACGGGTGGCGTGCATTCTTGATTCCAAGCGCATGATAGAGGTGCACGGCCTGGCCCCGGAGCTCCTGCGCGGCTCCGGTCTCGCCCCGGCGTGCCTCCGCCTCCGCATAGGCTTGGAGGGTGCGAGCCCTCTCCAGTGCTGGGAGATCGCGCTCCCGAATGATCTCCAGCGCCCGCTCGAACAGAACGAACGCATCCGGGTTGTCACCAGTGGCGGCGATGCGGCCCAGGATCCGGTAGACCTCGGGAAGGCGGGGAATCTGGCCCGAAGTCACGGCATCCAGCTCGGCTCGGCGGGCCGTCTCGGCCGCATCCAGGAGCCGCCCTTGTGCCAGCAGACACTCGGCGAGGTTCAATCCCACCACCACCCGAGCCCCCGCGCCGTCGGCGGCCGCGAGCGCGGTGCGGAAGTGCGCCTCGGCCGACTCCGCTTGTCCCTGCACCTGCGCGAGCTGACCGCGCGCGTTCAGGAGAAAGACCACCGCCCCTTCGTCGTCCCCCGCCACTCGTTCGGCAGCCTCCAGTGGCGCCCGGCTCTCCTCGAGCCGGCCCTGCGACCGGCGGACGATGTGCAGGTTCAACAAGGCGTGCCATCGCTCGGGGAGAGGCTCCTGCCCATCCCGGTCCAGCGCCGTAAGAGCCCGTCCATACCACCCTTCCGCCTCCCTCCAGCGACCCTGCTCCTCGAGGACGTTTCCAGCGCCGATAGCGGCCTCGGCCGCCGCTCGCGCATCACCCAGCGCCTCGCTGATCTCGAAGCCCTCAGCGTACCGCAGCAGCGCCTCGTCCAGGCGTCCGCGGCGGCGCGCGGCTCTCCCCCACCGGCGTAACGCCTGGGCCGCGACCGTGCCACCCCGTTCGTCCCGGACCACTCGGTGTGCTGCGCGAGCCCACGCTTCGGCCCGATCGGGGCGATCGCGGGACTCCTCGAGCTCGGCCAGCTGAAGGAAGGCCCGGCCCGCCTGATCGGGTTGCCCCGCGGCCAGGTGGGCCAGTGCCGACGCAACGATCCCGTAGAGTCGGACCAGATGGTGGTGGAACTCCTCGGCCAGGTCATCTGCCCCCTCCGCCAATGCGTCGCCCTGGATCTGTCGATCCCCGACGGTGGCCAGGTCGCCGGACGCGGTCCAGCTCCGACCCGGATCAGGCACCGAGCGGCTCAGCAGGAAGTCGAGAACGGGCCTGAGCTCCTCGTGTGGCGGGAGGATCTCCCAGAGCTCGTCCAGGGTCAGGGGCTTCATGGGTATCCGGGTTGTCGCGAAGCACACCCTCCGGCGGGCATGCCTGACTCCACCCGATGCAGGAATCGTGCAGAACGCCGGCCTCCCCAATCGAGCCCCACGGCTGTCCGATAGTCCAGCAAGGACGGGGCTGGGGGGTGGGGGGGCGCTTTTGGCCCTGAGGTCCGCGCGTGCACCCTTCTTGGGCATCCGGATCGTCTATTCACAGGAACGCAGCACGAGGGTCCCCCGGCGGCAGCCGCGCCGCTCACGAGTCCTCTCCCTCCCGCTCCCGCCCGATTCCGTAGTCCTGCACCTTCCGGGTGAGCGTGTTCCGGTGGATGCCCAGGACCTCCGCCGCGTTGCCCATATGTCCCTCCTGGGCGTCCAGCACACGCCGGATATGCGCCGCCTCCACGGCCGCCATGGAGAGAGTCACCGGGTACCGGCCGGCGTCGGCTCCCTGCGCCGACGCCCGGGGCGAGCCCGCCCCCAGGCGCAGGTCACCGGCGCGGAGGACGTCCGAGGCGCACAAGAGGACGGCACGGTCGATGACGTTTCGCAGCTCCCGGACGTTCCCGGGCCACGGATGGGTCTCGAGCCTCCGAAGCGCTTCCTCGGTGATGCCGGAGATCCGGCGCCCATACCGGCCGGCGAAGTGTTCCGCGAAGTGGAGGGCGAGCTCCCGGATGTCGCTCCCGCGCGCCCGCAACGGCGGGAGCGAGAGCTCCACGACGGCAAGGCGGTAGTAGAGATCTTCCCGGAACTCGCCGGCCTCGATACGGTGGCCCAGGTCCTGATTGGTGGCGGCCACGATCCGGACATCCACCGAGACCGGCTCCTCGCCCCCCACTCGCTCCAGCCGGCGCTCCTCAAGCGCCCGCAGGATCTTTGCCTGCAGTACCAGGCTCATGTCCCCGATCTCATCGAGGAAGAGCGTACCTCCGTCCGCCCGCTCGAATCGCCCCACTCTGCGGGCCACGGCCCCCGTGAACGCGCCTCGCTCATGGCCAAAGAGCTCGGACTCCAGGAGGTGCTCCGGAATCGCCGCGCAATTCACCGCAACGAAGGGCTGGTTACGCCTGGGGCTCGCCCAGTGAAGCACTCGGGCGGCCACTTCCTTTCCGGTGCCGGATTCCCCCGTGAGGAGCACGGTGGAGGGCGTGGGGGCGACCCGGGCGAGGACCTGCAGGATTCTCCCCATGGCAGGGCTGCTTCCCACCAGGACGGGTGCGTCGGTCGGAGGAGGGGATGCCTCTGGCAAAGGGGTCGTCTCGCCCTCGTCCAGCACGTGCTGGAGGTGCTGTCTTGCCTCCACCGCATCGAGGGGCTCGGCGAGGACGGCCACCGCGCCGACTCGCTCCATCAAGAGGGCGCCTTCGAGAGTAACCCGTGGCGCAGAGAGAAGAAGCGTTCCGCTGTGCGGTTCCTCGCCCACGCGGCGGGCAATCTCCTCGTCGATCAGGTCCATCGAAAGCGACAGCACCGTGGCCGCGAAAGGTCGGGTGGAGAGGGCCTTCAGCAGACCGGAGAGCGTTCCCTCAGCCTGGAGGTCGAAGCCCGCGTCCCGCGCGCAGGACGCCAGGGCCGCCCGCTGCGGGGTGGGGACCAGTGCCAGAAGGGCCGGAGGGTCGGTGGGCGAATGGGGAGAGGTCACCCGTCAAAGATGGTTCGCTCACAATCGGTGCGGCAAGGGTGATCTTCCGCATCGAAATAGTGCGACAAGCGATTGGCCCGGTGGCCCGAGGAGGGCCGGGGGGTTACGGAAAGGTGTGGGGCAACCCTTTCGGTTGCAGTCGTGTCGAAGTCCCTGGAGGCTACCTAGGATTCTGGGATACGCCCGTTTGCCGGACCCAGACGTGGACCGGGCCGGGGGGGCGCGACGGTGAGGGGTCGCCCGCCGGCGAACGGGGTGGGATGGAAACCAGGAGGGACGACGACCATGGGAAAGCTCTTCAGCATGACGTATCCCACGGCCCTGGTGCTGGCGGCCATCCGAAACGGGCACCGGTACGGCTTCGATCTCATGGACGCCACGGGCCTTCCCGACGGGACGGTCTATCCGATCCTCAGGCGGCTCGAACGGCGCGGTGTGCTGTCCGGGGCCTGGGAGGACGAGTCCAAGGCCCGAGCCGAACATCGGCCGCCACGCCGATACTATCGCCTCACTCCTTTGGGGGAGTCGGCCCTGGAAGAGGTGCTCGAACGCTTCCCGGCTGTGGTGCGGCTCCTGGACACGGGGACGGCCTGATGCGGTATCCCGGCGAAGGCCTGGTCCGCGTAGCGGCCCGGCTGGTGCCGCTCCCCCGCCGGCGGGACTGGCGGCGGGAATGGGAGGCGGAAGCCACCTGGGGATGGCAGAGGCTCCATGCAGAGGGTCCACCTGGGCTGGGCGCGCAGCTGCGCTTCCGACTCCGGATCCTGAGCTGTGTAATCGACGCCCTTTGGGAGAGGAAGGAGACGATGAGGATGACGGGGTTGATGAACGATCTGCGGTTCGCGCTGCGAAGCCTGGGCCGAAACCGCGCTTTCGCGGTGGTGGCGGTGCTGACCCTGGCGCTGGGGATTGGCGCCAATACCGCGGTCTTTACCCTGGTGGACGGCGTGCTCCTACGCCCCCTTCCGTACCCGGACTCCGATCGGCTGGTGGCGCTCCGGCACCAGGGGCGGGACGGTCAGGACCAGCTTCCCATCTCCCAGGGCCTCTACCAGTTCTACCGGGAGCAGGCCTCCTCCCTCGAGGAGGTGGCCATGTACGCCGGGGTGTCGGTGAACCTGGTCCTGGACGGCGAGGCGCAGCGCCTGCAGGGGCAGGCGGTCACTCCCAGCTTCTTCTCGGTCCTGGGCGCTGAGGCGACCCTGGGACGGACCTTCGCGGAGTCCGAGGGCGTGCCGGGCGGCGAGGAGGTTGTGCTGCTCTCGTACGGATTCTGGAGGGACAGCTTCGGCGGGGATCCCTCGGTCCTGGGTCGATCGCTGGACCTCAACGGACGTCTCGCCCAGGTGGTGGGGGTCATGCCCCCCGAGTTCGGATTCCCGGATCAGAGGGCCCATTTCTGGCTACCTCTCCAGGTGGACCCGGCGAATGCCCAGCTCGCCTCTTTCGGCGCCGGTGGCATGGGCCGGTTCGCACCTGGATCCAGCGTGGCCGGTGTCCAGGCCGAGCTCGAAGGCCTGCTGGGCCGGCTCCCGGAGTTCTTCCCGGAGAATGGCGCCGTGGACTTCCTGGAGGACGTGGGGCTGGCCCCCATCGTGCTCCCCATGAAGGAACAGATCGTGGGGAATGTGAGGACCACCCTCTGGGTGCTCCTGGGGACCGTCGGCCTCGTGCTGCTCATTGCGTGCGCCAACGTGGCCAACCTTCTCCTGGTCCGGGCCGAGGGGCGCCAGCGGGAGCTCGCCTTGCGAGAGGCGCTGGGTGCGGGCCGGAGCCAGATCCTGCGCTGGTTCATGAGCGAGAGTCTCGTCCTGACGACCCTGGGGGGTGCGCTGGGAGTGGGGGTGGCGGCCTTCGCGGTGCGGTCCGCGTTGGGCTATGTGCCCACGGACATTCCGCGCATGGCTGAGGTGGGCGTGGATGTCCGCGTTCTGAGCTTCACGATGGTCATTGCCCTGGGGTGCGCCCTGTTCTTCGGGCTCTTCCCCCTCCTGCGACACGGGAGGGAGGACCTGGCCGCCGAGCTCCGGGATGGAGCCGCGCACGGAGCCACGGGCGGCAAGTCCAGGCTCCGCCTTCGGAACGGGCTGGTCGTGGCGCAGATGGCGCTTGCGCTGGTGCTCCTCATCGGCTCAGGCCTCATGTTCCGGAGCTTCGATGCGTTGCGGTCCGTGGATCCAGGATTCGACCAGGAGGGGATCATGATCGCCCGGGTCACCGTCCCGGGGACCGAGATCGAGGGTTGGGAGGGGACGGACGCCTTCTTCCGTCAGCTCGGGGAGAGGCTCCGGGCCGTTCCGGGGGTCGAGGCGGTGGGGTACGCCCAGGGGACTCCGCTGGTCAGCGGGGCGTCCGCGTACTTCTCCATCGAGTCGGAGGACCATCCGCGGGGGCCGGACGACCTTCCGGTCTTCGCGAGGAACAACGCGGTCTCCCCGGGCTTCGCCGAAGCCCTGGGACTGAGGATCCTGGAGGGTCGCCCGTTCCAGGACGGGGACGACGCCCTGGGCGCCCGGGCCATCATGGTGAACCGCACCTTCGCGGAAATGTGGTGGCCCGGCGAGAGCCCCATCGGGCGGCGGCTGCGCCTGGGCTACGAGGGAGAGGACTGGTACAACATCGTCGCCGTGGTAGAGGACGCCCACTACGAGAGCTTGGAGTCGGCTCCGGTAGAGATGGTCTACTGGCCCATGGTGCAGGGACCCGCCGAGTCACCGAGTATTGCCAGGGCGGTGGACGTGGTGGTGCGGACCGGCGGCGACCCGGCGCAGCTCGTTCCGGTGCTGCGCCGCGAGGTCCAGGCGCTCAACCCTCGGATCCCGGTGTCCAACCCCACGACCATGGCCCAGGCCTTCCGGCAGGCCACCGCCAGGACCTCTTTCACCATGGCGCTCCTGGGCGTGGCGTCCGGAACCGCGCTCCTGCTGGGGTTGGTGGGGATCTACGGTGTCATCTCGTACGTGGTCTCCCAGCGCACCCGGGAGATCGGCGTTCGGATCGCCCTGGGCGCGTCCGGGAGCGCCGTGCGCGGCATGGTGGTGAGGCAGGGGCTGACCCTGGCTTCGCTGGGGGTCGCCATCGGGGTCGCCGCCGCCCTGGGACTCAGCAGCTTCATGGCCTCCCTCCTTTACGGGGTCAGCGCCACCGATCCCGTCACCTACGTGGTTCTGGCCCTGGCCCTGGTGGGAACCGCCACGCTGGCCAGCTGGGTGCCCGCCCACCGGGCCGCGCGGGTGGATCCGTCACGAGCGCTGCGGGCCGACTAGGGGCTTCAGTTCCCGTCGGCGAACCTCCACCCGGCGGAGTAGTCCCGCGTGAGGGGCTGCCCCGTCAGGCGGGCGCGAACCATCTCCACCGGCATGCGGCCACCTCGCATGACCGCGTCGTGGAAGTCCCGGGCCGTCATCTGGCCCGACTCCACGAGCTCGCGGTACAGCGAGCGGAACTGCATTCCGCCCAGCATGTAGCCGGCCTGGTACAGCGGCGAGTAGTCTCCGGCGAAGGAGCGGCGAACCTCCGCTTCGGCGTTGGCCCGCTCGTGCCCGACCCGGTCCACGAGGAAGTCCACCGCCTCCTGGGGGGTCATGCGCTCCAGGTGGAAGGAGAGGGAGAAGATGATCCGGGCCGCCCGGTGCATTCGCCAGAACAGCATGCCGATGCGGTCCTCCGGTCCCCGGGGGAAGTCGTTCTCCCAAAGGATCATCTCCCAGTAGAGGGCCCAGCCTTCCCCCCAGAAGGGGGTGGAGAAGATGCCGCGGTGGTCGTTGAACCGGCCCGTCATGAAGCCCTGGAGGTGGTGGCCGGGAATGAGCTCGTGATGGACCGTGGCGCGGTTGAAATGCGGGTTGTTGCCCCGCATGGACATGAGCTTCTCTTCGTGGGTCATCTCGTCGGTGGGGTACGAGATCCGGATCACCTCCCCGCCGAGGAAGAAGGGTGAGACCCGCTGCCGCTCCGGCGGCATCATCTCCACGCGCCAGATCTCGTGGGCCAGCGGCGGGAGGGTGATCCAGTCCCGGGCCTCGATGAAGTCCACGGACTGCTCCTCCAGCTCGAGGACCACGCCCGGCTTGTCGCCCGGCGGTACGGCCAGCTGCTTCACCGCTTCCTGGGCCGCCTTCCAGTCGTCGCCGTGGCCCATCTCGCGGGACGCCTCTACCAGCGCCTCCTCCATCCAGGCGAACTCCTCCTCGGCGATGGCGATGAGCTCCTCGGCGGTGTAGGGGATCATCTCGTTGGCCAGGTGGGCACGGAGCCCCTCTTCTCCGATGGGCTCACCGATGACGGGGCCGGAGGCCAGGTCACCCACGTACCGGCTCCGGATGGCCTGAGCGTGCGCCTGCAGCGACTCGGTGAGGCGCTCGTAGGGCTGGGGCACCCACCAGGTGAAGTCGGGGTCGTAGCCCATGTGGTATCCGTACCATCCGTCGAGCATCCGCAGGAGGGCCTCCACCTGGCGGGCGGCCCGCTCCGCCAGGACGCCCTCCGCCTGCGGGGCGGGACCTCCCGCCTCACGGAGGCGTGCAGTGAGCGCCTCGACGTCGACAGCCACCCGAGTCAGGGTGTCGGCCACCGCCCGTGCGTCCAGGCGGCCCCCTCGTTCCCGTCGCTCCTCCTGCAGCTGCTGCAGGGAGCGCTGGAACGGGAGGAGCTCTTCCATCTCGGCCACAAGCGCCGCCTCCTGGTCCAGCAGCTCCAGCTCGAACTCGAGGCGGTTCCGCAGAAGCACGTAGTCGATCTGCCCCTCGTGGTTCAGGGCGTCGAAGTCCATGTCCGAGAGCGCGTCCAGCCAGCCCTGATAGAAGCGCACCAGGCGCGCCCGGCGCACCGGCGAGAGGGGTATGTCGTAGCGTCGCATGAGGGCCGACCGGTCCTCACGGTATCGGTCGATGGCCACGCGCATGTCGCTCTGGCTCCGGTCGAAGTCCACCAGGGCATCGAGACCCGGCGGATCGCGGAGCTCCGTCGCGTCCTGGGCGGTGACGACGGCCGGCGAGGCCAGAGCCAGGAGGAACGCGCCCGCGGCCCCCGCCAGTCCCCAGGCGGAGGCGACGATGGAGAACCGCTGGAAGGGAGAATGCATCGTGGACATGGTGTTCACCGCGTCTGTTGGGATCGTGCTGAGCTTCGAGGAGAGGGTAATCCTCCCGGGTCAGGCGGGCCACACCTCGCGGAACAGTCGGTACCAGTTGCCGCCCATGATCTTCTCGGCGTCTCCGGACCCATAGCCCCGGGTCCGGAGGCCGTCGTAGATGGTCTCCATGCGACGGGGATGGTTCAGCTCGGTCAGGAAGAAGGGCCACCGGACCGGAGGCATGGTGGAGGGATCCGGATAGAGGCGCGAGAGCTCGTCCACCAGCTTCTGCCGCTCCTCCGCCGTATCCGGAACGGGGCGGTGCTCCCGGTCGCTGCCGATCCCCACGTGATCGATGCCGCACAGATTCACGGCATGATCGATGTGGTCCAGGTAGTCTTCGAGCGTGTTCCGCTCGCGAGGGCCCAGGTAGGGATTCAGCTGGACGATCCCCACCACGCCCCCCTTGTCGGCCATGGACCGCAGGGCCTCGTCCGTCTTGTTGCGGGGGTGGTCGAATACGGCCTTGCACCCCGCGTGGGTGATGGCGATGGGCGCCGTGGAGAATCGGATGGCGTCCAGGGTGGTGCGCTCCCCCGAGTGGGAGACGTCCACCAGCATCCCCAACGCGTTCATTCCCGCCACCACCTCGATTCCGTATTCCGACAGGCCCTGGTCGGTGCGCTCCGAGCTTCCGTCCCCCAGCAGGTTCCGATGGTTGTACGTCAGCTGCATGATGCGCACGCCCAATCCCCAAAGGGTCTCGAGGCGGGTTGGGTCGCGCTCCAGCGGCGTGGCGTTCTGGGGATAGTAGACGAGGCCGATGGTTCCATTTCGGATAGCCGCGTCGATGTCGGACACGGTGCGGATGCGCGACAGGCGGTCCCGGTGCCGGTCGATATGGGTCTCGTACGCCGCGATCTCCGCCACCATGTCGTGAAACGCGTCGGCCCCATACAGGCCGGGGTTTCCCGCCGTCACCACACAGCACCGGGTTCCGCTGGCGATGATCTCGTCCAGCAGCTCGGGCTCGTAGTCCAGCCGGATCTCTCCGAGCCCATCGATGGCCACCGGTCTCTCCTGTCGGGTCCGGTCGGGCGACGGATCGGGGTTGGCCGCTTCGGCGCCGGGGCGGACCGCGTCCGGAGTGGATCCCGCCGCCGGATCGGCGCCCAGCGCCTGTGCGAGGGGGAGGGCGGCGGCGGTGCGGAGAAATCGGCGGCGTTTCATGGCGGGCTCCCTGGCGTGGCGACGGTCCGGTGGAGAGTTTCGCCGGGAGTCCCACGATCCGCCACCCGGAGACCCCCGTGAAGCGTTCCCCGTTCACCCCCCTCGTCCTCCTTCTAGCGCTTGGCTCCTTCGTCCTTCCCCGGACCCCGGGCGCGACGCCGCTGCATGCCCAGGTCCCGACCCCGGAGTCCGTCCTGGGGCACGTCCCGGGCGCCGACTTCCAGCTCACGACGTACGAGGAGTCCATCCGATACTTCCAGGCGCTGGACGCGGCGTCGGACCGGATCACCCTGGTGCGGGTGGGGCGGACGTCCCTGGGACGCGACTGGTGGGTGGCCGTCATCTCCTCTCCGGAGAACCTCCGGAACGTGGAGCGCTATCGAGATATCGCGGACCGACTGGCGCACCCCGGCGAACTGACCGACCAGGAGGCCCGGGAGCTCGCGGGGGCCGGCCGGGCCATCGTGGACCTCAGCGGCGGTCTCCACGCCACCGAGGTGGCGGGCGTGCAGCACACCATTCAGCTGGCGTACGACCTGGTAGCCAGCGACGAGCCCCGCATGGTCGCCATCCGCGACAACGTCGTCACCGTCCTCTGGCCCTCTCTGAATCCGGACGGGATGACCCTCGTCACCGACTGGTACCGCGCCAACGTGGGGACCCCCTACGAGGTGGCGCCGCTCCCGGAGCTCTACCAGAAATACGTCGGGCACGACAACAACCGGGACGCATACATGCTCAACATGGTGGAATCCCGGGTGCTGGCGCGCGTCTGGCAGGAGTGGGACCCACAGATCATCCACGTCCATCACCAGAGCTCGCCCTTCCCGACGCGGATCTGGCTCCCGCCCTTCGCCGAGCCCATCGCGACGTTCGCGCCGCCCCTCATGTCCCGCACCGTGAACACCATCGGCATGACCATCGCCCAGATGCTGGAGTCGCGGGGACTCACCGGCGCGGTTCACATGGGCACCGGCTTCGACGCCTGGTATCCCGGGTATGTGGACTACCTTCCCATGCTCCAGAACCAGGCCGCGTTCTGGACCGAGACGGCCCTCTACCGGTATGCGACGCCGGGGTTCTACACCCTCAGCGACTTCCCGCCCAACCGGAGGGACCTGCGCTCGGAGTCGCTCTACAACTCCCCCTGGCAGGGGGGATGGTGGCGTCTGGCGGACGCGGTCGAGTACATGCGCGTGTCTTCCATCGCCGTCCTGGACTACGCCGCCAAGTACCGGGAGGACCTCCTGTACAACCGGTACCAGTCGGGGCGTGACGTCATGGCGCGGTACGGACGGGAGGGCCCGTACGCGTACATCGTCCACCCGGAGCAGCGGGATCCGGTGGCGCCGGTGGAGCTGCTTCGTCGCCTCGCGTTCAACGGGATTCGCGTGCATCGCCTCACGGAGCCGGTGCGATACCAGGGAATGACCCATCCCGCCGGGTCCTGGGTCGTTCTCCTGGAGCAGGAGTTCGGGGAGCTCGCCCGGCAGGTCATGTCGGTGCAGGACTATCCCGACCTCCGGGAGTATCCGGGGGGCCCGCCGGAACAGCCCTACGATGCGGCGGGTTGGACGCTTCCCTACCAGATGGAGGTCGAGGTGGTGACCGGCCGGGAGCCCCTCTCCGATGGGTTCCTTTCAGCGCTGGAGCCGGTGCGCGGGGAGGCCATCCCCTGGGAAACCGACGTCGTGGACGCGGCCCCCTTCGACGCGGTCCCGGGCGTGGGCTTCGACTCGAACCCGGTGGCGACGGGCATTCGGCCGATGGAGGGGCGGATCGCCGGATCCGGTTCGGCCCTGCGCCTGGATCCCGCCCAGAACAACTCCTTCCGAGCCCTGAACGCGTCCTGGGACGCCGGGGCGGCCGTGCGTTGGGACGACGGAGAGTACGTGGTGACGGGGTTGTCCGGAAACGTGGCGGACCGGCTGGTGCGCGAGTTTGCGCTTCAGGCGCGGCGTGGGGGCGGTGGAGGGACGACCGTCTCGCGGCCCCGTGTCGGGTTGTACCGGCCCTGGACCGCCAGCATGGACGAGGGGTGGACGCGATGGGTCCTGGAGGAGCACGGTTTCTCGTTCGAGAGCCTGCGGGACGCCGATCTCCGGACGGGATCGCTCCGGAGCCGATACGATGTCGTGGTCCTTCCATCGGAGCGGGCGACGAGGCTGCGGGACGGGCACACCCCCGGGACCATTCCGGCGCCCTACGCGGGAGGCATGGGCGACGAAGGCGTGCGGGCCCTGGACGCGTTCGTCCAGGAAGGTGGGACGCTGATCTGCCTGAGCGCGTCCAGCGACCTCTGCATCGAAGAGCTCCACCTTCCCGTTCGGAACACCGCGGGGGAACTGGGCCGGGACGTCTTCTTCTCCGCGGGCTCCATCCTCGAGGCGGAAGTGACGGAGTCGCACCCGGTGATGGCGGGAATGCCGGCTCGGGCGAAGATCTTCTTCGATCGCAGCCCCGTCTTCGACGTAGGCGAGGATTTTCCCGGAACGGTGTTGGCTCGATACGCCGACGAGGGCACGCCGCTTCTCTCCGGCTACCTCCTGGGCGCGGAGCACCTGGTGGGACGCGCCGCCGCCGTGGTGGTGCCCCACGGCCAGGGCCGGGTCGTCCTCATCGGCTTCCGGCCGCAGTGGAGGGGCCAGCCCCGGGGCACCTTCCGGGTCCTCTTCAACTCCCTCCTCTTCCACGGACCCGTGGCGGCGATCTCCTCGGCGCCGCAGAATGACGGGCCCCTTCCCGAGTGACCCCACCGTGGAGCCGCACATGATCTCCCGCCGCGACTTTCTCGGGACGTCCACCCTGGCCGCCGCGGGCGCCGCACTGACTCCTTCGGGAGGCCGCGCAGCGCCCGCCGGCAGAGACGGATCGCCGGTCCAGGAGCCGGGTTCCGCCCCGATTCCAGTGGGGGCCGGACGCGGCGGGCGGTTTCGGGTCACCGGGGGGCTTCCGCTCCTCCAAAGGTCACCCGGTGCTCCTCTTCCCCGCGGGCGAAGGCGTACGTCCTCTGCGCCTCGTCGGGAAAGTGGACGAACTTCATCACGTTCCGTTGGTCGTCGAAGAGGTCGAAGAGCAGGGTGTTCCGGACCCGGAACGAGGTGACGCGAGACGGGGCTTCGTAGTGGAGGGCGTACCACCAGACCGGCTCCCGATCCAGCAGATCCTCTCCGCGGGCCAGGATCTCGGGCTCCAGCCTCGAGCCGTCGACGTCGATGGACAGGTGCTCGTCCAGGTAGCGGAGGAAGACCTGGTCCATCTCCGGCGTGGCGGACATGGCCAGGATCGAGACTCCCAGCTCGGCCCCGAGCGCCGCTTCCAGGTCGTCCTTGAACAGCCGCAGCCGGACGACAATGGCACGGTCCTCCACGACGGCGTTTCCGTACGACACGTGGAGGTCGTGGCGAGCCACGGCCCCCGCGTCCGGGAGGGACGCGAGGGCCGCGAGAAGAAGGGGAAGGATGCGGTTCACCGTCGGGGGCCTATTGGGTCACTGCACGCCGCCAGACGTTGTTCCCCCGGTCGATATCGGCGAAGCCCTCGTCGGGATCCACAATCACCTCCACCACCGTCTTGTCGGTGAAGAACCCGGCGGTGAAGGTCTTCTCGTTGTTCCGCCAGACGTCCACGGGGTAGTCCAGCCGCTCCCGGGACCCGTCGGCGAACACCACCTCCATCTCCAGGGGCATGACCAGCCCTCCCACGTTGTCCACCTGGATCCGAACGTAGGAGCTTCCCCGGGAGTCGTCTCCCAGGAGCTCGGTGGCGTCCTGCACGGAGACGTCGGTCACGGCCTGATCGTTGGCGTGGGTCGTGTAGAACCATCCCCTCCAGAACCAGGCCAGGTTCTCACCCGCTCCGTCGTCCATGGACCGGAAGAAGTCCGCGGGCTGCGGGTGCTTGAACATCCACCCCTGGGAGTATCCCTGGAACGCTGCGTCGAACTGGGGAGTGTCCAGAATGTGCTCCCGGAGCATCACCAGCCCGGTGGCCGGCTTCGCGTATCCATTGTTCCCGAAGTCCTTGTGGATCAGGTCGGACTCGGTCATGAGCGGGACCTGATCGGGGTCCTGCATGTAGCTCACGATGTTCGGGGGCGGGCCCCGGCGGGAGGGGTACGTGCACTCCTCGTTCTGCGTCCATGCGCCGCCACAGTAGGTCTCGGCGTAGTCCTGCTCTCCGTAGTACTGGAGGAAGGTGTTCAGACCCTCGTCCATCCACGTCCACTTCCGCTCGTCCGTGGCGACGATCATGGGGAACCAGTTGTGTCCAACCTCGTGGATGGTCACCGAAATGAGACCCCGCTCCGTTCCTTCCGAATACGTGCCGTCGGGCTGGGGCCGCGCGCCGCAGAACGCCAGCATGGGGTACTCCATGCCACCGGCGGGCCCGTTGGCGTTCACGGCCTTGGGGTAGGGATACGGGAAGGCCAGGCGGCCGTAGGTCTTCAGGGTCTGGACCGTCGCGCGCGTCGAGACCTTGTCCCACAGCGGCATGGCGTCGCGGGGATACAGGGAGTGGACCTTGATGACCCGATCCTCGCCGGGGTAGCTGTAGCCTGCGGCGTCCCACACGTACGTCTTGGATGAGACCCAGGCGAAGTCGCGGACGTTCTCGGCCTGGAAGCGCCAGGTCAGCATCCCGTTGCCCGCGGGGCGAGCGGTGGGCGACATGACCTCGTCGGCGGTGACGATGAAGCTGGGCTCCTCGCTGGTGTACGCCTGCTCCAGGCGAGCCATCTGCGTGGGGGTCAGAACGTCCTCGGGATTCTGGAGCTCACCGGTAGCGTCCACGATGTGGTTCCGGGGCACCGTGATCTCGACGTCGTAGTTCCCGAAGTTCAGGTAGAACTCACCCCGGCCCAGGAACTGATCGGTCTGCCAACCGTTCACGTCGTCGTACACGCTCATGCGGGGGAACCACTGGGCCATTTCGTAGATCCAGCCGTCGGAGACCAGTTCCTTGCCGCCGCGTCCCGAGTCGGGGATGCGGAACGACCAGTCGATCTCCAGCTCCTGGACCCCGCCGGGCTCGAGCGCAGTGGGCAGGTCCACCCGCATGACCGTGTTGTTGATGAAATGGTCCGCGTCCCTCAAGCCGCCCTGGGCGTCCACCACCTGGACCCGAGTGAGCCGGTGACCGCCGTCGAACCGGTCCAGTCCCAGGAAGCGGCGGGCCCGGGGGCTGACCTCCTCGGGTAGCGCGCCCTGCATCCGGTACGCACGGGAGTACTCCTCGGAGCGCGTGTTCTGGTCCAGCTGGAGCCAGACGAAGTGGAGGCGGTCCGGGGAGTTGTTGTGGTAGGTGATCCGCTCGGACCCGGTGGCCACGTGGTTGACTGTGTCAAGCGACACGCGGATCCGATAGTCCGCCTGCTGCTGCCAGTAGCGCGGTCCCGGAAGGCCCGCGGCGTTGCGGTAGTCGTTCGGGTCCGGCCACTCGTCCAGCAACCGGAACATGGACTTGTTCGTCCGGGTGCCGTCGTCGTGGAGCCACTGCTGGGCACGCGCAGGTGTAGGGCTCAGGACCAGGAGGACCGTCAGTCCACCCAGGAGCCTGATCGGAGCACGGTTCATGGAGATCTTCCCGTCACGGGGTCCGTAGGACCAGTGAGACTGCGGAGGCAGCCCGCCCGGAGGGCGACGCGGACCACTCCACCGAACACGATACCGGTCCAGGATATCGTGGGGAGTGGGGAAAACCCCGCGACGGGTGAGGTGACCCGGAGGACGCCGAGGCGGGTTCCGGTGGGCCGGTGGGCGACCCTCCGGCCGCCCCTCACCCCCTGACCCCCGGCTACGATCTCAGTAGATCCCCGTCTCCTGGGCGTACGCCGCCTCCAGACCCGCGAGGTACTGGTCGAAGAGCCCGGCCATCTCCTGGTGCTCTCGCTTCACCAGGGCCCGGAAGTCCGGATCCTCCAGGAAATCGAAGAGGACGGCGGCCATGATCTTGGCGTCCATGAGGAAGCCGGTGTGACCGACGTCCTTCATGGAGTCCAGCCAGCGGTCGTAGGAGTGCCCGGGCGCCGACGAGGAGAAGACGCTCACGCCGAGCCCGGGAATGTCCCGCGTGACGAACCCGGTCTCCTCGTACCCTGCGGGGCGCTGGGGCTCCTCGTTGATGGCGGGGGCGCCCAGCTCCTTGGCGTAAGCGAAACCCAGCTCCTCGAGGCTCCCCAGGGTGATGCCGTCCCGGTACTCGCCGTAGAGCTCGATCTCCACCTGTGTCCCCGTGGCCAGGGCGGCCGCGCGGGCGGCGTTGGCGATCATGGAGTCCATGTGCGCCAGGTACACCTCGTCGGGGTAGCGGATGTAGTAGTCCACCACGGCGCGATCAGGCACCACGTTGGGAGCGGTCCCGCCCTCCGGAATCACCCCCTGGATCACCGCCTCGGGGCGGAAGGTGGGCCTCAGGTGGTCCACGGCGGTGTAGAACTGCACCGCCGCGGCCAGGGCGTTCCGGCCCGCCCAGGACTGGCGCTGGTGGGCCGGAATCCCGGTGAAGATGTACCGGGCCATGTTGATGTTGAGACAGCAGACCCCGAAACCCGCGCGATTCCGGCTCGTTTCCCCGGATCCGTGACTCCGGATGAGGACGTCGGTGTCATCGAAGACGCCGGCCCGGTGCATGATGACCTTGGACGGAGGACCCATCTCCTCCGCCGGCGTCCCGTAGACCCGGATCGTGCCGGGCCGACCCTGGTCCGCCATGTACTCTGCCAGGGCGAAGGCCGCGGCGAATCCCACCGGGCTTTGAGCGTTGTGCTGGCACCCGTGGTAGTCCTCGGTCGTCCCGCGGAGTGCGTCGTACTCGACGATGATTCCCAAGGTGGGCCCGTTGGCGCCGGCCGGTGAGGTCCAGGCCGCCTCGAAGGCGGTCTCCAGCCCCGCGACGCCCGTTTCCACGGAGAAGCCTCTCCCTCGTAGGACCTTGGTCAGCGTATCCACGGCCTCGAACTCCTGGAATCCCGTCTCCGGGTTCTGGCCGATGTGGTCCGAGAGCGGCCTCATCTCATCCCACCAGAGGGCGTCCACCCGTTCCATGACGGCGTCCTTGGCGGCCCGATTCCGTTGGACCATGCGCGCCGCAAGCGCACCGGGATCGATCTCGGCCTGAAGGGCTTCGATGCGCTCCAGGACCGGGCCGGCCGCGGCTCGCTCGGTGGCGGTGGTCTGGGCGGTGGCGGGAGCGGCGGCGAAGAGCACCACCGGCAGCGTGAGGAGCAGGGCGGGGGCGGGGCGACGCATGAGACCTCCGGGGGGCGCGAAACGAGTCCGGCGCCGTCGGATGTGCTCTTCCCGGCGCACGAACGGGAATCCTGCGGGGCGGCCTCGGCAATGTCCAGTCGGACCCGGATTCGCCACGGGGGCGCCGGGTGGAGCCAGCGGCGATGCAGCGCGTCCCGGGTCTTGACGCTAGCCCGGGACGCGGGAGATGAGCAGAAGCAGCGCGGGCACCCCGGCACCCACCGAGAGGAGCCGGGTCCAGAATACGGGAGGCACCCTCAGGAGTCCCGTGGCCGCCGAGGTCACGAGCAGGATGCTCGCCAGGATCGCCACCTGCCCCACCTCCAGTCCCACGTTGAAGGAGAAGAGCGGCCAAGCCAGGCTCTCCTCTTCCCCCAGGAGCGCCCGGAGGAAGTTGGAGAAGCCCAGGCCGTGGATGAGCCCGAAGAGCAGGGCCATTCCGTACTTGAACTCCCGCGCGTGGCGCAAGCGCGCTGCGGGAGTTCCACCTGAATCGCCCTGGCCCCGGGATGGCGCGGCGTCCCCGGACTCCTCCGGCCGGACCGCCTCCGGGGTCCCGGCCTGCGGGACCGGCCCCCCCGCGGCGTCACTCCCCGGGAGTCGCCAGCTCTCCCACAGGGTATAGAGCGCCGTGAGCAGAATGGTGAGGGGGATCAGGAACTCCACCCAATCGCCGCGCACCCGGACGAGGTCCAGCGTGGCCAGCGCCAGCGTTACCGAGTGACCCACGGTGAACGCCGTGACCAGCACCAGCAGGTGCTTCCACTGGGAGAACCGGTATCCGGCGGCCAGGGCCACGACGAAAAGGATGTGGTCGTAGCCGGCCAGGTCGGCGATGTGCCGGAACCCCAGTTCCAGGTAGACGGTGAAGGCGGAGGCCATGGTTGAAGGCGCGTCCCAGCCCGTTCCTCAGCGGCGCCGGCGGAGGCCGGTCATTGGGGCGCCCCACTCCCGGCCCAGGGTTCCTCTCACTCCCAGACCACGCCGTAGTCGTCCCCGAAGTTGCTCGAGCCACCCCAGAAGGCCCCGTTCTCCCAGTCGAAGAAGATGGCGTTGATCGGGCCCGAGGTACGATCCGAGAAGGTCAGGTCGTACCCCATGCCTGCCAGCTCACGGCGAATCCACGGCGGGGTGTCCTCCCGCAGGAGGAGCCGGCCCGGGACGATCTCCCGGTCCCCGAAGGACGAGCGCATCTGGAAGGAGTTGAGGTTGGCCGCCTCCACGGCCTCCTGAACGTTCATGTCGAACTCCACCATGTTCAGGAAGAACTGGAGGAGGTTCTGGTCCTGGCTGTCGCCCCCCTGCACGGCGAAGGACAGGTAGGGCCGGCCATCCTTCAGCGCGAGGGACGGCGTGAGGGTGGCCCGCGGACGCTTACCCGGCTCGATCACGTTGTACGGGCCGTCTCCAGGGTTCACCACGAAGGACTGGGCTCGCTGGCTGATTCCGACCCCGGTGCGGCCCGCGATGACCGCGGGGACCCACCCGCCGGAGGGCGTCACGGACACGACCCATCCGTCCGCGTCGGCGGCCTGGATGGAGGTGGTTCCCTGGTAGAAGCCTTCCTCGAAGTCCTCCAGCTCCCCCGGATCGGCTCCCGCGTCGAGCTCGGAGGCGGAGCCGTTCCAGGCCTCGAGGTAGCTCGCGAAGGGGTTTATGCCCCCCTGGAAGGGATAGGGGTCTCCGGGTCCGATGTCCGGGTCGTTGCGGGTCCAGTCGATGAGGGCGGACCGCTCTCGGGCATAGTCTTTGGAGAGAAGACCACGAATGGGTTCCTCCGGCGGGAAGTACGGGTCGCCGTAGTAGAAGTCACGGTCCGCGAACGCCAGGTTCATGGCCTGGTAAAGCGCGTGGATGTAACGGACACTGTTGTAGCCCATGGCCTGGAGGTCGAAGCTCTCCAGGATGTTCAGCGTCTGCAGGAGGACGGGCCCCTGCACCCAGTGGGTGAGCTTGTAGACCTCGATGTCCTTGTACGTGGTCTTCACGGGCTCCTCGACGTAGACCCGCCAGCGGTCCAGGTCCTCCAGGGTCACCCGCGAGCCCTGCTCCCGGGCGCCCCGGACGTACTCCTCGGCGATGTCACCGCGGTAGAAGCGTTCGTACGCAGCATAGATGGCCTCCTCGCGGGTCTTTCCCTTGGCCAGCGCATCGGCCTCGGCTTCCACCAGCTTGCGGAGGGTCACCGCCAGGTCGGACTGCACGAGAATGTCACCCGCCTCGGGGCCCTCACCTTCGTCGGAGAAGAACACTGCCGCCGTATAGGGCCACTCCATCATCCGCTCCCGATTCGCCCGGATGCGACGGACGGCGTCGGCCTCGATGGGGTAGCCCTCCGCCATCTCGATGGCGGGAGCCAGGACCTCGGCCAGGGAAAGCCGTCCCCACTCCGCCACCATGGTCATGAGCCCGCCTGGGGTGCCGGGGGTTACCATGGCGTCCACCCCGTGCTCCGGCGGAAAGCGCATGTCCCGCTCACGGAAGTACTCCGCCGTGGCTCCCGTGGGCGCCGCTCCCAGCGCGTTGATCCCGATGACCCGGCGTTCCCCCGGATGGTAGATGAGGGCCTGGGTCTCTCCACCCCACGACAGGACGTCCCACATGGTGGCCGTGGCGGCCAGCATGGCGGCCGCCGCGTCTACCGCGTTCCCTCCCTGCTGGTACATCATGGCGCCGGCCGTTGCCGCCAAGGGCTTCCCGGTGATGGCGATCCAGTGCCGTCCATGCAGGACCGGCTTCTGGGTCTGCTGGGCAGAGGCGGGAACTACGGAGGTGGCCAATGCCGCCAGGAAGGCGGCCAGGACCAGCATGGGGTGCTTCATGGATCCTCCTGTGGATCGGTATTCCGGGACGGCCGGAGAACGGGCGCGGGGCTCAGGTGTGCAGCGGTGTGCAGCTTGGGGCACCTCGAGGCGCCGCGCCAGCGGTGGGGTCAGCCTGCGCCGATCGGCCGGGATCTCCCGGTCTGAACGGGTGAGCTGCGCGCCCGCCTCGGGCATGGAGGCGGCTGCCGCACGCGTCCGCTACTTTGGCGAACCGTCCCCACTCCGAAGCAGGAGCGTTTCACGACATGTCCTCACTGGAGCAGCGGGTCCTCGCCTCCCTGGACGTGGAGGGGATGGTGGAGGCTGCGGGAGCGCTGGTCCGGATTCCCAGCCTGGGCGGCGCGGAGACCCCGGCGCAGGAATTCGTGGCGGAGCTCCTCGCTACCCGTGGCTTCGAGGTGGACCGGTGGGTGGTGCCCCTGGACGACCTGGCAGGGCACCCGGCCTACTCCGCGGAGATCGAGCGCACCGATCCCCTCGGCGTGGTGGGGACGCTGCGGGGCTCGGGTGAGGGTCGGGACCTGATCCTCAACGGCCACGTGGACGTCGTGCCGGCGGGGGACCCCTCACTGTGGACGGTCCCTCCCTTCCAGGGCGTGGTCCGCGACGGATCCCTCTTCGGCCGCGGGGCCCTGGACATGAAGGGCCAGCTCATGGCCGGCCTCTTCGCCCTGGACGCCGTGCGCAGGGCCGAGGTCACGCTCGCGGGCTCGGCGCACCTCATGAGCGTCGTGGGGGAGGAGGACGGAGGGATGGGCACGCTGGCGGCCCTTCAGAGGGGTTACACGGGCGAGGGAGCCATCGTGCTGGAGCCCACCGCGCTGGCGGTGGCTCCCGCCCAGGCCGGCTGCCTCAATTTCCGGGTACGGGTGGTGGGCCGCGCGGCTCACGGCGCCGTCCGGGCGGAGGGAGTCAGCGCCCTGGAGAAGCTGTTTCCGGTCTACCGGGCTCTACAGGCGTTGGAGTCTCGGCGCAACCGGCGCCTGGCCGGGGACGGGCTCTTCGCCCGGTACGCGCTCCCGTTTCCCATCTGCGTGGGGACGGTTCGCGGAGGCGACTGGGCCTCGTCGGTGCCGGACCACGTGACGGTGGAGGGTCGTCTGGGACTCTCCCCGGAGGAGGACCCGGACGAGGCCCGCCGGGAGATGGCGGAGGCCCTGGCGGCGGTGGGGGAGGACGACCCCTGGTTCCAGGCCCACCCCGCTCGGCTGGAGTGGTGGGGCGGGCGTTACCTTGCGGCCCGCACGGACCCCGGCGATCCGCTGGTCCGCACCGTGCACTCGTCGGCCCGTGAGGTGCTGCACAGGGAGGTGGCGGTGGAGGGCATGACGTACGGAGCCGACATGGGCCTGCTGTCCGGCTTGGCCGGGATCCCAACCGTCCTGTTCGGAGCCGGCGACATCCGGCGGGCACACCGGCCCGACGAGTCCGTGGCGATCCGGGAGCTGGAGGAGCTGGCACGGGTGCTGGCCCTGACGGTGCTTCGGTTCTGCGGGGTTGCGGGGGAAGGGCCCGGCCGGGCCGGAGCCCACACCTAGGCGCTAGCGGAAACCCGGATCGGGAGGTGCCGCCCGATCCGAAGACGGTCGCTCGCGTGATCTTGCCCCCGCGCCCCCTCCGGTCCCAATCTCTCCCCCCGTCCACACGCAGCCCCCGGAAGACAGGAGTCCTTCCATGCGACGCATTCTCATTCGCGCCATCGTGTCCTCCGCCGTGATCGCGGCGGTGATGGCTCCCCGTGTCGAGGCCCAGGCCGATCCCCGTCTCCCCGCGCTGAAGGAGGAGGCGAGGCAGCTGGTCCAGGAGCGGGCCAAGATGGTCCAGGAGATCATCGACATGCTCTACTCCTTCGGGGAGCTGGGCATGCAGGAGTTCGAGACCCAGCGGTACCTGACGGGGCTCCTGGAGGACCACGGGTTTCAGATCGAGCTGGGCGTGGCCGGGATGCCGTCCGCGTGGACGGCCCGGTGGACCAACGGTGAGGGTGGCCCCGTCATCGCCATGGGCTCGGACGTGGATGGGATTCCCCAGTCCAACCAGAAGCCGGGCGTGGGCTATCGGGACGCCATGGTGTCCATGGCGCCGGGGCACGGTGAGGGGCACAACTCCGGTCAGGCGGTGAACATCGTCGCGGCGTTGGCGGTGAAGGACATCATGGAGCGGGAGGACATTCCCGGCACGCTCCTCATCTGGCCGGGGGTGGCGGAGGAGCAGGTGGCCTCCAAGGCCTTCTTCGTTCGGGAGGGGGTCTTCGACGGCGTGGACGTCAACCTCTTCACCCACGTGAGCTCGAACTTCGGGATGTCCTGGGGCCAGGCCGGGGGGAACGCCCTCTGGTCCGTACAGTTCCGCTTCTCGGGAGAGACGGCGCATTCCGCCGGGTCCCCGTGGCGGGGACGATCGGCGCTGGACGCGGTGATGCTCATGGCCACGGCGTGGGAGTACAAGCGGGAGCACCTCCGCCCCGCGGCCCGCTCCCACTACATCATCGTGGACGGCGGTGACCAGCCCAACGTGGTGCCCCAGTCCTCCACGATCTGGTTCTACTTCCGGGAACGGGACTACGAACTCACCAAGGAGCAGTACGACGCCGCGGTGAAGATGGCCCAGGGCGCCGCGCTGATGACCGGGACCGAGGTGGACACCATCATGACGGTGGGCGCTGCCTATGGCCGTCACTTCAACAAGCCGGTGGCCGAAGCGACCTACGCCAACATCCAGACCGTGGGGCTGCCGGAGTGGGACGAGAAGGACCTGACGCTGGCTCGGGGGCTGCAGCGGGAGCTCGGGGTGGATGAGCGGGGACTCGCCGATTCCCTCCCGGAGCTCCAGGGACCCGTGGATCTCTCCCAGTCTCTCGGGGGCGGGTCCGACGACATCGGGGATATTTCCTGGAACATGCCCACGGTGACGCTTCGGTACCCCTCGAACATCCCCGGCGGCCCGGGCCACAACTGGGCCAACGGGATCGCCATGGCCACGCCCATCGCCCACAAGGGTGCGCTGGCCGGCGCCGAGGTGCAGGCCATGACACTCCTGGACCTGTTCATGGACGGGGAGACGGTGGACGCCGCCTGGGAGTACTTCAACGAGGTCCAGACCGCGGAGACGGAGTACATCCCCTTCATCGCGGAGACCGACCAGCCCGCCATCTGGCTGAACGCCGAGATCATGGAGAGGTGGCGGCCCCTCATGCGGGAGTTCTACTACGACCCCACCCGCTACGAGACCTACCTGGATCAGCTGGGCATCGAGTATCCCACCGTCCGCACGCAGCCCATCACCGAGGACGCCGACGGCCAGGGCGCCGAGACGGCCTCCCCGGAAGGGGGGGCGGCCGGGGTGGAAGCCCCGGTGAAGGCCGGGGGGGGATCTTGACGCTTCCCCTGGGCGCGTTCTCCGTCAGCCTCTCGGTCCAGGACCTGGCCACGTCCCGGGCCTTTTACGAGAAGCTGGGCTTCTCCGCCCTGGGCGGAGATGCCGACCACGGCTACCTGATCATGAAGAACGGGAGCACCGTCATCGGTCTCTTCCAGGGGATGTTCGAGGGGAACATCCTGACCTTCAACCCGGGATGGGACCAGGACGCCAGCGAGCTGGACGAGTTCACCGACGTCCGTGAGATCCAGGCCCGGCTCAAGGCGGCGGGCCTCTCGCTGACCCGCGAGGCGGATCCCGACACCGAGGGTCCGGAGCACATCACCCTGGTTGACCCGGACGGAAACGCCATCCTGGTGGACCAGCACCGCTGATCCGCGCAGACAGGGGTCCGGAGCGGGCGGCTGCCGCGAGGTCCTGCCGCCGCTCCGGCCCCGGGGCGCTACCGTGGCGCGCACCGCCCTTCGAGGGCCGCTTGCCTCAGCCCACCGGGCGTGACACCCTGCGGCCCTCCGGTGCGAGCGCGCCGACGAATTCCTCACCCCCTCTCTTGGATTCATGAGATTCATTCGCCTCCCGTCCCTGCTCATCCTCGCCACGGTGACCTTCTCCGGCGTGGTGGCGCCCGTGCACGGGCAGGCCGATCCCACCGAACGGCGTCTCGTCGAAGAGGTGGACGCCCGCGCCGGCGAGGCCATTGCTCTGCTGGAGCGCATCGTGAACGTGAACTCGGGGACCATGAACCTGGACGGGGTCCGGGAGGTGGGGCGCATCCTGCGGGCCGACTTCGACGCCCTGGGCTTCGAGACCGAATGGGTGGACGGAACCCCGTTCCAACGCGCGGGCCACCTGATGGCGCGCCACCGCGGGGACGGCGGCGGCCCGCACCTCCTTCTCATCGGACACCTGGATACCGTCTTCGAGCCCGGGAGCCCGTTTCAGCGCTTCGTTCGGGATGGAGATCGGGCCCGCGGGCCCGGTGTGGTGGACATGAAGGGCGGAGACGTGGTGATCCTCCATGCCTTGGAAGCCTTGAAGTCCGCGGGAGTCCTCGACCCCATGACCATCACGGTGGTCATGACCGGAGACGAGGAGCGGTCCGGGGACCCCTTGGCGGAGGCGCGAGCGGCGCTCCTGGAGGCCGCGGAGGAGGCGGACATCGCCCTGGCCTTCGAGAACGGCGACTCGAACCCCGCCACGGCGGTGGTGGCTCGCCGGGGCTCCACGGGATGGCGCCTCGACGTCACCGGTACGCCCGCCCACTCCTCCCAGCTCTGGCAGCCGGAGGTGGGGTCCGGGGCCCTCTACGAAGCGTCGCGGATTCTCACCGACTTTCATCGCGCGTTGGCGGGCGAGCCGAACCTGACCTTCAACCCGGGTGTGATGGTGGGGGGGACCGACGTCACCTACGATCCGCTGCAGGCCAGTGGCACCGCCTTCGGGAAGAGCAACGTCGTGGCGGAACACGCCACCGTGACCGGGGACCTCCGTGCCATCTCCCAGGACCAGCTGGAGCGGACCCGGTCGCGGATGGCCTTCATCGCCGCGCAGAATCTCCCCGGGACCTCCGCCGAGCTCACCTTCGACGACGGCTATCCCCCCCTGTCACCCAGCTCGGGGAACTACCGCCTGCTGGCGGCCTTCGATGAAGTGAGCCGCGATCTGGGCTTCGGGCCGGTGACGGCCGTGGACCCCCGCAACGCCGGGGCGGCGGACGTGTCGTTCACGGAGGGGCTGGTGGAGATGGCCATCGATGGGCTGGGGCCCGGGGGAGGGAACGACCACACCGTCGACGAGTGGATCGATCTCCCCACCTTGGCCGTGCAGGCGAAGCGGGCGGCCGTTCTCATGTACCGGCTCGCTCGCGGGGGAGTGCCGGTTCTGCAGGGAGGAGGCTAGGTCCGCTGGACCGGCAGGACCGCGCCCTTCATTGGCCGTGGGCCCCCGTCGTCCGTCAGCCCACGGGCACGACCCCGAGAGTCACGTTCGCCGAAGCGGGTTGGACCAGGGGATCCTCGTCTCCGTCGGCGGCGCCAATGAGGCCCCCGGCCACGGTGCCGCCCACCAGGAGGAGGGCGTTGAGCCACCGGGGTGGATCGGCCACTCGATTCAGCAGCCAGCCGGCACCGAAGCCCGCCGCCGCACCCAACGCCATTCCGTAGCCGGCGCCCCGGTCCGACGCGCCGGCCCAGACCCCGACGCCGAGGCCGCCGACGGCCGAGAGCACCCCACCCACGTCACACGCGTCCGCCGCACGGGCGGCCCCCACCGTGATCATGGGGCAGCCCGTCAGAGGGTAGAAGCTCCAGAGGGACACGGCGCCCCCCACCAGTCCTCCCACCACGGCGGCGGGGGCGGAGCCCTCGCTCTCCTGCGCCTGCGCCGGCGAGGGGATGCAGAGGTGGAGGAACATCAGAATGACGGCCGAGGGGAGGCGGTAGCGGGGCATGGCGTGGGGACTGGATGGAGCGGGAACCCGGCCCGAAAAAAAAGGGGTGGCGGCTCGAGCCGCCACCCCCCGAGCAGGCGGGGTCACCTGGGAGTACGGGTCCCGGTGACCCGTTACGAATCCGTGTGACCCTTCCGGGCACGGGCCGCCAAAGGGAAGGCCACCGCCGCGGTGGCGAGGGCGGCGCCGGTCATGGCGGCGCCCCGGGTCTTCAACAGCGACTTGGCGCCCCGGAGCGCCAGCAGGTTCTTCGGTCCCTTGAGGGGATGGCGAACGAGGTACGAGAGCTTCGGAGCCTTGACCATGACCCCGAGCTTCACGAGTCGGCGCAGCAGCTTCTTCTTCATCGTGATCGCTTCCTGACGTGGGTGCTCAAACGCTCTTAACTTTTTACCCCGCAGAGGGTTGTGGGGTCCCGCTTTTCCCACTCGTCCCGCCTTTCTACCTTCCGGGCGCCCGCCCCTAGCTCTCGCGCCGGCCTGGTCGGACAGGACGGACGCAATCCCGAGATTCGCCATGGCCCACGTCGTCATCGACCTCAATGATCAGCGACCCGTCTGGGCGCAGCCGGCATGGTTCTCCCAGGAGCTTCGCGAGGCCCTACCGGACGACTGGACCCTGGACGTCATGGAGACGCCCTCGGAGGGGACGGGAGACGGATCCACCGGAGCCCACCCGGCGGTCCTGGAGGCCGTGGAGGACGCACGGGTCTACATGGGATTCGGGATCGCCGAGGAGATCCTGCTGGCGGCGCCGGACCTGCGTTGGGTCCACACCGGGAGCGCCGGGGTGGGTTCCTCGCTGACGCCGGAGATGATTCGCAGGGACCTTCTCTTCACGAACTCCGCGGGAATCCACGGGCCGCCCATGGCCGAGGCCGTCCTGGGGATGATCTTCCATTTCTCAAGGGGTTTCGACTTCGCCCAGGCCAACAAGGCGCGACGGGCGTGGAACACGGGTCCCTTCTACGCGGCGGACGCTCCGCTGTGCGAGGTCTCCTCCAGCACGGTGGGCATCCTGGGACTGGGAGGAATCGGCCGCGAGGTGGCGTGGCGGTGTCGAGCGCTGGGGGCGCGGGTGCTGGGGCTCAAGCGCTCTCCGGGGGGCACCGCTCCGGACGGTGTGGAGTGCCTGCACGGAGAGGACGGCTTCATGACCCTGCTCGCGGAGAGCGACTTCCTGGTGGTCACGGCTCCGGACACCCCGGAGACGCGCGGAATGATGGATGTCGCAGCGTTCCGTCGGATGAAGGAGGGGGCGGTCTACATCAACGTCGCGCGAGGGAAGATCACCGACGAGCAGGCTCTCCTCGGCGCGCTGACCGGGGGTCGGCTCCGGGGAGCCGGGCTGGACGTCTTCGCCCGCGAGCCGCTGGACCCCGGCTCGCCCTTCTGGACCCTGGACAACGTCCTCATCACCCCGCACGTGTCGCCGGTGACCCAGCGATTCTGGCGACGCGAGGCCGACCTGGTCCTCCACAACCTCTACTGCCTCCTGGAGGGTCGTGAAGAGGATATGCGGAACGTGGTGGACAAGACGGCGGGGTACTGACCCCGTTCAGCGACGGTCCCGCTCGGCCCGTTTCACCTCCTCCCAGAGCTCGTCCAGTCGTTCCAGCGACGCGGTCGGCAGCTCCACGCCCCGCTCCAGCGCCAGGCGCTCCAGCGCCTCGAAGCGCCGGTGGAACTTCCGGTTCGCGCGGTCCAGCGCAGTGACCGGGTGCTTTCCCGCCAGACGGACCAGGTTCACCACCGCGAACAAGAGGTCCCCGAGCTCCTCCTCCAGCGCTGCTTCCTCCCCGGCCTCCAGCGCCTCCCGGACCTCCTCGAGCTCCTCCGCCACCTTGTCCCACGCGCCCTGGTGGTCGGCCCAGTCGAATCCCACTCCGGCGACGCGTTCCTGCATCCGGTGCGCCTTGGTGAGCGGATCCAGGCTCCGCGCCAGGCCGTCCAGCACGCCGCTCTCGTCGGCGTCGGCTCGCTCCCGGGCCTTGATGCGCTCCCAGTCCTCCCGGGGGCCCAATCCGTAGAGGTGGGGGTGGCGCCGGCGCATCTTGTCCTCCAGGCGCCGGCTCACCGAGTCGGCGGTGAGCCGACCCTCCTCCTCGGCCACCACGACCTGAAAGGCCAGGTTCAGGAGCAGGTCTCCCAACTCGCCTTCGAGGTCGCCGGTGAGCCCCTGGTGGACAGCGTCCGCCACCTCGTGCGCTTCCTCCAGGAGGTGCGGGACGAGCGTCTCGGCCGTCTGTGCCGCGTCCCAGGGGCAGTTGGCGCGCAGGAAGCGAACCAGGGCCAGGCCGCGATCCAGGGTTCCGGGTGTGGTTTCCGCGTGGTCCGCGCCGGGGACCGGGGCGGGGCGATGGGGAGATTCGTGGCTCATGAAGGGGTTGGGAATCGGGGTTGCTCCATGGGGGATCTTCCGCATCTTTCCTCTGCTATGTCAACGGACCGCCGGACTCGTGCGTGGATCGAGGTGGAGTCCGCCTCCCTGCGCCGAAACCTCCGACGGCTCCGGGAGGCGGTCCCGGCCGGGGTGCGCCTGGTTCCCATGGTCAAGGCCGACGGGTACGGACTGGGTATGCCCCAGGTGGTGCGTGCCCTGGCCCCGGAGCGGCCGTGGGGGTGGGGCGTGGCGACGGTGGAGGAGGGTGTGACGCTCCGGGAAGGCGGGGTGACGGATCCGGTCCTGGTCTTCAGCCCGCTGCCCCCGGGAACCGAGCGGGACGCGGTGGCCCACGACCTCACCGTGACGGCCTCGGAGGTGGGGACGTTGGACCGGCTGCGGGAGTGCTCCGGAGACCGGCCGGTGAGGGTCCACGTCGAGGTGGACACGGGAATGGGCCGGGCCGGATTCTCCCATGAGCGGGTGCAGGAATGGGGACCGGCGATCCGCACCCGCCTGGTGCCGCCGCTGAAGTGGGAGGGGCTCTTTACGCACTTCCACTCGGCGGACGAGCCCGGAGGGCCGGGAGTGGAGGAGCAGCTGGCCCGGTTCCGCTCGGTGGCGGGCTACCTGAACCCGCCGGCGGCGGTGCTGATCCACGCCGCGAACTCGGCGGGGGTGATGCGATTGGAGCGGAGGTTACGAGGGTTCGCGTTGGGGCGGCCGGGGATCTTCCTCTACGGCGGACGGTGCGGGACCGACCTGCCGGCGCCCGATCCGGTGGTGTCGGTGCGTGCCCGGGTGGTCCACGTGGCGGACGTGCCCGCCGGGACTACCACCGGATATGGAAGCACCTACGCCGCGGAGGGGCCGGAGAGGTGGGCGACGCTTGCCATCGGATACGCAGACGGATATCGGCGTGCCGCGTCCAACCGGGGACAGGCGGTGGTGCGGGGGATCCGTGTCCCGCTGGTGGGCCGGGTCTCCATGGATATGACCGTCGCAAACATTACGGGCATTCCGGGTGTAGTTCCTGGGGATGTGGCCACTCTCCTCGGGAGGGACGGGGAGGAGGAGATCCTCCTGGATGAGGTAGCGGCCTGGATGGGGACCATCTCGTACGAGGTCCTCACTGGCTTCACGCCTCGTCTACCGAGGATCTGGACGGATTGATGGGAAGACGATCGATGGGCGAAACGCCCCACACTTGGACTGATACAGGAGGGGCGGTGAAGCGCGCTCCCATTGCCATGGTTCTCGCCGTTCTGGCCGGCTTCGCCGCCTGCGCCGACGAGGATCCCGTCTCGGTGAACGGAGACCTGTTGCCCCTCACCCCGCAGACGGTGGAAGTCCTCCTGCCCTGGTCCGAGTTCGGGGAGGGGGTCGAGATTCTGGGCGGCTTCGGATCGCCTAGCCAGCTTCCGGGCCAGATCGTGAGCCTGGACTACCGCGGAGAGCTGGATTCCCGTGCCCTGGTGCGTTTCTTTCGGTTCCCGGCCAGCGCGTCCATCCGGGATTCCACCGGGACGACCCGCACCGACTCCAGCTTCACCTGGCTAAGCGGTCGGGTCGTAGCGCGGCTGGATACGTTCCGGACCAACGTGTCCGGTCCGGTGGAGCTGAGTCTTAGCCGGCTCGACCAGGACTGGCACCCGCTGTCCACCACCTGGGACCTCCTGGTGGATACCGTGCAGGATCAGCGTGCGTGGACCGAGGCCGGGGCCGGCCCGGCAGTCGGGCTGGTGACGGCCACCTGGGATCCGGCGCTGGGAGACTCGGTGGTATTTCCCCTGGACTCGGCCACCGTCGCCCTCTTCGAGGACACCACCGGTGTCCAGGCCACCGCCCGGATCGACATGTTGACCGCTGGAGAGCTGGTGCAGCTGGCCGACGTGGACCTTCGCCTGGACGCCCGTCCCAGCATCAACCAGGACACGGTGGTGGTGCTGAACACCCCCATCCGTCAGGGCACGTTCGTGTATTCACCGTTCCCGGATCCGCCCCCGGATGGGATCCGAGCCGGGGGAGCGCCGGCGTGGCGTACGGTGATCGCCATGAACATCCCGCGGGTGTTGAACGGTCCCGCGGAGCTGTGCGAACAGGTGGGATGCCCCTTCACCATCGAGCCGTCCCGCCTGAACCACGCGTCCCTGATCCTGACGAGTCGGGCCAGCTCGCCGACGGCGTTCCAGCCCACGGACTCCCTCCTCCTGGACGTGCGCCCGGTTCTGGTCCCGGAGCGGCTGCCCAAGGCGCCGCTGGGACCGTCGTTCCTCGGACTCCTGGGTCGCAGCGTCGGGCCGGACGCCTTCGGAGACGGAGCGGGTCAGGAGATTCCCATCACCATCACCGAGTTCGTGCGCGGGCTGGTGGATCCCGACCGTGCGGACCTGCTCCCCAACGAGCTGGCCCTGCTCTCCCTTTTGGAGCCATTCTCCATCGGCTTCGGCGACTTCGACGGTCCGGGGGACCCCGGTGAGCCCGTCCTCCGCCTGATTCTCACCGCCAGCGACCCCGTGGAGATCCGATGACGCGCCCCATGAGCCACCAGCCCTGGCCGCGGACCCTGGGCGGCGTTGTGGCGGCCCTCCTGTTCCTCCCCGGCGTTGTGGCGGCCCAATCCGTCCTGAGCGCCTACGGATTCGGGACGCCCCTCGAGCCACTGAACGCCCGGGCGCTGGCCCTGGGTGGGATCGGCATGGGTCTTCCGGGCACCGCCCTGGCCCCGCAGGACCCCTCCGCCTCCGCGGACCTCGTCCTGCCCGCAGTGGTGTTCACGAGCCAGACCACCTGGCACGACACCCAGGAAGGCGACCAGCTCTCCTCGCACACCAGCACCCGTTTCCCCGCCATCGGCGTCATGTACCCGCTGGAGCAGATCGGGACCCTCAGCCTCTCCTTCTCCGGGGTCCTGGATCAAAACTGGAGCGTATCCCGGGAGCGGCTTCTGACCCTGGAAGGGTCCGGGACCGAGGCCCGGGTCACCGATATCTTCGATTCGGAGGGCGGCGTGTCCACGCTGCGCCTCGGGGTGGCGAGGCGGATCGCGCCTTCCCTTGCCGTGGGAGCTTCGGTGGGGACGTACATCGGGAATGTCACCCGTCGGTTCGCTCGGAGCTTCGACTCGCTGGAGGTGGAAACCAGCGTCCCGGACTTCCAGACCGGCGGGGTGTGGGACTACACCGGGTTCGTCGCTTCCGTCGGTTCCACGGTCGACCTGTCCAGTGTGGCCCGGGTCAGCGCCTCCATCTCACTGGGTGGCGACCTGAAGGCCTCGCCCACCTCCGATACCGACGGGAGCGGGGTGACCATCGGGATGCCGACGGAGTTCCGGGTGGGCGGGAGCGCGCTTCTTTCGGAGCAGTTCTCCCTCTCTGCAGGCGCGCTCTACGCGGACTACGCGGGTGCGGGCGAAGCCCTCGACGAGGTGGAGGGCGAGGCCGTGCTGAGGGTTGGTGGTGGGCTGGAGTGGTCCGGTGCCAGCCTCCTGGGGAAGCCCTCCGCGATTCGGCTCGGGTACCGGAGGGGAGACCTGCCCTTCCACCGCACGGGGGACCCGGGGGTCTCGGAGTCCGCCTTCGTCGGGGGTCTGGGGATGAACCTGCTGGAGTCGGAGAGCGACGTGCTCGCGCGTGCGGACCTGGCCGTCGAGCGCGGGTCGCGGGACGCGGGTCTCTTCACCGAGGACTTCTGGCGTCTCTCGGTGTCCCTTCGCGTCTCCGGGTTCTGAGGATCCCGCCGGTGGCATCGGTCCGGGCCACGCCTCCCACCGCGGAGGGTCCGATCGGTCTCCGGAGGTAGGCGTGCGCGTCCACTTCCACACCTTCGGGTGCAAGGCGAACCAGTATGACACCGAGCGGATGCGCCAGGAGCTCGAGGCGCGGGGTGCCGTCTCGGTGGAGGCGTGGGATGAGGCGGAGCTGGTGGTGGTCAACACCTGCACCGTGACCAACGAGGCCGACGCCGAGGCTCGACGAGTGCTCCGGCGCATCCAACGTGAGGCGCCCGGGATTCCCATGGTGGTGGCGGGTTGCTCCGCCGCCCTCCGGGCGCCGGAATATGCGGCCATGCAGGGCGTGACCGGGGTGGTGGAGGGACACGACCCCATGGAGGTAGCGCGAAGCGCCCTGGCGGCGGTTGCACGGGTCGGTGGCGGTGCCTTCCTGGCGACGGAACCAGGACTCGTCCAGCTGGAGGATCGCCGGTCCCTGGACCGCCTCGACACGGAGCCCGTGGGCGGTGAGCTCCTGCGTCGTCGCCAGGCCGGAACCCGGGGCTGGCTGAAGATCCAGGACGGCTGCGATCGGAAGTGTGCCTTCTGCGCCACCCGATTGGCTCGGGGCGCGTCCCGGTCCCGACCCGTCGCCGACGTGGTGGAGGAGGCACGTCTCCTCGCAAGGTCCCACCCGGAGCTGGTCCTGACCGGTGTGCACATCGGGCATTTCGGGCGAGACCTGGGGGGCGCCGACACCCTGGCGACACTGACGGCCCGGCTCCTGGAGGACGTTCCGGGTGTCCGCTTCCGGTTGGGCAGTGTGGAGGCCACGGAGATCGATCCGCTCCTCCTGGACCTTCTGGGGACCAGTGGGGGCCGCCTGGTTCCCCACCTCCACATGCCCCTGCAGAGCGGTGCGGACCCGGTGCTGAGGCGCATGCGGCGGTGGCATACGCGGGAGCAATATCGGAGACGGGCCCTGGAGATCGCCGACCGACATTCCGTCCTGGGGATGGGTGCCGACATCATCACCGGTTTTCCGGGCGAGACGGCCGCCGATCATGCCGATACCGTGGCGCTGGTGGAGGAGCTGCCGTTCACCTACCTGCACGTCTTTCCGTTCTCACCTCGGGACGCCACGGTGGCGGAACAACTGAACCGGGAGATGCCGGTCCCGCAGCGGATCGCGGGCGAGCGGTCCCGCGAGCTCCGGGAGCTCGTACAGGCCAAGGGTGAGGCGTACCGGGCCCGGCGCCGCGGGCAGACCGCCACGGTGGTAGTGGAGGGTGGCGACCGAGCGCTGACCGAGGACTACCTCCGGGTCCGCCTGGAAGGCCCTCCTCCGCGAGAAGCCGGGGAGCTTCACACCGGAGTTCTTAGGGGAACCGGTCCGGACCTGTATATTGCCCTGGACCGTCCCCGAACCGACGTCAACGAACCGACCCTCTCCGCATGACGCCACCGAAACGCGCCTACGTCGAGACCTACGGCTGCCAGATGAACATCAGCGACGGCGAGCTGATGGAAGGGATCCTGGAGGCCCGTGGCTACCAGATCGCCCGCTCTCCCGAGGAAGCGGACGTGGTCCTGGTGAACACCTGCGCCATTCGGGAACACGCGGAGCAGCGGGTGCTCGGCCGAGTGGGGCAGTTGAAGGGCCTGAAGGAGGAGAAGCCCGGGATGCTTCTCGGCGTCACCGGCTGCATGGCCCAGCGAATGGGGGAAGACCTGCTGTCCCGGGCGCCCTACGTGGACCTGGTCATGGGCCCCGACGGGTATCGCAGCCTTCCGGACGTCCTGGAGCGACTCGCCTCGGGGAGCGCCCGCCGGGCTCCGGCCAGCGGGAGCCCGAAGCGGGAGCGGGGGCCCCAGCTCACGGTCCTGAGCCTGGACACCGGGGAGAACTATGAGGGGCTCGAGCAGCGCCGAGATTCGTCGGTGGCGGCCTGGGTTCCCATCCAGCGCGGATGCGATCACCGCTGCACCTTCTGCATCGTCCCCTACGTGCGAGGGGGCGAGAAGAACCGCAGGCCCACGGAGATCCTCTCCGAGATCGCCCAGATCGCCGGGGATGGCGTGACGGAGGTGACCCTCCTGGGCCAGACGGTGAACTCCTACCGCTACGACGACTGGGCTTTTCCGGACCTCCTCAAGGCCGTGGCCCGGGTCCCTGGAATCCGGAGGGTGCGGTTCACCTCTCCCCACCCAAACGATGTGACGCCGGAACTGGTGGCAGTGATGGCCACCGAGGATGCGGTGTGCGAGCAGCTCCACCTTCCGGTCCAGTCCGGAAACGACCGGACGCTCAAGCGCATGCTCCGCCGCTATAGCGTGGAAAGCTACCTGGAGAAGGTCGAGATGGTGCGGGAGGCCATTCCCGACATCGCGTTGTCCACCGACGTCATCGTAGGATTCCCCGGGGAGACCGAGGAGGAGTTCGAGGACACCCTGGAGCTCATGCGCACGGTCCGGTTCGACGACGCCTTCACCTATCGGTACTCCCCCAGGGAGGGGACGCCGGCGACCCGCATGCCGAAGGAGTGGTTCGTCCCGGAAGTGGAAGGGCAGGCGCGGCTCGAAGAGCTCATCGAGGTCGCACGCGGAATCCAGGCCGAGATCAACCAGGCCGAGGTGGGGAGAATCGAGGAGATCCTCGTGGAGAGGCCCGGGCGGGATCCCGGGTACATGCTGGGCCGGACCCGCAGGGCAAAGGTAGTGGTGGTGCCCGGCGGACAGGAGCTGGTGGGCGGGTACCACATCGCCGAGCTGCAGACCACGACGGGCGCGACCTTCGCGGGCCAACTCGTGGAACCGGCGGAACACCGGCTCGTGGGGTGAGGGAATCGTGAGGCGTCTCTACTCGGTCCTCGGCATCCTGGCGGTCCTGGTGGCCTCCATGGGGTTCGCCGGACTCAATGGGACCCAGCGAATCACCGTGCGGCTCGGGTTTGCCACCTTCTACCGGGTCCCGCTTCCGGTGTTGGCGTTCGCGGCTCTGATCCTCGGGATGCTCATCATGCTCTTCGCCGGGATCGCGTCGGACCTGCGGGTCCGCCGGATCCTGCGAGAGCGCCTGGCCGAGGAGGACCGGGAGGAGCGGGCCCGGATGTTCGTGGACCGTACGCAGACGAACCTCTTCGAGGACGAGCGGGAGCAGTAAGGCGCCGGGCCCGGCCGAGCCCCGCGCCGTTGGAGTGACCCCCGACGGAGGACCACTGAGCTGAGTCCCCCAGCCCCCGGGGAGTCCGGGACCTGATCCGGACCCCCGCCGTGGTGGGCGTCGCCCTGGCCTTCTGTGCCGGGACGGCCCTCTCCAGGGGCGGACCGCTTTGGAGCGCCGCCCTGCTCCTCCTGCTGGCCCTGCTGCGTCCCAGACTGCCCTTCCATCGCCCCGGCGCTCCTTGGACCGCGCTGATCCTCGTGGCGCTGGCGGGCGCACTCCACGCCGTCTACGGGTGGACGGCCACCGTCCCAGGCGGCGCCGACCAGGAGGGAAGCCGCGGGACCGCGGAGGTCGCAGTGGCGACGGCCGGTGGAGCGAGGGACGGGGGTGGGGCATCGGACTCCGGTCCGGCTGCACCGACAGAGCTCCGGCCACGCCTTCGAGCAGCCGCCCTGGCACGGGTCGAACGAGCCTTTCCCACGGAATCCCCCATGGTGGAGGCGCTCATCCTGGCGGAGAGGCGCGGGCTGGATCGGGAGGTCCGGAACGCCTTCATCCGCACCGGAGCGGCCCATCTGCTGGCGATCTCGGGCTTCCACGTCGGCGTTCTGGCCGGGTGGATCATCCTCCTTCTGAGGATCGTGGGACTCACACGGGGGAGAGCGGCGCTGGGAGCTGCGCTGGTCGTGTGGAGCTATATCGCCCTCCTGGGCTTTCCCACCTCGGCGGTTCGAGCGGGCCTCCTCCTCAGTGGAGCGGCGGCGGGGCGGATCCGGGGTCGCCCGGTCCATCCGTTGGGGGCGTGGGGATTGGCGTTGCTGGTGGTGGCCTTCTTCGACCCGGCATTGGTGACCCGGCCAGGGGCACAGCTTTCTTTCGCCGGCGCCCTGGGCCTGATCCTCTGGGCGGAGCCCTGGACCCGGGGGCTCCAGAGGGTCCTGGGTGGGGACCATCTCCGCGATCGGCCCGGGCGGACGACGTCGGCGGTCCTGAGTGCCCTGGCCGCTTCCGCCGCGGCCCAGGTCGCCACCCTTCCCATGGCGGTGTGGCACTTCCAGCGGGTCGCGGTGCTGGCGCTCCCCGCCACCCTGCTGGCCACCCCCCTTGTCTCTCTCGCGCTACCCGGGGCCTTCCTGGGGCTGGCGGCGCAAGAGCTGGGTCTCCCCGGGGCGACCCTCCTGTGTGGTGGGGTGGAGGCTCTGCTCTGGGCCACGCGTGGCCTCATGGAGGGCATGGGTGGATGGGACCCCGGGTGGTTCCTGGGCCGGACCAGCGTGGCGCTGGCAACCGGAGCCGGGGCCGGAGCCTGGTTGTTGACCCGGGGCTGGGCCCGCCGGGACGTGCGGGTGGCATGGAGCGGCGTGGCAGTGGTTTCGGCCCTGCTGGCGGCACCGTGGGCGGAGACCGCAGTCCGTCCACGCGCCCTGGAGATCCGCGTCCTGGATGTGGGGCAGGGGGACGCCATCGCGGTGGGCACACCCGCGGGGCGCTGGATCCTCGTGGACACGGGGGCCGGATCCGGGGAGCGGTTGGCGAGGGGGCTCGTCGCCCACGGAATCCGCCGCCTGGAGCTCCTCGTCCTCACGCACCCCGACCTGGATCACATGGGTGCGGCCGCCGAGCTCATGGACCACCTCCCGGTCCGGGCCGTAGCGGACGGAGGGTCCCTTCGGGGGACGGATGCGTACAGGGGGCTGGTGGCCGCGGCACGGCAGGGGGGAGTCCCCTGGCGTGCGCTCCATCGGGGGGCGGCGTGGGAGATGGACGGCGTCCGATTCCGGGTCCTGCACCCGAGCGCGGACGGGGCCGCGGCGGAGCCGAACGACCGGTCGGTGGTCCTGCAGGTGACCTGGGGCGAGTTCGACGTCTTGCTCACCGGTGACATCTCCGTCGAGGTGGAGCGGGACCTGGTGCCCCATCTCCGGCCGGTCGAGGTCCTGAAGGTGGCGCACCACGGCAGCCGAACCTCCACCGGAGGCCCCTTTCTGACTGCGGTCCGACCGGAGATCTCCGTGATCTCGGTGGGCCGTGGAAACCGGTTCGGCCACCCGGCGCTGGAAGTGCTCGGACGGTTGGGCGCCGCGGGTGTGACGGTGGCCCGCACGGACCTTCAGGGTACCATCGTCATCCGGGGCCGGCGGGACGGAACCCATACCATGCACGCCCCGGACGGAGAGGGCGATTGACCCTTCGCGGGCCGACCGACTATCCTCGAAAAGACCCCCGATTCCGCCCCTACTGGACCCCGAGCAACCCTCACCATGCCCGAAACCAGCATCGTTACACTGTCGCGTCACATCCTGGACGAAGAACGCCGGCACCAGGAGGATTCAGGCCGCTTCACGTCCGTGCTCCTCGAGGTCGCACTGGCCGCGAAGATCATCTCCCGGGAGGTGAACCGGGCCGGCCTCGTGGACGACATCATGGGGAGCACCGGTGACGTGAACCTGCACGGGGAACGGGTCCAGAAGCTGGATGCCTACGCCGACGAGGTGATCTACAATGCGCTGGATCACACCGGCACCCTCTGCTGCATGGGCTCCGAGGAGCACGAGGAGCTCCTCCCCATTCCCGAGAAGTACCCGAAGGGGGAATACGTCCTGCTCTTCGATCCCCTGGACGGCTCCTCCAACATCGACGTCAACGTCTCCATCGGGACCATCTTCTCCATCCACCGCCGGATCTCGGAGCCCGACGGATCCGATGGGACCCTGGAAGACTGCCTCCAGCCGGGAAAGAACCAGCTCGCGGCCGGCTACGTGGTGTACGGATCGTCCACCATTCTGGTGTACACCACCGGGAACGGCGTCCACGGATTCACCCTGGACCCCTCCATCGGCGAGTTCCTCCTGAGTCACCCGGACATCCGCATGCCCGACCACGGCGGGCGCACCTACTCGGTGAACGAGTCCTACTATCGCCGGTGGACTCCGGGTCAGCAGAAGTTCGTCTCGGACCTGAAGAACAGCGATCCGCCCTTCACGTCGCGCTATATCGGGTCCATGGTGGCCGACGTGCATCGCACCCTGCTCATGGGAGGGATCTTCATGTATCCGCCCGAGGCCCGGAAGCCGGAGGGGAAGCTGCGTCTCCTGTACGAGGCCGCGCCCATGGCTTTCCTGGTGGAGCAGGCGGGCGGACGGGCTACCGATGGGCACAGGGAACTCCTGGAGATCCAGCCCACGAGCCTGCACCAGCGTACGCCCCTCTACGTGGGCTCCAAAGCGCTGGTGGACCGGGCCGGGGAGTATCTGGCCCAGGATCGGGCCTGACCGGACCCGTTCAGGACCCGGGGATCCCCAGGCCGACCAGGTCGGCCCGCCGGCTGTGGATCAGCAGCGGGGATTACCGGTGACGAACCCTTTGTCCACGTCCACCAGCGGCGCCGGATAGTCCCCGGAGAAACACGCGCTGCAGAAGGGGCCCGCCTCCTTCACGGCGTCCTCCATGCCCTCCTGCGAGAGATAGCCCAGGGAGTTCACCTCGAGCTCCTTCCGGATCTCCTCCACGGAGTGGTCCGAGCCGATGAGCTCGGCCCGGGACGGCATGTCGATCCCGTAGAAGCAGGGGAACCGGACCGGAGGCGACGCGATGCGGAAGTGCACCTCCTGAGCCCCGGCCTCCCGGAAGAACTTCGCCAGCGACCGGGAGGTGGTTCCCCGCACCAGGGAGTCGTCCACCACGATGACCCGCTTGCCGGCGATGACCTCGCGGACGGGGTTGTACTTCATCCGGGCGCCGAAGTCCCGGTCCGCCTGCGAAGGCTTGATGAAGGTCCGCCCCACGTAGTGGTTCCGCAGGAGACCCAGCTCGAACGGAATGCCGCTCTCCTCGGCGTATCCCAGCGCCGCCGAGTTGGCCGAGTCGGGGACGGCGATGACGCAGTCGGCCTCCACGGGGTGCTCCCGGGCGAGCTGGCGTCCGAAGGCCCGACGGGCACGGTCCACGCTCACGCCCCAGAGCTTCGAGTCCGGGCGGGCGAAGTACACCAGCTCGAAGATGCAGGGTGCCTGGTGGTTCACCGGGGGGAGGGGTCGGAGCTTCTCCACGCGGCCGTCCCGGATCTTCAGGACCTCTCCCGGGGCGAGGTCCCGGACGAAGGTGGCACCCATGATGTCCAGGGCACACGTCTCCGAAGCCACCACGTGGCCCTCTCCGAGCCGTCCGAGCACCAGCGGCCGGAATCCACGGGGATCCCGGGCGGCGTACAGCGTGTCCCCCACGGAGACCACCATGGAGAACGCCCCCTCCAGGTGGGTGAGGGCGTCGTCGATCTGCGCGTCGACGGACTCGTGGCGGGACCGCGCCACCAGGTGCACCATGACCTCCGAGTCGTTGCTGGACTGGAAGATCGATCCCTCCTTCACCAGCCAGGTCCGCAGGTCGTGGGCGTTGGTGAGATTGCCGTTGTGGGCCACCGCGAGATCGCCCTCGGCGTACCGCACCACGATGGGCTGGGCGTTCCGCGCTCCCCCCCCTCCGGCGGTGGAGTAGCGGACGTGGCCGATGGCCACGGACCCGTCCAGGCGGTTGATGGTGTCGGCGTTGAAGATGTCCGCTACCAACCCCAGCCCCTTGTGCATGCGGGCTTCACCGTCCTTCACCGCCACGATGCCGGCTGCTTCCTGGCCCCGGTGCTGTAGCGCGTACAGGCCCAGGAACGCCATCTCCGAAGCGTTCTCCACGCCGGAGATCCCCACCACGCCGCACTCCTCGCGGGGCCGGTCGTCCAGGGTGGGCAGGGCCACCGATATGGCACGCCCCGACGAGGGGCCTGCTGTCTCGGCGGGCTCGCGCCCGCCCTCCAGCGACTCGGCCAGCTCGAAGCCTGACCGCCCCTGGCGGGAGTCGAGTGAATCGGGGTCGGGTCCCACGGGTCCCTTGTGGATCATTCCGCTTCGGAAGTGAGAGTCTGGTCCATTCGGCGCGGAAGTGCCCGGGTGAACGCGGCCCGGGCCGCGGCCGTGTCCACCTGGACGTGGTGATCGCCTGCCGCGATCCGGAGGCCGTGACCCGTCTCACGAACCGTCCCGATGAGGCGGGCCGGCACGCCATGGCGCGCGGCGATCTCCACCACGGCTTCGGCGTCGTCCGGGGCGCAGGAGACGACGATCCGGCCTTGCGCCTCACCGAAGAGGAGCGGGACCGGGGCGATGGCGTCGTCCAGCCTCACATCGAAGCCCAGGGGCTTCTCCCGCCCCACGGCGGATTCGGTGAGGGCCACCGCAAGTCCGCCTTCCGAACAGTCGTGGGCGGAGGCCACGATCCCCTTGCGGATCATCTCCAGGGTGGCCTGCTGAAGGCTCCGTTCCGCCATCAGGTCGACAGAGGGGGGGGCTCCCGCCACCAGGTCGTGGAAGTGGTACAGGTACTCCGACCCGCCCAGCTCGCTGGTGTTCACGCCCAACAGGACGATGGCGTCACCAGGGCGCTGGAAGGCGTGGCCCGTGATGTGGTCCACGTCCTCGACCACTCCCACCATGCCGATGACGGGAGTCGGGTAGATCGCGCGTCCGTCGGTCTCGTTGTAGAACGAGACGTTCCCACCGGTGACGGGTGTCTCGAAGATCTTGCACGCTTCGGCCATCCCATCCACCGCCTGACGGAACTGGTAGTAGATGTGCGGCTTGGTGGGATTCCCGAAGTTCAGGTTGTTCGTGATGGCCAGGGGAAGCGCTCCCGAGCAGACCAGGTTCCGTGCCGCCTCCGCCATGGCCGCCTGGGCGCCGGTCTTCGGGGCCAGGTACACGTAGCGACCGTTGCAGTCCGTGGTGGCGGCCACCGCGCGGCGCGTCCCTCGGATCCGGACGACTCCCGCGTCCCCCCCGGGCCGGACGGCAGTCCCGGTCCGCACCGTGGTGTCGTACTGATTGTAGATCCACCGCTTCGACGCGAGGTTCGGTGAGTCCAGGAGATCCAGCAGGGCCTCCGACAGGTCCCGATCCGGTGTCTCGGTCTCGGGAAGCTCCTGGTCACGCAGCTGCGCGATCTCCAGGGCCTCGATTCCCTCGCGCTCGTACGTGGGGCACCCGGTGGTGAGCGGCAGTGCGGGAATCTCCACCACGGTCACACCGCCTTCCTGGACCCGGAACAGGCCGTCGTCCGTTACCTCTCCGATGACAGCGGCCTCCAGCTCCCACTTCTCGAGGATCTTCCGGACCTCGTCTTCCTTCCCCTGTTCGGCCACCACGAGCATCCGCTCCTGCGATTCGGACAGGAGGATCTCGTAGGGAGTCATCCCCTCCTCCCGGACCGGCACCCGGGCCACGTCGATGGTGACGCCCGTGCCGCCTCGGCCGGCCATCTCCGTGGCGGACGAGGTGAGCCCCGCGGCTCCCATGTCCTGGATGCCCACGATGTGGCCGCTCTTGATGAGCTCCAGCGACGCCTCGAGGAGGAGCTTCTCCGTGAAGGGATCCCCTACCTGCACCATGGGGCGGGAGTCCTCGTCCGCGTCCTCGCTCAGCTCCTCCGACGCGAAGGTGGCGCCGTGGATTCCGTCCCGGCCGGTGCGAGCCCCCACGGCCATGAGGGTGTTGCCCACTCCCTCGGCCACCCCGGTGATGAGGTCGTCGTGCTTCATGAGGCCGAGGCACATGGCGTTCACGATGGGATTGCCCTCGTATCCCCGGTCGAAATGGACCTCTCCGCCGATGTTGGGGATCCCCACGCAGTTGCCGTAGTCGCCGATTCCCTTGACCACGCCACTGAACAGGTACCGCACCCGGGGGGCGTCCAGGTCTCCGAACCGAAGCGAGTCCAGGACGGCGATGGGACGAGCCCCCATGGTGAAGATGTCCCTGAGGATCCCCCCCACCCCGGTGGCCGCACCCTGGTAGGGCTCCACCGCCGAGGGGTGGTTATGGGACTCGATCTTGAAGGCCAGGGCGTACCCGTCCCCGATGTCGATGACCCCAGCGTTCTCGCCCGGACCCTGGATCACCCAGGGCGCCTGGGTGGGGAGAAGACGCAACGCGGGCCTGGAGTTCTTGTAGCCGCAGTGCTCCGACCACATGGCGCTGAATACACCCAGCTCCGTGAAGGTGGGCGGGCGTCCCATGATGCGGAGGACCCGCTCGTACTCCTCGGGGGTCAGGCCGTGCCCCGCCACCACCTCGTCGGTGATTTCGGGGTCGCCGGGGCGCGCGGGAACGTCGGCGGGCTTGAGGCTGCGGGGTTCGGAAGCGGTGGTGTCGCTCACGGGAGGCGGGGTTGGGGACGTCGGGATGGGGGAACAGGGCAGGGTGACACGGGGTCAGCCGGCCGGAGCCAGGGAAGAAACCAGGGAGGTGAACACCGCGAGCCCGTCGGCCGAGCCCAGGAGGGACTCCATGGCCCGCTCGGGATGGGGCATCATCCCCATCACGTTCCCGGCGGGGTTCACGATTCCCGCGATGTTGTTCAGCGACCCGTTCGGATTCGCCTCCCGCGTGGTGGCGCCGGTCTCGTCCACGTACCGGAAGAGGACGAGGCCTTCACCCTCCAGGCGGTCCAGCGTCTCCTGGTCGGCGCGGTAGTTGCCTTCCGCGTGGGCCAGGGGAATCCGGAGCATCTGCCCCTTCTCGTACTCGGAGGTGAAGACGGTGTCCGTCCGTTCCACGCGCAGGAGGCAGTCTTCGCTCTGGAAGCGGAGGCTCTCGTTGCGGATGAGCGCTCCCGGCAGGAGGCCGGCTTCACAGAGGATCTGGAACCCGTTGCAGATGCCGACCACCGGCCCCCCCCGCTCCGCGAAATCGCGAACGTCCTCCATGATGGGCGAGAAGCGGGCGATGGCTCCGGCGCGCAGGTAATCGCCGTAGCTGAACCCTCCGGGCAGGAGCACCGCATCCATTCCGTCCAGTCCTCGGTCGCGGTGCCAGCGCCAGACCGGCTCGCCCCCCACCTGCTTGACCGCATGGTAGAGGTCGTAATCGCAGTTGGAGCCCGGAAACGTGAGAACGGCTACCTTCATCACGCCTCCTCGACCTGGTAGACCTCGAAGTCTTCGGTCACGGGATTGGCCAGCAGCTTCCTGCACATCGCCTCGGCCTCCGACCGGGCGGCCTCGGCGGAGTCCGCGTCCATCTCCACGTGGATGGCCTTACCCACCCGCACGTCCTCCACGGCGGTCCAGCCGAGGTTCTGGAGCGAGTGATGGATGGCCTTCCCCTGGGGATCCAGGATTCCGGGGCGGGGCGTGACTCGGATCTCGATGCGGTAGTGCGCCACTCAGGCATCCTCCGGTGGTATCCCGGCGCTGCGGTCCGGGGGTGTCAGTTCGGTGTAGTCCAGAGCCCGCGCGCTCTCGAGCTCATCCTGATCCTCGTCCTCGTCCAGGAGCGGGTCCCGTTCGGGGAGTCGTTCCAGCAGCCCCAGGAGAACCGAGCGCAGCAGTCCCCAGAGGGTATACAGAACGAGGGCGGTGAAGAAGTAGTAGCGGGGCACGCTGATGGCGAGGAAGACCAGCGTCATCACGAAGGCCGTGGTGAGCAGCCCCTTCCAGGTGCGGAATCCGATGCGGGGGACCTTCGCGTACGGGACGTGGCTCACCATCAGGACGCCCAGCAGCACCATGGTCATGGCCATGATGTTCTCCCAGGGCAGGTCCGACAGGTACGTCTGGAAGAAGGGCGTCTGGCTGAAGGGGTAGTACGACGCCAGGGTCATGCCCGCGCTGGGCGAGGGGAGGCCGTTGAAGTGCCGCTTCGCCTCGCCGCCCTGCTCCACGTTGAAGCGGGCCAGCCGGACGACCGCGGCTACGATGAAGACGTACGAGAGCGTCCAGCTCCACGAGGCCGCATCGTGGAAGAAGATCTCGTACATGATGAAGCCGGGCGCGACGCCGAAGGAGATGGCGTCCACAAGGGAGTCCAGCTCCGCCCCGAAGGCGGATCCGGTGCGGGTGAACCGGGCCACCCGCCCGTCCAGCATGTCCAGGATCCCGGCGAAGATGATGAACCAGCCGGCCCACTCGAGATCGCCCCGAGTAGCGGCGACAATGGCGTAGATCCCGAAGAAGAGATTCCCGAGGGTGAACGCCGAAGGCAGGATGATGACGCCGCGCTGAAGCGCGGGCCGCCGCCGGTCCCGGCGCGGGGACAGGGTCGGATCCACCGTGGGTTGGTTCATGGTCCGGAGACGGGGAAGCGGGGGGGACGGTAGTCGTCCAGCGGCCCCCCCGTGAGGCGCTCGAAGACGTGCTGATACCGTTCCGACGCGGCCCGGACGACCTCGGGGGGAAGGTCCGGGGGCGGGGGACTCTTGTCCCAGTCGGGAAGGGCGTCGAGCCAATCCCGGATGGGTTGCTTGTCCAGCGAAGGCTGCCCTCGGCCCACTGCGTAGCTCTCCTCGGGCCAGAAGCGAGAGGAGTCCGGGGTCATGACCTCGTCGATGAGGAGGAGGCGGCCCTGGGCGTCGTGCCCGAACTCGAACTTGGTGTCCGCCAGGATGATCCCCCGCGCATGGGCCACGCGCCGCCCGTAGTCGTAGACGTGACGGGAACGGCGCTCGAGCTCGGCAGTTAGATCGTCCCCCAGCAGCTCCCGAACCCGTGCAACCGTGATATTCTCGTCGTGCCCCTCCTGGGCCTTGGTGGCCGGGGAGAAGATGGGAGACGGCAATGCTTCGCTCTCGCGCAGCCCCTCGGGAAGGGGCTCGCCGGCCAGCGTCCCGTGGACCCTGTACTCCTTCCAGGCCGAACCCGACACGTATCCCCTCACGACGCACTCCACCAGGATGGGCGCCGTGCGCCGCACCAGCATGGCCCGGCCTGCCCAGCCCTCCCGGGACAACTCGAGCTCGGGCTGCAGCTCCACGATGTGATCGGCGTCGACGGCCAGGAGGTGGTGCGCGATCCCCTGGTCTTCTAGCTGGGCCAGCCACCAGCCGGTGATCTGGGTCAGCACCTCACCCTTCCGTGGGATCGGCTGAGGGAGGATGACGTCGAATGCGCTCACGCGATCCGAGGCCACCATCAGGAGGCGGTCGTCACCCACCGAGTATACGTCCCGGACCTTCCCCCGGTGGAGGAGAGGGAGGGGAAGCTGCGAATGCAGCACGGGACCGTCAGACGCGGACATCGGGATCCCCCAACCGGGCGTGGGCGTCCGCGGCATACTTCGCCAGCACCGGATCGACCCATTCCTCCAGGAAACGATCGACCTGCTCCGGCGACCGGCCTACGAAGCGGCGTGCGTCCATCAGGGCCAGGATGTCGGTTCGGTCCAACCCGAAGGCCGGATCGCCTGCGATCCGGTCCACCAGGTCCGAGGGCCGGCCCTCCTTCATCTCCCGCGCCGCGGCGTGGGCGTGCTGACGGATGAGCTCGTGCAGCTCCTGTCGGTCGCCCCCGGCCGACGTGGCGTGCATGAGCATCGTCTCGGTGGCCATGAAGGGAAGATGCTCCTCCAGATTCCGGGCCACCACCGCGGGGTTCACGATGAGGCCCCGGGACACGTTCTCCACCAGCACCAGGGCACCGTCCAGCGCCAGGTAGGCGTCGGGGATGGACATGCGCCGGTTGGCAGAGTCATCCAACGTCCGCTCCAGCCACTGGGTGGCCGCGGTGATGGCCGGATCCTGCGCGAGGGTAATGACGTGGCGGGCGAGCGCGCAGATCCTCTCCGCCCGCATGGGATTGCGCTTGTACGGCATGGCGGACGACCCGATCTGCTCCGACTCCCACGGCTCCTCCACCTCGCGGAGGTGAGCCAGCAGCCGCAGGTCGTGACCCATCTTGCTCACCGACGCGGCGATTCCAGCCAGCGTCGCCTGCAGGGCCTGGTCCACCTTCCGGGTGTAGGTCTGGCCGCTCACCCCGTACGTCTCGGAGAAGCCCATCTTCTCCCCCACGAGTCGGTCCAGACGGTCGACCTTGGCGTGGTCACCCTCGAAGAGCTCGAGGAAGGAGGCCTGGGTCCCGGTGGTGCCGCGGACGCCCCGGAACCGAAGGGTCTCCAGGCGGAAGTCGAGCTCCTCCAGGTCCAGGACGAGATCCTGGATCCAGAGTGTGGCACGCTTCCCAACCGTGGTGGGCTGGGCGGGTTGGAAGTGCGTGTAGGCCAGCGTGGGGAGCTCCCGGTAGCTCCGCGCGAATCCCGCCAGCGCTTCCACACACCGGACCAGTCGGGCCCGCACGAGCTCGAGCGCCTCCCGATGGAGGATCAGGTCGGTGTTGTCTCCGATGAAGGCGGAGGTGGCGCCCAGATGGATGATCCCCCGGGCGGCGGGCGCGTCGTCCCCGAATAGATGGACGTGAGCCATCACGTCGTGGCGGAACCGCCGCTCGTATTCCGCTGCGCGATCCAGGTCCAGCCGGTCGAGAGCCGCGCGCATCTCCGCCAGCGCCTGTGTCGGAATGGGGAGCTCCAGCTCACTCTGGCTCTCGGCCAGCGCCAGCCAGAGTCGACGCCACGTGCCGTACCGGTTCATGGGGGAGAATACGGTCTGCATCTCCCGAGAGGCGTATCGGTCGGAGAGGGGGTGCTGGTATCGCTGCTGGTCCGGGGTCACGTCGACGGTGTCCTTTTGATCCCTGGGCCGCCCGGAGGTTCCGGGTCAGCCCCCGTAGGTGAGGGTGATGTACTGGCGCTGTCCATTCCGCAGGAATGAGAGTCCGAAGCGGATGCGCCGGCCGGCCTCTTCGATCTCCTGGAAGATGTCGGCTAGCTCCTGCGCGGAGTCCACCTGGCGGTTTCCGATCCCGAAGATGACGTCGCCCTCGCGGAGGCCCGTCCGGGACTGAAGCTCCGGCGTGATTCCCACCACCAGCGCACCGAAGTCCAGGGGAAGGCCGCGCTCGCTGCGGATCTGGGGCGTCACGGTGATGACGTCCAGGTCCTGGAGCACCTGGATGCGAAGGGCCAGGCGAGATGGGAAGGGAGCCGCGGTGAGCTGCACCGTGCCGGCCTCCTCCACGTCCAACACGATGCGGTCGCCTTCTCGCAGGTCCAACAGGACGTCCTCCCAGTCCAAGGGGGCGGACAGCCGGCGGCCATTGGCGGACAGGATTCGGCGCCCGGGCCGGAGACCAGCCTCCTGGGCGGGGGATCCTCCGGTCACCTCGACGATGCTGACGCCGCGGCTTCGGCCCCACTCGTCGGCCTCCACCGCGTCCACCGCGAGTCCCAGCCAGGCTCGCCGGATCTCACCGGTGGCCAGGATGTCCTCCGCGACCCTCAGCGCCCGGTCGATGGGGATGGCGAACCCGAGCCCTTCGCTCCCCCCACTCCGTGAGAAGATGGACGAGTTCACCCCGATGACCTGCCCCTGGACGTTCACCAGGGGGCCACCGGAGTTGCCGGGATTGATGGCGGCGTCGGTCTGGATCATACCCAGGTAGAAGCTCTCGTCCTGGTCCGAGGGGATGATGTGGCGGTTCACGGCGCTCACCACTCCCGCGGTCACGGTGGGCTCGGAGTTCGAGATGAGGGTCCCGAACGGATTGCCCAGAGCCAGCGCCCACTCCCCGATGTAGAGGTCTCTCGAGCTTCCCAGCGGCACCTCCACGAGGTCGGCCGTGGCGGGGTCCACTCTCAGGACGGCGACATCGGTCACCTCGTCCTCACCCACCAGCTCGGGCTCCAGGTCGGTTCCGTCGGGAAGCGTGACCTGGATCCGCTCGGCCCCGCGGATCACATGCTGGTTTGTGAGGATCACGCCGGCGTCAGCGTCGATGACGAAGCCCGATCCGTACCCACCGGACCTCCGCAGCCGGGTCCCCCCGAACATGTCGAAGAAGGAGGTCCGCACCTGTTCCGTCCGGATCACCGAGATGGTCACCACCCCCGGGGCGACACGCTCCGCCGCGCGAACGATGGCGGTCTGGCGGGAAAGGTCGAGCTCCTGGGCGACCTGTTGCAGCGCGGCGGGGGCCTCTTCCCGGGTCTCCTGCCTGAATCGTTCGACCGCCTGGGCCTCCGGCGGGTCGCTCGGCGGGGGTGATTCCCCGGGACCGTTGGCGGCGGCCTCGGGCACACCGGAGTCGCAGCCCTGGAGACCGAGCAGGCTCCCCAGGATGATCAGAATCCCCAGGGCTCGGCCCCGGGAGCGGAATCGGGCAGGACGTAGTGCAGACGAACGGTTCATGGTCCGCGCCGTATGGGGTGTGTGAGCTCCTGGACTAGAGGTCCTTGCCAAGCGTGTCCCAATCCGCAAGGAAGGCGGCCAGGCCCTTGTCCGTGAGCGGGTGCTTCAGAAGCTGGTACAGGACCTTCGGGGGAATGGTGGCGACGTCGGCTCCCAGGAGCATGGACTGGACCATGTGCTGAGGGTGCCGGATGGATGCGGCGAGGATCTCCGTATCGATGGCATAGTTGTCGTAGACCTGGCGGATCTGCCCGATGAGGTCCATGCCATCGTGGGAGATATCGTCGAGGCGACCGACGAACGGTGAGACGTAGGTGGCGCCCGCCTTCGCGGCCATGAGGGCCTGGGGCGCCGAGAAGCACAGGGTCACATTGGTCTTGATGCCCTCCGCCGTGAGCGCGCGGCAGGCTCGGAGTCCGTCCTCGATGAGCGGGAGCTTGACCACGATGTTGTCGTGGAGCGCCGCCAGCAGGCGCCCCTCCCGGATCATGTCGTCCTTCTCGACCGCGATGACCTCGGCGCTCACCGGCCCGTCCACCGTCTCGCAGATCTCGACGTAGTACTCCTTCGGATCCCGGCCACCTGCCGACTTCGCCATGAGGGATGGGTTCGTGGTGATGCCGTCGATGAGACCGGCGTCCGCGGCCCGGCGGATTTCGGAGAGATCGGCGGTATCCAGGAAGATCTTCATCAGCTCAGCTCTCTTGGTGGGCTGGGGTTAACGATTCGGCGGGGTAGTCTACGCGCGCCAGGAAGAGTCCCTCTGGCGGAGCCGGGGGGGACGTGACCAGCCCGGTGTCCGCTTCGTGCAAAAGAGTGTCCAGGTCGTCGGCGGGTCTCCGGTGGAATCCCACCTCCACCAACGTGCCCACAAGATAGCGAACCATGTGGTGAAGGTAGCGGTTGGCCCGGATGGTGAAGGTGACCCCCAAGTCTTCCCATGGATCCCAGTCGGCCGCCTCCACCGTGCATCGGTCCCCCCGCTCCGGCTGGCCCGCCTTCGCGAAGGCCCGGAACGAGTGGTCTCCCAGGATTCGAGGGGTGGCCTCCCGCATACGGGAGAGGTCCGGTTCCTCCGCCAGAGGCCAGCACCACCGGCGGTGGAAGGGGGACTCGGACAGTGGGCTGGTGCCGATCTGGTACCGGTAGGTCCGGGCCACGGCGTCGTAGCGCGGATGGAACCCGGGGGGGACCGTGCGGACGGACTCGATCCAGACGTCGTCGTCCAGGAGGCCATTCAGAGCGTGCCGGAGCTTCCGCGGAGTCCAACGAGCGGGAAGGTCCACCGTGGCGACCTGTCCCGAGGCGTGCACCCCGGTGTCCGTTCGCCCGGAGCCCAGGACTGTCCGGTGTGCCCCGGAGATCCGCTCCAGGACGGTTTCCAGGTCGCCCTGGACCGTCCTCACGTCGGGCTGGACCTGCCACCCGTGGAAGCCCGCTCCGTCGTAGTGGATGGTCAGGAGGAAGCGGACGAGTTCTTCTTGGACCAAGGGCCTTCCCAAGCGGAGGAAGAGAGACCTTTAGGGTAGGCTGGGGGCCGGGGGTGTCAACCCGGGGAACCGCCGTGCGGATCCTCTGGCGCGGCCGCCGGTACAGTCGTTCTGCATCCCTCTCTCTCCGAGCCCCTTTCCGCCGCCCCCATGGAACCCCGTCCGTACGAGCTCACCGACCTGATCCGCAAGGTCACGGAGGGAGAACATCTCGACCTCGCGGAGTCCGAGATGGCCTTCGACGCCTTCCTCACCGGGGAGGCGACTCCGGTTCTGATGGGAGCCCTTCTGGCGGCGCTTCGCACCAAGGGGGTTGTGGCCCAGGAAGTGGCCGGTGGAGTCCGCGCGCTGCAGAAGGCCATGCTTCCGGTGGAGGCCCATCGGCCGTGGGAGCTGGTGGACACGGCAGGCACCGGTGGCGGGACGCTCACCACCTTCAACATCTCCACCGCCGCCGCTCTGGTGGCCGCCGGGGCAGGGGTACGAATGGCGAAGCACGGGAACCGCTCCTACTCCTCCCGGAGCGGGAGCGCGGATGTGCTGGAAGCCCTCGGCGTGCGCATCGAGCTCCGTCCCGAGCGCATGGCGGAGATCCTCTCGGAGACGGGCATCGTCTTCATGTTCGCACCGCTTCTGCATCCGGCCATGCGGCACGTGGGACCGGTTCGGCGCGAGCTCAAGCTCCCTACCGTCATGAACCTGTTGGGCCCGCTCACGAACCCCGCCGGGGCGCGCCGGCAGGTGGTCGGAGTGGCGGACCCGCACCTCCTGCCCCTGGTGGTGGGAAGCCTCAAGGAGCTGGGCCACGAGCGCGCCCTGGTAGTCCACGGATTCCCGGGCATGGACGAGCTCAGCCCCCTCGGCCCGACCCGCGTGGCCGAGCTCCAGGGACAAGCCGTGGAGGAGTACGAGGTCACGCCGGAAGAGATGGACCTGGACATCCATCCCCGGGAGGGGCTGGCCGGGGGGGAGCCCCCGGAGAACGCCCGTCTCATCGTGGAGGTCCTGGAGGGCAGCAACCGAGACGCGGCGCGCTCAGCCGTCCTCCTGAACGCGGGCGCGGCCGTCTATCTCGCCGGGAACTCGACTTCGTTGAAGGATGGTGTGGCGGTTGCGGCGCAGTCGGTGGATTCGGGGGCCGCCCGCGAGAAGCTGGAGCAGCTCAGGATCGCGTCGAACCGGTGACCACCGCCGTGATGGACCACGGTCCGGGGAAAGGCGCGTAACGCTCCCGCGCGAAGCGGATCTCCCTGGTGCGAGGCCCCGAGCGGCCCACCACCACCGTCCGCCGACCTGCCGGGGGGCGGAGCAGCGGGTCCGAGGGGTCACCGGGCCTCGGGGAGGGCCGGGATCCAACCGCCACCTCCCGGGAGGCGACGGACGCGAACAGGTCCGTCTGTTCGGGGTCGGCCACCTCAGTACTTCCGGATGACGCCCACCACCACACCCTGGATCTGAACGTCCCGGGCGTCCTCCACGATGGCGGACATGGTGGGGTTGGCCGGTTGGAGCCGAATCCGATTCCCGGCCTCCCGATAGAGCTTCTTCACCGTCGCCGAGTCACCCCGCACCAGCGCCACAACCATCTGCCCGTCCTCGGCCGTGTCCTGCGAGGCGACCACGATGTAGTCACCGTCGCGGATCTGCTCGTCGATCATGGAGTTGCCCTGGACACGCAGGACGTAGTTCTCCCTCCCCCGACGGACCATGTCCGGGGGGACGGAAAGCGCTTCATCGTCCTGTACCGCCTCGATGGGGAGACCCGCTGCGACCGTCCCGAGCAGCGGAAGAGGGACCGTCGCGGGGGCCGATTCGGACTCCACGAGCTCGATGGAACGGCTCTCGTTGTAGGCCTTCCGGATGTAGCCCTTGCGTTCCAGATTGCTCAGGTGCTCATGGACGGTGGCCAACGAGGAATAGCCGAAGTGCTCGGCGATCTCCTCGAAGCTCGGGGCGTATCCCCGGTCCTCGATGAACTCGCCGATGTGATCGAGAATTTCCTTCTGGCGCTTGGTCAGTGGCATGAGGGAGGCTCCGTGGACCCGGTACCCGAATAAGAACCGAACAAGGATACCCGAACGTTGCCCGAAACGCAAGCGGCCGGCCGCCCCGACATCCTTCGCGCCATCGTGGCCACCAAGCGGCGGGAGGTGGCGGCGCTCGAGCCGAGGGTCCGTGAGCTCGAGGCGCGGGCCGCCGATGCCCCGCCTCCCCGTGACTTCGCCGCGGCGCTGGTCCGGGACCACGTGGCGGTGATCGCCGAGGTCAAGCGCAGATCTCCCGGAGCGGGAGAGATCCGTCCCGGCCTGGACGCGGCGGCGCTGGCCGGGAGCTACGAGGCCGCGGGCGCCGGAGCGTTGAGCGTGCTCACGGATCGGGACTACTTCGGGGGCACCCTTGAGGACCTTCGGGAAGCCCGATCCGCCACGCGGATCCCCGCGCTCAGGAAGGACTTTACCCTGGATGCCCTTCAGGTCCTGGAGGCGCGGGCTTCGGGGGCCGACGCGATATTGCTCATCGTGCGGATCCTGGAGGACGGCCCGCTACGGGAGCTCCGGGAGCAGGCCGAGTCCCTGGGGATGGCCGCGCTGGTGGAGGTGCATACCCGTGACGAGCTCGGGCGGGCGCTGGACTCGGGCGCGCGGGTGATCGGGGTGAACAACCGGGACCTGAGGACGTTCCGGACCGATCTGGCGGTCACGGAATCGCTCCTCCCCCACCTTCCCGAGGCGGGGATCTTGGTCTCGGAGAGCGGCATCCGCACCGCGGCCGACGTCGAACGCCTCGGACGGGCCGGGGTCCACGCGGTCCTGGTGGGAGAGTCCATCCTGCGGGCACCGGATCCCGCGGCTCAGGTCCGGGCCCTTTCGCGTCACCCCCGCGCGGCGAGGACATGAGCACCCCGTTGGTGAAGATTTGTGGCCTTACGCGGCTTGAGGACGCCACGGCGGCCGCGCGGGCCGGCGCGGACTACCTGGGGATGATCGCCTCGCCCGGCTTCGGCCGTTCCGCCCCCGGATTCCTGGGGGCGGCCATGGCGGAGGCTACGGGCCTTCCGGTAGTCGCGGTAGTGGTGAACGAGCCCCTGGACCGGTTGGGGACCCTCGCCCGGGAAACCGCGGCGACGGTCCTCCAGCTCCACGGGGACGAGACCCCGGAGATGCTGCGCGCCATCCGGGAAGAGGGATCCTGGGCCCTCTGGAAGGGTCTGAGGGTTCGTTCCGCCCAGGAGGTGGAGACGGCGTTGCAGGACTTCGGCCCCGTGGCCGACGGGATCCTCCTGGACGGGTGGCACCCCGAGCACCGGGGTGGGTCCGGGGCCCGGTTCCCCTGGGACGTGGTGGAGCCCATGCGGGACCGCTTCCCGGCCGGTGTCGCCTTCATCGCCGCCGGCGGATTGAATGCCGGCAACGTGGAAGAGGTGGTGGAGCGGTTGCGGCCGGACGTGGTGGATGTGAGCTCCGGAGTGGAGGCGGAGCGGGGCCTCAAGGACCCGGGCCTGGTACGGGACTTCATCGAGAACGCGAAGCGCGCGAGGCACTAGTACGGTGACGGAGAGCACACTCAGGGCGGACGCGGAACGGCGATTCGGGAGCTTCGGCGGCCGATACGTTCCGGAGACGCTCATCGCCGCGCTGGACGAGCTGGAGCAGGCCTACGCCGAGGCCCGAAGGGACCCGGAGTTCACCCAGGAGCTGGACTTGCTTCTGCGGGACTACGTGGGACGCCCGTCCCCGCTGTACCGGGCCCGGCGCCTGGAAGAGGTCGTGGGCGCCGGGCCGGTCTACCTGAAACGCGAGGACCTGAACCACACCGGGGCCCACAAGATCAACAACACCGTGGCCCAGGCGCTCCTGGCCCGCCGCATGGGAAAGCGCCGCATCATCGCCGAGACCGGGGCGGGGCAACACGGGGTGGCCACCGCCACCGCCTGTGCGCTCTTCGACATGCAGTGCGTGGTCTACATGGGGGCCGAGGACGTGGAGCGGCAGGCGCTCAACGTCTTTCGCATGCGCCTCCTGGGGGCCGAGGTGATTCCGGTCCACTCCGGCACCCGCACCCTGAAGGACGCCACGAACGAGGCCATCCGGGATTGGGTGACAAACGTCGAGGACACCCACTACATCATCGGCTCCGTGGTGGGGCCGGCGCCGTTTCCGCGCATGGTGCGCGACTTCCACGCGGTGATCGGAGAGGAGACGCGCGCGGAGCTGCAGCGGCGGGAAGGACGCCTCCCCGCGGCCGTCGTGGCATGCGTGGGTGGAGGGTCGAACGCCATGGGGATCTTCCGGGCCTTCGTGGACGACCCGGAGGTGGCACTGGTGGGAGTGGAGGCGGCGGGGGAGGGGATCGAGTCGGGGCGGCATTCCGCCACGCTCTCGGCGGGCACCCCCGGGGTGCTCCACGGCGCCATGAGCTACCTCCTCCAGGACCCGGACGGCCAGGTGGCCCCGGCCCACTCCGTATCCGCCGGTCTGGACTACCCGGGAGTGGGACCCGAACATAGTCACTTGAGGGACACAGGCCGTGCCACCTACGTCTCCGTGACGGACGACGAGGCACTGGCCGCGTTCGACACGCTCGCACGCCTGGAGGGGATCATTCCCGCGCTCGAAACGGCCCACGCCGTCGCTCACCTCCTCAAGATGGGGGAGGAGTACCGCGATCGTGGCCCCCTCGTCCTCTGCCTGAGCGGCCGGGGAGACAAGGATGTGAATCACGTGGCCAGGCTGCGCGGGCAGTCGCTGGAGAGCTGACCCGGTGAACCGCCCGCCCGAGCCCCCCAGCGCGGGAGAGCCGGACCTGGCCCTGGTGCCGGTGGAGCTCGTGGGGGAGTTCTTCATCACGCTGGGCAAGGCGCTGCGTGCCTTCCAGCTGTACGACGAGAACAACCCGGTCTACCAGCGGTTCATCCACGCCCTTGCCGCCGGATTCGAGGGGCTCTGGGAGGAGCTGGATGAGCTCCACGTCGTGGTGGAGGAGGACGGGCTGCTGGTGGACGGCGAAGAGGTGTATCGCAACCCCACCCGTTCGGAGTCACTGGCCTTCCTGCTGTACAAGGACGGCATTCGCACCGTCACCTTCCGGCCCGGGATCGAGCGGGAGTCCAAGCTGCTGCTGACGGTGCTGAACCAGGCCCGGCTGGCTCGTAGCGAGGGCGACGACCTCATCACGCTCTTGTGGGAGGCGGACCTCCAGCACCTCCGGTACCGGTACGTCGACCTCCTGGCCGAGGGCGTGACCATGCCCGAGACCGGCCCGGGCAACTCCATCGGCGAGCTGCAGGCCGTGCTGGAGGCGGAGAGCCCTGAGGGAGAGGACGGGGAATCCGGTGCCACGGCCTCGGACCAGGCGGCGCCCCCGCAGGCGCTGAACCGCGAGGACTTCAATCCGACGCTCTACAGCCTGGACGCCCGCGAGATGGAGCGGGTCCAGGCGGCCATCGACGAGGAGATGCAGCGGGATGTCCGCGGAGAGGTGCTGAACGCCCTCTTCGACCGGCTCGAGGAGCCCAACCCCCCTCGCCAGACGGAGATCCTCGAGATCATCTCCCTCCTCGTTCCAGGGCTTCTGGCTCGGGGGGAGTTGGCCGCCGCGAGCCAGGTGCTGGGAGAGCTCCGGGCGGTAGAGGGTCGCGACGGGGTCATGACCCCGGAGCACCGCGAGGCGGTGGTGGAGCTTCTGGACCGCCTCTCCAGCGAGGATACGGTGGGAGAGCTGGTGCGAGCGCTGGAGGGCGGGACCGTGGCTCCCTCGCCGCAGCTTCTCGGCTCCTTCCTGGCGCACCTCCGACCCCGGGCCCTCGGGATCCTGATCCGGGCGGCGGAGACGACTCCCTCGAGGGAGCTTCAACCCGTGTTGCGCCAGGCGGTGGCCGGCATCGCCCAGCGGAACCGGACGGCGCTTCTGCGCTTCCTCCAGTCGGACGATCCCGTCGTCCTGTCCGGTGCTCTCTTCCTGGCCGGCCGCATGCAGGTGAAGGAGGTGGTTCCGTACCTCACCGACCTCCTGTACCACGAGTCTCCCGAGGTCCGGAAGGCCGCCGTCCGCACGGTGATGGACCTGAAGGCCACCACCCTGGCGAGCTCGCTCCAGGACACCCTCCTGGATCCGGAGACCGAGGTCCGGGTGGCGGCGGCGCGGGCCCTCGAGAAGCTCCGGTACCGGGGCGCGGGGCCGCGCTTCCGGGAGATCCTCCAGAGCAAGGAGATCCGGTCGGCGGACCTCACGGAGCAGATTGCCATGTTCGAGGCGTACGGCTCCGTAGAGGACCCACAGGCCGTGCCTTTCCTCGACAAGTATCTCAACGGAAAGGGGTTCCTGGGGCGGCGCGAAGCCTCGGAGATCCGGGCCTGCGCAGCGCTGGCGCTGGGCAAGATCGCGTCGCCGGCCGCGAAGGAGGCGTTGCGAAAGGCCGTGACGGATGACGACCCGGTGGTCCGAAATGCCGTCGGGCGGGCGCTTCGTGGCGGCTCGGGAGGCGGCGGATGACGCTCCATCAGGCCGAGGGCCGACGCATCCTGATCGCCCTCTACGGCTCGCTTCGCGCCCTGAAGCTCTATCCCCTGGAGAACGACGCCGTCCAGCAGGCGCTGTCGGAGCTGCACGGGAGCGTTTCGGCGCTCCTGGAGCGTGAGCAGGGAGTGGAGCTGCGCGTGGTGGGGGAGTTCTTCTTCCTCAACGAGACCCGGCTGCGCCTCGACCTCTCGAACTTCGCCACCTTCGGCACCGTGGCGAAGTCGCTGCAGGACCACGGAATCGGCGCGGTCGAGGTTGCTCCGGGCGTGCGGCGCGACGAGTGGGCGCCGTTCCTCTCGCTCCTCCTCCGCAAGTCCGAGGGAGACGAGGTCTACCGGACCTTCCTCAATCGCCTCGCCGGGACCCCGGTGAACCACATCCTGACTCGCCCCAGTGAAGACGTGTCGGGGGAGCTGGACGAGGAAGAGGCCATCCAGCAGGCCAAGCGGACCTACGCTCAGTCCGTGAAGGTGGCCAAGGACATCCTGGGGGACGTTCGGTTGGGCAAGGCCGTGAACGTCCGCAAGGTGAAGCGGGCCGTGCAGGGAATCGTGGACCAGGTTCTGAGCAACGAGCCGTCCATGATCACCATGACCACGCTCCGGGACTTCGACGAGTACACCTTCACCCACTCGGTGAACGTCTGCATCCTGAGCGTCATCATCGGGCAGCGGATCGGGCTCGACCGGATTCAGCTCTACGAGCTCGGGATGGGCGCTCTGCTGCACGACCTCGGGAAGATGCGGGTGGACCACGAGGTCATCAACAAGCCCGGATCCCTGACCGACGAGGAGTGGGCTCAGCTCAAGGAGCACCCCACCGACGGCCTCCTGGCGCTCTTCAACATGGGCGGGTTCGCGGACATGCCGTACCGCCAGATGCTCATGGCGTACGAGCACCACATGAAGATCGATCTGTCGGGATATCCGACGAACCACCGGCCCCGCAAGCCCACGCTCTTCTCCCGCATCGTGACGGTGGCCGACGGCTTCGACGCGGCCACCTCCATCCGGAGCTATCAGCATATCCCGTGGGCGCCGGACCAGGTGCTCCGGGAGATGCGCGACAACCCGAACCGGGGGTACGACCCGGTCCTGGTGAAGGTTCTCATCACCGCCACCGGTGTCTTCCCCATCGGGACCCTCGTGATCCTGGACTCCTACGAGCTGGCCATCGTGTCCGGGGTGAACCCGAACCCCGAGCGCCTTCACCTTCCCAAGGTGAAGGTGATCTCCGACTCCATGGGGATTCCGCTGGCGGAGCCCGTCACCCTGGACCTCGCCGAGATCGATCCCGAGACGGGACTCCCACCGAGATCCATCGTCAAGACCACCGAGCCCCAGAAGTACGGGATCCGGGTGGCGGACTACCTGATCTGAGCCCACGGGCTTGCGCCATTCCTCCGACCCCTCGTCCGTTCCACGACACTCCGGCATGACGGCTTCCACCTCTCGCCTCTCCGCCGCCTTCCAACGGCGCGCGACCCGGGGCCAATCCGCCCTGATCCCCTACGTCACCGCGGGCTTTCCGGAGTTGGAGGCTACCGATGCGGTGCTGGACGCGCTGGTTGGGGCCGGGGCCGACGTCATCGAGCTGGGGATCCCCTTCAGCGACCCGCTGGCCGACGGTCCCACCATCCAGGCTTCGTCGTACCGCGCCCTGCAGAACGGTGTGTCGGTTGCGTGGGTGCTGGACCGGCTCCGGGCCTTTCGTGAACGGCACGACACTGCGGTGGTGTTATTCACCTATCTGAATCCCGTGGTGCACTACGGCGTGGAGCGGTTCTGCAGAGATGCCCGGGACGCGGGCGCGGACGCCCTGCTGCTCACCGACCTGCCCGCCGGAGCGGATCCCGAGCTGGAGGGGACCGTGCAGGCCTCGGGGCTGGAGCTCATCCGGCTGCTGGCCCCCACCACGCCGCCCGAGAGGATTCCCGAGGTCGCTCGGGGAGGGAGCGGCTTCCTGTACTACATCTCCCGAACCGGCGTGACCGGTGCGTCGTCCCGTCTGCGGGGCGAGCTGGGAGAAGAGGTGCGCCGGATCCGCGAGGCCACCCGACTGCCGGTGGCGGTGGGGTTCGGGATCAGCACCCCGGAGCAGGCCGCCGCCGTGGCGGGGATCGCGGACGGGGTGGTGGTGGGGAGCGCTCTGGTCCGCACCCTGGAGGGGGAGGGGGTGGAAGCGGGCGCTGCCTTCATCCGAAGTCTGCGAGAGGCCATGGACCGGGCCTGAGGCCCGGTCTCCGTCACTCCACCCGCAGCCGCTCGGCCAGCGCCTCGTCGGGAGTAACGAAGACCGTCCGCACCCGTTCTGGCAGGACGGCTCCCGGGGGCGCCTTCCGCGGCTTCCGGACATACTTCCGGCGGGTCCAGTCCACGGGCACGCTTCCGGACGTGCGGGCCCTGGAGTGGAGGGCCGCCAGCACCGCGGCCTCGTGCAGGTCCCGGGGCGGGGGAGAGCCCTCGCCGGACCACCGGAGGATGACGTGGGCCCCGGCCGCGTGCCGGGCGTGCAGCCAGATTTCGTTGGGGCGGGCATGGTGGAAGGTGAGCTCGTCGTTCTTGGCGGCCCCCCGGCCCACTCGAATCTCCAGCCCTCCGGAGGACCGGAAACGGCGGAAGGGGAGGGGGGCCGGACCCCCGTCTCGGCCCGTGCCCGCACCCCGGTCCGGGAGGACGGCTTCGATCTCCTCCCGCGTGGCCTCCCCGCGCTGGAGTCGGTCGCGCACTTGCTCCAGAGTCTCCCAGGCCTCACGCGCATCCTCGATCCGGCGGGGCAGCTGCTCCCGGGCCCGGCGAATCCGCGCCGCTCGGTCGTAGTACCGCCTGGCGTTGGCGTCGGGGGTCAGGGCCGGGTCCAGGGGGATGGTGACCGGGCTCCCGTCGAAACCATCCAGCTCAACGGACCCGGTCCCCTCGGGAACCAGGTGGTACCGGGCGAGGATGAGGTCGCCCCAACCCTGGCGCTCGTCCGCGTCGGGGAGGGCGGCGAGCTCTTCCTCCAGCCGGGCCGCCCGTGTGCGGGCCCGCTCGACCTCGGCATCCAACGCCTCCGCCAGGGCCCCCGGGATCAGCTCGCCCGCGCCGGCGAGGGGGTCCGCCGTGGCCTCGCCCACGGTTCGGAAGGCCTCGAGTAGATCTCCCGTCAGCGACATCGTCCGTTCGGGGATGGGGACCGGGTACGGTTGGGGACCGTGGCGTCCCATGACGACGGCGGCGCCCTCTCCCTCGCCCCGGGGTGACAGGGCCGCCGAGCGGAGCCCCCGCCAGAGTTCGTACCCGCCCGGGGACAGGAGTGCGGGAAGCGCCACCGGAGACGTCCAGGCGACGCTCCCCAGCAGCGTTCCGCGCTCCTTGCCTGGCGGCGCGCCGCGCAGGACGCGGTCCCACCACTCCGGACCCGGGTCGTCCTCGATTCCCTGGCGCTCGGAGGGCGGTGGGAACCGATAGACGTGGCCGCGTCGCAGGGGCCGATCGCCTTCGCGGGTCCGGAGCAGCGACCGCACGGTGCTGTCGGGTCCCTCCGTGGCGATGACGTTCTCCTGGTTGGGAAGGAGCTCCAGGATCAGGCGACCCACGGGCGGGCGGCCCCGGACCCGCCTCCATTCCAGCACCAGCAGGCGATCATCCGCGGGGGCCCAGACCCGGACGAGGCGAGCGGGAAGGGCGGTGGCCTCCGGGGGCGGGTCCGCGGCGCCCAAGACCTGGAACCCGAGCCGCTCCGGGTGGAGCTCCCACACGAGAGTCGCCTCCCGCAGGTAGAGGGCCAGCCGCCGCCGGACCGGATCCAGATGATACGCCCGGACCCGGCTACCGGAGTACCGCCGATCCAGCTCCCCGGCCGTGGCCGCCACCAGGGCGGCGTCCCATTGAATTCGCATGGCTCAAGCTACGGTCCGGGATGCCGACAGCGTAGTCGGAGCGGCCGGCGGGATCGGCCCGGGATCCGATTGACCCTGTGCCGGCCTTGTCCATAGCTTCTGGCGCCCGTTCCGCCATTCGTCCGCGTCCACCCCGCCTTCCCCATGTCTCGACTCCACCCCCTCGTGAAGGAGGCTTCCAAGGGGAGCCTTCCCGATTGGGCGAAGGTGAGCACGGGCCGATACGCCCATATGCAGCGGGTGGCGGCGCTGCTGAAGGAATGGGCCAAGGCCGCGGATCTTCCCAAGCGGGACCGGCGCCGTTGGGTGGCGCTGGGCTTCCTCCACGACGCCCTGAAGGGTGCGTCGCCGAATAGCCTTCGCCCGTTGGTCCGTAAGGACCTCCGCGAGCTTCCCGGCTCGGTCCTGCACGGGCCCGCGGTCTCCGCGCGGCTCGCCCAGGAAGGGGTGGAGGACCCGGAGTTCCTCCTGGCCATCCGGTACCACACCCTGGGGCATCCGTCCATGGGAGACGCGGGGAAGGCCCTGTACGTGGCGGATTTCCTGGAACCAGGACGCAACCTGCGGAACAGCTGGCGGGCCGGTCTTCGATCCCGCATGCCACAGGAGTTGGAGGACGTGACCCGGGAGGTGGCGGCGGCCCGGATCACACACCTTGTGAAGAAGGGACGTCCGGTGAGGCCGGAGACCTTCGCATTCTGGAACTCGCTTTCCGGAGGAGACCCTTGGGTGCGCGTGTCCGAAGTGTAGCCGTCCTGGTTGCGGTGCTGGTGACGGGAGCCGTCCTGGGGACCTGGTTCGCCCAGTGGCTGCGCACCCCGGGGCCCGGGGCTCCAATGGTCTCCGTCCCCATCCCATCCGTCTTCGGGGAGCGTGTCCGAGTGGAAGTCATGAACGGCGGCGGGCGCCCCGGGATGGCCCGGGCCGCCACCGGGGCGCTTCGCGACGCGGGCTTCGACGTCGTGGACGTCGGGAATTGGGACTCCTTCGACGAGCCGGGGTCCTTCGTCCTGGACCGGGTGGGACGCCTGGAGACGGCTCGGCAGGCCGCCGACGCCCTAGGCATCACCGACGTGCGCTCGGAGCCGGACGCGAACCTCTACGTGGATCTCACCGTAGTACTGGGTCAGGACTGGACTCCCGACCTGATCCCCGAACCGCCGGTGGAGTCCCCGGAGCGTCCGTGGTGGGATCTCCGGCAGTACCTCAAGCGACCCAGCCCGGCGGGGGATCCCGACGCGCGGTTGGTGGACCCAGAAAACGATGAAGGCAGACCATGAGCCGACGCGGCGCTGACGGGCGGAAGGGGCGAAAGCGGGACCAGACCGAAAAGGGGGCCCTTTCGGAGGAGAAGAGCGGCGAGGCCGATCAGAAGCCCGGCTGGAAGGAGAACGTACGCTCCCTGGCCGCCGCGGTGGTCATCTTCATCCTGCTCCGCCTGTTCGTCCTGGACACCTTCTACATCACCTCGGGGTCCATGGAGGACTCCCTCCTGGTGGGTGACTTCCTGGTGGTGAACGACGCCGCCATCGGCACCATGCTTCCCTTCACCTCGATCCGAATCCCGGGGTACAGTGGGCCCCGGAGGGGCGACATCCTGGTGTTCGACCCCCCGCACGAGGAGAACATGAAGCTGGTGAAGCGCCTCGTCGGGCTTCCCGGCGACACACTGGAGATGAGGGACCGGGTCCTCTACCTGAACGGGGAGCCCCAGGAAGAGCCCTATGTGAAGTCCACCGGGCTGGCCGACTCGTCCGATCCCTGGATGTCCTGGCAGGCGTCCTACCTCGTCGCCGACGTGAATCGGGCGGAGTACCGTCCCACCCGGGACAACTGGGGACCCATCGCCATTCCTGAGGACCGGTACTTCATGATGGGGGACAACCGGGACAACAGTCTCGACTCGCGGTACTGGGGTCTGCTGGAGAAGTGGCGCCTGGAGGGGCGCGTCTCGTTCATCTACTACTCCTACAACTCCCAGTCCTACCGGCCCTTCCCCTTCCTTCGCGAGATCCGCTGGGGCCGGATCTTCGACCGGCCGCGCTGAGGAGCGGCCCGGCTACCCGCCGCGTCGGTCCTCGACCTGCAAAAGGGCGTGCGCCCGGAGCTGACCGCACGCGGCATCGATGTCCCGCCCACGGGGCTCCCGGACGGCCACGTCCACGCCGGCCTGCTCCAGCACAGTGGCGAAGTGTCGCACACGGTGGGGCGGGCTCGGTCCCCAGTCCTGGTAGGGAATGGGGTTGAAGGGGATCAGGTTCACGAAGGCCCGGATCTCCTTCGCCATGGACGCCAGGGCCGGCGCCAGGGCAGGATCGTCGTTGACTCCGTCAATCATCGTGTACTCGAAGGTGATCCGCTTTCCCCCGGCGGCATCGAACTCCCGGAGCGCGTCCATGAGGACCGGGAGGGGCCAGCGCTTCTCCAGGGGGATGAGCTCCCGCCGAAGTGCCTCGTCGGGGGAGTGGAGCGAGATGGCGAGCCGGAATTGTTCGGGCCGCCGGGCCAGCTCGAGGATTCCGGGCACGACGCCTACGGTGGAAACGGTGATCCGGCGTGCCCCGAAACGGTAGCCCTGGTTGAGGATGGTCAGGGAGGCCATGACGGCATCCCGGTTCGCCAACGGCTCGCCCATCCCCATGTACACCAGGTTGGTGATGGGCCCGTACCCGTGAGCCTCCGCCCAGCGCCGCGAGCCACGGAACTGGCTCACGATCTCCCCGGCGGTGAGGTGACGGCGAAACCCGCCCCACCCGGTGGCGCAGAAGGTGCAGCCCATGGCGCATCCGGCCTGGGAGGAGATGCAGAGCGTGAGCCGGTCCCCCGTGGGGATGAGGACCGATTCCACCAGCTCCCCGTCCGAAAGCCGCCACAGGTGCTTGGCCGTCCCGTCCTCGGACCGGGCGACGGTGTCCACCTCGGGCTCCCGGAGGTCGTACGCCTCGGCAAGCGCCTCGCGGTCCTCCACGGGCAGGTCCGTCATCTCCGCCGTGCTGCGGGCGTCGCCCTCGAAGATCCACCGCACGACCTGACGGGCTCGAAACGGCTTCCTTCCGCGGGAGGCGAAGAAGCGTTCCAGCTCCCGCTGGAGGACGTCCGGTTCGAGACCCAGGAGGTCCGGCCGGGTGGAGTCAGCTGGCATGAGGGTGGCGGAAAATCGCTTGAGGGGTAGAAACGGCCCGGTTAACTTAGCGATCTACCTGAACGAGCAGGAGGCCGCACCTCTGTCACCCCGCACCGGACGTCCGTGATCCAACGCCTCATGGCCTGGGGGCCCGCCACCTTCTGGGCGGCGGTCCTTTTTTTCTTGAGCTCCCAGCAGTTGTCGGGGACCCTCCGGTTCCAGGTCAACGACAAGGTGGTCCACTTCGTCCTCTATGCCGTCCTGGGGTGCGCGCTGGCCTTCGGACGAGGGCGTGCCGGCTGGACGCCGGGCCACCTCCTTCTCCTGTCCATCGGCCTCTTGTACGGTCTTTCCGATGAAATCCACCAGAGCTTCGTTCCCTCCCGCACCGCGTCGCTGGGCGACTGGTTGGCGGATGCTGTGGGGCTGTTGGCGGGCTATGCGGGCTTTCTGGCCCTGTCCCGCCGGCTCGGCACGGAGCGCTGAACCATATCCCGCACCATGACCGACCACCGATCCGGCGCAACCGCGCTTCGCACCTCCTACCTGGGTGGGCTCACCTCTGCCGACGTGGACCGTGAGCTCACCCTGGTGGGGTGGGTGCACCGGCGGCGCCTCATGGCCGGCGACTTCACCTTCCTGGACCTGCGGGACCGGAGCGGCATCCTGCAGGCCTCGGTGGGTCCCGAGTTCACAGACGCCGACGGGACCGCGTTGGCGCGGGACCTCGGGGCGGAAGACGTGGTTCGCGTCACGGGGACGCTGGCGCTGCGCCCGGACCCGAATCCGGAGCTGCCCACCGGAGAGGTGGAGCTTCGCGTCCGGACGCTGGAGCGGCTCAACGCCGCGGAGACACCGGCCATTCCGGTCTACCGCGGGCCCGAGGAGGAACTCCCGTCGGAGGAGCTCCGACTGCGGCACCGATCCCTGGATCTTCGCCGTCCCGAGCTGCAGCGCACCCTGGAGCTGAGGCACCGGCTGATCCTGGCCGTCCGCAATCACATGGACGAGTTGGGATTCACGGAGGTGGAGACGCCGATCCTCACCAAGCCCACGCCGGAGGGTGCGCGGGATTATCTCGTACCGTCCCGCGTCCACGCTGGCGAGTTCTACGCCCTTCCTCAGAGCCCGCAGATCTACAAGCAGATCCTCATGGTGTCGGGCTTCGACCGGTACTTCCAGATCGCGCGCTGCTTCCGGGACGAGGACCTTCGAGCCGACCGGCAGCCCGAGTTCACCCAGATCGACGTCGAGGCCTCGTTCGTGGGGGTAGACGACATCCTGGGTTGGATGGAGGGGCTCATGTCCACCCTGGCGGAGGTGGGAGGCGCGGAGGCGGCGACCCCCTTTCCCCGGATGACCTGGGACGAGGCCATGGAGCGCTTCGGGTCGGACCGTCCGGACTTGCGCTGGTCCCTGGACATCACCGACTGGACATCCATCCTGGGTGCCGTTGAGTCCCGGATCCTCCGGGGAGCGGTGGAGGCCGGCGGCCGAATTCGGGGGCTGCTCCTGAAGGATGGCGCCCACCTGTCCAGAAAGGAGATCGAGGGCGTCGAAGCGCTGGCGAAGGCCGTCGGCGCACCGGGCCTGCTCTGGGCGAAGCGGACGTCGGAGACCAGTTCGGGGCCGCTGGCGAAGTTCGCCGGAGACGAGGCGCTGGACGAGATGGGGGTGGAGCCTGGAGACCTGGTGCTGGTGGCGGCCGGTCCGGACGCCGTGACCTCACCGGCGCTGGACGCGGCACGGACGGGGGCCATCCGGGCGCTGAACCTTCCCGCCGAGCGGGAGCATGCGTGGCTCTGGGTGACCGATTTTCCGGTCTTCGAGGACCACGACGGAGCCCTGGGCCCGAACCACCACCCGTTCGTGCTGCCCCACGCCGAGTTCATCGATTCCCTGGAGGACGATCCTCTGGGCGCTCGGGGTCTGGCGTACGACATGGTCTACAACGGCTCGGAGCTGGGGTCGGGGAGCATCCGGATCCACCGCGCCGAGCTGCAGCGACGGGTCTTCAGAATTCTTGGATTGGACGAAGAGGCCATCGACCGGAAGTTTGGATTCTTGCTGGGCGCGCTGAAGACCGGCGCGCCTCCCCACGGGGGAATTGCCCTGGGGATGGACCGGATTGTGCAGCGATTCGCCGAGGCTCCGTCCCTCAGGGACGTCATCGCGTTTCCCAAGACGACGGCGGCACGGGCGCTCTTCGAGGGAGCTCCCACCCTGGTGGATGCCGGGGATCTGGAGGAACTTCACATCCGCGTCCGGTCGGGTACGCCCGGAGACGCGTAGTCGTGGGCTGAAGTCCACTCGCACGGAGAGCCAATGGCAGAAGTCGACGCCACCATGGTCGAACATCGGTTGGACGCGGAGGGGGTCGATCACCTTCTTCTCGCCGGCGTGAACGACCGCCACCTCCAGGAGCTCCACCAGCTCTTCGGAGTCCGCGTCATCCTCAGGGGGGACCGGGTGGTTCTCTCGGGTGCCCTGGATGCGGTGGAGCGATCCGTCCCGGTGGTCCAGCACCTTATCGAGCTTGCGCGGCTCCGCGCGCCCTTCGACGCGCATGACATCGCCCGGTTCGCAGAGAGCTTCGATGCCCTGGGGCACACCGGCGTCCTCCCGGACCAGGAGGAGATCCGGATTGCGCTCCCGGGATCCCGGAAGGTCATCAGCCCCAAGTCGGACGGCCAACGGCGATACCTGGAGGAGATCCAGGCCAACGACATTGTCATCGGCATCGGACCGGCGGGGACCGGCAAGACCTACCTGGCCGTGGCCGCGGCCGTGGACGCCCTCTACAAGAAGCGGGTACGTCGGATCATCCTGGCCCGGCCGGCGGTGGAGGCGGGTGAGAACCTCGGCTTCCTTCCCGGGGACCTCCAGGAGAAGGTCGACCCGTATCTTCGGCCCCTCTACGACGCCCTGGAGGACATGATGCCCCAGGAACGGATGAGGAGGGCGCTGGAGGAGCGCACCATCGAGATCGCGCCGCTTGCCTACATGCGAGGCCGCACCCTCTCGGACGCCTTCGTGATCCTGGATGAAGCCCAGAACGCCACCGCGGCGCAGATGAAGATGTTCTTGACGCGGCTAGGCCTGAACTCGAGGGTGGTGATCACCGGCGACAAGACCCAGATCGATCTCCCACGTCGCATGGACTCGGGCCTCCTGGAGGTGGAGCAGATCCTGGCCGGGATCGACGGTATCTCCATCGTCTACCTCGACGCCATGGACGTCATTCGGCACCGTCTCGTGAAAGACATCATCCGGGCCTACGCGCAGGCCGACGATGAGGAGGTGGAGGAGACTTGAGCCGCCCGCCCCGCAACGGTCCCCCTCCACCCCCGCCGCCCCAGGGCCGGCCGGGGGGAGTCTGGCACCACGCCATTCGCGGTGGGCTGCTGCTGGGACTGGCCGTCCTGACCACGCTGCTCTTCCCGCCGGACCCCCGCTTGCGGATGGAGCAGTACTCACCCGGGATGATCGCCAGCGCCGACATCACCGCGGAGGTGGAGTTCGACGTGCCGGTGAATTCCGACGAGCTCGCGGCGGCTCGGACGGAGGCCCGGTTGTCGGTTCCGCCGACGCTGGACTTCCATTCGGAGGCGGAAGACAGCACGGTGGCGCGGCTGGAACGGTTTTTCGCCGGCCTCACCGCGGCTCGGGCGCAGGGGCAGGGGCAGGCGGTGCAGCGGTTCCTGGAAGACCGCTCCATCGCCGCCACGCCGGCGCAGGTTCGTCTGGTGCTCACCGAGGGGACCCTGGACCAGCTGCGCTCGGCAGCCCTGCGGGGTGCGCGCGAGAATCTCCGCGCGGGGGTGGTGGACGGTGCGGACCTGTCGGGGTCCGCCTCCAGCTCGGTTACCATTCGCGACCTGGCCGACGACTCGGAGCGGTCCGTGGACCGCGCGATGATCCTCACCACCGGCGAGTTCCTGGACCGGGTCGGCAGGCTCCTCCCCGAGGAGTTTCCGCCGGACGGGCAGCAGCTGCTGCGGCTGGTCCTGGTCCAGCACATGAGGGCCTCCCTCGAGCTGAACGAGGAGGCCACCGAGTTGAACCGGAACCTGGTGGCGCAGGCGGTCCCCACCACCAAGCAGACCGTGCCGGTGGGGGAGCCGGTGGTCCGGGCGAACGAACCCATCACTCCAGAGGTGATGGAGAGGATCAACGCCTACGAGGCGGCGTTGCAAAGCCAGGACCTCCTTGGCGAGAACGCGAATCTGCGTTTGCTGCCCCTGGCGGGGTCCGCCCTGCTGAACCTGCTCATCCTGGGGATCTTCTGGAGCTTCATCCACTTCTTCCGGGTCGAGGTCTATGATCGCACCCGGTGGGTGATCCTGGTGGCCATTCTCATCGCCGTGTACCTCGGCGGAGCCTCGGTGGTGATCCGAAGTGGGTGGCCCGTCGAGGCCCTGCCGGTGGTGTTCTCCGCGCTGGCGGTGGCCGTGCTGTGGGACGGGCGCATGGCCCTGGTGCTGGCCATGACCCTGGCGGTCCTGTCCTCCGTGCAGTCGGGTCTCCAGGGACTCCACGTGCTGGTGCCCACCTTCGTGGGTGGTGCCGCAGCCGGGATGAGCGTCCGCGTGGTGCGACGGCGGGCACAGACGTGGGTGTTCATCGCGCTGATCTTCGCCGCCTACACGTCGGCCATCCTCGCGCTGGCGCTTCTTCTGGGAAGGGAGCTGGAGAGCATGGGCCTCTCGCTCGTGGCGGCGGGGGCCAACGCGGTGGTCAGCGCCATCCTGGCCATGGGGTTCATCCCGGTCTTCGAGATGATCACCGGGATCACCACCGACCAGACCCTGCTGGAGTGGGGCGATCCCAACCGGCCCCTCCTGCGGCGCCTCTCCATGGAGGCGCCCGGGACCTACGCCCACACTATCAACGTGGCCAACCTGGCGGAGGCAGCCGCCTCGGCCATCGGCGCCAACGGGCTCCTGAGCCGGGTGGGCCTTTACTACCACGACGTGGGGAAGATGCTCAAGCCCCACTACTATGTGGAGAATCAGCCGGACGGGCGGAATCCCCATGACCGCCTGAAACCGGACACCTCCGCGGCCATCGTGCGGGAGCACATCACCGAGGGGTATCGGCTCGCCCGGGAGGAGAAGGTCCCGAAGGTCATCGCCGACTTCATCCTGGAGCACCACGGTACGCAGCGCATCGGGTTCTTCTGGGACCGGGCGGTAGAGGAGTACGGCGAGGACGCCCTGGACCCGGAGGACTATCGCTACCCGGGCCCGAAGCCCCGGAGCAGGGAGACGGCCATCGCCATGTTGGCCGACTCGGTGGAGTCCGCCACGCGGGCACTACAGGACCCGTCCCCGGATCGGATCCGGCACCTCATCGACTCCATCGTCGAGCGGAAGATCTCTCAGGGGCAGCTGGACGACGCACCCCTGACCCTCCAGGAGGTGACCCGGATCAAGGACCAGTTCGTGAAGGTCCTCAGCGGGGTCTACCACCATCGGATCGACTATCCGGAGACGAAGCACCTGACCGAGGCGCCGGAGCGGGGCGGGGAGAGCGGGGGGGGGACGCCGCCTGCTCCCGCGAACTCGAGGGCCGCATCCTCCGCTCCGGCGCCGAGTGACGACGCGGGCGGGTCGAAGCCACGGAGCCAGACGCGTCGGGGCTCGCGCCCCCGGAAGCCCGGGGGGCCGGACCATCCGGAATTGCCCCTGGACGGTGGATCGGCGTCGGGTCCGCGGGACCGGGACTCGTGAGGGCGCGGCCACACTGATGGTGGACGTGCTGGTGGCCACCGGGGGGCGGGATGAGCTGGCCACTCCGCTGGAAGCCGCCGTCCGGGCCGCTCTGGATCGCCACGAAGTCCTCGAGGGCGAGATCTCCCTGGCGCTCCTGGATGACGATGGAATCCGGCGGTTGAACCGCGAGCACCTGGACCACGACTACCCCACGGACGTGCTTTCCTTCTCCCTCTGGGACGAAGGGGAGCCGGTGGTGGGGGACGTCTACGTGGGGTACGACCAGGCGTTGCGACAGGCCGCCGCGGAGGGCGTTCCGGTGCTCGATGAGCTCCGTCGACTGGCCATCCACGGGACCCTTCACGTCCTGGGGTACGACCACCCCGCCGGGGCGGAGGCGCGGGCCGACTCCGAGATGTACAGGCTCCAGGAAGAGCTGCTCCGGGAGGTCCTGGCCGACTGACCGGCGCCACCGGTGTTCCGGGGGGGGCCGGAGCGCGGGTGTCCTTGCCGCGGGAGCCCGCCCCTTGGATCTTCCGAATCCCTCGCCTCCTCCTCCGCCCGCCCGGTCACCATGAGCAACGCCCCGGAACAGGAAGTCACCCCGGACGACCTGGCCGACCTGGTCAAGGCCCGGGACCTGGAGGCCCTGGCCGGGGCCGTGCTGGAGCTGGACCTCCACGCTTCCGACGTCGCGGACCTGCTGGAAAAGTTGGATCCGGACGAGCAAGTGGAGTTGGTCCGGTCGCTCCCCGCCGAGGTGGCTTCCGAGGCCCTGGCGGAGATGGACGAGGGGGACGAGCGGGGCGACCTGCTGGCCTCGCTGGATCCACTGAAGGGCGCCGAGCTCCTCCACGAGCTGGCGGACGACGACGCCGCCGACCTGATCGCCGAGCTGGAGCCCGACGAGGCCAACCGGATCCTCGCCAACCTGCCCGTGGAAGAAGCGGGGGATCTGCGAGGCCTGCTCCTGTACGACGAGGAGACCGCCGGTGGTCGGATGACCACGGAGCTGGTGGCGGTGGACGCGGCCCTGTCCGCCTACGAGGCCATCGCAGAGATCCGGCGGCAGGGGCAGGAGGTGGAGGACTTCTACACCGTGTTCGTCGTGGGTGATAAGAACCGCCTCCTGGGGACGGTGCCGCTGGCGGAGGTGGTGGTGGCCCGGCCGGAGACACCCGTGGCGGAGCTGGTGGTCGAGGCCCCGGTGACCATCCTCCCCAACCTGGACCAGGAGGAGGTTGGACGCCTCATGGCCCGCTACAACCTCGTCTCGGCGCCCGTGGTGAACGAGTTCGGTCAGCTCCTGGGCCGCATCACCTTCGACGACATCATCGACGTGATGGAGGCCGAGCAGACCGAGGACATCTTCCGCCTGGCCGGTGTCTCCGACGAGGAGGAGGTCCGGGCCGACTGGCAGGACGCGGTACGGACACGCCTTCCCTGGCTGACGCTGAACCTGGTGAGCATCACGCTGGCCTCCTCGGTGGTGATCCTGTTCGAGAGCGCCATCGCCCAGTTCACCTTCCTGGCCATGTTCCTTCCCATCATCGGAGGAATGGGGGGGAACTCCGGCACGCAGGCGCTGGCCGTGACGGTACGCCGCATCGCCCTCGCCTCCAGCGAGCTGGAGCGACAGTCCGACGCGGTGAGCAAGGAGCTCCTGGTGGGGCTGGTGAACGGTCTCGTTCTCGGCCTCTTCGCGGCTGGGGCCATCTGGGTCGTGGGAACCCGGATCGAGGCCATCCCTCCCGCCCTGTCCGTGGTGGTCCTGCTGGCGCTCTGGGGCAACATCCTGCTGGCGGGCTTCGCCGGTGCGTTCATTCCGACCCTCCTGGACCGCATGGGCATCGACCCGGCGGTGGCCTCCTCGGTCTTCCTCACCACCTTTACCGACCTGGTGGGGTTCGCCCTCCTGCTGGGCCTCGCCTCCCTCATGCTCCTGTGAGGCGGCGCTCGTGAGGCGCCTGAGCCGCTCCTATCGGGTCGTGACCCGCCTCCTACCGCTGGTGGTGGGCTTCCTACGGGATCGGCGTCGATGGATCCTGGTGGGCCGGCCGGCCCGCCGGTCGCCGGAGCATCACCTGCGGCGGGCGAAGCGGATGGCCGACTCCCTTGGACGGCTGGGGCCCACCTTCATCAAGCTGGCGCAGCTCCTCTCGGCCCGCGCGGACATTTTCCCGGAGCCGTATCTCACCGAGATCCGCAAGCTCCAGGACCAGGTGGAGGCCAACCCCACCGAGGACATCGTGAAGGTGGTGGAGGGAGAGCTCGGAAAGCCAGTGCGGGAGGTGTTCGAGTCGTTCGAGGCCGAGCCCATCGCCGCCGCATCCCTGGGGCAGGTCCACACGGCGCGGCTCGGAGGCCGCGAGGTGGTGGTCAAGGTGCTGCGGCCCGGGGTCGAGGAGCTGGTGGCCACCGACCTGGACATCTCGTTTCGCCTCCTCTTCTGGCTGAACATCCTCTTTCCCAACCACCACGTCCGCGCCCTTACGGGGGTGGTCCGGGAGTTCAGCGCCAAGGTCCGAGAGGAGATGGACTTCCGGAGGGAGGCCGAGAACATGCGCCACTTCCGGGAGACCTACCGATCAGAGTTCGGGGTTCGGATCCCGGAGGTCATGGAAGACTACACGCGGCGCCGCGTGTTGGTGATGGAGCGGCTCCGGGGGACCAAGATCGACCAGCTCCAGGAGGCGTTTCAGAGCGGGCGGCTGTCGTTCCGCACCACCATGGAGTCCCTCACCGGGCTGTATCTCAGAATGATGATGGTGGACGGCTTCCTCCACGCCGACCCCCATCCGGGGAACCTCCTGGTCCAGGACGACGGCACGCTCGTCCTCCTGGACTGGGGGATGGTGGTGGAGATCCCGCGGTGGACCCGGGAGTCCATCCTCAATGTGGCGCTGTCGGTGGCCCGGGAGGATCTGGACGGGATCACCTCGGGGATGTACAAGCTCGGCATGATCTCACCCGAAGTCTCCCGCGGCGAGATCCGAGAGGCGGCGCTGGAGATCATGCGGATCGTGGACCGTGCCCAGACCACCAGCCAGGAGCGCCTGCAGGAGCTGGTGCAGGAGTTGTTCGACACGTTCTACACGTGGCCCCTCATCCTGCCGCAGGAACTGGTCTACTTCTTCCGGGCGGGCGTGCTCCTGGAGGGGATCGGCTTCCGGTACGATCCCAACTTCAACGGTCTCCACTTCATGCGGGGGGTCATCCGCCGCTACCGCGGAGACATTCTACGCACCACCGGAAAGGAGCCCGCCCAGCTCGCCAAGAGCCTCGTGGACGAGGCTCAGACCACGCTCCGCTCCCTGCGTGAGCTGGTGAGCCGGGCGGAGCGGGAGGAGCTGCGGGTCCGCGTGCACCCCCAGGACACGCAGGGCCAGGAGCGGTTCCTGCTGCTCCAGGCCCGGCGGATCCTCCTCTCCGTGTTCGCCACCGCCACCGCCCTGATCACCTCCATCCTGTTCATCTCCATACGGAGCTACTGGCTCCTGGCCGTGGGGCTCATGAGCTCGTTGATCATGTTCGTGCTGGTCTTCTTCCTTCCCAGTCACCTCCTGGAGAACCCGCTCCGCCATGCCCGGGGGATCCGCCCCCACGACCTTCCCCGCTGACCTCGGAGCGGTCCAGGCCCCCCGCAGCGCGACTCCCGGAACGCTTCCACCGGGGCGGGGTTGGCGGTAGCGTTCACCGTTCGATCCCGGCCGGGTCCGGGAGCCAATGGTCTCAACCCGAGAGAGAGGGAGATGGACGGGCTTTCCCCCAGGCTGCAGGACCTCCTGGCGCGCTTCGAACAGGGCCAGAAGCTGGCGCTGGCCCGGGCCATCAGTGTCGTGGAGAACGAGCGCGAGGGCTTCCAGGAGCTCCTCCATACCGTCATCGCCCGGGGACTGCATTCCGAGCGGGTGGGGATCACCGGACCTCCCGGCGCCGGGAAGTCCTCTCTGGTGGCCGCATTGGCGAACCACTACCGAAGCATGGACGAGGAGGTGGGCGTGGTGGCGGTGGACCCCTCGTCGCCCTATTCCGGAGGCGCTCTCCTGGGCGACCGCATCCGCATGAACGACCTGGCCACCGACCCCGGGATCTTCATCAGGTCCATGGCGACCCGGGGGTCGCTGGGTGGGCTCGCCACCACGACCAAGGAAGTCGTCGACCTCATGGACGGGTTCGGCTTTCCCCGGGTCATGGTGGAGACGGTGGGCGTCGGCCAGACCGAGCTCGAGGTCACCAGCGCCGCCGACACGGTGGTGGTGGTCCTGGTGCCGGAGTCGGGAGACGGGGTCCAGGCCATGAAGGCCGGGCTCATGGAGATCGCGGACATCTTCGTGGTGAACAAGGCGGACCGGCCTGGAGCCGACCGGCTCCTCAAGGAGCTCGGCATGGCCATCCACCTGCGGGCCGGCGAGACCATGAAGGACATTCCCGCCCATCACGGTGTGGACATGGCGGCCGCCGTGCGGGAGAAGGGCGACGAGAAGAAACCCCGCCGCTGGGTCAAACCCGAGGGGTGGCAGATCCCGGTGCTGGCCACGGAGGCCCACACGGGAAATGGGGTTCTCGAGCTGGCGGAGGCCATCCGGGGTCACCGGGACCACCTCGTCGAGTCCGGTGAGCTCGAGGTGCGCCGACGCACGCGGGCAGAGATCCGGGTCCGGGACGTCGTGGCCCGGGAGCTGCGCCGGGTGGCGTGGCGGGCGGTGGCGGGACTGGAGCTCACCCAGGGACTGGACCGGATCTCGGCGGGATCGGAGACACCGTATTCCCTTGCGCAGCACTTCGTGGAGCGCATCCTCGCCCGCGGAGGATCCGAGGGGGCATCCCCGTGATCGGCCGGCGGAGCGCCACCGCCCTGGTCCTGCTGGCGGGAACGTGGAATCAGCCAGCAGGGGGCCAGGAGCCCTTCATCCTGGATACGCTCCGGGTTTCGGTGGACTCCCGCCTGGGGGCAGGGGTGGGCGCCGTGCAGGTCCTGGACGCCGAGACCCTGGCCGCGCTTCCCGTACGCAGCGTGCAGGAAGCCCTTCAGTGGGGGCTCGGCCTGGACCTTCAGCGTCGGTCCCCGGCCCAGGCGGATCTGTCGATCCGGGGCAGCACCTTCGAGCAGGTCCTGGTCCTGGTGGACGGCGTCCGGATGTCCGACCCCCAGACGGGTCACTTCGACCTGGACCTGGCGGTTCCGTTGGAGCGGGTGGAGCGGATCGAGATCCTGCGCGGACCCGCCTCCGCGGTTTACGGCGCGGATGCCCTGGGCGGAGTCGTGAACGTGGTGACGCGGGACGGGAGCGGCACCCAGTCCACGTCGGGGGTGACCCGCCTGGAGGGTGGGTCCGACAAGCAGTGGGCGGCGCTCATGGATGTCATCATCCCGGTGGGGGACTGGCGCCTGGGAACCGGCGGCGGGATCGAGGCCTCCGACGGCCATCGGGAGGGAACCGACTACCGGATCACCCGGGCTGCGAGCCGTCTCGTGGGACCCGCAGCCGGAGGACGCGCGTACCTGGACGTGGCCCATGCCCGCCGGGAGTTCGGCGCCGACGCGTTCTATGCCCCTTATCCGTCCTATGAGGAGACCCGCACCACCACCGCCTCGGGCCGGTGGGTGGGCCGGATGTCCGAAGGCCTGATCCTGGAGCCCCGCCTCTCGTATCGCGTCCACGAGGACGACTTCATCCTGCAGAGGAGCGACCCCGACTTCTACCGGAACCTCCACGATTCTCGCCAGGTGAGCGGGGAGCTGCAGGCCCGGGTGCCCCTGGGAGCCACGGGCGGACTGGCCTTGGGCGGGGAATGGCGGCGGGAGTCGTTGGAGAGCACGAATCTCGGGGACCGGGAGCAGGACCTTCGTGCGGGCTTCGCCGAGATGGTGTTTCGCACGGGGACCGTCCAGCTGCAGGGCGGCCTGCGGTACGATGACCGCGAGGACGTGGGGTCGTTCACCTCTCCGTCGGCCTCCATCCGCTGGGAAGGCCCGTCCTGGAGCCTTCGCGGGTCGTGGGGTCGCATGTTCCGGGCTCCCACCTGGACGGAGCGCTACTACGTGGATCCGGCCAACGTAGGGACGCCCGATCTGGCGGTGGAGCGGGGGTGGGCCGCGGAGCTCGGCGGGGAGCTGAGGCACGAACAGGGGCTGCTGGCGCTGCGGGGATTCCATCGGGTCACCGAGGACCTCATCGACTGGGCCCGGCCCACGGGTTCCGACGCGTCGGTACCGTGGGAGACCCGGAACGTGGAGAGCGCCACCGTGCGGGGATTGGAGCTGGAGATCACGGGAGTCCGGTGGAGCGGGATCGCGTGGGACCTGTCCGCCTCCTGGCTGACGCTGGACTCCGAGGAGGAGGAGGGATTCCTCTCCAAGTACGCCCTTCGGCCCGTCCACCGGGAGCTCCTGGTGCGCGGACGGCTGGACCTTCCGGACGAGTCCTGGATCCAGGCCGCCGCCGCCGACCGGGCCCGCCTTGGAGGCGGCGGGGGCATCACCGTGGATCTCCGCCTGGACTTCCCGGTCGGGCAGGCTCGCGCATACGTGGATGTCCTCAACGCCACCGACGAGGGGTATCCGGACGTGACCGGCCTCTCCATTCCGGGACGGACCTTCGTGGCCGGGATCCGCACCCCCCTTGGAGGGGGCGGCGCCACGTCGCGTTGACCCTCTCGCGGCCGACTGGACATCTTTCAGGCAACGATTCCCTCTCAGAGACCGAATGATGTCGACCACCGAGCACGACGTTCTGACCGCCGAGGAGCTGGCCCGTACCGTCCAGGAGAAGGAGAAGGAGCTGGCCGAGCTCCGCGCTCGATTGGAGGAGTGGAGGGCGTCGTACGAGGCGACCCCGAAGCGGGACGGGCTCTTCACCTCCGTCTCCGGGCGCGAGGTGGAGCCCCTCTACACGCCGCTGGATGTGGAGGGGAGCTACCAGGACCGGGTCGGCTTCCCGGGCAGCTATCCGTTCACTCGGGGTCCGTACGGCACCATGTATCGGACCCGGCTGTGGACCATGCGGCAGTTCGCGGGATTCGCCACCGCCGAGGAGACGAACCAGCGCTACCACTACCTGCTGAACCACGGGCAGACGGGGCTCAGCGTGGCGTTCGACTTCCCCACGCTCATGGGGTACGACTCCGACCATCCCCGTTCGCTGGGCGAGGTGGGGGTGTGCGGGGTGGCCATCTCGTCGCTGGCGGACATGGAGACTCTCTTCGACGGGATCCCGCTGGATCAGGTGTCGGTCTCCATGACCATCAATGGCCCGGCCATCATCCTCTTCTGCTTCTACGTGGCGGCCGCCGAGAAGCAGGGCGTCTCGCCGGAGAAGCTCCGGGGGACGGTCCAGAACGACATCCTGAAGGAGTACCAGGCCCAGCACGCCTGGGTGTACCCGCCGGAGCCGGCGCTCCGCCTGATCGTGGACATGTTCGATTGGTGCAGCGACCACGCTCCCAAGTACAATCCCATCTCCATCTCGGGCTACCACATCCGGGAGGCCGGAGCCACGGCCGGTGAAGAGCTGGCCTTCACCCTGCGGAACGGATTCGAATACGTGGAGCGGGGGATGGCCCGCGGGCTCGACGTGGACACGTTCGCGCCCCGCCTCTCCTTCTTCTTCGACATCCACAACGACTTCTTCGAGGAGATCGCGAAGCTCCGGGCGGCGCGCCGGATCTGGGCTCGCCACCTGCGTGAGAAGTACGGCTCCACCAACCCGGAGTCGTGGCGCCTGCGAACCCACTGCCAGACCGCCGGCGTGACCCTCACGGCGCAGCAGCCGGAGACCAACATCGTCCGCGTGGCGTACCAGGCCATGGCGGCGGCGCTGGGCGGCACCCAGTCGCTCCACACCAATTCCATGGACGAGACGCTGGCCCTTCCAACGGAGAAGGCGGTGCGGATCGCCCTGCGGACGCAGCAGGTGCTGGCGTACGAGACCGGCGTGCCCAACACCATCGATCCGTTGGCGGGGTCGTACTACGTGGAGCACCTCACCGACCAGCTTGAGGCCGAGGCGGAAGCCGTCTTCGCGGAGATCGAGGCGCAGGGCGGTGTGGTACCGGGTATTGAGAACGGCTGGTTCCAGCGCCGGATCGCCAACTCGGCCATGCGCCAGCAGGAGGAGATCGAATCCGGCCGGCGGGTCATCGTCGGGGTGAACGACTTCACCGAGGGCTCCGGGGAGATCGAGATCGATACCCTGAAGATCGATCCCTCGGTGGAGGCGCGTCAGCGGGACCGCATGGCGACGCTCCGGTCCGAGCGGGACGACACCCGGGTGACGCAGGCCCTCGAGGCGCTGACGCGGGCCGCGGAGGACGGGAGCAACGTGGTCCCGTATATCCTCGACTGCGCCCGGGCGTACTGCACCCTGTACGAGATCCGGGAGGCCATGGAAAAGGTCTTCGGCGCCTACCGGGAACCCGTCTTCTTCTAGGAAGGGTGACGGGGAGCGGTAGGCCGGGCCGCCGGCGGCGGACAGGAGCGGGACGAGCTCCGGGCACGGGGCTCGGCGCGGCGGGGATCCCACCGTGCGGGATCGGGTAGCTGCGGCCATGAGCCTCCCTTTCGACGCCGTCGTCCTGGACGCGGGCAACACACTCGTCTTTGCGGATCCGGACCGCATCACCTCCGTCCTCCACCGCCACGGGGCTTCCGGGGACGCGTCCCGCTTCTCCACCGTGGAGCGTACGGCCCGGCTACGCCTGTCGCGGCGGACCGACGAAGGCGCCACCGGCACGGAGGAGCAGTTCTGGCGGGACTACTTCGCCACGCTCTACGAGGGGATGGACCTTCCTCCGGACGCCTGGGGGGCGGTCACGGCGGACCTCCAGTCGATGCACGCGCGGGATCACCTGTGGACCCACGTCGGCCCCGGCACGCTACCGGCCCTGGAGGCCATCCTCGACGCGGGCTATCGCCTCGCGGTGGTGTCCAACGCGGACGGCCGGGTGGAGGCGCTGCTGGAGCGAGTGGGGCTGGCGTCGTACTTCGAGTTCGTCGTCGATTCCGAGGTGGTGGGGGTGGCCAAGCCGGATCCCCGGATCTTCGGGATCGCCCTGGGCCGACTCGGAACGCCGCCGCGCCGCACATTGTACGTGGGCGACCTGTATGCCGTGGACGTCCGAGGGGCCCGTGCGGCGGGGATGGAGGCCCTCCTGCTGGATCCCTTCGACCAGCTCGGGCACTGGACCGACGTGCGCCGGATTCCAGATGTGGCTTGCCTCCCCGACATGCTCGAAACGTGGTAGTCTTAAGGGTTTCCTGCCTTTCCCATTCCGATCCTGCGAGGGACGAGACGGCATGACGGACGAACGTAAGATTCGGGTTCTGGTCGCCAAGCCGGGGCTGGACGGTCACGACCGCGGCGCCAAGGTCATCGCCTCGTCGTTCCGAGACGCAGGCTTCGAAGTGATCTACACGGGGCTTCACCAGACCCCGGAGATGATCGTGAATGCAGCCGTGCAGGAGGACGTGGACGTGGTGGCCATGTCGATCCTCTCGGGGGCGCACATGACGCTGTTCCCGCGAGTCCGGACCCTCCTGGAGGAGGCGGGCGCCGAGCACATCCTCCTCACCGGGGGAGGGATCATCCCGGAGGACGATGCGAAGGCGCTTGAGGAGCAGGGGATCGGCAAGCTCTTCGGCCCCGGGACACCGACCTCCGAGGCCGTCTCCTACATCAAGGAGTGGTTCGAGGCCCAGGGCGAGCGCGTCTGATGACAGACGGGGAGGGCAGGCTCACCGACCTCTCCCGGGAACTGCAGGAGCTGCGAGAGGTCCTCCGCCAGGGCGGTGGAGAAAGGCGGATCCAGCGGCAGCACTCCCAGGGCAAGCTCACGGCCAGGGAGCGGGTGGAGCGCCTCATGGATCCGGACGCCCCGTTCGTGGAGGTGGGACTCCTGGTGGCCCACGACCTGTACGACGGACAGGCACCGGGCGCCGGGGTCGTTACCGGCGTCGGGAGGGTCCATGGCCGCGAGGTGGTGGTGGTGGCCAATGACGCCACGGTGAAGGCCGGATCGTGGTGGCCGGAGACCATCAAGAAGATGCTCCGGGCCCAGGAGATCGCCATGCGCTGCCGGGTACCCATCCTCTACCTGGTGGACTCGGCCGGCGTGAACCTCCCCTACCAGGGAGGTGTCTTTCCCGGCCAGTACGGTGCGGCCCGGCTCTTCTACTACAACTCCATCATGCGTCGGTACCTGCGCATTCCCCAGCTGGCCGCCGTGATGGGACCGTGCATCGCCGGGGGTGCATACCTGCCGGCTCTCAGCGACGTCATTCTCATGGTGGAGGGCACCTCCTTCATGGGATTGGGCGGACCCAACCTGGTGAAGGGCGCCACCGGCCAGTCGGTGGGAGCGGAAGAGCTGGGGGGTGCACGGGTCCACACGGAAGTGAGCGGTGTGGCGCACTACGCGGTGCCGGACGACGAGGCGTGTCTGGCGAAGCTACGCCAGCTCGTGAAGGAGCTGCCCCGGGAGACCGATCTCCCCCTGTCCGGATCCGGGACCGAGCCTCGTCGGTCGGCGGTGGAGCTGTACGACCTCCTTCCGGGGGACCACCGGCAGCCCTACGACATGCGTGCCGTTCTGGAAACGATCCTGGACGCGGAGGGACTGGACGAGTTCCAGCCCGGGCACGCCGCGGAGATGATCTGTGGCACCGGGTTCATCCGCGGCCTGCCGGTGGGGATCATCGCGAACCATCGAGGGATCGTGAAGGACGATCGGCCCGGGCCTCCCCGTTTCGGTGGGATCGTGTACACGGAGAGCGCCCGGAAGGTGGCCTACTTCATCGAGACCATGAATCGTCACGGGACGCCGCTCCTCTTCGTCCAGGACGTGAGCGGCTTCATGGTGGGACCCGACGCCGAGCACTCGGGGATCATCCGGGCGGGCGCCCAGTTCGTGGAGGCCATGGCGACGGCGACCGTGCCCAAGCTGGTCCTCACCCTCAATCACGCGTCCGGCGCGGGGTACTATGCCATGGCCGGGCAGGGCTTCGATCCGGACTTCATCCTCTCCCTGCCCACGGGGCGGATGGGGGTGATGGAAGGAGAGAGCGCCGTCATGGCGCTCTTCAGCAGCCAGCTCGAGGCGCTCAAGGCCGAGGGGAAGGTCCCCGACGAGGATCTCACCACCCGCATGGACGAGGTCCGCGCCGACTACGAGCGACAGCTGGACGCCCGATTCGCCGCTGCGAGGGGCTTCGTGGACGAGGTGGTCCTCCCGGAAGAGATTCGGCCCGCGCTGGAGCTACTCATCCGTACCGCTCTTCACAACCCGGGCCCCCACGTGGGGGCGTTCCAGCTTCCGCTGGCAACGCCGCCCTGACCGAGCCACCGGCAAGGGCCAGGCCCTGGCGGGGCGCAGGGCACGAATGCCGGCTGACAGAGAGATCCATGGCTGAACGAGAGCAGATCCGAATCGCCTCCGGGCAGGGCTTCTGGGGGGACGACCCGGAGGCCCCGGTCCGGCAGGTGGAGGGCGGCCCCGTCGACTACCTGGTGATGGACTACCTGGCGGAGGTCACCATGTCCATCATGCAGAAGCAGAGGGGCCGGGATCCGTCCGCCGGGTACGCCAGGGACTTCATCCCGCTCATGGAGCGGATCTTCCCTACCTGCGTGGGCAAGGGCATCCGCGTCGTCACCAACGCCGGGGGTGTGAACCCCGGGGGATGTGCCGAGGCGCTGGTGGAGGCTGGCCGGCGGGCGGGAGTCGGGGGACGGGCCCGTGTGGGCCGGGTGGAGGGTGACGACATCCTGGAGCGCCTGGACGCGTTGCTGGCCCAGGGTCACGAGCTGGCGAACATGGAGACCGGCGAGCCATTGGCAGCGATCCGCGACCGGGTGGAGAGCGCCAACGTGTACATCGGCGCCGCACCCATCGTCCAGGCGCTGGAGAACGGTGCGGACGTGGTGGTCACCGGCCGGTCCACCGATACCGCGTTGACGTACGCACCCATGATGCACGAATTCGGCTGGTCGCCGGACGACCATGACCGCCTCGCGGCCGGAGTGGTGGCCGGGCACATCAACGAGTGCGGCGCCCAGAGCACCGGAGGGAACTGTCTCATCGACTGGTGGACGCTTCCGGACATGGCGCAGGTGGGCTTTCCCATCGTCGAGGCGCGGCGCGACGGCAGCTTCGTCGTGACCAAGCACGAGGGAACGGGTGGACGAGTAGACCGCGGAACGGTCAGCGAGCAGATCGTCTACGAGATGGGCGATCCCTCCGGGTACATCACCCCGGACGTGGTGGCCGACTTCACCTCGATCCGACTGGAGGAGGAGGGTCCCGACCGGGTCCTCGTCCGCGGCATCCGAGGGGGTCCGCGCACCGACTTCCTGAAGGTGAGCATCGCCTACGCCGACGGGTGGAAGGCCACCGGGACCCTGACGTACTCTTGGCCCGATGCGGCGGCCAAGGCCCGGGCCGCGGGCCGCATCCTGAGGGAGCGCCTGGATCGGCTGGGCCTGGAGTTCGACGCGGTCCGGGTCGAGCTGGTGGGGTGGGATTCCACCCACGGGTCCCTGGTGGGTCCCCCGCCGCCGGACCTTCCGGAGGTGCAGCTGCGGGTAGGGGTCCGAGGAAAGGACCGTGCGGCCGTGGAGCGCTTCACCCGGGAGATCGCCCCTCTGGTCCTCACCGGGCCGCCCTCGGTGACGGGTTTCGCCGGGGGCCGCCCGCGGGTCCAGGAGATCATGGCCTACTGGCCGGCCCTGCTTCGCCGAGAGGCGGTGGAGCCATATCTGACCGTACACGTCTCGGAGGTCTGACATGCCGCGCATCACCCTCGTGGACCTGGCTCACGCCCGCTCCGGTGACAAGGGGGACACGGCGAACGTGGGGGTCATCGCCTACGACCCCGATCACTATCCCCTCCTGAAGGAGCGCCTGACGCCCGCGGCGGTGAAGGCCCATTTCGGCGACATGGTACGGGGCGAGGTGGAGCGCTTCGAGCTGCCGAATCTGTACGCCCTGAACTTCCTCCTGCACGGCGCGCTGGACGGCGGCGGGACCGTCTCCCTCATGAACGACGCCCAGGGGAAGGTCTTCAGCACGGCCCTGCTGCGAATGGAGGTGGAGGTGCCCGCCGAGATCGCGGAGTCCGTGAATGGTAGGGGGCGCGTCCCGTCCGACTGGACGCCGGCGCGCTATGGAGGTGGGTCCCATGGCTGAGGGCCCGGTGGAGGCGAGGGGGGACGAGGTCCTCGCGGTGGACGTCACCGACGGGATCGCGACCCTGACCTTGAATCGCCCATCCAAGCGCAACGCGCTCAACGGGGAGCTCGTGGACGCCCTGCACGACGCCGTGGGTGAGGTGGCGGGCGACCCGGGTGTCCGGCTGGTGGTGATCCGCGCGGCGGGAAAGGACTTCTGCGCTGGAGCCGACCTCGCGGAGCTGGAGAAGATCGCCAGCGCGGGCAGTGAGGAGAGTCTCGCGGACGCCCAGCGTCTGGGAGACCTGTTCGTCGCCTTCCGTACCCTGGATCGTCCGGTGGTGGCCGTGGTGCAAGGGAGGGCACTGGCCGGCGGTGCCGGTCTGGCCACCGCGTGCGACCTCGTGTTGGCTCGGGAGGACGCCGTATTCGGGTACCCGGAGGTCCACCTGGGCTTCGTGCCGGCCATGGTCATGACCATTCTCCGGCGGAAGGTGGGGGAGTCCCGCGCGTTCGAGCTGGTGGCGCGGGGCCGCCGGATCGACGCCACGCGGGCTCACGAGCTCGGATTGGTGAATCAGGTGATTCCCGAGGCCACCTTCGACGCGGCGGTGGCCGCCTACCTGGAGGAGATGGCGGCGCTGCCTCCCTCGGCGGTGGCCCTCACCAAGCGGCTCCTCTACGGGCTGGACGGGATGTCCTTTGAGGAGGGGATCGCCCGAGGCGCGGAGGTCAACGCGGTGGCGCGCCTCACGGACACGTGCCGGGACGGAGTCCGTCGGTTCCTGGACGGGAAGGGGCGCTCCTGATGTTTGTGGACCGGGGCAGGCGGGGACCGGGCGCGAACCTGGCTTGGAGGGTCCGGCTCCTGGGGCTCGGGGCGGTCCTGGCGATGGTGGGGATCTCGACGGAGCGCGAGTGGCTCGTCAACGTGGCCCTGGGAGTCCTGATCCTCGGCTTCGGCCTCCGATTCGTGGGGGCCCGGAATGGGGCGGGGGAGGCGGACGACGACCAGGAGCCCGAGCTCGGCGACGGGGTGGGCGACGCCCCGCCGGAGGGGTCTGGGGAAGGCCCGGAGGTGAAGCCCCGGGACGGCTAGGAGGCGGGATACGTACGCCCCCGGGCGAATACGTACCTCCGCGGAGCGATCTTGGAGCCAGTGGGATCGTCTCCCCCTGTCACCGGACCGGACCATGGACACTCGAACCGCATCGTCCCCCCTGCGCACCTGGTTGATGGCGCCCTTCCTCCTGCTCATCACCGCGGGCCCGCTGCGCTCCCAGGAGGTGCCGGGTCTGGCAGTCCTGGCCGATACCACGCAGGTGCAGGTGGTGGAGCTTCACGACGGGTCCATCGTCTACGGGCGGGTCGTGGCGCTGGGACCGCCGGTGTCGTTCCGACTGAGCAGCGGGCAGATCATCGACCTCGACCCGGCGTCCATCCGCCGTGTCCGGGTCAGCGACGGGAAGGTCGTGAACGGCGAGGTATGGGAGCCCGACCCGAATCCCACCCGCCTCTTCTTCGCCCCCACGGCCCGGACGACCTCCGCGGGCTCGGGGTACTTCTCGGTGTACGAACTGTTCATCCCGTTCCTGTCCTTCTCCGTGACCGATCGATTCATGATCGCCGGCGGGACGCCGCTCATCGGGAACTTCGACGGCGACCGGCCCTTCTGGATCGCGCCGAAGATCAAGGTGCTGGATCGGGAACGCACCCAGGTGGCGGTGGGGCTCTGGTCCGTCTCCACAGGAGACATCGACGACGGCATCTATTCGCTCCTTTTTGGGACGGGAACCTTCGGGAGCGCCGACCAGGCCGTGACGCTGGGAATCGGGTACGGCATGGAAGGGACGGACTTCGCCGATCGACCGGTGGTGGTGGTGGGCGGTGAGACGCGTGTGTCGCGCCGCGTGAAGCTGGTGTCGGAGAACTGGATCTTCCCGGGAGAGAATGGCTTCCTTTCCGCGGGTCCCCGGTTCATGGGGGACCGACTCTCCGCCGACGTGGGCCTAGCCTTCTTCCTGGCGGATGGGGACGGCGTGTTCTTCCCGCTGGTGAACTTCGTGTACAGTTGGTGAGGCTTCGCGCCAGCTGGTGAAGCGGCGCGCCCACAGCGCGGGCTGGTGAAGTGCTGCCTGCAGCGCTCCGAGTCCGGAAGCACCGAACGCTCCGGGCCGCGAGATCCTCCCGTGGCGGGCGGAGGCGCCATGGGAGCGCCCACAGGGGGCAGCCAGCCTCAAGGATGGACCCCCTCCACCACACTCTCCGTGAGCGCTTCGGGCACGACCGGTTCCGGCCCGGGCAGGAGAAGCTGATCCGGGCGCTGCTGGAGGGCAGGGACGCCCTCGGCCTGTTGCCCACGGGTGGAGGGAAGAGCCTCACCTACCTCCTGCCCTCCTTTCTGCTCCCCCGACCGGTCCTGGTGGTGAGCCCCCTGGTGGCCCTCATGGAGGATCAGCTGCGGCGGGCCCGGCAGGTGGGTCTGCGAGCCGAAGCCCTCTCTGGGCGAGTGGGCGCGGATCGGTGCGGCCGCGTCCTGAACGAGGTGGAGCGGGGTGCCCTGGACCTCCTTCTGCTGGCGCCCGAGCGCCTGACCGGGCGGTCCTCCAGCCGAATTCGCCGGATCCGGTTCGCCGCCCTGGTGGTGGATGAAGCCCACTGCCTCATCCAGTGGGGGTACGACTTCCGCCCCGACTACCGGGTGCTGGAAGGGCTGGGCCGATCCCTCGCCGTTCCCGTCCTGGCCCTCACCGCTACGGCCACACCCGTGCTTCGGAGCGCGCTGGTACGGACTCTGGGCCTCCGGGATCCGGTCCGGGTGATTCAGAGCTTTGATCGTCCGAACCTGCATTGGGAGGCCCGCCGAGCCCGGGATGCGCACCACCGTTGGAGTCTGCTGTGGTCCGCGGTGAAGGCGGAGGACGGCGCCCAGGTGGTGTACGCGGGGACCCGGGGAGAGGTCGAGGGTCTGACGCGCGCACTCCGTCTGCGCGGCGTGGGAGCCGAGCCCTACCACGCCGGGCTACCCGCCGAGGTACGCTCCCGGACACAGGAGCGCTTCATGTCGGGCCGCGTCCGAGCCATGGTGGCCACCAACGCGTTCGGGATGGGGGTGGACAAGCCGGACATCCGCGCCGTCATCCACTGGAGGCCCCCGTCGTCGCTGGAAGCCTACTACCAGGAGGCGGGAAGGGGGGGACGCGACGGCCTTCCGGCGCGGGCCCTGGTGCTGTGGAGCCGCAGCGACCTGCGAGGGCTGCGCCGGCGGGTGGACCAGTCCTTCCCGCCGCTGTCGCTCCTGGTCCGCGGCGTGTGGCGGGTCCAACGCCACGGATGGCCCGCGTGTCCAGGGGAGTGGGATCGCCTGGCCACCCGGGTGGGATTCCAGGGGGGGCGGGACGGAGGGGCGGCCCTGCAGCGGGCGGTGGACCGACTCGCCGGGCGCCGAGCCGGCGAATCCACCCCAGCAGAGAGCGAAAGAGGGGCGCCGTGGTGCGGCGACTGGCGAGCCGCGTGGCGGTCGCGGTGGGCAGCACGGCGACGCCTCGGGGCCGTCGAAGGCTATCTCGGTGAGCGAGAATCCCATCGACGAAGGCTCCTGGCCTACTTCGGCGAGGAGGTCGCGTTGGCCCGGCGGCCGCGAGGAGCCGGGGGAGGGCGGTCCTCCGGGGCGTGTCTTTGAGGCTGTGGATGACGCGTCTATCTTTAAGGACTTTTGAACTGACCAGGAGAGGAATCACTCGATTCCCGTGGCTTTCATGCATCGATACTTCACCCAGGCTCATCTCGATCTCAGGGACCGAGTCCGCGCGTTCGCCCAGGAGCACATCGTTCCCGTAGCCAGGGAGCTGGACGACACGTCGTCCTTTCCGTGGGAGAACGTCCGAGCGATGGGGGAGATGGGATTCCTCGGAATCCCGGTGCCGAGGGAGTACGGGGGTCAGGGGCTGGACTACACCTCCTACATCCTGACGGTGGAGGAGCTCGCCCGCTTCGACGCGAGCCACTCCATCACCGTGTCGGCGCACACCACGCTGGGAAGCGGCCCCATTCTGGAGTTCGGGAACGAGGCGCAGAAGGCCCGATACCTTCCACTCCTGGCCACCGGCCGGGTCCTGGGAGGGTTCGGTCTGACCGAGCCGGGCGCGGGGTCCGACTCCGGTGGAACGCGCACCCGCGCCGTGAGAGAGGACGGAGGCTTCCGGATCAACGGGAGCAAGATCTTCATCACGCATGCGGGGGTCGGTGAGGTCTTCACGGTGACCGCGGTCACGGACCCGGCGAGGGGCGCCAAGGGCATCTCCTCGTTCGTGGTGACGAAGCCCTCCGTGGACGCCGACAAGGCGCGGGCCCTGGGACTCGGTCCGGGGGAAGGGGAGCTCGAGTACATCCCGGGGGTGCGGTCGGGAAAGAAGGAGGACAAGATGGGCTGGCGGGCCTCGGACACCCGGGAGCTCCTGTTGGAGGACGCCCTGGTGCCCGAAGAGAACCTCCTGGGCCAGGAGGGCCGCGGGTTCGTCAACTTCATGAAGACGTTGGACGCGGGGCGCATCGGGGTGGCCGGCCTGTCCCTGGGGCTTGCCCGGGGAGCTTTCGACGCGGCGGTCCGGTACACGGCGGAGCGCAAGCAATTCGGGCGGCCGCTCTACGACTTCCAGCAGGTCCAGTTCCCGCTGGCGGACATCGCCACCCAGATCGAAGCCGGAGAGCACCTGACCTACCACGCCGCGTGGCTTAAGGACCAGGGGCTGCCGTACACCACGGAGGCGGCCATGGCCAAATTGTTCTGTTCAGAACTGGCCATGGACGCCACATTGAAGGCGATTCAGCTCATGGGAGGCGCCGGATACTCCGACGACTTCCCTGTGGAGCGTATGGCGCGAGACGCCAAGATTTGCGAGATCGGAGAAGGCACCAGCGAGGTTCAGCGGCTGGTCATCGCCCGACACGTTCTGCGGGAAGCGCAGGGCGCGTGAGGGTGTAAATCAATCAGAACGGGCCCCAGAAGGGACCCCTCGTGGCGGTGCGCAGCCGGCCCGGTTCAGGACAGCATGTCCCTGGGCGGGGGCGGTGCAGCATCGGCGCGACGGGTCGGGGCCGGTACACAAATGGAGTAGTCTGGATTGCGTCGTGAAATCCTGGTAAGCGCCTCCCCACAGGAGTCCTGGGTGGCGCTCCTCGAGGACGGACAGCTCGTCGAGGTCTTGTTCGATCGCCCTGACCAGGGGCGACTCATCGGTGATATCTATCTGGGCCGGGTGGACGCGGTGATCCCCGGTATCCAGGCCGCTTTCGTGGACATCGGAGCGGAGAAGGCGGGCTTCCTGCACGTCTCGGACCTCGACTACGGCGACGAAGAGGACGAGGACGAGAACGGGAACGGGAATGGGAACGGGGGTGGCCGTCGCCGGAAGCGGGACTATCCCCCCATCCAGCAACAGGTCCAGAAGGGTCAGCAGATCCTGGTCCAGGTCACCAAGGAACCCATCAGCACGAAGGGCCCCCGTCTGACGGCCCAGGTGTCGCTCCCGGGTCGGTTCCTGGTCTACATCCCGGGGTCCTCGCACGTCGGCATCAGCCGCAAGATCGAGGACCGTGGGGAGCGGAGCCGGCTCCGGGCCATGATGAAGGAGATCGTGCCGGCCGGGCAGGCGGGGGTCATCGTACGGACGGTGGGCGAGGAGGTGACCCGGGAGACACTGCAGCAGGAATACAAGCGCCTCAACAAGAACTGGAACAAGATCCGGTCGAAGGCCCGTTCCATCAAACGTGCTCCGGCCCCGGTGCACCGCGAGGCCAAGCTCATTTCGGGCGTGATTCGGGACCTGTTCTCGGACAAGTTCGAATCGCTCACCGTGGACTCCAAGGAGGTCCACAACGAGATCGTCCAGTACGTCTCGAACGTGGCGCCCGAGCTCCTGGACCGGATCCATCTGTACAGTGGGGAGGAGCAGCTCTTCGACAAACACGGGGTGGAGGAGGGCATCCAGCAGGCCTTCGACAAGAAGGTGGACCTCCCTTCCGGGGGCTACATCATCATCGAGCCCACCGAGGCCCTGGTCTCCATCGACGTGAACACGGGGCGCTACACCGGAAAGAAGGACCCCGAGCGGACCATCCTCAAGACGAACCTCGATGCCGCCCGGGAGATCGCGAAGCAACTGCGGTTGCGCGACGTGGGTGGCATCATCGTCGCGGACTTCATCGACATGGACTCCCAGCAGAATCGGGACCGGGTCCTGCACGAGCTTCGGAGTCACCTGGGGCGCGACCGGGCGCGGACCCGGGCGTTCGAGGTCTCGGGGCTGGGACTGGTGGAGATGACGCGCCAGCGGGTGCGCCCCTCACTGTTCCAGGCCCTCACGCGCCGGTGTGAGCATTGTGGAGGGAATGGCCGGGTCTACACTCCGGCCACCGTCGTGCGGCGTATCGAGCGATCCCTGGTTCGCGCCGGGGCGGCGTCCGACGAGAAGGCGCTGGTGATCCGGGTGCATCCAGAGGTGGCGCTGCGCGTGCTGGAAGAGGAGCCGAACTTCGTGAGCCGGATGGGCCGCAGGACCGGGCTCAAGCTGCGACTGCGGGACGATCCGCTGCTCCGGGAGGACGAGTTCCACCTCCTCTCGGGCCCCGCCGAGTCCGACGTCACGTCCCGGTACGCGGTCCACGACATCTCTTGAGGCCCCGGGGTTGACCTCCCCTGGGCCTTTGGCGAATTTTCCAGGCTCTGTGAAACAAGAAATTCCCTGGGGTTCCGAATATGTTTGCGGTCTTCAGATCCGGCGGAAAGCAGTTCCGCGCACAGCCAGGCGCCTTTATCCGGATTCCGTCCATCGAGGCAGAGCCCGGTGACGAGGTGACCTTCGACGAGGTCCTTCTGGCCTCCGACAATGACGCGGTCAAGGTCGGCGAGCCGCTGGTGGACGGTGCCAAGGTCAGGGCGGAGGTCGTGCGTCACGGTCGTGACCGGAAGATCATCGTCTTCAAGCGGAAGCGCCGGAAGGGTTACCGCAAGAAGCAGGGGCACCGGCAGGGATTCACCGAGATCCGCGTGGACGAGGTGGTGGTCTGACATGGCACACAAGAAAGGTGTCGGCTCGAGCCGAAACGGCCGCGACAGCAACCCCCAGTATCTCGGGGTGAAGCGATACGGTGGTGAGTTCGTCACCGCCGGCAGCATCCTCGTGCGTCAGCGTGGGACCAAGTTCCACCCGGGACGCAACGTGAAGCGGGGTGGCGACGACACCCTGTTCGCCGTGGTGGACGGCCACGTGAAGTTCGAGAACTTCCAGCGCCGTAGCGCCATTTCCGTCTACCCGGCCGAGTAGCCTTTGTACGCGCGTTCCACCTCCGGGGAAACCCGGGGGTGGTATTTTTTCGTACAAGGGTGAAGATTTGTTATTACCGAAGAGCGTTCGGCCTGACTAACCTCCGCCGAACGCCGTTCCAGGCCCAAAAAAACACGCCTGGTCCCGGCCCGAAGGTCACGCACCCAGGCGCAGTGCATTCGTGCACCGCGTTGTTCGGTCAGCGAGACGAGAGGAGGTAGGACATTGAATTCCAGCGAACGTCCCCGAAGACCGGGGATAAGGTTCGGATTGAAGGACGTCATTTCTGATACGTCCGCCCACGTCCCTGGCGTGGTCAATATGTGTTCCATGGGCGTCCTGGCGGTTGCCGTGGCGGTCCCCATGGCATTCAGTGGCGTCGAGGACGCTCCAGCCCGCGAGGTGGAGCTGGCCCCGTTGCCCGTGGTTCTTCCTGAAGCCACCGCCTATCCGGATCTCCCCCTGGAGCCCAACGAGCGGGTGGAGTACTGGATTCGTCGGTTCACCACCGACCAGCGACCCACGTTCGAGCTCTTCCTCACCCAGGAGGGCGCGTTCGGGGACCTGATCCGGGACAAGCTCCGGAGCCGCGGGATGCCGGACCGGCTTCTGTACCTGGCCATGATCGAGTCGGGGCTCCGGCCCCGGGCCACCTCCCGGGTGGAGGCGGCGGGCGTATGGCAGTTCATGGGCCCCACCGCGGAGGCGTACGGCCTGCGCGTGGACCAGTGGGTCGACGAGCGGCGAGACCCCCTCAAGGCCACGGACGCCGCCCTGGACTACCTCGCCTGGTTGCACGATTACTACGATTCGTGGTACATGGCGGCGGCTGCCTACAACGCGGGACCCACGCGGGTGAACGGGGTGCTGCAGCGGGCAGGCATGCAGGACGTGAAGGGGGACTCCGTCTACTGGCAGATCCGCCACCTGCTGCCCTTCGAGACCCGCGAGTACGTGCCGCGGCTGCTGGCGGCCGCGTTCCTGGCCGATGCGCTGCACGAGAACGGGTTCCACCAGGTCCGGCGGGAGACCCCGTACGAGTTCGACCGCGTCTGGGTTCCCGGAGGCACGACCCTCTGGGAGGTGGCGCAGGGGCTCCGCGTGGACCGTGACCTGGTCTGGGCGCTGAACCCGCACCTGATCCAGGGGAGGACACCCCCGGGTCAGGCCTATCCCCTGCGCGTCCCGGTGGGCTCCGCATTCCAGGTGGTGGCGTCGCTGGGTGGCCAGCCGTGGAGTCCGAGACTCACCGACGATTGACGCTCCGCCGCCTTGCGGTGGTGAGCACGGGCAGGATCCGCCGGCTCGCGTTCGGCCTCCTCCTCAGCCAAGGGATCGGTTGGGGGGGAGGCCTTTCTGCGCAGCAGGCCGCCACGGTGCTGGGCCGCGTGCTCGACCAGGAGACGCGGGCTCCCCTCCAGGGGGCCTTCGTGGCGCTCATGGACGAGGGCGGAGTGCGGCGAGCCGCGGTCCTGTCCGATCAGACGGGGCGATTCGTCCTGCGGGCTCCGGCACCGGGCACCTTCCGACTTCGGGTCGAGCGCATCGGGACGGAGAGCGCCTTTTCCGAGTTCTTTCAGGTCACCCCTGGCCAGGTGATCACCCGCGATCTGGAGACGCGTCCGGCCGCCGTGACCCTGCAGGGAGTCGAGGTCACGGGGGACGCCCGCTGCGAGCTGGGAGAAGACGAGGGATCCGCCACGGTGCGGCTCTGGGAGGAGGCCCGGAAGGCCTTGGAGGTGGCGGAGTGGGTGGATGAGATCGGATACATCTACGAGACCCGGAGCTTCCGACGCCTGCTGGACCGCCGAGCCCGACGCGTTCGGGAGGAGACGTCCGAGCTGGGCATTCGGGCGGGGAGGGGGGCCTTCCGAAGTCTGGAGCCGGAGCGCCTGGTGCGGGACGGCTTCATCCAGGAAGAGGGCGAGTCGCAGGTCTACTATGCTCCGGATGCGGCGGCCCTGCTTTCCGACGCCTTCCTTTCCAGTCACTGCTTCCGCGCCGTGCGGGAGGATGACCGCCTGGGCCTGGCATTCGAGCCGGCGCCGGGCCGGAGCGGATCGGACATCCGCGGAACGCTCTGGTTCACGAGCCAGGGTCTGCTGGACCACGTGGAGTACCGGTACGAGGAACTCCTGGACGAGCGGGACGCTCGACTGGGAGGGGAGATCTTCCTGCAGCGCCTGGAAGAGGGGGCGTGGATCGTGCAGGCTTGGCGGATCCGGATGCCGGAGTACCAGATCCACGAGTCGCTCTCCGGGGAGCGCACCCGCCGGACGCTGATCGGAGTCTCCGAAGTCGGCGGGGAGGTGCTCACGGCCCGCCGGGCGGAGGCGATCAACACCGTGTTCAGTGCCCGCCGGGGGGCCGTCCGAGGGGTGGCCTCGTCGGCGGATGGAGCGCCGCTGGCGGGCGCCGAGGTCTTCCTGTCGGGAACCGGATACGCCGCCACCACGGCGGCCGACGGGTCCTTCCTGGTGGAGGGGGTGCTGCCCGGCGTGTACGACCTGGTGCTGGACCACCCCGCGGTGGCGTCTCTCGGAGAGCTCTCGTTGGGCACCACGGCGGAGGTCGCCGAGGACTCCGTGGCCTTCGTCCCGGTGCAGGTGCCCCGGCGACGCGACCTGCTGGTGGATCGGTGCGAGGAGCGGGTGCTCCTGGAGCTCTCGGAGCCGGACTTCCGTGATCCCGGCGCGCCCAGCGTGCTGGGGGGCGTGGTGCTGGACTCGGACGGCCGTCCCGTGCGGGATTGGCCGGTCCGGATCCGGTGGACCCGGATCGACCCGAACGTCGCCGGGGCGCTGCGGGAGAGCTGGCGCGCCACGGTGGTCTTTTCGGGGCCACGGGGGGGATGGGCGGTCTGCGGCCTTCCCGCCGATGTGTACATCACTGTCGAGACGGCCGAGACCCGGCTGGAGCGCGCCGCCGTCGAGGCGGGGGATGGGGACTGGGGCCAACGCCGGGGCGTGGGCCGACTGGGTGGGGGCGACGTGGTCTGGGTAGACGCCCGGGCCGGGGGCTGAGCCGCTATCCTTCCGGCCCGGTAGCCTCCGGGGTTTGTGGCGGGCCCCAGTGGCTCTGACCCGTCTGGGCCTCCCGCGCCGAGGCGATGATGCGCCAGATCACGTCCCGGATGAGCTCTTCGTCCACGCCCATGTCGCGGGCTCGCTCGGCCGCTCGGCGGACGACCCGTGCCTCCCGGGTCGGATCCAGGACCGGGCGTCCCAGTGCGTCCTTGACCCGGCCTACCTCCAGGGCCAGGGACCGGCGCTCACCCACCAGACGGATGAGCTCCCCGTCCACCTCTTCCAGGCGATCCCGAAGTCGGGCCAGGGTCGACTCGAGGTCTCGGTCGGCGGTCACGTTGGTCCTCGTTCCGGAGCCGGGTCGGTGGCGTCCCCGGGGTCAGGGGAGTCCACTCTCGCCTTCCCCCCATCGGCATTCAGCCCAACCCCCTTGCCGTCTCCGGTGATGTTGGAGAAGAAGCGCGCCAGATGAGAGTCGGGCTGGCGAGGCGTGGCGAGGCTGACCGCTACCAGCACCGGTACGTGAACCAGCAGGCCGAGAATCCCCTCGTGGATCTGGAAGGGCTTCAGGCCGGGGTTGGCCCAGAAGAAGATCGCGGTGGCGCCCCCCGCCAGCATGCCCCAGAGGGCTCCCGAGGTGGTGGCCCGCTTCCAGTAGAGTCCCGCGACCACGGTGGGGGCGAACTGGGAGATGATGCCGTAGGCGGTGGCCAGAAGGAGGACGAGGGATGATTCCGGGTCCAGCGCCGCCACGTACGCAACGGCTCCCACCACCAGCACCAGGGCGCGCATGAGGAGACGTTGCTGGTGATCCGACAGCTTCTTGTAGGGCCCGATGCCGTCCTCCACCACCACCGACGCGGCCGCGTGCAGGAGGGCGTCGCCGGTGGACATCGAGGCCGAGAGGGCCCCGGCGCAGAACAGCCCCACCACCAGGGGCGGGAGGCTGGTCTCGAGCACCATGAACGGGAGGATGAAGTCCGGCGCGGGAGGCGACTGGGGGAACAGGACGCCGGCGAAGCCGATGAGGAAGACGGGGATCAGGAACAGCTGGAAGGTGGGAAAGAGAATCACCGTGCGGCGCATGGTGTCGTCGTCCTTCGCCGCGAATGCCTTCATGAACAGGTGGGGCCACATCATGAGCCCCACCACGCTAACAAGGATGAGACTCGAGTAGGCTCCCCACGACCAGGGGTCCCCGGTCGCGTCGAGGCCGGGTGGGACCAGCAGCTCCGGCCGGATGTCGGCGATCCGCTCGAACATGGCGCCCACGCCCCCGTACATCTTGATGGGGAGGTAGAGCCCCAGGCTCCAGGCGATCACCACCATGAAGATCCCCTGGAAGGTGTTCGTCCACCCCACGGCCATGACGCCGGCTCCCAACACGTACAGGATGACGATCCCGTAGGCCACCAGGGCGCCCAGCCAAAGAGGGATGTTTCCGTCCGTCACCGTCTCGATGACGATCCCGGCACCCCGCATCTGGAGGGTGATGTACGGGACGAAGGCCACCAGGCTCAGGACGGCCATGAGGGTGGAGAGGGGACGCGAGGGAAACCGCCCCACCAGGAGCTGTGCCTGGGTGACGTACCCGTGCCGACGCCCCAGCGCGCTGATCCGGGGACCGATCCAGTAGAACGGAGCCATCCCCACCGCTCCGTACGCCAGGATGTAGAGGGCGGCCGCACCCCGCGAGTAGGCCCACCCCGGACCCCCGAGGAAGGCGAAGGCGCTGAACACCGAGGCCCCGGTCACGAAGTACATGACCAACAGGCCGAAGCTGCGGTCCCCCGCCACGTATCCGGCCACGCTGTCCGACTGCTTCCGGCCGGCCATCAGACCGATGGTCAGCGTCACCGCCAGGTAGATGGCAATGACGATGGTGACCCAGATCCAGCGCTCCATCAGTCCTCCTCCCGGTAGCGCCGTTCCACCCGGTCCAATCCCAGGAGGACGAAGAGCGCGCCAAGGACCCATGCCGCCACCCACGCGAAGGAGAAGGGAAGACCCAGGACCATGGGGTAGATGCGGGCGAAGGGGAGCATTCCGGGCCAGGTCACGAACACCACCATGAGCACCAGGTAGCTCCCGGTCAGGAAGCGCGCGGTACGGAGGCTCATGGCGCCCCTCCACCCGCGCGCCGCTTCACCTCAAGCGGCACCCGGGTCCCGTGGTCCGTCACTCCGGACAGGCGCGAGAAGTAACGGTAGGCCTCGTTGGAGACCGCCTCCACCAGGGCTCCCCCGTTCCCCCCGTAGTTCGACATCACCACGAGCACGTACGGGCGGTCGGGAAGGTCCACGAGCCCCCACACGGTGGCCACCCCGGTGATCCCTCCGGGCTTGAAGGCGATGGGCACGGACGTGGGCACCGGCGACCGGATGGGTCCGCCCTTGGGAATCTCCAGGATCTCGCGGACCCGGGCGCATGCCGGACGACCCATGGGCAGATCGCACACCGCGATGCGCTCCATGATCCGCGCGGCGTCCCGGGGTGTGGAGAGGTTCTCGTTCCCCCGGGCCGACTCCTCCGGCCGGATCATCTTCCGTTGCAGGCGCGTCCGCGGCGCCCCAAGCGACGCGGAAAGGGCATTCACCGCCTCCATGCCCAGCTCGTCGATGAGCACGTTGGTGGCGGTGTTGTCCGAGTAGAGGATCATGTAGAGGGCATAGTCCTCCAGCGACAGGGACGAACCGCCGTCCGTGAGGTGCTGCAGGACGCCGCTCCCCCCGGTACGGACCTCATCCGTCATCTCCACGCGCCGCCGCAGGATCCCCGGGTCTTCTTCCGCGCGGCGGAACAGCTCCAGGAGGATCGGGATCTTGATGGCGGAGGCCTGCGGGAACTGGAGCTCGTCCCGCACGGCGAACCGGGTACCGTCGGTGAGGTCCACCACGTGCACGGCGCCTACACCCTCGTAGGCGGAGACGAGCTCCTCCAGGCGGTCCTGAAAGGCGGTACGCAGGATCTCGCGGTGCTCCGCCTGCGCCGCCAGGGACCGGGCGCCAGCGCCGAGTGTCAGAAGAACCAGGAACGGGATCGCGGCTCGTGAAGCCGGATGCATGGACGACCTCCCTCCGGGGGATGTGAGGGAGCCATCGTACCAAACATGTCCTTCTCAGGCGAGGTGTCCACTTCGCCGCGGGTCACGGAATGGCTCAGACGGGAAGAATCCCCACGACCCGCAGGACCATCGCCACCAGGATCAGGAGTGACGGGAAGAGCGCCAGGCCCACCGCGAAGGTGAGGCCCATCCGGTACAGCGAAGGTCCCACCGGAAGGAGCTCACGGCCCCAGACCTTTTCCAGGACGATCTCCACGGCCGGGCCGAGGAAGTAGAAGAGGTTCGCTCCGACGCCGAACACGACCACGGGCTGCCACGGTACGATCTGCGCGCCCTGACCGAAGAGGAGACCCGCCACCGTCGCCACCGTGACCGTGATCATTCCCGCGCCCCCCACCATCACGTTGTAGGCGAGGCGCCGCTTCTCCCACCAACCCAGGATACCCAGGGTGGTGCGCCGTGCCGGAGCTGGAAACAGGAATTCCGTGAGAGCGGTCATGGGTTGCAGTCCGCAGAACAAGGTCGTTCGGAGGCAGTCGCCGGTGATCCACTTTGTACTGCAAAGTAACTCCAGGGATCCTCGCCATTCAAGATCTTCCTTCGGCCCGGGTCAGCTCACCGCCGAGCCTGGGGTGCCCAGAGACCCCGCCGGGTCGGGAGCGTCAATCCCGGGCCGTGGCGGCGAAGGTCAGCGCGCCATCGGTCACCGACAGCTCCGAGATCTCTGCGCTTCAGGCGGACCGGGTGTCTCCTTCGGCCAGGGCGCTGGTCGGGAGGTGAGGGCCCGACACGGGCTCGCCGGCGCGGAGCACAAGGTACGCCTCCATGCCGTAGTAGGCTGGAAGTCCGGCCATGCGGAGTCGCTCAGCCGTTCCCCGGTTCCGGTCCTCCACCCGCTGCCAGAACTCGCGTGGGTCCGGCCCAGGAAAGGGCGCCACGTCCTTCTGGGACTGGTGCTTGAAGATGGCCAGGATCTTCCTGCGCAGCTCCTCCGCGGACAGGGGAACCAGGACGGAGGCTTCGGTGGGCCTCCACTCCTGCCAGGCACCGCGGTACAGCCACAGATCCGGAGGCGGCCCGTCGTAGACCTCCAGCGCTCGTGCCACGGCCTCCAGGCACATCCGGTGGGTGCCGTGGGGATCCGACAGATCCCCTGCCGCGAAGACGATGGAGGGGCGGGTGTCCCGGAGGAATCGAAGTGTCGCTTCCACGTCCCGCGCCGTGATGGGGGTCTTGGCCACCTTCCCGGTTTGATAGAACGGAAGGTCCAGAAACCGGGCGTTCCGCCGCCCGAGGCCCACTGCCTCCAGGGCGCTCAGCGCCTCGGTCTCGCGGATGATGCGCTTGAGGTCCAGCACGTCGGATGGGTCCAGGTCTCCCGGGTCCTTCCCGGCCAGGAGTTCCTCCACCCTGGCGACCTCCGCGTACAGGCCATCGGCGGAGGCTCCCGCCAGAGACGGCGCCGCCCGACGGACGAATTCCAGGTAGCGACGGACTTCGTGGTCGAAGACGGCGATGTTGCCGGAGGTCTGATACCCCACCGTGATCCGGTTCTCGTTCTCCACCAGCTTCCGCAGAATCCCACCCATGGAGATCACATCGTCGTCCGGATGGGGAGAGAAGACCACGACATCCTCCCCTGCGGGAAGACGGCTCCTTCCACGGATCTTCCCGATGAGGTCATTGAACACCTCCCCATTCAGGGCGCCGGCCGAACCGCGGCGCGCCACCAGCGAAGAGAGGTGGTGGTCCCGATAGTCCTTCGTAGACAGGTGGAGGACAGGTTTGCCCGTACGTTCGCTCAGCCAGAGCACGGCCTCCGCTTCGAGCCGGGGGCTCCAATCCACGGCTCCCAGGAGCCAGGGCGTACGCGCCCGGGTGAGCTCCGCCGCAGCCGCGGGATCGAGGCATACGCGGGCTCCCGGGTGGCCCTGGAGATAGGTCGCTGCAACGTCGGGGCTCACCTCCCCCTCGACGGCGCGCCGCACGATGGGCGCCTTGTGCTCCCCGGTGGCGATGAGGACGACTTCCCGCGCTTCCAGGATAGTCGCGACCCCCATGGTGATTGCCTCGGCGGGCACGTTCTCCTCGCCGAAGAAGTCCGAGGCCGCGTCGGCCCGGGTGACGGTGTCCAGGTAGATCACACGGGTCCGTGAGTCCCGCCCCGAGCCCGGCTCATTGAAGCCAACGTGACCGCTTCGGCCAATGCCCAGGATCTGGAGGTCGATCCCACCGGCCTCCGCGATGGCGGACTCGTATTCCCGGCACTGCGCCTCAAGCTGGTCACGCGGGAGGTCCCCGCGTGGAATGTGGATCTGGCTCTCCGGCACGTTCACGTGGTCGAAGAGATTCTCGCGCATGTAGCGGTGATAGCTGTGGAGACTCCCCGGATCCAACCCGATGTATTCGTCGAGGTTGAAGGTCTCGGCATGGGAGAAGTCCAGGCCCTCTTCCCGATGGAGCCGCACGAGCTCCCGGTAGATTCCCACGGGTGTGGAGCCCGTGGCGAGACCCAGGACCGCCCGCGCACCCGCTTCCGCGCGCTCACGGAGCAGGGATGCGATCCGTCCGGCCACGTCCCGCGCGATGGCCTCGTGGTCCGGAAAGACGGTGACCGGGATGCGTTCGAGGCGACGAAACGCCGGTGAGTCGGGAATGGTGAAAGAGATCACGACGGGTCCGGGCACGGGCAGAGATCTGCATCTCAGGTAATCCCGAGCCTCTCCCTCCCGCAATGGGTCGGGGGCATTCTCCCCCGGAGCGACACTGACGCGGCGGGCCGGATGGCGGTTCGCCGGCCCCCGCGGCCCATTGCGAAGGTGTGGCGTCGGCGCCGCACTCTCGCCTCCCGCGCAGCATCCCGGACCGGGCCTCCTCATTCGAAACACCCGTATTTATGGGCTTTTCCAACACGTGAGGCACTGGCCCCAAACCTGCTTCCATTGGACGAACGTCACTGCCCGATCACGTCTTCGGAGACCCCCATGCGCCGGAAGCCTGCCTCCGACGGGAATGAGGGGAGACGTGCCGTTGCCGCGCACCTCTCTCGAGTCGGTCTCGCACGCCCCACCGTGTCGGGTGTCGCCACCGCGGGGGCGACGGTGCTTGTCCTTGGATTCGCCACCCTCCTCCTCGTGGTGCCGAGCGTCTTCTACCTCACCCCGATGCCCGAAGAGGCGGACGGGGTCACGCTCTGCCTTCCGGGGCTCGGGCCCGTGCTGCGCGTGCGCGAGGGGCTGCCCCCGGACCAGGAGGAGCTGGCGTTCATCCACGAGGGGGTCCACGCGGAGCAGTGCAGGACGTTCGGAGCCCTGTGGTATGCGCGGCAGGCCAGTAGCCCCCGGGGCCGATTGGTCCTGGAAGCGCCGGCGCTTTGTGCCGAGGTGGCGGTGCTGGCCGGTAGGGGAGGGGACGAGGCACGCCTCATCGACTCTGCCGTGGCCGCCCTCGTTACCGACTACCTGGAGGACGATCCGGTTCCGGGTTGGGAGGTGATCGCCGCCATGCAGCGCACCTGCGGTGCCGCCCTGGCGGCCGGAGACGGACCGGAAGGGTAGGCCCTCGGCGCCAGCGGCCGCAGGGTCCGCTGCAGAGGCCCGGCTAGACCCTCGAGTCCGGCCAGGACGACACGGGCCCGTTGAAGCACCCATCCCGACGAAGAAACGATCTCACCAAGGACCTTCCGTCTGGCGAATTCGGTATTTGTTCGGCATTCTTCCCCATCGGTCGCTCGGCGGCCGGCGACCCGAAACCCGAGGAGGAGTCCCGATGGATGGAAAGACCATGTTGCCGGAGTTCGATCACGAGGCGGGCCTCACCCGGAAGACGCTGGAGCGGGTGCCGTTCGAGAAGGCCGACTGGAAGCCCCACCCCAAGTCCTCGTCCCTGGGGGAGCTGGCCGCGCACCTGGCGGATATCCCGGCATGGGTGGACGTGACCCTGAACCAGGACGTCTTCGAGATGGAGGGACCCTATGAACCGGCCCGCGCCGGTTCGGTGGAAGAGCTCCTGGAGATCTTCGACCGGAATGTGGCCGCGGCCCGCGAGGTGCTCGAGGGTGTGAGCCACGACGACCTCATGGCCACCTGGTCCATGAAGCAGGGAGGGGAGATCGTCTTCAGCATGCCGAAGATCGCCGTCCTACGGGCGTTCATCATCAAGCACGCGGTTCACCACCGGGCACAGCTCGGGGTGTACCTCCGGCTCCTGGACCTCCCCGTTCCCGCCATCTACGGGTCCTCCGCGGACGAAGAGGGCTAGGGAACGGGGTTGGGAGAGATACTCCGAGGGCACGTTTCCCCCGGATCGACGGTTCAGCCGCCAAGGACCACCGCGTCGGGGATCTCGTAGCGCTCGGTCCCCACCCGGATGAGATTGAGGTCCGCCTCGCGGGTCAGGCGGAACTCTCCGGGATCCGCTTCGCTGGTGTCGGCGCCGATGGCTCGGCCCATGCGGAAGAAGACGGCCCGGGCGGTTCCGTCGGGCTTCTGGATCACCACCGTGGCGTACCCTCCGCCAGCCCGGGCCACGCCGAACTCGCAGGAGGTCATGGGTTGGCCGACGTGCTGGGCGCAGGGGATGGACCCGGTGGCGTCGAAGTCGCCCTGCCCGGCCCGGAGTGCCGAGTCGTCGGGGCCCCACTTCGCGGTACCGTCGGGGGAAATGGCGGGTTCCAGGTAGCTCGTAGCCGCGTACCCCGCCGGGCCCCCTCCCAACTCCTGCACGTAGCACCAGGCCCGTTCTGCCGCCCGTCGGCAACCCAGGTTGTCGAGGATCGTCCCGGGGCCGAGGCGGGCCAGGATGGGCGCCGTGGTAGACGGCTGGGCGCGCAGGAGCAGGGCCGTGGTGACTCCCGTGACCGTCCAGTTTCGGGGTCCGCCGTCTTCGGGACTGGCGGGCACCTGTTCCGCCACTTGCACGCCCTGGCGATCCGGGCCGGTCTGCGCCCGGAGGCCGCCGGCGGTGACCAGCGTCACGACCAGGGCCAGCGCCGCAGGGAGTCCAACGAGTTCGATGCGCATCGATGGTCCGAGGAGATGGGGCCGGGATGGGGCGAGAATGCGTTCCTGTCACACCCGGCCCACGGTGGGTCCGGACCCGGTACGCGGCAAGGCCGACAGGAGGGGGACGCGGTAACACAGGGCGGCCCGTCCCCGTATTCAGAACGGATTCCATGAACTCAGGCAGGCGGCGTGGCTCCGAGCGATGGGGCAGGGCCGCCGGGGGGTGTAGAATGGCGAACGAGCTGACCGGACGGCGGGCCTGGGGGACGGCGGTTCTGCTCTTCCTGGCATCGGCCCCGGGCCCCGATTCGCTCCGCGCTCAGGCCTCGCCGGAAACCGCGGAGGTGGAGGCTCGGGAGATCGCCTTCGCCAGGACCATGGCGGATCGAGACTTCGAGGCCTTTCTCTCGTTCATCTCCCCGGAGGCGATCTTCTTCGCCGGACCCGATCCACTCCGGGGGAGGGACGCCATCGCGGCGGCCTGGTCTCGGTTCTTCGAGGGGAACACGGCGCCCTTCTCCTGGCACCCGGACACGGTGGAGGTGCTGGAGTCCGGCGGTCTGGCCCTGACCTCCGGTCCCGTGCGGTCAGCGGCGGGCGAGGAGGTGGGCCGGTTCAACACCGTCTGGCGCCGCGACGCCGACGGGGAGTGGCGAGTCGTCTTCGACCGGGGATCCTGAGCCCACTCTCACTTCCGGTTCAGCCACTTCTGGACCTGTGCCAGGGTCCGGGTGTTGAGGACGTCCTTCTTTCCCAGCCACCCACGCCGCGCCTGGTCCACTCCGTAGCGCATGTAGCGCAGATGCTCGGGGCTGTGCGCGTCCGTGCTGATGACGACGGGCACGCCGAGCTCCCTGGCCCGGAATACGTGAACGTCACTGAGGTCCAGGCGCACCGGGTTGGCGTTGAGCTCCACCGCCACGCCGTGCTCCCGCGCCGCGTGGAGGACCTCCTCGAGGTCCAGGTCGTAGGGCTCCCGGACGTTGATGAGGCGCCCCGTGGGGTGCGCCAGGATGTGGACGGCAGGATGACCGACCGCCCGGACGATCCGGTCGGTCTGCTTGCGCCTGGACAGCTCCATGAAGGAATGAACGGACACCAGGACCAGGTCGAGGCGCCCCAGATGCTCGTCGTCCAGGTCCAGCGATCCGTCCTTGAGGATGTCGACCTCCATGCCGCTGAAGATGTGGATGCCTTCCACCTCGTTCCGGACGCGTTCGATCTCCTTCCACTGTCGTTCCAGGCGCTTCTCGTCCATCCCGCCGGCCACGGTGACGCGCTGGGAATGGTCGGTGATGGCCATGTACGAGTACCCAAGCTCCCGGCACGCTTCGGCCATCTTCCGGATCGACGTGGAACCGTCGCTCCAGGTGCTGTGCATCTGGAGGTCGCCTCGGATCTGTTCGAGCTCGATCAACTCGGGCAGCGCGTCCTTTTCCGCCGCCTCGATCTCACCTCGGTTCTCGCGTAGTTCGGGCGGGGTCCAGACCAGACCCACCGCCCGGTAGACCTCCTCCTCCTCGCGGCCGCCCACCCGCTTCTCGTCCTTGGCCCGGGATCGACCCCGGGCGCGGCCCTTCTCGACTCGAAAGACCCCGTACTCGTTGATCTTCAGCCCTCGCTCCACCCCCCGCCGGCGGATGGTGACGTTGTGGTCCTTGGAGCCGGTGAAGTAGTGCAGGGCGGCGCCGTAGGATTCTCGGGGCACGATGCGAAGGTCCACGTGCAGGCCGGTGCGGAGAACGATGGTCCCCCGCGTTCCCCCCGCGCTCTCCACCCGTTTCGCGCCGGGGTACGCGGTGAAGTGCTCCATGACCGGAGCGGCGTCTTCGCACACCGCGAGAATGTCCAGGTCGCCCACCGTTTCCTTACGGCGGCGATAGCTGCCAGCCACCTCCAGCTTCTCGACTCCCGGGGCTTCCGCCATGTAAGAGATCAGGGGCGCTGCGAGCTGATCGGCCGCTGAGATCAGCGCTCGGCCGACATGTTTCCGGTAGTCCTGGATGGAGCGGCGGATCCGGTCCGCCGTCTTCTGGCCGAATCCCTTCAGCTCCTGGACCCGCCCCTCGTCCAGCGCCTGCTGCAGGTCGTCCACCGACTCGATGTCGAGCTCCTTCCACAGCCGCTCCGCGCGCTTGGGACCGACTCCGTCCAGCCTGAGCAGGTCGGCGAGGGTCCCGGGCACCGCCTTCTCGAGGTCCTTCAGGAGCTTCAGCTCCCCGGTCTGGACCAACTCCTGGATATAGCCCGCGATGTCCTTTCCGATCCCGGGGAGCTCGGTGAGGTCCTCCTCCTGGTCCACCAAGTCCGAGAGGGACCGGGTCAGCCCCTCGATGGTCCGAACGGCGTTCCGGTACGCGCGCACCCGGAACGGATTGGCCGACTGGATCTCCAACAGGTCGGCGACCTCCGAGAGGACCTGCGTGATCTCGACGTTCTCCATGGTCAACGGGCGACGAAGGAACCCGGAGGCCTCATTCCACGCATCGAGCGCATCGACCGGTCCATGGCACCAGCTCCAGACGGGCGATCTCGATGGGTGCTCCGCAGACGTCGCAGACGCCGTAGGCGCCGGGGTCCTCGCGGAGGAGCCGGAGGGCGTCATCGATCTGGGCCAGCTGCAGACTCTCTCGATGGATGTTCGCCCAGTCCTTCTCCGCCTCCTGCGTGTCCGACCCTGCGTCGGCGGCCCCGGAAGGCACCCGAACGATCTCGCCGGCCGATTCCCGCTGCCCTTCGTGCTCCTCCTCCTCGGCCTGCCGAATGCTCTCAAGCGTCTGTTCCCGCTCCTCGAGCAGCCGGGTCTCCAGGTACGTCAGGTCAACGGTCTTCACGTGTCCTCCTCGGTTCGCTCATCCCTTCACCACCCCCATGGGAGCCAATCGCGCGACCTTTCGGGCCAGGCCGGCGCGGTGGACGACATCCACCACGTGGTCGACGTCCTTGTAGGCATGGGGAGCCTCCTCGGCCAACTCCTTCATGGAGGGGCAACGGACCACGATGCCTCGCTCGGTCAGCTCCCGCCGCACCTCGCTGCCTGGACGGGTACGCCGGGCCTGGCCCCGGCTCATGCGTCGCCCGGCGCCGTGGCACGCGCTTCCGAAGGAGAGCTCCAGCGCCTCGTCGCGACCCACCAGGACGTACGAGCCCGTGCCCATGCTGCCGGGTATGAAGACGGGCTGACCCACGGCCCGGTACGCCTCCGGGGTCTCGGGGTGGGAGGGCCCGAAGGCCCGGGTGGCTCCCTTCCTGTGGACGCAGACGCGCGTCCCCCCGTGTTCCTCGACCTTTGCGATGTTGTGCGCCACATCGTACACGAGGCGCACCTCCACCTCGGGGGAGAGTACCCGAGCGCACACCTCCCGCACCCGGTGTGTGATCACCTGCCGGTTGCACCAGGCATAATTCGCCGCCGCGCACATGGCGCCGAAGTACGCCTGCCCGGCGGGGGAGGCAAACGGGGCGCAGGCGAGCTGCCGATCTGGTAGCGTGATCCCGGCCTCGGTCATGGCCCGGTCCATCTTCGCCACGTAGTCGGTGCACACCTGGTGCCCCAACCCCCGGGATCCGGTGTGGATCAGGACGGCGACCCGGTGGGCGTCCAGCCCAAGAGCCTGCGCCGCATCCGGATCGAAGAGGTCCGCGACGCGCTCCACCTCCACGAAGTGGTTGCCGGCACCCATGGACCCCAGTTGGCTCCGCCCCCGGTCCCGCGCGCGCTTGGACACGCGACGTGGGTCAGCCCCGGGGAGGCATGCGCCGGACTCGGTGTGGAGCAGATCCTCCGCCGTGGCCATGCCTCTCTCCACGAGGTAGGCACCGCCCTCCACGAAGACGCTGTCGAGCTCGTCGTCGCTGAGCTGCAGCTTGCCACCTCGCCCGGTGCCGGAGGGAATGCTCCGGCTGAGCTCGTGGACCAGCGGCTCCAGTCGCTTGCCCAGGTCGCGGGCATCGAGGTCGGTGAGGAGCAGGCGCACGCCGCAGTTGATGTCGTAGCCCACCCCACCGGGGGAGATGATCCCGTCCGCGGTGCGGAACGCCGCCACGCCCCCCACGGGGAAGCCGTAGCCCTCGTGTGCATCCGGCATGGCGTAGACCGCCCGCGTGACCCCGGGAAGGGTGGCCACGTTCATGAGCTGCTCCAGGGAGCGGTCCCCCGCGATCTGATCCCAGAGCTCCGCGTCCGCATAGATTCGTGCCGGGACGCGCATGTCTCCACGCGCGTCGGCGGAGATCTCGTACAGGGTCTCCTGGACGCGGGTCGCGGCCACCTCGCCGCGTGCGGAAAGGAGCTCGGTCATAGGTCCAGCGTCACCTCCGCCGACAGTCCGTGCGGGACGTCGGCCACCCGCGCGCCGTGCAACGTCGCGGCCTTCACCCCGACGAAGGGGCGGAGGAGCGAGATCCCGGTGGCCCGTACCCGCACTCCCCCCCCCCGCTCCTCGGCGGACTCGATCTCCACGGGGAGCCACTGGTCGACCTCGCACAGGTACACCATCTCGTTGAGCCACTCCACGAGGACCGCGGCGCGATCCACTCCGGCGACGTCGAATTCCCGGGCCTGATCGCTGCTTCCACGCCGAATTCCCGCGGGCACCAGCTCGCCGAACGCCCGTGTCGCTTCCGAGAGGAGCGCGGGAAATCCGGGCGCTCTCACCCGCAGGGTGAGCTCCGACGTGTGGTCCACCACTTCGTGGCCGGCTCCGACTCCGGTTCCATTCTCCATACTGGTGGTCACCTCTGCAGCCCTCTCTCTCCGCCGGGCTCCGTGCGCCGCCCGCCCTCTACACCCGTTCGTCTGCAAGCGCGGAGCCGGACTGGATCTCACCCCGCGGCCTGGTCTGCGGGGAATCCCGGATCCCGGACACCCATGCACCGTACGCACCCGTGCCAATTCGGCCCACCCTGGGACGATCTATCACCCCGTCGCCGCCGGTCGGGATCGGCGACCACCGTATCCGCTTCGGGCGGCGTGTGAACGGCCAGTGGGTGAGGTGCGCCCCCTGGCCGAGTCCGCCGGCTCATGCGGCGGAGCCCGGGGTCAGCGGAAATCGACGGGACCGTCTCCGGCGGACGCCGGGCTCTCCAGGATCTTCTCGCGGACCTCCAGGCGGCGGATCCGTTGCTCCAACTCACCGCTCTTATTGCGGAGTGCGACCACCTCCTCACGGAGCGATGACAGCTCTTCCCTCAGGGGTTCCAGCGTCTCCGTCCTCACCTCGCACCTCCTGCCGTCCCAGTGTCGGTCGTACCGGCCCGGGAGGGTGGGCACCTGAGCTGTGGTACAAGATCCGCGCCAGCGCCCGCCCCGGCGTCCCGTGGGGATCAATGGGTGGGGCGGCGGGATCCCGGGTCACGTCGAGACGCACGTCGGGAGGGCACGGAAGGGGTGGCGTGCTCCCGCATCAGGTCGGCCCACAGGGGCTCGATCAGGTGGTAGGTGACCCACCTCTCCATGTCGTGATAGCGGTCGTATCCCGAAGGGGTGAGCTGGAGGGCTCCCTCCGCCTCCGCGACCCAGCCCGCAGCCCGGGCCCCGGTGGCGAGGGTCTTCGCCATGGGATGGGACAGGAACCGGTCCGCGGAGTGGAGAGGCAGTCGCCCCGTGTAGGCCTGCCAGAACGCCCGGTAGGCCGAGGCGACCGCAACCGGGAGGCGAGCCAGGCGGGCGATGGGCAGGCGTCCCTCGTCCACGGATCGCATGTAGGGCTCGAGACCGAAGTGGTTTACCGCGAACACGACACCCGCGTAGGTGGCGGCTCCGGCTCCGAGCCCGAGGTAGTAGGGGCGGGTGATGGAGGTGTAGCTGGGAGAGCCGGCGCGGTTGAACGTCCACACCGATCGCCGCTCGTAGCCATGTGCCACGGCCAGCTCTCGCGCCCGCCGAAGGAGCGCGTGCTCCTGGCGCCGCTCGTGGCGGTGTCGGCCGAACGGGGTATAGCCGAAGCGCATCAGCGGATAGGTCGACACCTGGTGGACGCCCCGGTGGAAGCAGGTGCGGAGGTCGTCCAGCAGGACGGAGGGCTCGTCGTAGGCTGCATCGAAGATCAGGTCGACGTCCACGCAGGCGAACCGGTCTACGGCCACTTCCACGGCCGCCCGGTTCTGCGTCGGCGAGGTGGGGCGTCGAAGGCGACGAAGGGTCGGTGCGTGGAAGGATTGCACACCGAGGCTCACGAAGTCGAACCCGCCGTCCAGCAGGCGCTGCGCGCCCTGGGGGGTCATGTGGGTCGGGAGGACCTCGATTGCGCGCTCGCCCTTCACGTCCAGGTCGCGAACCAGGGGGATCAGCCCGTCCAGGCAGAGGGTGGGTGTCCCGCCTCCGACGTACAGCGAAGGGAAGGGTCCTGGCGAGAGGTCTGTGTAGGCGGCGAGCTCCCTGGCGAGCCGGCGGAAGTAGGCGTCCGCCAGGTCGGCCTCGAATGGGACCTTGTTGTAGGGGCAGAAGGGACACAGCCTCCCGCAGAACGGCACGTGGAGGTAGAGGCCCGGGGTCTCGGGAAAGGCCTCCGTGACCGCGTCCGGGGCTGGGGGAGGGTGGGGTTCGTCGAACCGGATTCCGTACAGGCGCATCGGTCCCCTCACATTCCGTCGGGAGGAGCCGGACGCGGGAGCGCCCCGTCGCCGGGAGCCCACGAGTCCGGCCTTTCGCCCTCAGGACCATGCGCAGGGATGGGACGATGCCGCAAGGGACCGTCCTGGCGCTCGGACCCGCTCTCCCAGGGGCCCGCATCGCTCGGTTGCCAACGTCCCCGGCCCTTCCTAGCGTCCTCGGGTGCCGTCCCCTCCTGATTCCACAGAGGATCCCCCATGCCACCCACCCGCCGCGACTTCCTCGCCACCACCGCTTCCGCTGCCGCCGCCGGTGCCTTCCTCTCGCCGAAAGAGCTCCTCGCCCGGCAGGCGCAGGAGGCGCAAGCCGTCTTCACGCCGATCCGCCGGAACGTGGGCTTCTTCACCATGCGTGGCGGGACCATCGGGTACCTGGTGGGCTCCGACGCCGTCGCGGTGGTGGACAGCCAGTTTCCGGAGCAGGCCGCCGCCTGCTTGAGCGGGCTCAACGAGCGTTCGGGTGGGCGCACGGTGGACTGCCTCGTGAACACCCACCACCACGGCGACCATACCGCGGGCAACGTCGCCTTCCGGGGCTCCGTGAACACGGTGGTCGCCCACGATATGGCGGCTCAGCACATGCGGAACCCGCCGGGCGGCCAGGCTCCCGGGGACCAGCTCTACCCGGACGTCACCTTCTCGGACGCCTGGTCCCTGGACGTGGGCGACGAGACGATTCGGGCGCGCCACTACGGCCGGGCCCATACCAGTGGTGACGCGGTGATCACCTTCGAGCGGGCGAACGTGGCCCATATGGGTGACCTCCTCTTCCATCGGCGCCACCCCGTGGTGGATCGCGCGGCGGGGGCGACGCTCCATGGCTGGATGCAGGTGCTGGACCGGACGGTGGCGGACCACCCCAAGGACACGGCCTACATCTTCGGGCATGCGGCTCCCGGCCTCCCGGCCACCGGCACCTTCACGGACCTGGTCCGCTTCCACGACTACCTGGGGGCCGTGCTGGACTGGGTGGGCGCGCAGATCCGTGCCGGGGGGAGCCGGGACGAGATCCTGGCCCGGCAGGAACCCCTGGCCGGATTCGAGGAATACGGCCCCTTCCGGAATCCGGGCGCCCGCGAGATCCGGACCTGCGCCTGGGAGGAGCTTACCGCCCCCTGAACTCGGGCTGTCGCTTCTCGACGAAGGCCTGCACGCCCTCCTGACCGTCCTCGCTTCCGAACGCGGCCAGGAAGAGCTCCTTCTCGAGCTCGAGGCCCGCGGAAAGCGGGGTCTCCATGGCCGCCTTCACCGACTGCTTGATGAGTCGCAGGGAGACGGGGCTCCAACGGGCCATGCGTCCAGCCAGGTCCAGGGCCTTCTCCAGGTGCTGGCCCTCGTCCACCAGGAACTCCACGAGCCCGATGCGCCAGGCTTCCTCGGCATCGATCATGTCGCCGGTGAGGGCGATCCGTAGCGCCTGACCCGGACCCACCAGCCGGGCCAGCCGCTGGGTACCACCGGCGCCCGGAATGAGCCCGATGCGGATCTCGGCCTGGGAGAACCGGGCCGTACGATCCGCGACCCGGACGTCACACGCCAGCGCCAGCTCGGAGCCCCCGCCCAGGCAGTACCCGTGCACCGCGGCGATGAGGGGCTTGGGAAATGCCGCCAGCGCGTCGTACACCCGGCGCCGCAGGTACACCTGACGCTGCTCGTTGGCGCTGCGGGCCGCGAACTCCGCGATGTCGGCGCCGGCGACGAAGGCCTTCTCCCCCGCGCCGTGAAGGACCGCCACCTTCACCCGGTCGTCGTCGGCCAGCGCATCCACGGCCTCCATCAGCCGTTGACGCACCGACTCGTTCAGGGCGTTGAGCTTGTCCTGCCGATCCAGCGTGATGACGGCGATCCCGTCGTCCCGGACCTCGACCCGCACGGGGGCGTCACTCATCCGTCGCTCCAGTCGTAGAATCCCTTCCCGCTCTTCTTCCCGAGCTTCCCCTCGTCCACCATTCGCCGCAGGAGCGTCGGCGGCCGGAAGGCCTCGCTTTCCAGCGTCTCGTGCAGGTACTCGGCGATCCCGAGCCGCACGTCCAGCCCCACCAGGTCGGTGAGCTTCAGGGGACCCATGGGATGCCGGTACCCCAGCTCCATGGCCTTGTCGATGTCCTGGGCGGACGCCACCCCCTCCTCCACCATCCGGATGGCCTCCATGCCCAGCACGATGCCCAGGCGCGAGGAGGCGAACCCGGGGGAATCCTTCACCACCACGGGCTCCTTGCCCAGGCGCCGGACGAACGCCACGGCGGCTTCTCGAACCGGATCCGAGGTTGCCGGGCTCCACACCACCTCCACGAGCTTCATGAGGTGCACGGGATTGAAGAAGTGCATACCCACGAGGCGTCCCGGGTCCCGCACCGCCCCCGCGATGGCTCCGATGGAGAGGGAGGAGGTGTTGGTGGCCAGGATGGCCTCGGCCGGGGAAGCCGTGTCCACGTGGCGGAAGATCTTCTGCTTGAGCTCCAGCGACTCCGGCGCGGCCTCAACCACCAGATCCGCCCGCTCCACGGCGCTGGAGAGGTCGTGACCCCCCTGGAGCTGGTTCAGCGTATCGTGGTGCTCCTGGGCGGAGACCTTCCCCAGCTCGACTCCCTTGTCCAGGTTCCGGCGGATCCGGTCGAAGCCTCGTTCCAGGGCGTCGTCGTCCACGTCGAAGAGGGTGGTCCGGCAGCCGGCGGCGGCGCAGACCTGGGCGATTCCGGCGCCCATGGTGCCGGCTCCCAGTACGGTGACGTAGTTGATGGGTGTCATCGGTCCGATATCCTCGAGGAACCTCTCAGACCGCCTCCACGAGGACGGCGATCCCCTGACCCACCCCGATGCACATGGTGGCCAGGCCTCGCCGGGCTCCCCGCCGGCGCATCTCGTGAACCAGGGTGGTGAGGATGCGGGCCCCCGAGCACCCCACCGGGTGTCCCAGCGCGATGGCCCCGCCGTTGACGTTCACCCGTCCCGGATCCAGCCCGAGCTCCCGGATGCAGGGGATGGACTGGGCGGCGAAGGCTTCGTTCAACTCCACGAGGTCCAGATCGTCCACCGTCCACCCCGCGCGCGCCAAGACCTTCCGGGTCGCTGGAATGGGCCCGATCCCCATGCGGTGCGGATCTACGCCGGCGACGGCGGACGCCACCACCTTCACCAGGGGCGTGAGTCCGTTGGACCGGGCGTAGGCGCCGCTCACCACCGCCAGGGCCGCGGCCCCGTCGTTGATCCCGCTGGAGTTCCCCGCGGTGACGGACCCATCCTGCCGGAAGACAGGGCGGAGGCGCGCCAGGGCCGCTGCGTCCGTCCCCGGCCGGGGGTGCTCGTCGGTGTCCACCACCACCGGATCGCGCTTCCTCTGCGGGATAGTGACGGGCAGGATCTCGTCCCGGAAGCGGCCCGCCTCCATGGCCGCCGCCGCGCGGCGCTGGCTCTCCGCGGCGAAGGCGTCCTGCTCCTCCCGGCCGACGCCGAACTCCTCGGCCACCACTTCGGCGGTCTGGCCCAACCCGATGGTCCACTGGTCGGGGAAGGCCGGGTTGACGAACCGCCAGCCCAGCACCGTGTCCGCCGTCTCCGGCACCCCCCGGGGGTATCCGGTCTCCGGCTTGAGCATGACCCAGGGGGACCGGCTCATGCTCTCAACCCCACCGGCCACGAAGGCGTCCCCCTCGTCACACCGGATGGCGTGAACCGCCGCGCTCACCGCCTGGAGGCCCGAGCCACACAGCCGGTTGACGGTCTGACCGGGCACGGTGACCGGCACGCCGGCCCTCAGGAGGGCCATGCGGGCCACGTTCCGGTTGTCCTCGCCGGCCTGGTTGATGCACCCGAAGATCACGTCGTCCAGGGAGGACGGATCCATCCCGGTGCGCTCCAGGAGGCCCTGGATCACATGGGCCGCGAGATCGTCCGGCCGCACCGACGCCAGGGCGCCTCCGTGGCGTCCGATGGGAGTGCGGACGGCGTTCACGATGACCGCGTCGCGGTCCCCGAACTCCGAGCGTTGGGAAGCGTCTTCCCCCGTATGCGCGCTCATCGGTCCACCCCCACCCAGATGCTCTTGGTTTCGGTGTATTTCTCCACCGCGGTCCGGTAGCCCAGGTCCCGCCCGTAGCCGCTGTCCTTCACGCCGCCGAAGGGGGATCCGGGGTCGTACATGTTGTAGGTGTTCACCCAGACGATCCCTGCTTCGAGGTCCCGGGCCACCCGGTGAGCCTTCCCGATGTCCCGCGTCCACACCCCGGACGCGAGCCCGAAAGCGGTGTCGTTCGCTTTGTTGACGGCGTCATCCACGTCGGAGAACGGGATCACCGCCGCCACGGGTCCGAAGATCTCCTCTCGCGCGATGGTCATCTCGGAGGTCACGTCGGCGAAGACGGCGGCCGTGATGAAGTTCCCGCGCCCGTCCACCCGGACCCGCTCGCCTCCGGTGACCAGTCGCGCGCCCTCGGACTTCCCGGCCTCCACGTACCCCAGGACCCGCTCGAGCTGGGCCTCGCTCACGATGGCTCCCAGGCGGGTGCCGCGGTCCATGGGGTCCCCCACCGTCTGCTTCCGGGCGTTCTCGGCCAGGGCCTCCACGAACTCCTTGTAGACGCTCTCCTCCACGAAGACGCGGGAGCCCGCGGCGCAGACCTCGCCCTTGCCGTAGAAGATCCCGGTGGTGGCGCCGCGGATCGCTGCATTCAGGTCCGCGTCGGCGAAGACGATGTTGGGCGACTTCCCTCCTAACTCCAGTGAGACCTTCTTCAGTGAGGTGGCCGCCTCCCGGGCGATGATCCTCCCCACCTCGGTGGAGCCCGTGAAGGAGATGGCGTCCACCCCGGGGTGCCGCACCAGCGCCGCGCCGGCGTCCTCCCCGAATCCGGGCACCACGTTGAAGGCGCCGGCGGGGAAGCCCGCTTCAGCGGCGAGCTCCGCCAGGAACAGCGACGTGAGCGGGGTCTCCTCGGCGGGCTTGAGGACCACCGCATTCCCGCACGCCAGCGCCGGGGCCACCTTCCACGAGGCGATGTTCAGGGGGAAGTTCCAGGGGGTGATGCACCCCACCACCCCGATGGGCTGCCGAAGTGTATAGTTCAGGAACGGACCGGAGACCGGGATGGTCTCCCCGAAGATCTTGTCCGCCATGCCCGCGAAGTACCGGAAGACGCCCACCGTCGACGGGACGTCGATCTTCCGGGACTCGAACCAGGTCTTTCCGTTGTCCCGGGTCTCCAGGGAGGCCATCTCGTCGCCGTTGGCCTCGATGAGGTCCGCGAGCTTCCAGAGCAGGGCGCCCCGTTTGTGGGCATCCATCCCCCGCCACGCCGGCGACGCCATGGCTCGGCGAGCCGCCTGGACCGCCCGGTCCACATCCGGCTCCGCGCCCCGGGAGACCTGCGCGGTCACCTCGCCGGTGGCCGGGTTGACGGTGGGGAAGGTCTCGCCGGAGGCGGCGTCCTCCCAGGCATTGTCGATCCAGAGTCGGTTGCGGATAGCGTCGCTCATGGAGTTCCGGTAGGAAAGGAGCGGGAAAGAAAACGCGGGGCCCGGGACGAATCCCGGACCCCGCATCGGTGTTGTCGAGTCAGCTGCCCTTGAAGTGGGGCTTCCGCTTCTCGACGTAGGCGTTGAGCCCTTCCTTCGCGTCCGTGCTAGCGAAGAGCTTCGCCTGGAGCTCCCGCTCCAGCGCCAGGGCGTACTCGAAGGGGATTTCTCCGCCGGACTGCACCGAGCGCTTGATGTGGCCCGCCGCCATGGTGGCGCAGTTCGGGGTGGTGAACTGGCGCGCGTACTCCAGGATCTTCTCAAGGAAGTCGGCCCGGTCGTCCGCCTCCCAGATCTGGTTGACGATCCCCAACTCCTCTCCCTTCTCGAAGGAGAAGACCTCGCCGGTAACCATGAGCTCGATGGCCTTCGCCTTTCCGATGAGGCGAGTCAGGCGGGCCGTGCCACCGGTCCCGGGAAGCACGCCCAGGTTGATCTCCGGCAGACCCACCTTGCCGGCGTCCTTGCGCGCGATACGCATGTCGGCCGCCATGGCGATCTCCAGGCCGCCCCCCACCGTGTGCCCGTTCATGGCCGCGATGGTGAGCTTCGGGGTCTGCTCCAGGCGCGAGAGGGTCTCGTTGGCATGGAGACAGAAGTAGTACTTCCACACCGGGTCGGCCTGGTCGAGCATCTGGATGTTGGCCCCGGCGCAGAAGAACTTCTCGCCCCAGCCGGTGATGACGATGACCTCGACCTCGTTGTCGAACCGCGCGTTGACGATGGCTTCGTCCAACTGGCGCATCATCTCGTGGGTGTACGTGTTGACCGGGGGGTCGTCCAGCGAGATGACCGCGATCTTGTCCTTGACTTCGTAGCGGACCAGAACCTTCTCGGACATGGGCTTCCTTCTGCTCTCGGGATCGGGGATTCGGGTGCCTCCGGGGGGGCCGGGGGCGCCGCGGAAGCTACCCCGCCGGCGCGTGGCGGGTCAAGCGACGAGGAGGCGGATCGGGGCCCTCGACGAACAGGTCCATCGTCCTTGGCGCGGGTGCGCCCTCGAGGCTACCATAGATGTATGCAAGGACGGACACCCGGAGGCGTGAATCACCGCACCCGCTGGCCCGTGCGGGTCTTCTGGATCCCGGGGCTGGTGGCCCTTTGCGCGGCCGGGTGCTCCGACTCCCCGTCGGATCCGCTGGCCGCCATCACCACGGTGGAAACGGTGCCGTCCCTGGCGATCTCCGCGCACCTTCCGGCCGTGACGGAGCTGGCCGACCGCCTCCCTCCCAGCGAGGTGCTGGACCGGGCCGTGGCGGACTGGGAAGCCTCCTGGGACCGCGAGGACGGAGAATTGGTCCGATCCCAGGCCCGGCAGGAGGTCGTGCCGATTCTGCACGACCTGCTGGGGGAATCCGCTACCCGCACCGCGCTGCAGACGCTGGAATGGTTGCGCGAAACGCCGGACCTGGCGGAACGCCTGCCACCCGCTCTGGGGCAACCGGTGGCGGACGCGCTGGCCCTGATGACGCGGGCGGAGGAAGCGCTGGCGTCGGGTGACGGCGAGCTCTCGTTGGAGCTGGCGTTGGAGGCCTCCGACGAGGTCCGTTCGGTGACCCCGGAGGCCGTGGCCCGCCGGCTCATCGCCCGGGGGCGGACGCTCATCGAGTCGGATGACTGGAGCCTGGGTGACCAGCAGCGGGCCCTTCACCTGCTGAACGGGGCGCAGCGGGCGCTGGCGAGGGAGGACTTCTCCCGGGCGATTCAGCGCGCCTTCTATGCCTGCCAGGTGATGCAGGGGGTGCCCGAGGCGCTGGATCCCGCCGGGCCGGGACCCGACGCCCCCGACGACGAGCCGGTGAAGGGTGGCGCCGAGTCGGGAGTGGCGGCCGGGTAGCGTTCGAGGGCGCGGGCTTTCCTCAGGCCGCTACCAACCCTCCCTTCGAACCTCCGCGAGGACCGACTCGAAGTCGTTGAAGATCACCTCGTCGGGTTCCCGGGGCAGGAGCGGAAGATCCACCACCGTCTCCGGGCCCGCCACCATGACCTTCACGGTGGCCGCGCCGTCCACTCCGAAGTCCACGGTGACCGGAACCACCATCTTGAATCCCTCCGGAACCTCCTCCTGCCGGACCCGGAGAGTGAGCTTGTACCCGTCCGCCACCTCCTCGCCGCGCCAGGCCCATCGGTAGGTGGGAATGTCTGACCCGTGGACCCACTGGTCGAAGAACCATCCCAGGTCCAGTCCCCCGAGCTTGGCTTCGACGAGGGCCCGGAACTCGGGGGTGCTGATCCGCTGGTTCTTGAAGCGCCCCGCCACTTCCCGCATCACATCCCGGAACGCGGTCTCGTCCATCGTATCCATGTCCATGAGGAGATTCCGGAGCATGTGGACGACCCAGGCGCCCTTGTCGTAGACGACGGTGGCGTAGTCTTCATCCCGCCCTCCCACCGTCACCCGACTCCCCAACGAGATCGGTCCGGCCCGCCCGCGGCGATCCAGGATCCGCTCGCGAGACTCCTCAAGGGCCTCCAGGTAGGTCTCCGGGTTGAACCGGGCCACCTGCATGTACCAGAGGCCCGAGAACTCGGCGAGGCCCTCGGACAACCATCGGTCCCGGTGGCTCCTGGGCTCCACCGAGAATCCCCACCATTGGTGCGCCACTTCGTGAGCGCGGAAAGACTCGTTCTGCCCCTTCTTGTCGTCCGCACCGGTGGTGATGAAGGTGGCGTATGAAAGGTGGATGAGCCCCGGAAAGGCCTGGCCATGGCCGCCGGGGATCTCCGCTGCGTTGAACTCGTCCACGTCGAGAGGCCCGTATACGTCCTGGAAGAAGGAGAGGGCGGAGGCCAGGTCAGCGGCCACCGCCTCGACAACGCCCCGTTCCTGGAGACCGATGTAGGCGTCGGAGAGGCGTCCGTGGAACTCGTCGTTCATGTGAACGCGCAGCGGCGGGATCCCGGGAGACTCCAAGGTGTGCTCCTTGAACTGCCCCAGGCTGAACGATACCTGCGACTCGGGCTGATCCACGACCCATCGGGACGTCACGACGTCTTCCCCAACCGCGTGCTCCGTCCGCGTCCCCGACCCGAGGAACTGGTGGGATGGATCGGTATGGAAGGTCATGTCGAACGTGGCGTCGGTCCGTCCCGTCCTGGGGTACCAGCCCGTGGGTTCATCCATCCAATACCAGAGGTCACGGTACCGCACGGTCCTCCCCCGGTACCAAGCCGTCATCTCAAGGAAAGCGGGATTGGAGGGAAGGCGGACCCAGAACTGAGCGCTCTCATCCTCCCGGCGGAAATCCACCGCCGCACCGTCACCCCATTTCAGTGAATCCAGGACCAGCTCGGGTGAGAGGTAGAAGGGCACCCACTCGCCCCCGGACTGCGATGAACTCACGAAGGCCCGGGCCCTGGCCCGGAAGTCCAGGCCTCGGCTGATCCAGCTCTCGATCTCGTACTGGAGGATCTCGGTGGGGTGCCGGGGACCCGCCCGGGGATCGGGGACGGGGTAGTCCGCGGCCCGGTGGAAGGTGCTCACCACCTCGTAGTAGTCCCCCCGGCCGTCTGCTTCCCTCCCGAGCACCACCTCCTCCCCCGCCAGGGCGGTGTGTCGGAAGTAGTGCGGGGCCTCGCCATCCACCTCCAGGTGTGCGTGGAAGAACGCCGGATCCTCGGCGTTCAGGAGCGCCCGGGCCGCCTCGGAGTCCACGGTACCGGAGTCCTCGTGGCGGAGGAACTTCACTCCGTCGTCCCGCAGGTCGCCGAAGTCCGGGCCCGGCTCGGGGGGGCCGAAGTCGAGGGCGCTACGAAGCTCGGAGAGAACCTCCGGACCCAGGAGGAAGAAGGCGCCCTCGATGCGGAGGTCGGCGGAAGGCGAGTCGTAGACGCGCTGGAGCTGCCAGCGCTCCACGGGGCTGGGGGCCTCCAGCGTGAAGAGTCCCTCGCCTTCGAAGACGGCGCCCACCACCGCCTCGCCCACCGCCACGAGCGTCAGCGCGCCGGAGGACAGCTGGAAGGAGGCCGCATCCTCGCGCAGGGTGAACCGGTCCACAGCGGCCGTCGTGTGGGGCTCGGCGTCGCGAAGGGCGGTGAAGAAGCTCCAGGGATCCATGTCCCGCAGTGCCGCCGGATCTGGACGGGGCTCGGCATCGACGGGCCGGACCACGACGGGGAGGGCCAGGCAAAGCGCGAGGAAGGCGGTTTGACGGGCCGTGAACATGCGAGCCTCCTGGCCGGGGGGAGTATGTGCCTTTGAGGGTAGGCTGCGCGTCGATGAGGGGACAAGTACGTACCCATACGTACCCCTCGCCGGCGCCACCCGCCGTGGAATACCGAACGCCCCCGCCCGGATGGATTCGGGGCGGGGGCGTCGGTACGGGATCGGACCCCGGGGACCACCGGGAGAGGCTACATCTCGCCTCGGGCCATCTTCCGCAGCACCGTGTGCAGGATCCCACCGTTGCGGTAGTAGGCCACGTCCACGTCGGAGTCCAGGCGGACCCGGGCCCCGAAGCGCAACTCGGTTCCGTCCTCCCGGGTGGCGACCACTTCCAGGGAGGCCCCGGGCTCCGGCCCGTCCGCCACCCCGGAGATGTCGAAGGTCTCCCGCCCCGTGAGACCGAGGCTCTCCACGGACGCGCCGTCGGCGAACTCCAGGGGAAGGACCCCCATCCCCACGAGGTTGCTCCGGTGGATCCGCTCGTAGCTCTGGGCAATCACCGCCTGGACTCCCAGCAGGGCCGTCCCCTTGGCCGCCCAGTCCCGGGAGGATCCCGTGCCGTACTCCTTGCCGGCCAGGATCACCAGCGGGGTGCCCTCCTCCACGTAGCGCATGGCGGCATCGTAGATGGAGGTCTCCTCGCCGGAGGGGAAGTGGAGGGTGTAGCCCCCCTCGGTCCCGTCCAGCAGGTGGTTGCGGATCCGCACGTTGGCGAAGGTGCCCCGCATCATGACCTCGTGGTTTCCGCGCCGGGACCCGTAGGTGTTGAACTGGACCGGCCCGACGCCCTGCTCGATCAGGTAGCCTCCCGCCGGACCGTTCTTGGCGATGGCCCCCGCGGGGGAGATGTGGTCGGTGGTGACCGTGTCACCCAGGAGGGCCAGGACCCGTGCTCCGCGAATGTCGTGGAAGGCGGGCTCGTCCGCGGTCATCCCCTGGAAGAAAGGTGGGTTCTGGATGTAGGTGGATTCGGTATCCCAGTCGTACAGGGCGCTCTCCTCCGGCACCGGCAGCTCCCGCCAGAGGTCGTCTCCGTCGAAGACCTCCCCGTAGCGGTCCCGGTACATCTCGGGCCTCAGCGACTCGGTGACGGTCCGCCTCACCTCGGCCTGCGTGGGCCAGATGTCGGACAGGAAGACCGGCTTTCCGTCCTTGCCGTGCCCCAGGGGCTCGTTGAAGAGGTCGATGTCGATGCGCCCGGTCAGGGCGAAGGCCACCACCAGCATGGGTGAGGCCAGGTAGTTGGCCCGCACCAGCGGGTGGATCCGGGCCTCGAAGTTCCGGTTCCCGGAGAGGATCGAGGCCACCACGAGCCCTTCGTCGCGCACCAGGTTCTCGATGGGCTCGGGAAGCGGTCCGGAGTTTCCGATGCAGGTGGTGCACCCGTACCCCACCACGTCGAAGCCCAGCTTCTCCAGGGACGGAAGGAGACCCGAGTTCTCCAGATAGTCGGTCACGACCTTCGAGCCCGGCGCCATGGAGGTCTTCACCCACGGCTTGACGTCCAGGCCGGCTTCCACCGCCTTCTTAGCCACGAGCCCGGCACCGATCATGACGGACGGATTCGAGGTGTTGGTGCAGCTGGTGATGGCGGCGATGACGATGGAGCCGTCGCCGATCTCCATCTCCTGCCCCTGGTGGGAAAGGGAGTGGTAGCGGTTCCGGTCTCCCGTGCGGTGTGCGCTCCGGACGGCGGTGGCGCCGGCCGGGACGTCTCCGCCCTCGCCCGCCCAGGATTCGGACAGACGGGGCTCACCGGTGGGTTCCGACGCTTCCGGAAGGGAGAAGCCGGCCGGGACCAGGGTGGGGAGGTGCTCGACGAAGGCCTCGCGGATGCGAGCCATGTCGATGCGGTCTTGGGGCCGCTTGGGTCCGGCCAGCGACGGCTCCACAGTGGACAGGTCCAGCTCCAGGGAGGAGGTGAACTCCGGGTCCGGCGTGTCGTCGGTCCGGAAGAGACCCATGGCCTGCGAGACCGTCCGGACGCGCTCCACGAGCTCCGCGGGCCGCCCGGTGCCGGCGAGGTACCGGAGAGCCTCGTCGTCCACGGGGAAGAACCCGATGGTCGCCCCGTACTCCGGGGCCATGTTGGCCAGGGTCGCCTTGTCCGGAAGCGAGAGGTTGGAGAGACCGGGGCCGTAGAACTCCACGAACCGTCCCACCACCCCGTGCGCCCGGAGCATCTCGGTGACCCGCAGGACCAGGTCCGTGGCGGTGGCACCTTCCGGAAGGGTTCCCACCATCTTCATCCCGACGACCTCGGGGAGAAGCATGTAGTAGGGCTGCCCCAGGAGGACGGCTTCCGCCTCGATTCCGCCGACGCCCCAGCCCACGACCCCGAGACCATTGATCATGGTGGTGTGGGAGTCGGTCCCCACCAGGGTGTCCGGATAGGTGACCCAGGAGCCGTTCTCCTGGCGCCGGTGCATCACCGAGGCGAGGTACTCCAGGTTCACCTGGTGCACGATCCCCGTTCCCGGAGGCACCACGCGGAAGTTCTCGAACGCCTGCTGCGCCCACCGCAGCAGGGTGTAGCGTTCGCGATTCCGCTTGTACTCCAGCTCCACGTTCCGGCGGTACGCCTCGTGGTTCCCGAAGAAGTCCACCTGCACCGAGTGGTCGATGACCAGGTCCGCCGGGACGACGGGGTTGATCCGCTGGGGATCGCCGCCCAACGCCTCGATGCCGTTCCGCATGGCGGCCAGATCCACCACCGCCGGGACCCCGGTGAAGTCCTGAAGGACGACCCGAGAAGGCATGAAGGGAATGTCGGCTCCGGCGTTCTGCGGGCTCCACGCCGCCACGGCGCGCACCTGGTCCTCCGAGACGTACCCCTTGCCGGCGTGCCGCAGGGCGTTCTCCAGGAGGATCCGGATGGAGAAGGGCAGGGCCGAGAGCTTCACGAGCCCGGCCTCCTCCAGGACGGACGGGTCGTAATAGGAGGTGGGACCCTCAGGGAGGTCCACCGTCTTCAGGGCGCCGAAGGGATCGATGACGGAGTCAGCCACAGGTGTCCTCGGATGGGCAGTGTTGACGCGGTTCGCCGGGGCCTGGGCCGGTCCCGGCACAGCGTCATAGGATAGAAGGACCGCGCCGGGATTTACAGGTGGGACGCCTTCGGCGATCCGAGCCCCGGGGCTCCGCCGCGCCAGGGGCCACGAGGTCCCACCAGGGCGCCCGAGCCGCGGACTCCGCCCGAGGCCTCAGCGTCCCACCACCGACTCCGCTCGAATCTCCACCGGCGCCAGGAGGGTGTCGTCGGGCCCGAACTCCCACACGAGCACGCCGTCGTCGTCCCGGTGGGCGTTGGAGGAGGTGACCTCTCCCGGAAGGCGAAGGCGGAAGACGATGCTGGTGTTGAAGCCCAGGTCCACACCCGGGAGCTTCTTGTCCACCTCATCGGATATCTCGTCCCCTTCCACCACGTCCAGGACCAGGGCTTCCAGGTCGCTCTCCGAGGTCTCGGGATAGCGCGGCCGCAGGACTCGAGCGGCCTGCTCGGCGGTGGCCCGGGCCATCTCCGCCGTGAGGGCCTCCTCGTCGGCGCCTTCGTCCAGGATCCCGGCATCCACCATCATCCAGAAGCGGGTCCGGAACGCGCCGGCAATCTGTCCCCGCTCCTCGGGGGCCAGCCGGGGAAAACGTCGCACCAGCTGGGCGTCCAGGGACCTCACCATGACCTCTCCCAGGACGTCCAGGGCCTGCTCCCAGGTGAAGGTTTCCTGGTACCGGAGCGTGGTGGTACCGTCGCTGGTCCTTCCGCGGGCCACCCGCACGGAATTGCGAAAGCGGACATCCCCCAATCGCACGTACCCGACCCGCTCCTGGGCGTACGCCGGGGTGGTTCCGTCAATCGTCAGGGTTCCGGAGATGTCGGACCAGGAGGCCAGGTCCGGCACCGGCGTCGACTTGTGGAAGGTGAAGACGGTGTCGCCGTCACTCTCCACCGAGAATCCGTGGGTCCATCCCTCCCGCTGGGAGAGGTGGGTGAGGGCCACGAACTCTTCGCGTTCCGCCGGGGAGTCGGGAGCGTCGGTGGCTTTCACCCACACCTCGCGTAGGCCGCTCCCGTCCGCGTTTACGGTGGTCTCGACGGTGTAGTCGGCACAGGCCACGAGGCCACAGCAGGCCGCCACAAGGGCGAAGAGGGGGGTCGCGGTCGTCCGTTCACGGGTCGTCATCGTTCGTCTCCCTTCAGCTCAACAGGTCTACCAGGTCGGCCGTGCGGACCGTCAGGTCCCGCCGGATCCGCGCCCGGTCCATGGCACGCAGCAGGTCCCCGGCCCGGATTCCGTCGTCGGAGGGGATCTCCTGAAGAAGGCCGTCCATGATCCGCCCGGTACGGGTGGTGGGGCGGCTCCGGAGAAGCCCGACCCGGGCCTCCGACAGGATCACGCGGTCCGCGGGGACGCGGTCCAGCAACTCCATGAGCTCCGCTATGGTGATGGTCTCCTGGGGAGGGACGAACCGGAGCCAGGAGGCGCCGCCCGTCGCCCCGGTGGCGCGGCCGCCGGCAGTGAGCAACCCGGCCACCCGTGCCCTCTGGACGTCCAGCTGGACCGCCAGGCGGGCTTCCCGAAGCTGCGCGCGGCGGAGCTGGATCCCCAGGACCCCGGTGGAGAGAAGAAGCGCCACCGAGGCGGCGGCGAGCAGCGGGACCCACCGCCTGGCGGTTGAGCGTGGGGGATCCGGCACGGCGTCGGCCGGGCTCCACCGAGCCGTGTCCGCTCCGGCCCTTGCCGCTGGCTCGTCCAGCGCCGCCCGCACCCGCCGGTACATGGTCTCCACCACCGGGTCCGGGACCTGGGTCTCCAGCTCCGCCAGGGAGGGATGCGACAGGTGGCCCTTCACCCGGAGCTGCGTGGCGCACGAGGAGCAATGGTCGGCGTGATCCTGAAGCAGTCGCCGGGCCTGGTCCGGCAGCGTTCCCTCCAGCAGCCGCTCCAGCTGGTCCGAGAAGACCTGGCAATCCACCGAGTCCTTCATGTCGTCCTCCGTTTGGTTTCGAGCAGCTCGGCCAGGCGCCGACGGGCGGCGTGGAGGGTCACGCGGAGGGTCCCGTACCGGATCCCCAACGCCTCCGCCACCATCCGCTGATCGCCCTCCTCCAGGTCCACCCGCAGGAAGACCTCCCGCTGGGACGGGCTCAGCGAGGCGGCGGCCCCGAGGATCCGCTCACGGAACTCCCGGGTCTCCAAGGCGGCGGAGGGATCGGCCGATTCGGGAGCCGCAACGGCCTCGAGGTCCAGCTCGGCGTTGCCGGACCGCCGCCGGAGCCATGGGCTGCGGAGGTGGTCCCGACATCCGTTCCGGTGGACGGTGTAGAGCCACGCGGCGAAGGGGCGGTCCGGATCCCAGCGCTCCAGGGCGTGGTAGACCCGGACCCACGTCTCCTGCGTCAGGTCCCGGGCCGACTCCCAGTCCCCGGTGTACCGGTACGCCAGGGCCACCAGCGTCCGGGTGAGGCCGCGGACCAACGCTTCGAAGGCGGACTCGTCCCCCCGTTGGGCCGCCACCGCGAGCCGTCGGAGCTCCTGTTCGTCCACCGTGGTCCCTCCCAGGCTGCAGATGGGATTCCCGGGCCCTGGCCGTGGCCCGGTCCGTCCAGGGAGTCGTACGGCCGGGCACCGCGAAATGTTAACGCCCGGACAGAGCGACCGCCCCCCGCCGCTCCGGGGGGACCGTTGATGCGCCACGCCCCCGGCGGGCAGGAGCCGCCGGGGGCGTGGCCTCCCCGGGTGAGCCCGGGGTTCTTTCGGGTCGTCGGTCCTAGGTCACAGGTCCGCCATGGCCCGAAGCACCCCCGCCAGCGCCGAGAGACGTGGGGCGTCGCCGCCCAGCGTTCCGGCCTGCACCGCGGCGGCATCCGAGTCCAGCGTCGCCGCCATCCTCCGAAGCTCGGCGTCGTCGGCGGATCCGGACTCGGCCCGGTCCAGGAGAGCGTCCACCGCCTCCGCCCGTGCATCCAGGATTCGGTGGTGCCGGACCATCTGATCCAGGTAGGCCCGCGCCACCGGAGGAGCGGCCGGCCACTCGAACCGGGGCTGCATCTGAGCGTTGAACTGGTCGACCCGAACCAGCTCGGCCGCGGCGATCTCCGCCGCGGAGAGGTGCTCGCTGGGGGTGAGCCGGAGGACGTCGATTCCCCGGGAGATCTCGGCGCCGTAGATGTGGCCGTTGTACCAGTAGGTGGACCAGAATCCCCCGGTGTACAGCTCCGTGTCGCTCAGCGGGCCCCGGTCGAAGTAGGCGATCTCGAACGGGTTCTCGGGATCGGTGAAGTCCATGACGGACAGGCCGCCCTGGTACCAGGCCTGGACCTTGATGTCCCGCCCCGGGACCGGGATCAGCGAGCCGTTGTGGGCCACACAGTTCTCCGTCTCGGTCTGGACCACGGGGAGCTTGTAGTAACCCGCCAGCGTCAGCTCCCCGTCGGTGCGACGGAAGATGGCGTTGGCACCCCAGGTGGCCGGGTCGGTGCCGCGGCAGCGCGGAGCCGAGCCACCTCCCCATTCATCGGTGAACACCACCGTCGAGCCGTCGTTGTTGAAGGTGGCGGAGTGCCAGTAGGCGAAGTTCGGGTCGAAGACCTCCTCGATCCGGACCGGGTTCGACGGATCTCGGATGTCCAGGAGGATTCCGTTCCCGGAGCACGCGCCCGCCGCGATGCCCAGGGTGGGGTAGGCGGTGATGTCGTGGCACTGGTTGGTCCGGCGGGTCTGCTGAGCCCCCTCGAACGCGGCGCCTCCCGCGTGGAGGGCATCGATGCGCCCGCTCTCCGGGTCCGCGAAGATCCGGGGCATGTTCACGATCTCTGCCGCCGCCGGGTTGGCCAGGGGCACCCGGACCACCTCGATGCGGAAGAGGGAGGTGTTGGGGTCCTCGTCCGGCTCCGCCCCGGAGCAGCCGGGAAGCTCCTCACCCGGGCGAGGCGAGTTGGTGCCCTGGATGTATACGTAGAGGTGGTCGGGATCGCTGGGGTCCTCCACCAGGGTGTGGGTGTGCGAGCCCCGGCACGACTGGACGGCGGCCACTTGCCGGGGGCTGTCCAGGTCGGAGATGTCGAAGATCCGGATCCCCCGGAGGCGCTCATCGCTCACCGCCTCCTCCACACCCCCGACGCCGCAGTCCAGGCGACCTCGGGTCTCCTGGGCGGACATCACCAGGAGATCCCCGTAGACGGAGATGTCTCCCTGCCCGCCCGGGCACACCACCGACACCCGCAGCTCCGGGCCAGTGGGCTCCGAGATGTCGTAGACCTGGAAGCCGTTGTAGTTGCCCTGGAACATGAAGGCGCCCTGGAAGGCCAGGTCGGTGTTGCTGAACCGGCCGTCGCCCGGCGTCTCCGGGTTGAAGAACCCTTCCGCCCGCTGGAGGCTGGCCAGGTGCTCCAGTCCGGAGATGGCGGACTCCGCGTCGTGCCATCCGGCGGCGAGGCCGATGCGGGGGTCGTTGGGATTCCAGTCGAGGCGCGGGGGGGGCAGGTCGGCTCCACTGCTGGACCCGGCCTGCGTGGCGGCGCCGGCGTCCTGGGCGGTTCCCGTCGTGGGCAACAGGAACAGCAGGCCCGCCAGGGCCAGGGGGAGGGTCGGTCGGGACATGGGGGTCTCGGTTGCGTGGTTAACGGTAGGACGTGAGAAGCCCGCGCATGCGCGCGATCTCCGCCCGCTGATCGGCGTCCACATGGGACGCGAACTGGAACATCTCGGATTCCTGTCCCGCACCTTCGGTGGAGAAGAGCGTGTCCACCATGACGATGGCGCCTTCGTGGTGCTGGATCATGTACTCCAGGAAGAGGCGGTCGAACTCCGCGCCCTCCGCCGCCTCGAGGCGGGACATCTGCTGGCGGGTGAGCATGCCGGGCATCATCGGCATGTCGGCCATGGCGGCGTGATCCCCGTGCTGGATGTGGGCCCAGGCCGGGACATCCTCTCCCCGGTCCCGAAGCCACCGCTCCATGAGGGCGATCTCGTCCCGCTGGGAGATCTCCATGCGCAGCGCCATCTGCCGCACGGCGCGGCTCGCCGCCCGATCCGGCACCAGCGCCGTCATCCGGAGCGCCTGGGCGTGGTGGGGGATCATTCCGCGCATGAAGGCGGCGTCGGCGGCGGTCCAAGCCGCGCCCCCCATCTCGTCCGGGATGGTGCCGGAGATCAGCCGGGTGGGCTCGCCCGGGGCTCCCGGTTGCACCGTCCGGCCTGTTGGAGCCGGCGATGGCGGTACGTCCGTCGAGGGCGCCGGGACGCCCGACGGCGCACAGGCTCCCAGGAGGAGCGCGAAGGCCGCAGTGGCGATCAGGGAGGACGGTGGAGTCGACTGCATGGCTCGGGTGGGGAGAGGGTTGGGGGACGTACCGTTCCGGGGGGGGACGGGTTCCGGGAGGGGATCCGTCGAGGTCTCGCGAGCCGGGCCAGGCTCGGTTGGAATCCCGAGTCCAGCAAGGGGCGATTGGAAGGGCGCGGCGGAAGGCTTAGAATTCAAGCCCGCGCCGGGGTGGCGGAATTGGCAGACGCAGGCGACTCAAAATCGCCCGGGAGTGATCCCTTGAGGGTTCGAGTCCCTCCCTCGGCACTGGAATGGACTGACGCAGCTTGGCGCGAAGGCTGGCCTCCACCGGGGGCCGGCCTTCCCGTTGGGCGGGGCGGTTCGCGGGGGGACCCACCACGGGGCCAGCCTCCGCCTGTTCCAGCCGCGGCTCCCGTGCCCTCGCTTGCGGCACCCGTGGCTGGGCTTGTGGCACCCTACCGCTCAGGGGAGCAGGCCCCCTCGCTCGTTTCCAGGACAATGACCCGGTCCACAACGTCGCCTCCGGTTTCCGGCAGGATGAGCGTGACCCCGTGGTCGTCCTGCTCGAATCCCAGTACGTCGCCCGTGGCGAGCGTGTGCGCCGTGGTGATGCAGCGCTCCAGAGACGGGAGGCTCAGGATTCCATCGGGCCAGTCCAGGACGTGGACGTAGACCCGATTCCCCCGTTGCGTGGTGACCCCCCATGAGCGGGGCGCGATGGGCCCACCCCGGGTTCCGTAGATGGACTCGCCGTGCACGGCCAGCCACTCACCCATGCCCTCGAGGCGCTCCACGGCCTCGGGCTGGAGGGTCCCGTCGGGGCGCGGCCCCACGTTCAGGAGCAGGTTGGCATCGGCCCCGGCAGCGCGCACCAGGTACCGGATCAGCTCCGGGACCGACTTCCATCGGCGGTCGGTGATGTTGAATCCCCAGGAGCCGTTCATGGTGAGGGAGGTTTCCAGCGGGAGATCGCTGATCTCCGCCGTGTTCCACCCGGCGGAGTTCTGTCCGGGCAGGTCCTGCTCGAAGGTCTGCCCATCCTCCCCCGGGAGGGGGTCCTGGTGGTGGTTCGGGATGATCAGGGCCTGGGGCTGGAGGTCGTGGATCAGGCGATACGTCCGGTCGAGCCGCCAGTCGGCGTCTGGCTTGTCCCACATACCGTCGAACCAGATGCCGCCGAGAGGCCCGTAGCGGGTCAGCAGCTCGGTGAGCTGCGCGTCCATGAAGTCCAGGTAGGCGCTCCACTCCCCAGAGTCCGGGCGGCCCGAGGTGTGCCCGGTTCTTCCCCGCGGATAGTAGTCGGGATGGCGCCAGTCCAGCTGGGAGTAGTAGAAGAAGAGCTGCAACCCCGCGATGCGGCAGGCCTCGGCCAGCTCCGCCAGCGGGTCTCTCCCGTACCGGGCCCAGTCCACGATGTCGTAGTCCGTGGCTTCCGTGTCGAACATGGAGAAGCCGTCGTGGTGCCGTGCTGTGATGGTGATGTACTTCATGCCGGCGCGCTTGGCGACGTCCACCCAGGCCCGGGCATCGAAGTTCACGGGATCGAAGTCCGAGGCCAGCCACTCATACTCGGGCAGGTTCATGGGGCGGGTCTCCATGATCCACTCGCCGGAGCCCAGCTGGCTGTAGACGCCCCAATGGATGAACATCCCGAAGCGGTCACTCCGATAGCGTTCCCGAGCTTCCAAGCGGATCTGTGGCACCGTCTCGGAGGACTGGGCGGGAAGTCGCGCCGGGTCCGCCCCCGCCGCGAGGATCAGAGCCACCGCCATTCCGATCCTGCCCCGGCGAGGGCGACGGCCCCCTGCCCGGGATCCGTCCGGGCTACCGGTCCCCCCACGGCAGCCGCGCCTCAGACCGGCGCAACGCACGAGTCCAGACCCGTGGCCGAGCCCCCGGGGAGTCACGGTGCACCTCCGTCGTGAGGCCCAGCGTCCGTTCGTCTCGCCGGCGGCTCTCGGCTCGCCGAGATGAGTCCGGCGTCGGGAACCACTTCGCCCAGGGGCACCGCCCCCATGGAGAGGACGAAGGTGAAGGCCTCCTCGGGTGGAACGGGGAGCTCGTACACCTTGTCCTTCGGCACTACCAGTAAGAAGCCCGACATGGGATTCGGCGCCGTGGGAAGGAACACGGTCACCGCGTCCGAGCCTACCAGATCGTGGGCGTCCGCCGGAGCCGGGCCCGTGAGGAAGGCCACGGCCCACGTACCGGGCGTGGGGTACTCGCAGAGCACCGCCTTCTTGAAGGCCTCTGCGTCCTGCCCCACCAGCGACTCCACGATGCGCCGGCTCCCGCGATAGACCGGACGGGCCACGGGGACGTGGTCCACGATCCACTCCCAGATCAGGGTCATGCGCCGGCCCAGGGCCCGCTCCGTCAGGAAGCCGGTGACCAGGAGCAGGAGAAGGAGGGCCACCAACCCCAACCCGGGGAAGGAGCGCCCCAGGAGTGACTCGAAGTACCCTCCCAGGATGCGGTCCAGCCTCGTGAAGAGCCACCAGAGGGCCCACATGGTGGCGCTCACGGGGACCACGAGCGCGATGCCTTCCAGGAGAAACCGTCGAAGTCGTTTCATGGGGTGCAATGAGGAGTGGATGGGCAGCGGGCCGGGCCCACGGAATTGGGAGTCCGAAACGGATGCGGCAAGCCCTGGAGCCGCCGGCCTCTAGCCACTCCCACCGCGGAGGCCACGGGGGACCGTTCAGGGGGTTCTCCCGCCTTGGGGGAAAGCCTTGTGTTCTCTATACTATCGGGGTCGAGTAGACCGACGCGAACGAGACCGTGATCGCCGAGGAGCGGCGTCCATCTTTAGGAGGGGAAATGGCGGAGAACGGGCCCAACACCCTGACCATCAGGGACAACCGGACCGGTAAGGACTACGAGGTGGACATCCTGGAGGGGGATACCATCCGAGCCATGGACCTGCGGCAGATCAAGGTCCAGGACGACGACTTCGGGATGATGGCCTACGATCCGGCCTACACCAACACGGCCTCCACTCGGAGCACCATCACCTACATCGACGGCGGGAAGGGAATCCTTCGGTATCGCGGATACCCCATCGAGCAGCTCGCCGAGCGCTCGAGCTTCCTGGAGGTGGCCTACCTGATCCTCAAGGGTGAGTTGCCCACGCAGGACGAGTTGGACGAGTTCGTTCATCATGTGACGTATCACACGTACATCCACGAGAACGTCGTCCACCTCTTCGAATCCTTCCGGTACGACGCCCACGCCATGGGGATGATGATCTCCGGGGTGGGGGCGCTCTCCACCTTCTATCCCGAGGCGAAGGACGTCCGCGATCCGGCGACCCGCTGGATCCAGATGGTCCGCCTGGTGGCTAAGATGCCGACCCTGGCGGCGTTCGCCTACCGGCACCACCGGGGACTCCCCAAGGTCTACCCGGAGAACGAGCTCTCCTACACGGCCAACTTCCTGAACATGCTCTTCCGGATCGGCGTCAAGGAGTACAAGCCGAATCCGGTCCTGGAGCGTGCGCTGGACGTGCTCTTCATCCTCCACGCGGATCACGAGCAGAACTGCTCCGCCACCACCATGCGGGTCATCGGGTCCGCCGAGGCGGATCCCTACTGCTCGCTGGCGGGCGCCATGGCCGCGCTCTACGGACCGCTCCACGGCGGCGCCAATGAAGCCGTGCTGCGAATGCTCCATCGCATCGGAGACGTGAAGAACGTCCCGGCCTTCATCGACGGGGTGAAGAACCGCGAGGAGCGCCTCATGGGCTTCGGACACCGCGTCTACAAGGCGTACGACCCCCGGGCGAGCATCATCAAGCGGACCGCCGACGAAGTCTTCGAGGTCACGGGGCGGAATCCGCTCCTGGATATCGCGCTGGAGCTGGAGAAGATCGCGCTCAACGAGGACTTCTTCGTCTCCCGGAACCTCTATCCCAACGTGGACTTCTACTCGGGGCTCATCTACCAGGCCCTGGGCTTCCCGGTGGAGATGTTCCCGGTCCTGTTCGCCATTCCGCGCACCGTGGGGTGGCTCGCCCAGTGGGAGGAGATGCTCGAGGACAAGGAGCAGCGGATCGCCCGTCCCCGGCAGGTGTTCGTGGGCGCCGAGGCCCGCGACTTCGTGCCGACGGAGGATCGGGGCTGATCCCGCCACTCCCATCCCGCGAGTGCCGGACGGGGACCTCCCAGGTGGGGGGTCCCCGTTCTCGTGCCGAGCGTCCGGCCTCGGCTCCGGTTCCGCGTCGCCCGGGCCGGAGGGGGCTCCACTCGTGAGCGACGTGGTCTGTATCGACAGCGTCCACGACGGGGTGGAAGGCGCCATCGCCGTCTATCTCGTCCCGGGACCGGAGCCGGTGCTGGTGGATCCCGGACCGTCCACGGTGCGTCCCCGGGTGGTGGAGGCGCTCCGGGAGCAGGGGCTCGACCCCAGGGACATCCGACACATCTGCCTGACGCACATCCACCTGGATCACGCCGGGTCCACCGGCGACTGGGTGGCGGAGCACCCGGGGATCTCGGTGCACGTGCACGAGGACGCCGCGCGCCACCTGGTGGATCCCGAGCGGCTCGTGAACTCGACGCGACGGACCTTCGGAGACGCGCATGACCGGCTCTGGGGAGAGCCGCTCCCGGTTCCGGCCCACGCCATCCGCGGTCTTCGGCCCGGGGATCCCGGCCCGTTCCGGTGGCTCCGGGCCCTCCATTCGCCGGGCCACATCGAGCAGCACATGGCCTATCTCCACGAGGGGTCGGGGATCCTCCTGGCCGGAGACAGCATGGGGATCATCCTCTCCGAGGACGCTCCGGTGCATCCTGCCACACCTCCTCCCACCCTGGACCTGGTGGCGTGGCTGCGGACCCTTCAGGAGTACGAGGCGGTAGCTCCGGAAGGGGTGGGGCCGACGCACTTCGGGCTCCACGGCGGGGTGCGCGGTCGGATCGAGGAGCTGCGGAGCGGCCTCCTGGAGATGGCCCGTAGGGTGGAGGGAGCGCTGGCCCGGGGACGGGCGGAGGAGGACGCCGGCGCCTTCCAGCGCGAGACGGTGGAACGGCTCGGCCGGTACCGCTCCGGAGACGAGGTGGCGCGCTATTTCGAGGCGTTCTCCGCCGCCAACGACTACTTGGGCATGGTGCGATACATCCAGAAGAACCCGGATTGGAGAGACAGGCGATGAAGCGGGAACACCGTAGGGCGTGTCGCGGGACGCGGCGGGCTCTGCGAATCGCGGGGGCCGTGGCCATGGCATCGTTGGTGCCCCTTTCTGCCGTGGGTCAGACGGCGCGACCCGTACCCGGTCCCGTGATTCCTCCGCCCGAGTTTCGCGCGGCGGTGGAGGCCGGTACCCGGGGCGTGGACGGCCGGCCGGGTCGGGAGTACTGGCAGAACCCGTCCCAGTATCGGCTGCAGGCCTCACTGGACCCCGCGCAGGCCCGCATCTCGGGATCGGTCCTGATCCGCTACGAGAACCAGAGCCCGGCGACGCTGGACCGCCTGGTCCTTCATCTCCATCAGAACCTCCACGCCGGCGGGGTCGTCCGGAACGAGCCGCAGGAAGTGACCGGCGGAATGCAGCTGCAGGCGGTACGGGTGGACGGCACCGCGGTGGCTCCGCTGTCCGGCCAGGGTGACGAGCGGGTGGGGTACCAGGTGGACGGGACCCTCATGACCATTCCCCTCGACCGCCCCGTCTCTCCGGGCGCGGTGGTGGAGGTGGAGGTGGAGTGGACCAACATCCTCCCGAGGAACGGGGCGGGGCGCATGGGCCACTCGGACGGGGAGATGTTCTTCGTGGCGTACTGGTTCCCCCGCATGGCGGTCTACGACGACCTCCGGGGCTGGGACGCCGAGCCCTACCTGGGGGGTGCCGAATTCTACCATGAGTTCGGGGACTACGACGCCTCCCTCACGGTGCCGGCGGGGTGGACGGTCATGGCCACGGGAGAGCTCCTCAATCCACAGGAGGTCTTCACCGCCACGACGCTGGAGCGTCTGGCCGCGGCGGCCGTCGCGGACACCTTGGTCACCGTGGCGACATTGGGGGACCTGGCCGCCGGTGCGGTGACCGCGGCGGGGGAGGGGGGCGCGCTCACGTACCGATTCCGTGCCACCCGTGTGCGGGACTTCACCTGGACCACCTCCAACGTCCAGCGATGGGACGCCACCAGCGCGCGCGTGGCGGACCGGGACGGCGACGGAGAAGCGGACCGCGTCGCGATCCACTCGTTCTGGCGGCCCGGGCGTGCGCCCCTCTGGCGCGACCAGGCCCGCTACGGGAAGCACGCCATCGAGTACCATTCCCGCTACACGGGATTTCCCTATCCCTGGCCCCACATGACGTCGGTGGAGGGCGCGGACATCATCGGCGGGGGAATGGAGTTCCCCATGCTCACGCTCATCGGGCCGTACCGTGGCCGGTCCCCCCAGGACCTCTACAACGTCACCTCCCACGAGCTGGCGCACATGTGGATCCCCATGGTGGTGGGGACGAACGAGAAGCGGTACGCGTGGATGGACGAGGGCACCACCACCTTCCTGGAGAACCAGAGCCGCTACGAGTACTGGCCCGGGACGGACGCGCACGCGCTCGAGCGCGAGAACTACCTGGCGGCCGCCCGTGCCGAAGCCGAGGAGCCCCTCATGCGGCACGGCGACTACTATGAGGCCGGCGGATACGGTGTGGCGTCCTACGCGAAGCCCAGCAGCCTGCTGGTCACCCTTCGCGGCCTCCTGGGCGAGGAGACCTTTCTTCGGGCCTACCGCAGCTTCATCGGCGACTGGGCGTATCGGTATCCGACCCCCTGGGACCTCTTCAACACCTTCGAGCGCGAGGCGGGCCTGGAGCTGGACTGGTTCTGGCAGTCCTTCTTCTACGAGACCTGGCGCGTGGATCTGGCGGTGACGGAGGTGGAGACCGGCCCCAGTGGGTCGGTGATCCGCATCCGGGACCTAGGGACCGCACCGGCGCCGGTGCTCGTTCAGGTGGAGACGGCCTCCGGGACGACGCTGGATCGGGAGATCACCGTGGAGCGGTGGCTGGGCGGCGACACGGAGGTGGAGATCCTCGTCCCGGCCGCGGCCGGGCCCGTGGTGCGGGTGGTGGTCGATCCGCAGGCGGTGCTCCCGGACGTGGATCGCTCCAACAACGTCTGGCAGGGCTGAGGCCTACCGGACACGCTGGTCGCGGCCCGCCGCAATACCCTAGGCGGGGGGCCTGATCCAGTCCTATGTTGGAGAGTACATGGACTGACCGGCTTCCCCCGGGGCGCGCGTAACGCTCCGGCCCCACCTGGAAGCCCTCGAGGAGATCGGCGACCGAGGAATCGGTCATGCCTGAGGCGAGGACACCGACGTGGAACGCGCCGCCACCCGGATCGTCAGCACGCTGCTCGCGCGACCCCTGACCGTGCCGCCACGGCTCGGAAGGGGCCAGGCCATGGACTCGCTGATCGGCGCAACGCGCACACACTTCACCGATCCGACCCCGGGCTCGTCGGGAGAGGTTCGTTAGGAGCGACATGGTCTCCACACCGCTGCTTCGTTGGTTCCGCGACACCGGCTCGAGCGACGTGGGAGAGGTAGGTGGGAAGGGCGCCTCGCTGGGAGAGATGTTCAATCAGCTGGCCGAGCGGGGTGTGAGCGTCCCCGACGGCTTCACCACCACCGTCGAGGCCTACCGCCTCTTCCTGGAGGCTCCTCCGGGACCCGACCGGGGTGAGGACTACGACCACCTGGCCGGCACCGCTCGAGGGGCCATCGAGTCGGCGGCGACCCTGCGCGAGGGACTCGAAGCACTCTTCGACGCCGCGACCCTGGCCGGGGAGGAGGACCTTCACGCCCGATCCACCATCGCTCGGGCGATGATCCGCTCCACTCCCATTCCCGACATGGTCGCCGATGGCATCCGCCAGGGGTACGCGGACCTCAACGAGGTCTATGGTCGGGAAGTGGACGCGGCGGTTCGTTCCTCCGCCACCCGCGAGGACTCCGACGTGGCCTCCTTCGCGGGTCAGTACGAGTCGTACCTGAACATCCGGGGTCCCGAGGGCGTGCTCGAGTCGTGGCGGGAGTGCGTCGCGTCGGGATTCTCGGAGCGGGCGGTGGGCTACCAGCTGAGCCACGACATGAACCCGCTGGACGGCGCGGTGGCCGTGGTGGTCATGAAGATGGTCCGCTCCGACCTGGCGACGTCCGGGGTCCTCTTCACGCTAGACCCGGACTCCGGGAACCGGAACGTGGTGGTCATCACCTCCGCGTACGGGCTCGGAGAGATGGTGGTCCAGGGCAACGTCTCGCCTGACACCTTCGTGGTCTGGAAGGAGGGGCTCCGGAAGGGTACCCGGTCGCTGGTGCACCGGCGGATGGGCGCCAAGGATCGCAAGCTCATCTATACCGTGCAGGGCGGGACGGCCACCGAGAGCGTCGACGTCGAGTCGGCTCTCCGGCGGCGCTGGTCCCTGACCGAAGCGGAGGTGCTGGAGCTGGCTCGGATGGCGTTGGAGGTGGAGGAGCACTACGGCCGGCCCATGGACGTGGAGTGGGCCAAGGACGGCCAGACCGGACGGCTGTTCCTGGTGCAGGCGCGGCCCGAGACGGTCCACGCCCACGACGGCCAGCAGATGTCCGTGGAGACTTACCGCTTCACCGAAGACTCGGTGGACCGGTTGAAGGAATCCGGGAGGCTCCTCCTGACGGGCACCGCCGTGGGCACCCGCATCGGATCGGGGCCGGTGCGCCGCTACCGCTCCTACGAGGAGGTGATCGAGCGCAAGCGGCGGCTGCGGACGCTGCACAAGGAGGGCGTGGAGCTGGAGACCGACGTTCCGGCCGAGGAGCACATCTTCGATCCCGGGGACGTGCTGGTGACGGAGATCACCACACCGGACTGGGAGCCCCTCATGAAGAAGGCCTCGCTCATCATCACGGAACGGGGCGGGCGGACCTCCCACGCGGCCATCGTGGCGCGGGAGTTCGGGATCCCGGCCATCGTGGGGTGCGCCGGGGCGATGGACGCCCTGGAGGCCATGCAGGAGGTGACCGGCACCTGCGCCGAGGGAGAGTCGGGGCTGGTCTTCGACGGCCTGGTACCCTTCGAAGTGGAGAAGGTCGAGCTGGATCAGATCCCCAAGACGGAAACCCGCATCAAGCTCAACGTGGGCTTTCCGGACAAGGCGCTGAAGGACGCCCGCCTGCCGGTGGACGGCGTGGGCCTGGCGCGCATCGAGTTCATCCTGACGTCGCAGGTGGGAATCCACCCCCTGGCGTTGGCCTATCACGACGAGCTGCAGGCCTTCTGTCATCACGGCTTCGTGGCGCCCTCGCTGAAGCCCTACGAGGAGCGGCTCCGGGAGGAGGACGCGCATGAGCTCGCCACTCTGGTGGGGGCAGTGGAGCGGCGCACCCCGGGATACACCAACCAGCGGGCCTTCTTCGTGGACCAGCTGAAGTACGGCGTGGGCCTGATCTGCGCCGCCTTTTATCCCCGGCCCGTCCTGGTGCGCCTCTCGGACCTCAAATCGAACGAGTACCGGGACCTGCTGGGAGGGCGCCTCTTCGAGCCGGATGAGGAGAACCCCATGATCGCCTGGCGGGGCGCGAGTCGGTACACCGACCCGGGCTTCCAGGACGCCTTCTCCATGGAGTGCGACGCCTTGCGGTTCGTGCACCAGGAGATGGGGCTCGACAACCTGCAGCTCATGGTTCCGTTCTGTCGCACGCCGGAGGAGGGCAGGGCGGTGGTCGAGATCCTGGCTCGGGAGGGGCTGGGGCCCGCGCAGGGGATCCCGTTGTTCCTCATGGTGGAGCTTCCGTCGAACGTCCTTGAGGCCGAAGCCTTCATCGACGCCATGGAGCTCGCCGGCGGGTCCATCGGGTCCAACGACCTGGTCCAGACCGTCTACGCGGTCTCTCGAGACGACCTGGAGCACTACGCCCACCCCGTTGACGCGCGGTCGCCGGCGGTTCAGAGGATGATCCGCGACGCGATCCGGACCTTCAACCAGGCCGGTCTGGAGATCGGCATCTGCGGCCAGGCACCTTCGGATCATCCGGAGGAGATCCCCAAGTTCCTCGTGGAGGCCGGGATCACCTCCATCTCGGTGACACCGGACACGGCGATCCGGGTGAAGCTGGCGGTGGCCGAGGCCGAGGAGGCGCGCGGCAGGTAGGTGGAGCGGAGCGTGATTGGGCTCACGGCCGGTTGGGATGCGGGCCGGGCCGAACACGGGCGCCGCCGGTGACCCGATTGGCCGGGTGCGCCCGGAGATGGTGTCCCGGGGAGCCGCGTCAGCCGCCGGTGGTGAAGAGCGACCGGAGAAGGCCCTCCCTGAAGTCGGAGTCCGGCGCGAAGTAGCCGCCCAGCAGCGCCCCACGTCGTACGTCACCCTCCACCCGGTTCTCGAACAGGATTCCGCCGGCGGCGTCGCGCACCTCGAGGTCCAGGCGGTCGCCCCGGATCTGGTAGGTGATGGTCTCGTCGCTGCGGAATCCCCGCTCCTGGAACGGCTGGAACTGATGGACGTTCTCCGCGAAGACGGCCTCCAGCTCGTCGTGCGCCAGATAGCCCCCGTCGCGGGCGCGCTCCAGGCTGTCTCTCACCCCGCCGAGAAACTGGTCCAGGCCCACGTCCCGGTGGAACCGGCTTCGAATGAGGACCGAGTGCGAGTCCATGACCCGGGCCACCACGGCGTCGGCCGCCGCTGGCTCGTAGTCCCCTCCACCCACCAGGGCCCGCAGCTCGGCCTCGGTTCCCGGATCCACCCCGATGCTCACGGTGAGGACATCGACGTTGAAGATGGTCCGCTCGTAGAGCATCTCCATGACTGGGGCCAGGGCCCAGGGGGGCGCGTGGGCCTCCGCCGGGGGCGGCGCCGAGGCACCCGCCTCCTGGGCGGCGGACCGGAGCGGGAAGCACGCCGCGGCGGCCGCGAGCGGGAGAGCGAAGATGGGGTGACGCATGGACGGGATCGCGGGGTGGGAGGGCTTGCAGGACAGACTCTTACGCCCGACTGGGCGGGTAGGTCCCATCCCCGGGCCCCACGGGTCCGCGCCCGGCCCCTCGGTCAGCCCGTCTCCGCGGGTGCGGCCAGCCCCAAGAGCGCGCCCCCGGGCGCCAGGATGAAGACCTCGTCCATTCCGTAGAAGGTGGTGCGTCGCGGCACGACGATCTCGGGGTCGGAGATGCGGTCCAGGACCTCGTCCACGGAGTCTACCTGCAGGAACAGGAGGGCCATGCTTCCGGCCAGTCGCTGGCCGAGGCCGGCGCCGCCCGCCTCCGTGGCGGACGCTCCCAGGTCCACCTCTACGCTCGCCCGCGTCTGGAGCATGAGCTCCGCCTGGTCGCGGGAGAGCATCACGAACCCCAGAGGACCGTCCTGGGCGTCCGGGGGGTGGGGGACCTGGGCCGTGATCTCGAATCCCACCGCCTCCGTCCAGAAGGGGAGGAGCGGTTCGATGGCGTCGACGGTGAGGATGGGGGTGAGTCGGGTCATGATGAGCTCCGGGTCATGATGAGGTCCGGGTCGAGGGGAACGGTGCGGTGAGCGGGATCGGCGCACGCAGGGGGTGACACGACCCATGGTAAGCTGGGGGAGGGCTGCCGGGCAGACGCGGATCAGTCGCGGGGAACTCCCCACGCGCCTGTGCACCTTCTCCCGGTGGAAGGCACGGGGTCTTCCTGTCAGGCTTCACGTGATGCCCTCCCGAAGGGGCGCGCCTCCGATGGGCGCGCCCAAGACCGTCACCGGGGGCCGGCATACGAGAGGCCCGGCTCCCCAGCCGAGGGAGTCGCTTATGTCGACGATCAAACAGGCCCTCGCCAACCGGATTCCCGAGCGCAGGCGCGAGATCGCGGACCTGGTGAAGAATTTCGGAGATCACGTGATCTCCAACGTCACCGTCAAGCAGGCCTATGGCGGAATGCGGGGAGTGAAGGGCCTGGTCTGTGACACATCCCTGGTGGACCCCTACAAGGGGCTGATCATCCGCGGGATCCCCATCGACGAGCTGGCCGAGAAGTCCGCCGAGGAGATCTTCTTCCTGCTGGTGGTGGGCGAGCTTCCCAACGAGGAGGAGCTGGCCACGCTGAAGCAGAATCTCTTCGCCCGCTCCGAGGTGCCGGAGTACGTCTGGAAGGTCATGCGCGACCTGCCCGAGACCGCCCATCCCATGGATATGCTGGTCACGGCCATCGCCATCCTGGAGGACCAGTCGGTCTTCCGGAAGCGGTACGACCAGGGGATGAAGAAGGACGAGTACTGGGACGCGGCGCTGGAGGACAGCCTGAACCTCCTGGCGAAGCTCCCGTCCCTGGCGGCGGGGATCTACCGGATCCGCTACAACAAGGGCGACCTGATCCTGCCGGATCCGAAGCTGGACTGGTCCGAGAACTACGGGCACATGCTGGGAATCGACACCCCGGACTTCCTGGACCTCATGCGCCTCTACATGGTGCTGCATTCGGACCACGAGGGCGGGAATGTGAGCGCCTTCACGGCACACGTCGTGGCGTCCGCGCTGTCGGACCCCTACTACGCCGTGTCGGCCGGGCTGTCGGGCCTGGCGGGGCCGCTGCACGGGCTGGCCAACCAGGAATGCCTGAAATTCGTCCTGGGCGTCATGGATCGCTTCAACGGCGCTCCCACGACGGACGAGATGAAGGACTACACCTGGGAGGTGCTGAACAGCGGACGGGTGGTTCCGGGATACGGGCACGCCGTGCTGCGGGCCACCGACCCCCGGTTCAAGGCCTTCCACGCCTTCGGGAAGAAGCACTTCCCGGAGGACCCGGTGTTCAAGACGGTGGACGTCGGGTTCCAGGTGATTCCGGAGGTCCTGCAGGAGCACGGAAAGGCCGCCAACCCGTGGCCCAACGTGGACGCCGGCTCCGGCGCGCTCCTGTATCACTACGGCATCAAGGAGATGAGCTACTACACGGTCCTCTTCAGCGTCAGCCGTGCCATGGGGATCTGCGCCCAGCTCATCACCAGTCGGGCCATGCTGGAGCCCATCACCCGGCCCAAGTCCGTCTCCACGGCGTGGATGAAGGCGGAGGTGGGGATGAAGGAGGCTGTCACCACCTGATGGCTGGCAGCCAGCGGGAGGCCGCGTGACACGCGGTCCCTGCGCGGGGCGGGGGGACGATCCCTCCGCCCCGTTTCCGTATCTCCTCCGGCGTGGGGTGCGAGAGGTGGCGGATCTCATCCCCAGCTCTTCGTTCCCGGAGGGTTCTGGCGGAGAGCGGTAAGGTACCGGAAGGGATCCGGAGGGGCGCCGGGGCCCGTCCTCTTGGGCTCGCCGGAAGACGATAAGGAACCGTCGTTCTGCTTCCCGGTCCGGGGGTCCCCGCCCCAGTAGTCCAGGACCTGGGGGAGGGAGCCGTTCAGCTCCTGGGGGGCCGCCCGGGAGCGGTCGTCCGCCCGGACGGCTTCCACGGTCTGGGCGACCACGTTGAGGCTGGCCCCGTCCTTCCGGAGCTCGCCCTGGACCAGGAGGAAGGGCTCCATTCGGATGACCGAGCGGTGCTGCTCGTAGACCTTCGGCTTCACAATCACGTTTAAGGGACCGAACTCATCTTCCATTAAAACAAAGACATAGCCTTTTGCGGTGGAGGGGCGTTGCCGGGCCGTCACCATTCCGGCCACCCGGACCCGGGAGCGCTGGGGCATGCGCGGCAGGCGTTCGGACGAGACCGTGTCCCGGGGGAGCTGGTCCTTCAGGAGAGCGAGCGGGTGCAGGCGCGTGGAGAACCGGAGCATGCGGTACTCCGCCACCATCCGGTCCGCGTCGTCCAGGTCGTGGAAAGCCAGGTCGGCGTAGGGGGCGTCCAGGGGAAGCTCCTGCTGCGGGTGATCGTCCCGCCCACCGGTACGCCGGGCGTCGGATTCGGGCCCGAGCCACAATCCGGTCTGCCAGAGGAGCTCTCGCCGGGTGAGGCCGAGCCCCTCGAAGGCGCCCACCCAGACCAGGTTCTCCACGGCGGGTCGCTTCAGCGTGGCGGGGGTTCGCCGAAGGAAGTCCACCAGGGAGGTGAAGGGTCCCCGGTGCTCCCGCTCCTCCACGATTCCCATGGCCATCTCCTTTCCCAGGCCCCGGACGAAGCCCAGCCCCACCCGGAGGTGGTGGCCCTCGGCGATGCAGGGGACCTGGCTCCGGTTCACGTCCGGCAGGAGGATGTGGATCCCGTTCCGCCGGGCGTCCCGGCCCAGGGCGTCCAGGGAATAGAAGCCCATGGGCTGGTTGTTGAAGAGGGCCACGTAGTACTCCACCGGGTAGTAGTGGCGTAGCCAGGCCGACTGGTAGGCCAGGAGCCCGAAGGCGGCGGCGTGCGACTTGGGGAAGCCGAACTCGCTGAAGGCCGAGACCTGGTCGAAGACCTTCCGGGCAGTGACCTCGTCCACCCCTCGCTGGGCGGCGCCTTTCAGGAAGGCCTCCAGGTGGGCCTGCATGGCGTCGTGGGAGCGCTTGCGGCTCATGGCCCGGCGCAGGCTCTCGGCCTGCCCGTCGGTGAAGCCCGCCAGGGCCTGGCAGACGGTGAGGACCTGGTCCTGGTAGATGATGACCCCCAGCGTCTCCTTCAGCGGCCCCTCCAGGAGGGGGTGGTCGTACTCGACACGGTAGCGGTCGCTCTCCCGCAGCAGCTCCCGGCGTCGCACGTAGGGGTTCACGGCGCCTCCCACGATGGGCCCAGGCCGCACGATGGCCACCTGCACCGCCAGGTCCTCGAGGTTCCGGGGCCGCACCCGCCGGATCATCTGGATCTGGGCCCGGCTCTCCACCTGGAAGAGGCCGACGGTGTCCCCGTCACAGATCCGGTCGAAGACGGCCTCGTCCTCGTAGTCGATGCGAGCCAGGTCCGGGGGAGCGCCGTGGCGCTCGGCGATGAGGTCCACGGCGTCCTCCACCAGGGAGAGCATCCCCAGCGCCAGGAAGTCGATCTTGATGAAGCCGGCATCGTCGCAGGAGTCCTTGTCCCACTGGCACAGCACCCGGCCCTCCATGGCCGCCGGCTCCAGGGGGACGAGCTCCACCAGGGGACGCGAGGAGATGATCATCCCTCCCACATGCTGGGAGACGTGCCGGGGGAGGCCGGCGATCTCCTCCGCCAGGGCGCCCAGGGCCTGCCACAGCGGGGACCGGGCCTTCTCCCGGAACTCCGGGATCCGTTCCAGCTCGTCCTTCAACCCACGGGCCGAGCCCCGCTCCGCCAACTTGGTGAGCTTCTCCAGGTCCCCGTGGGGAAGGTCCAGGACCTTGCCGATCTCGCGCACGGCGGAACGGACCCGGAAGGTGGGGAAGGTGCATACCAGCCCAGCGTGCTCCCGGCCGTAGACCTCGTAGACGCGCAGGATGAGCTCCTCCCGGATCTCCCGGGGGAAATCCAGGTCGATGTCCGGAACGCTCTTCAGCGCCTCGTTCAGGAAGCGCCCCAGGAAGAGGTCCGCCTTCACCGGATCGATGTGGGAGAGACCGATGAGGTAGCAGATGATGGAGGAGACGGAGGAGCCCCGGCCCCGTCCCGGGGGGAGGGACGAGTGGGCCCGGGGGGCGTCCCCCCGTACCTCCCGACCCACCTCCCGGGCCAGGTTCATGATGTCCCGGTAGACCAGGAAGAAGCCCGCCAGGTCGTGGAGGTCCACCAGCTTGAGCTCCTGGTGGAGCCGCTCCTCCGCCTCCCGCTCCTCCTTCGAGCCGGGCTCGTAGCGCCGGCCGATCTCCCCCAGGCAGACGGCGGCCAGCATCTCCAGGGCGCCCCCCCGGTCGCTCCCCACGAAGTCGGGGAACTCGTAGCCCAGGTCCTTCGTGAGGTCGAAGGCGACACACCGCTCGGCGATGCGGAGGGTGTTGGTCAGGGCGTCCTCCCGGCCCCGGAAGCGGTGCGCCATCTCCTCCCGGGAGGCCAGGTGGTATCCGGAGTTGGGACGCCGGACTCCGTGAGAGCCGTCCAGGGTGCCCCGGTGCTGGATGGCCACCAGGACGTCCTGCAGCCGATGCCGCTCCCGCCGGTGATAGTGGACGTTCCCCGTGGCCACCACCGGGAGGCCCATGCGGTCCGCCAGCCGTCCCAGCAGGCGGTTCCGCTCTCCGTCCCCCCGGGCTTCGTTCTCCTGGAGCTCCACGAAGAGGTTTCGGGGGCCGAAGGCTCGCACCAGGCGCTTCGCCATCTCCTCCCCCTCGGCCTGGCTCCCCTCCAGCGCCGCCAGGAGGGGGCTCCTGCGGCACCCGGTGAGGCAGAGGATCCCCTCCACCACCTCCGGATCCAGCAGCACGTCCAGGGGAAGGGCCGGGGCGTCCCGGGGCGACTCCATGCGCGTGCGTGTCACGAGTCGCGAGAGATTCGCGTAGCCCCTCGGCGTTTCAGCCAGGAGCGTAACGTGGTAGGACACCCCGCTGTCGTTGTGGGACGATGTACCGAGTGCGCCGTTCTGGGGGCGCGGATGGGTCCCACGCAGCGCGATCTGGGACGGAGTGGGCTCTTGAAACGGACGAGAGTCGGGCCCCAGGCACCGCGCGTAGTGGGACCCATCCATGCCCCCAACACCGGCTGGGTTGGGAAAGCAGTCCCGCAGCGTCAGCTCCACCCCGGTGATGGGCTGGATTCCGTGGGCCCGGGCCACCTGGGCGAACTCCATGGAGCCGTACAGGCCGTCGTGGTCGGTGAGGGCCAGGGCGGGGTAGCCCAGCTCCAGGGCCTTCATGAGGAGCTCCTCCGGGTGGGAGGCGCCGTCCAGGAAGGAGAACCCCGAGTGGCAGTGGAGCTCGACGTAGGGTGGGGCGCCGGCGGAGCGGGGAGACATGGAGGCGGGTTCACTTTCGGTTTTTGTTCGGACTGTATACCGAATATAAACCGAATCCGGAGCGGCGCCAGCGTGCCGGGAACGCCAGAGGAGGCCGCGGGTTCTGTATCCGTCTCGTTCCCGTTCCCCTTCCGAACCGTCTTCGTACCATGCGCCCAGCCGTCCTGACTCTCGTGGCCCTCTCCTTCGCCGCCTGCGCACCCGAGGCCGCGGACGCTCCCCCCGAGACCGAGTCCTCCGGCTTCCAGGTGGAGATCGTCTCCCCCGCCGACGGGGACACCGTGGACGGCCCGGACCTCACGGTGACTCTGAGCGTCACCGGGGGAAGCATCGTGCCGGCGGGGGACACCACCTCCGGCACGGGTCACCACCATCTCTACCTCGACGCCGACCTGACGTCCGCCTCCCAGCCGGTGCCCAGCATTCCGGGGAGCATCGTCCACATGGGAGACGCCTCCTCGACCTACACCTTCAGCGGAGTAGAGCCCGGGGAGCACCGGGTCATCGCGGTGGTGGCCGACGGCGTCCACGTCCCCTTGCAGCCCTGGGTGGTGGACACGGTCCACGTGGTGGTGCGGTAGGCCAAGGCCGGCCCCCGCGCCTCGCTCCGGGGAGGTCGGCGAAGCCCCCGCTCGACGTTATCTTGAAAGCGCGCGACGTCCCGCAGCGGGGCGTTGCGCCTTTCCCTTTTCGGCCATGTGCGCCACCCCCGTCTCCACGTCCAGCCTTCCCGCCGTCACCATCCGGGCGGGCACCGCCGACGACCTGCCCGCGCTCCTTCTCCTGGAGGAGCGCTGCTTCGCCTCGGACCGGGCGAATCGGCGGCAGCTGCGTCACCTCCTGACTCGGGCCAACGCCGCCGTGGTGGTGGCGGAGGACGCCGGAACCGGGGCAGTGCTGGGCGACGTCATCGTCCTGTTCTCCCGGGGTACGGCCACGGCCCGGCTCTACTCCATCGCCGTGGATCCGGAAGCCCGCGGGCGCGCCGTGGGCCGCGCGCTGCTGGTGGCGGCCGAAGGCGAGGCGTGGCGCAGGGAGCGCGCGTGGATGCGCGCGGAGATCCGGAAGGACAACACCCCGTCCATCGGCCTGTTCGAGTCCGCGGGGTACCGCCGCTTCGGGGAGTACGCGGACTACTACGCGGACCACATGGACGCGTGGCGGTACGAGAAGTCGCTGGACGAGCGGCTCAAGCCATCCCTGGCGCGGGTGCCGTGGTACCGCCAGACGCTGGATTTCACCTGCGGGCCGGCGGCGCTCATCATGGCCATGAAGGCGCTGGACCCGGGGCTCGAGCCCGACCGGATCCTGGAGCTCCGTCTCTGGCGAGAGGCCACTACCATCTTCATGACCTCCGGTTACGGAGGATGTGGCCCGTACGGTCTTGCGCTGGCCGCGCACCGGCGAGGCTTCCATCCGGAGGTGGTGGTGAGCAACCCGGGGGTGCACATGGTGGAATCGGTGCGGGACCTGGACAAGAAACAGGTCATGGCCCTGGTGCAGAAGGACATGGAACGAGAGATGGCGGACGCCGGGATTCCCATCCGGACCGGCCGCCTCTCACTGGAGGAGCTGGAATCCCGGTTCCACCGCGGGGAGATCCCGCTGGTGCTCATCAGCTCCTGGCAGATCTACGAGGAGCGCTCACCCCACTGGGTGGTGGTGACCGGGTTCGACGAGCACTTCGTCTACGTGCACGATCCCTACGTGGACGAGTCCGAGGGTGAGATCCCGTCCGATTCCATGAACATGCCCATCGGGCGGGGGCAGTTCCGGCGGATGACGCGGTACGGGCGGCGGGGCCTGCAGGCCGCCGTCTTCCTGGCCCGGGAACCTCGGGATGGGCGGCCGAAGGGCCGCGGGGGGAGGGCCCCCGGCTCCACCGGCGGGCGGAGTGCGTCGTCGTGAGTGCGCGGCATGTCCTCCTCGTGGACGACCCGGCCCAGTGGCGTCCCGCTTTTCCGGCGCACCACGTGGTGCCCGTCCGGGAATACCTCACGGGCCGGGAATGGTCGGAGGCCCGGGATCTGCGCGTCGTCAACCTCTGCCGGGACACCCAGTACCACAGCCCCGGATACTACGCCTCGCTCCTGGCCGAAGCCCGGGGACATCGGGTGGTTCCCTCGGTGCGGACGCTCCAGGACCTGAGCCGGAAGACCCTGTACGGCGAGGCGCTGGAGGGGCTCGAGAAGGACCTGGACCGGGCTCTGAGCCGGGCCGTCCCGCCCCCGGAGGAGGCCCGGCTGGAGGTCTTCGTGTACTTCGGGTGGACGGCCCTTCCGGAGCTGCGGCGCCTGGCCCGCTCCCTGTTCGAAGCCTTCCCGAGCCCCATCCTCCGGGTGGAGCTGCTCCGGAAGGGGGGGTGGCGTATCGCCTCACTCCGGGCCCTGGGGCTCCGGGCCGTGCCGCCCGGCGCGGAGGCGGACTTCTTCGCGGCCCTGGAGCGCCACCTGGGGCGTCCCTGGCGCCGCCCTCGAACCCGGCGCGCCGCCCGCTACGACCTGGCCATCCTCCACGACCCCGATGAGGTGCTGGCTCCCTCTGATCGGGCGGCGCTGGCCCACTTCATCCGGGCCGCCCGGAAGCTGGGGATGGACGCGGAGCTGGTCACCCGGCGCGATTTCGGCCGGCTGGGCGAGTACGACGCCCTGTTCATCCGCGAGACCACCGCCGTGAACCACCACACCTACCGGTTCGCCCGCAAGGCGGCAGCCGAGGGTCTGGTGGTCATCGACGATCCCGACTCCATCCTCCGGTGCACCAACAAGATCTACCTGGCGGAGCTCCTGGCCCGGGCCCGGATCCCCACCCCGCAGAGCGTCATCGTGGGCCGGAACGACCTGGACCGCGCGGAAGCCGAGCTGGGCTTTCCCCTGGTCCTCAAGATCCCGGACGGCTCTTTCTCCCGGGGGGTCTTCAAGGTGAAGGACCGGACGGAGCTCGTGGACCGGGCGACCGAACTCTTCCGTGACTCGGAGCTTCTCCTGGCGCAGGCCTACACCTTCACGCCCTTCGACTGGCGCGTGGGAGTGCTGGCGGGCGAGCCCCTGTTCGTCTGCCGCTATCACATGTCCAGGGGGCACTGGCAGATCCTCGATCATTCGGCGGGGGGTGGCGCGAAGGAGGGGGATGTCGACACCCTGGCCGTGGCGGATGCGCCGGAGAAGGTGGTCCGGACCGCCGTGCGGGTGGCCCGCCTGATCGGCGACGGCCTCTACGGGGTGGACCTGAAGGAGCGAGGGGACGACGTGCTGGTCATCGAGGTGAACGACAATCCCAACATCGACGCCGGCGTGGAGGACCAGGTCCTCGGTCGGGAGCTCTACCTGCGGGTGATGGGCGAGTTTCTGCGGCGGCTTCAGGCCCGCACGCACGAAGCATGATCGGCCACGCCGGAGCGATCCTGGCGGGCCTTCTCCTCCTCATTCTCGGGGCCGAGGGACTCATTCGCGGCGCGGTCTCGCTGGCGGGTCGCGCCGGGATTCCCCCCCTGATCATCGGGCTCACGGTGGTGGCGTTCGGCACGTCGACGCCCGAGGTGGCGGTGAGCCTGGGTGCCGCGGCCGGCGGCGCTCAGGCGGTGAGCCTCGGGAACGTGGTGGGGAGCAACGTCTTCAACATCCTGGTGATCCTGGGGCTGTCGGCGGTGCTGGCGCCCCTGGTGGTCCAAAGCCGCGTCGTGCGGGTGGACGTCCCCCTCATGCTGGCCGCCTCCGTCCTTCCGGTGCTGCTGGCATTGGACGGTAGCCTGGGCCGCGGCGACGGGGTGTTCCTCCTGGCCGGGCTTGCGGGCTACCTGGTGGCACTGGGGCTCCTGGCCCGTGGCGAACGACTGGGCGTCGAGGCCGGGGAATACCGGATTCTGGGGTGGGTCCCGTCGGTGGCCTTCCTGGTGGGAGGCTCGGCCCTCCTGGCCCTCGGGGCGGACATCCTGGTGACCGGTGCCGTGGACCTCGCCCGGGACCTGGGCGTGGGAGAGGTGGTCGTCGGGCTCACCATCGTGGCCGTGGGCACGTCGCTCCCCGAGCTGGCCACGTCGGTGGCCGCCGCAGTCCGGAACCAGCGGGATCTGGCCGTGGGGAACGTCCTGGGGAGCAACATCTTCAATGTCCTGGGCGTACTGGGAGCCGGCGCCGTGGCGTCCGGTGGGATTCCCGTGACCACGGGCGTCTACATGCTGGACTTCCCGGTCATGATCGCCGTCTCCCTGGCCTGTCTCCCGGTCTTCCTCACGGACGGCAGCATCAGCCGCCGCGAGGGCGGGGTCTTCCTCTTCTACTACGTCCTCTACGTCACCTACCTGGGTCTGCACGCCACGGAGCACCAGCTGCATGAGGAGTTCGGGATCACGGTGCTCGGCGTGGTGCTGCCGCTGACCCTGGCGGTGGCCGTGCCCATGTGGCTCCGGGTGCGACGTTCGTCAGGGGACCGGAGCGCCTGAACTGGGCTTGGGTGGGGCGAGCCTGAGGCGGTACCTTCCTTTGTTTCCAGCGGGTTTGCGACTCTCATCCCATCCACGCACCGTCATCCCACGCACCGTGAAAGCACCGACCGCCCGCGCCTCCTCCCGGGGCCCTGAAATGGCGACGGACGAGCGCACCATCCTGGGTTGGCGCGAGTGGGTCTCCCTCCCCGACTTCGGTGTGCGGACGATCAAGGCGAAGCTCGACACCGGGGCCCGCACGTCGTCGCTTCACGCCTTCAAGCTCAAGCGCTACACGCGGGACGATGTCCCCATGGCGCGCTTCGAGGTTCACCCCGTGCAGCGGTCCGATGCGGCCTCGGTGGAGGTGGAGGCCGAGGTCGTGGACGAGCGGGAGGTCCGGACCTCCAGCGGGCATGTCGAGACCCGTCCCGTGGTGGTGACCACGCTCCAGGTCGGGGACGCCCGCTGGGAGGTGGAGGTGACGCTGACCCGTCGGGACGAGATGGGCTTCCGCCTCCTGCTGGGGCGGCAGGCGCTGCGCGGCCGCGTGTTGGTGGATCCCCAACGCTCGTATCAGGTGGGGCGGAAGCGGTCGGAGGTGGTGAGGCGCTCTCCGCGCTCGGCGACCCCACCGCGAACCTCGAAGAACTCTCCGCGCTCCTCGAAAACCTCTCCGCGCTCCCAAGAAGAAGAATGAAGATCGGAATCCTCTCCCGACGCCCCTCACTCTACTCCACGGCCCGCTTGAAGGAGGCGGCGCTGGAGCGCGGACACCAGGTGCAGGTGGTCAACTTCCTTCGCTGCTCCATGTCGCTGGAGCGGAAGAACCCGACCATCCGCTACATGGGAGAGCAGCTGGAGCTCGACGCCATCATCCCGCGGATCGGAGCCTCCGTGACGTTCTACGGGACGGCGGTGGTCTGCCAGTTCGAGATGATGGGCGTCTACACCGTGGCGGGATCCGAGGCCATCGTCCGCTCCCGGGACAAGCTTCGCGCCTTCCAGCTGCTGGCCAAGGCGGGATTGCCCATGCCGGTGACGGCCTTCGCCCGTTCCGTGAAGGACACCCAGGGGCTCATCGAGATGGTGGGGGGCGCTCCCGTCATCGTGAAGCTCCTGGAGGGGACACAGGGTCGGGGCGTGGTGCTCGCCGAGACAAAGAAGGCGGCCGAGTCGGTCATCGACGCGTTCCGGCAGCTCGACGCCAACTTCCTCGTGCAGGAGTTCATCCGCGAGGCGAAGGGCGTGGACGTCCGGGCGTTCATCGTGGGAGGCCGGGTCGTGGCCGCCATGACGCGCACCGGTGCACCCGGGGAATTCCGGTCGAACCTGCATCGCGGCGGGACGGCCCAGGCGACGAAGCTCTCCACCACCGAACGCCGCACCGCCGTCCGGGCGGCGAAGACACTCGGCCTGTCCGTGGCCGGCGTGGACCTGCTCCGGTCGGATCGGGGGCCGCTGGTCATGGAGGTGAACTCCTCGCCGGGTCTCGAGGGGATCGAGGAAGCCACCGGCGTCGACGTGGCGGGCGAGATCATCGAGTTCGTGGAGAGCCACGCCGACCCGGAAGACTGATCGTGACCTCCGCCCGCGTCGTAGAGATCGGTGGGGTGTCCGTCCCCCAGGGGACGCGAGGGACCGTGGAGCTGGCAGCAGGGCGCGTGCCCACCGGGGCGACCATCGCCATGCCGGTGGAGGTGGTGCACGGCGCCCGTCCGGGTCCGAGAGTCTGGCTGAGCGGAGCCGTGCACGGGGACGAGGTCGTGGGGGTCGAGATCATCCGCCAGGTCATGGAGCGTCTCGATCCCGACACGCTCTCGGGATCGGTGGTGGCGGTCCCCGTCGTCAACGTCTTCGGGTTCGTGGCCGAGTCCCGGTATCTGCCGGATCGGCGCGACCTGAACCGATCCTTTCCCGGCTCCAAGGGGGGCTCGCTGGCCTCGCGCCTCGCGCGCCTCTTCATGGACGAGATCGCACAGCCTTCGGACGTCGGCATCGACTTCCACGCGGGCTCGGACGATCGCACGAACCTGGCCCACATCCGAGCCGACCTCACGGAGGTGGAGACGCGCCGTCTCGCGCTCTCGTTCGGGGCACCGGTGGTCCTGGACGCGAAGCCCATCCAGGGATCCCTCCGGGCCGCGGCGCGCAAAGAGGGCAAGCGAGTTCTCGTGTTCGAGGGGGGCGAGCCGCGGCGCTTCAGCCGGCGTGCGGTGGAGACGGGGGTGCCGGGCACGCTCCGCGTCCTCGGGGCTCTGGGGATGATCGACGACTTCCCAGTGGCGCCCCTCACGCCTCCTCTCGAATCGAAGCGCACGAAGTGGGTCCGAGCGCCGCGGGGCGGGATCCTGCGTCTCGAGGTGCAGTTGGGGCAGCGGGTCGGTCGGGGGGATCGACTGGGGATCATCACCGATCCGGCGGTGCGTGAGGGCAAGGTCGTGAGGGCGAGCATGTCGGGGATCGTCCTCGGTCACACCGTCAGTCCGGTGGTGCACCTGGGCGACGGGCTCGTCCACCTGGCCGGGGCGGAGTGATCCTACTTCGCTTGCCCGGCGCCTCGCGGTCGGGCAGCTTGGCTGCCTTCACCTCCTCCAGCCTCACCCGACCCCAACCCGGCCTTACCATGCCCCGCACGATCCCGACCTTCCGATCCCCCTGGACCCTGGCCGTCCTGCTGGCGGCCTCCGCCCTGGCCGCCTCCGGCGAGGCGGCGGCCCAGGACCTGGTGCTGATGAACGCGAACGTCGTGGACGTGAACACCGGACAGATCCGGGAGGGTGTCCACGTCCTGGTCACAGGGGAGCAGATCCAGGCCATCCGGGAGGGGGACTACCAGCCTCCGGCGGGGGCCCGCGTGGTGGACCTGCAGGGGCGGTACCTGGCGCCGGGGCTCATGGACGCGCACGTCCACGTGGGCTCCTCGGACCAGGCGCGGCGGGCGCTCCGCTCGGGCGTCACCACCATGCGCAGCATGGGGACCTCCCACTTCGTGGACGTGGGGATGCGGGAGCTCCAGCGGAGAGGGGACCTGCAGGCGCCGGAGTACCTGGCGGCGGGGTATCACGTGCGCCCACCGGCGGCGGAGGCCTTCTTCCTGGACCACCCGGAGCTGGGCCACCTCATGGCGGACGAGGTGCGCGGCGAGGAGGCGGTCCGGGCCATGACCCGAGCCATGGTGTCCCACGGAGTGGACTTCGTGAAGACGAACGCCACGGAGCGCGCCGGGCTGCCCGAAACCGATCCGCGAAAGCAGTTCTACTCCTTCGCCGAGCTCCGGGCCATCGTCGACGAGGCCGGGGCGGCGGGGGTGCCGGTAGCGGCCCACGCCCACGGGGACGCCGGGGGCCGGGACGCGGTGGCTGCCGGGGTGCGGAGCATCGAGCACGGGACGTATCTCTCCCGGGAGACGCTGACCCTGATGCGGGACCGGGGCACCTTCCTGGTCCCCACCATCGCCATCGTGCGCGACCTGACCATTCCCGGGGGCGATTACGACAATGCCGCGCTGAACATCCGGGGTCGTCACATGCTGCCCCGGGTCCGGGAGATGGCCCGCATGGCGCACGAGATGGGGGTGAAGATCGCCGCCGCCACCGACACCGGGTACGGTCCGGAGAGCACCACCACCCTGGCCCACGAGCTCCTGGAGCTGGTGGGCATCGGGATGACGCCGCTGGAGGCCCTGCGGGCCGCCACGGTGGTGAATGCCGAGCTGTTCGGGGTGAGCGGGCGCACCGGCTGGATCGATGCGGGGCTGGAGGCCGACCTCATCGTCCTGGAGCGGAATCCGCTGGAGGACATCGGGGTGGTTCAGGACGTCCTCATGGTGGTCAGCGACGGCGAGGTGATCGTGCAGAGGGGGGACTGGCCGGGCCAGCGGGCGGTGTCCCAATGACCTCGCGCGTTCCGCCGAGCCGAGATCGCCGGGTGAGCCCCCGGGGCGGCGCCGCCCGCGGTCCCCGTTTCCGTCCTCACACCGTCCTCCGGAGGGAGGCTCCCATGCGACTGTTTGCAGGCATCCTGACGTTCTCCTTCGTCGCCCTGTCGTGCAACGCTTCCCCGTCCACCGACGGACCCGCGGAGGGGGCCACGGAGCTCCATGCCGACGCGGCCGCGAGCGTGGAGCCGGAGTTCAGCCTGGGGGCGGAGAACACGCATGCCCGTTTCAGCGCCGCCGTGCCGCCGGCCCTGACCGTCCCGTCGGGGGCCGTGGTGGAGGTGTTCACCAAGGAAGCCACGGACGGCCAGCTGGAGCTGGGATCCACGGCGGCCGACGTCCTAGCCGTCGATTTCGATCCCATCCATCCCCTCACCGGGCCCGTCTACGTGGAAGGAGCCGAGCCCGGAGACGTCCTGGCGGTGACGCTGCATGAGATCGAGGTCCTGGACTGGGGTTGGACCGGGGTCTTTCCCGGGTTCGGATTCCTCGCCGACGAGTTCACGGAGCCGTACCTGAAGACGTTCGAGATTCCCGCCGGGGCCACGGAGGTGGCCTTCAACGACCGCATCCGGATCCCGCTGAGTCCCTTCCCAGGCGTAATGGGGGTCGCCCCGGCCACCGACGAGATGCTCACCACCATCCCGCCCCGCGCCAACGGCGGGAACATGGACAACCGGCACCTCACCGTGGGGACCACCGTCTACTTTCCCGTCTTCGCGGAAGGGGCGCTCTTCTCCATCGGGGACACCCATGCCGCCCAGGGGGACGGGGAGGTCTCGGGCACCGCCATCGAGGCACCCATGCGGATCGTGTACCAGGTGTCCGTGGTGGAAGGCGCCCGGGCAATCCAGGAGCCCCAGTACGAGAACGCGGACGTCTACGGGGTGACGGCCTTCGCCACCACGCTGGACGAGGCGGCCCGCAAGGCCACCGGGTACATGATCGACTACCTTTCCCAGGAGCACGGGCTGAGCCGGGTCGACGCCTACGCGCTGGCTTCCCTGGCCGCCGACCTGAAGATCTCGGAGACGGTGGACGTCCCGCACATGTTGGTGAGCATGCACATCCCGAAGCAGGTCCTGGGGATCCGATGAGCCGCCTTCACCAGAACCGGCGCTTCGCCGGACCCGGCGGGCCATCGGCCGACCCGGGGAGGGCCACGACCACGGCCAGGTCCGCGAGCCGGCTCCGTCGGGCGAAGGGAGCGTTGCTTCTCGCCGCGCTGGGAGCGCTCCTCCTTCCATCCGACGGGGCGTCGCAGGAGGCCCGGCGACGCTGGGAGCGCCAGTGCCAGATCCGGGGGGAGAAGTTCGACCTGGTCCTTCCGCAGGCCATGCGCGCCAACGGGATCGACATGTGGATCACGGTCATGCGCGAGGGCCTCCACGATCCCCTGTACGAGGCCCTGGGCCGGGGCTACGTCGGGGGATGGGCCTACTACGTCTTCACCGACCGGGGCGGGGACCGCATCGAGCGTGCGGTCCTGGGCGCCAGTGGCTACATGCTGGAGGAGTGCGGCGTCTACGACGCGTTTCTGGGCGCAGACGAGTTGGCCGACTTCGTGCGCTCCCGAGACCCGGAGCGAATCGGCGTGAACATGGCCTCCTCCATCGGGGGCGCCGACGGCCTATCCCATACCTCCTACCTGCATCTCCGGCAGACCCTGGGCGCCCCCTGGGCGGACCGACTGGTCTCTGCGGAGCGGCTCGTGTCGGACTTCCGTTCGACCCGCACCGCCACCGAGATCGCCGTCTTCGCGGAGGCGGGTGAGATCTCCCGCGAGATCGCCGAGCGGGCCTTCTCCAACGAGGTCATCACTCCCGGCGTGACCGCGCTGGAGGACGTGGCCTGGTGGATGTGGGATCAGCTCCTGGCCCGGGGCCTGGACTCGTCCTTCGACATGCCGTCGGTCTACATCACGGGGCCCGAGGGGATCGTTGCCACCTCGTCGGACCGGATCATCCAGCGGGGCGACCTCCTCATGATCGACTGGGGCGTCGGCTACCTGGACTTCTATACCGACATGAAGCGGATCGCGTACGTGCTCCGGGAGGGAGAGACCGAGGCGCCCGCCGGCCTGCGCCACGCCTTCCAGCAGGCGATCCGGGTTCGCGACGTCATGAAGGCCGCCATCAAGCCGGCGCCCACGGCGCAGCATGCGTTGGACGCCACCTGGGAGGCCATCGAGGCCGTGGGCTTCAACCGCATCGAATTCAACCAGCCCACCGACGACCCCGACGTGACGGACGTGGTCATCGGGCCCCATTCGGTGGGAAACCTGGGCCACGGAATCGGCCCGTCGTTGGCCTTCTTCAATCCCACCCGCCTCACCTACGAGCTCCGCCCCGGGACGCTGATCTCCGTGGAGCTCTTCGCCTACACGGCCAACCCGGACTGGGGGAACGCGAAGGTGCGCATTCCCCTGGAGGACGATGCCGTGGTCACCTCACGAGGGGTCGAATGGCTCTATCCCGTAAACAACCGGATCTTGCTCATCCGTTGAAGATGGAGCTCTGGGATGGGAAGGAGCTGCGCTTCGATCGGCTCACCTCCCCGGAGATCGGAGATGCCCTCTCCCGCGGATTCCGATCGGTGGTGTTCGCCTGCGGAGCCACCGAGCAGCACGGACCCCACATCGCCCTTTCCATGGACGCGGTCCACGGCACGGGATTGGCGCTGGCGGTGGCCCGCAAGCTGGGACGTACCCTGGTGGCTCCCACCATCCCCGTCGGGTGCTCCGAGCACCACATGTCGTTCCCGGGCACCCTCAGCCTGAGGAAGACGACGTTCCAGGCCACGGTGGCGGACTACGTCTATTCCCTGGCCCGCCACGGCTTCGAGCGGATCCTCATCATTCCCACCCACGGCGGGAACTACGGACCCATCCAGGAGCTCCTCCCCCGGCTCCGGGACGTGGCGGGACGCCACGTGGAGGTCCGCGGCGCGGTGGACCTGAACGCCCTCGTGGAGATCTGGACCCGCGTGGCCGAGGCGGAGTTCGGTCTCGGGGAAGGGGTGGGGGGACACGCCGACGTGGCGGAAGGGTCCATCATGATGGCGCTTCACCCGGACCGGGTCCGGCCCGACCGGGTCGTGGCCGGGCGGGTGGGCGCCCTGAGCGAAGAGTTGAAGGAGCAATTGTTCGCCGATGGGATGGCCGCGGTCTCGAAGAACGGGATCCTGGGTGATCCCCACGGGATGAACCCCGCGCTGGGACGCCTGCTTCTGGACGCCGTGGCGGAGCATCTGGCGGACCAGTTCGGACGCGACGACTGACAACAGACGTGGAAGGGAGGCAGCGGATGGGTGGGGAGCGGAGAGGACACCGGGGTACGGTGCGGACGGTAGTGGCCCTTTCCCTGGGCGGGCTGCTGGTGGCCTGCGGGGGCGGCGACCCGCCCGCGGACCCGCCCTACAGCGTCCGGGACAGCGCCGGGATCACGGTGGTGGAGAACAACTGGGGCACCATGTG
>JBDHLC010000043.1:0-23735 GCA_039586075.1 Gemmatimonadota bacterium | reverse complement strand
CCCTTCACCGGGCACGAGCTGAACGTCGGGTTCTACTCCCGCGACCGGGAGATCTACCAGGAGAGCAGCTTCACGGTACTCGGATGAGGATGAATGGGGAGCACGGGGGCAGTCCCTTCCACCTGGAGGGTCCGACCGCGGACGAACAGCGAGAGCACCTGCGCTTCCTCGAGGCCTACTACTCCAAGGTCCACGGCTTCTACGACGCGACTCGGAAGTACTTCCTGCTCGGCCGGGACCGCCTGCTCGAGCAGATCGCGGAGGACCAGCCCGAAATCATCATCGAGGTCGGCTGCGGCACCGGGAGGAACCTGCGGAGGCTCCGAAGGATGCTGCCCGGAGCGAGGTTCGGCGCCATCGAACCCTGCCCGAGCATGCGGGAACATGCCCTGCGGAAGATCCCCGGGCTCCGGGTCACGCCCGACTTCGCGGAGGATGCCGATCTTACGGCCCTGTTCTCCGCCAAGCCCGATGCGATCCTGCTCTCCTACACGCTGTCCATGATGCGGGACCCGGTCCGGGCACTCCGGAACTGCGTCGGGGCGTTGGCCCCGGGGGGGCGGGTCTACGCGGTGGACTTCGGTAACGGCCGAGGTCTCGGTGGGCTTGGCCGGAAGCTGTTCCTCGGCGGGCTGGGGGCCTTTCACGTCCACCCGGAGAACCTCCACTCCCTCTTCGATCAGGCGGTCCACCGCGAGGACGGGCCGCTGGGCTACTGGCGGCGAGGCATCTTCACTGCGGAGTCGTAGCGACCCGGGACCGCTCTCGAGCCCAGACCCCTACGGCGGATAGGGAATCCAACCGCCGGCTGCTGATCGTGCTTCACAACGCGGGAATAGCCCAACGGCACGGGCCCGACGCCGGGCTCATATCAAGGGCGTTGGAGATCCCGCTCTCGTGAGCCTGCCATTGCCGGAGGGTAGGACGCCACTGGGCCCTGGCCAGAGCTCTCGCCGAATGTTTCCCACACCTGTTGCAGGAATGAACAGTTGCGGCGGCAAGTGTGTGTGTGAATCCTCTCAACGGCCCTCCCATGGCAGGCTGCCCCCGACGCTCGTCGGCGTGCCAGAACAGCTGCCAGTCCGTCTGCCGTTCCCGGCAGCCTGAGGGCGGGCGGGTGTACACCCGGAGGCTCCCATGCCTGACCCGTGCCGCTTGCCCTCCAATGGCGGGCTCTCCCCTCCACTCCTCCTGACGGTGGGCTGCCTCGCCCTTCTGGCGGCCGCCTGCGGCGGTGACAGTCCAATCGAACCGACCCTCCAAGTTCCCCCTGTGTCGGCTGAACAACAGGCCGAGAAGCGTGGGAAGGGAGGGAACGGCGGTGGTGACGCGATTCTCGGCATCGATGAGCTGCTGGAAGATCAGAACTTCCTTGCCGTGATTGACGGCGTTCAAGCTCCCTCGCTTGCGCAGCCCTTAGCCGACGTCGTCGACGCACTGGCCAGGGGCCAGATCTCAAAGGCACGCAGCCTCATCCAGCGGACAGCCGAGGAGATCGACGCCCTGGAAGAGGATCCGACGCACTTCCAGGACGTGCTCCACTGGTCGATTCTCGAGCTGCTCTTCGAAGCCGCCGAACTCATTTGACGCTCGCAACAGGGAGGGGCGGGGTACTCCTCGCCGTCTCCGCAACAGGGAGATTCGAGATGAAGAACTCATACCGTAGGCTCCTGCCCGGCCTGGCCGTGGCTTTGGGGTTGACCATGGCGGCCGCGGAGGGAACCCAAGCCCAGGAAGTGATCGACGCGTGCTACATGCAGAAGACCGGGGTCATCTACCGGATCGATCCGTCCGGTACTCTCCCCGGAGGACTCCGCGCCAAGTGCGTGAACGAGGACAAGCACGTCAGGTTCCAGTGGGAACGGCAGAGCGTGCCAGGCATGCTGGGGGCAGTCACGTTTGCCACGGACGTGGCTCAGATACGGCCACCAACGGTCGGTTTCGCGGAGCTGCTGACCACCAGCTTCACCACGACCGTCGACGGTCCCGCCGTGATCTCGTTCTACGCGAACGCGGCGCAACTTTCCGGCCCCCTCGCGGGAGACACGGGCCTCCTTTTCCGACTCATGGTGGACGGTACCGAGGTCGTCGCCGGTAACCGGATGCGCAATGACTTCGAAAGCGACCAGCGAGATGCCCAGATGTACGGGTTCGACTGGGCGGTCAACCTGAAGGCCGGGGCCCATACCATTTCGGTGGAGTGGCTGGGGTTGTGTGGGGCGGGCGGGACCCCGTGCGCCACCATGGACTCGAGATCGCTCATCGTCCGGCACGCCCACTGACGTATCGTACGGACGGGGCACCGGGCTTCGGCCCGGTGCCCCGTTTCTCTTCGTTCCGGCTCGATCAGGTCCACAGACGCAGTTCTATTAGGCCAATCCGGGTTGCCTCTTCCCCGCAATCCAACTTGGGGGGCGCAGGAAGAGATGGGTTGTGCGTCGTCCCGCTCCACCACCCCAGGTATGAGACTGACGGTGGTACCGATAATGGGGGGAGGACACACCGGCCATGAGGGGAAATGCCCTACGGCGCACGTGGACCGATCACGGCCATGATGAGGTGCTGAGGTACCGCTCGAACGGAGGACGATCCAGTGCGACCCCGACAGCTCGCTGCCCTGACCGTGGTGCTCGCCATCACCGGGTGCAGCTACACGGATTGGACCGAATCCGTCCTGACGTACATGGGATCGGACTTGAGCGGAGAGAAGATCATCGCTTCGCTCTCTGCGCGCCTCGACGCGACGCTGACGCCCCGGGGCTTCGAGTGCGAGCCCCACGAAGTGTTCCTGGAACGCGGGCACACGGTCTTGTACGCCGCGTGCAGGATATCGGACGTCAGCAACCCGCTGCAGGGAACCCAGACGTGGGTGAACGTCAGTTTTCCCGACGATGCCGGCGATGCCCGCGTGCAGGTCCACACGGGTCACGTGACCATGCACCCGTTCACGCCCTCGAACCGGTACTTCATGCGCTGGGCCGAGCTGGTGGAAACGATCCTGTGCGGATTCCCGGACTTCAAGGTCGAGCACAGCTGGCCGGACGATAGCGACTACCCGATTTCCTGCTGAGTTCGGCGGAACGAGACCCCCAACCCGGGTCGACGCCCCGTCTCCGCCGACGAACCCGCCGACCCTAGTGGACCTGAACGGCCACGGTGCCCGCCCGCACCCCGTTGGGCGGGGCGGAGGTGACCCAGTGGGGTTGCTCGAGGCCTGGGGTCTCCACCTCCGTCACCCCGGTTCCGTCCGTCCGATGTCGGACAACAACGGCAGATCGTTCCCTCTACCAATGAGTTGTAGGGGTTCCTTCCCTGATTCGGCCTGACCGATGACCGGTTGGCAGGCAGCGGGTCGCCGGTTCGAGCCCGGCTGGCTGCACCTGGGCTTTCGGGGGTTTCGGGTGGGGCATCGTCGGGGTCGATCTCCACCGCTCGCTGGAGCATCGCCACGGCCCGCTGCCTCCGGTTGGCGACGCTGGATGGAGTCCAGAGCGACAATGTTTTAGGTTAACCTAAAACTCTTTCCCTAAGCCCTCCCATGATCCGGTACATATCACCCTGCCCGCAGGTTGTCCTCCTCATGGCCGTGGCAGCGATCGCAGCGCCTGCGGCCGCCCAGATCACCACGGATCGACCCGACTTCGTCGAATCGTCCAGCACCGTCGGCACGGGCGTGATCCAGATCGAGACCAGTTTGGCCATGGAGCGGGCTGGTGACGCGGAGACCTGGTCCACGCCCACGCTGCTGCGCATTGGATTGAGCGCGGCCTGGGAGTTCCGCGTAGAATCCCCCGGTTACCTCCGGGCCGGAGAACCCCTGGACCAGTCGGGGTTCGGGGACGCGGCCCTCGGCGTGAAGTGGCACCTTGGCGGCGGGGGGGGCTGGAGACCCGCGAGGGCGCTTCTTCTCCACGCAGAGTTTCCCCTGGGGAGCGACGACTTCAGGCAGGCCGGCGTGCGGCCTTCGATTCGCGGCGTGGCCGAGTGGGAGCTGACCCAGCGCCTCTCCTTCGGGAGCATGGCCGGCGTCATCTCCGACAGGGAAGGACAGGACCGGTTCACCTCCGGGATTCTGGCAGGCGTCCTCGGGTGGGGATGGACCGACACCTTCCGAACCTTCTCGGAGATCGCGCTGACGCAGGTAGCGAAGGACCAGCACGGTGGGACGGTGGCTGCGGCGAACCTCGGCGGGACGATTCTCCTCGGCGAGCACGCCCAGATCGACGGCGGGATCTCGCTTCCCCTGAGCGATTCGGACTCCGGTCTTGCGTTGACTGTCGGCTTCTCGCGCCGCTTCGGGCGCTAGCCGGCGGGAGGTGCCGCGGAGAATCTCCGGGCGGTGCGACCCGGCCTGGCGCTCAGCCCGTCAAAGGTCCAGACGAGATCTCGCCGTGATTCGCGACTTCTCAACACGGGAAGCTGCTTATCCCGATCGAGGAGATCACGGAGCGTCTCCCCTTCCACGTACGGCATGACATAGAAGAGCAGGCCGTCCGCTTCACCGCTATTGAAGAGCGGGAGAATATGCGGATGCTGGAGGTTGGCCGTAGTCCGGATTTCGGCTAGGAACCGGTCGGCTCCGATCACGGCGGAGAGCTCCGGGTGGAGGACCTTGACCGCGACCTTTCTGCTGTGCCGGAGGTCGTCGGCCAGATACACGGTGGCCATCCCGCCCGCACCGAGTTCACGCTCGACGTGATAGCGGTTGTCGAGGGCGGTGTTCAGGCGGGAGGAACTGTCGGTCATGGAGACCGGGTGCGGAGGAGTGGCCCAAGATCCGCCCGCGCTGGTGGGGTCCACAAGTCGGACGAACGGGAGTGAGAGACCTCCTGGCCCCCACCTGGAGTTGTTCCCAGCGACTGGCCTGCAGTCCCCGATCCCACGAGCCGAGATCCGGGCGTTACACAATCCTTGGATTGTCACCGAGGGCAGTTACATCTTTGAAGTACACCCCTCCCATCCTCTTCTCGGCTCCCCGAAAGGCGGCCGCGTGGTGTCGTGCGCGAGGGGCAGCCGGACGGTTGGGAGGGTTTGCCTTTGTGTGGGATTGCAGGGCGCTTCCTGCAGGACTCGAAGCGCGACGTCGACCCGGAGCTGCTTCACCGCATGGTGGAGCCGCTGCACAGCCGTGGCCCGGACGACGTCGGCTTCCATTTCGAGCCGGGCCTGGGATTGGGTCACGCGCGCCTGAGCATCATCGATCTCCAGACCGGCCAGCAGCCCATCCGGAACGAGGACGGTACGATCTGGACCGTCTTCAACGGCGAGATCTTCAATTACGTCGAGCTCCGGGCCGAGCTCGAGGCCAAGGGCCACCGGTTCTATACCCAGACGGACACCGAGGTCCTGGTCCACCTGTACGAAGATCTCGGCGTGGACTTCGTCCACCGCCTCAACGGCCAGTTCGCCATCGCGCTTTGGGACCGACGGACCCGGTCGCTCCATCTGGTCCGGGACCGGCCCGGCATCCTGCCGCTCTACCTCCACCGCACGGGGCGCGCGCTGACCTTCGCATCGGAGGTCAAGGGAATCCTCCCGGCCCTCCCCACCCGACCTGCCCTGGACCCACGGGCCCTGGACCAGATCCTCACCTTCTGGGGACCCACCAGCCCGAACACGGTCTTCCAGGGGATCGAGGAGGTGGGTCCGGGCGAGATCATCACCGTGACCGCGGAGGGCACTCGGCGTCGCCGTTACTGGGACTGGGAATACCCTCCGCCGGATGAGCACCGCAGCGGTAACGACGCGCAGCTGGCCGAGGAGCTGCTCGCCCTGCTGCTGGACGCCACGATGATCCGTCTCCGGGCCGACGTCCCGGTGGGCGCCTACCTGTCCGGCGGACTGGATTCCTCCGCCATCACCGCCCTCATCCAGCGATTCGGGCCATCACACCTGCGCTCGTTCTCGGTGACCTTCGACGATCCCGGCCTCGATGAGCGCGCACACCAGGACCGGGTCCGGGAACATCTGGGCTCGGACCACAGCTCCATCGATTGCACGGGGAACGACATCGCCACCCGGTTCTGGCAAACGGTGTGGCGGACCGAGGCTCCGGTCCTCCGCACCGCACCCACCCCGCTCTCCATCCTCTCGGGGCTCGTCCGGGCCAGCGGCTACAAGGTGGTCCTGACCGGCGAAGGCGCCGACGAGGTTCTCGGGGGCTACGACCTGTTCAAGGAGACCAAGGTCCGTCAGTTCTGGGCGCGGCATCCGGATTCCGAGGGCCGCGCGGCTCTCCTCCGGAGGCTGTACCCCTACCTGGACCTGCACCAGCGCCAGGGCCTGCCGTACCTGAAGCGGTTCTTCGGTCAGGGGCTGGACACGCCCGATCACCCCTTCTTTTCCCACCTGCCCCGTTGGACCACCACCGCCCGGATCAAGGATTTCTACTCGGACGAGATGAAGGAGCAGCTCACTGAGGATCCCCTCGAGGACCTGCTGCCGAGGATGCATGCCGACTTCGCCACCTGGCACCCATTCCACAGGGCCCAGTACCTGGAGGCGAAGACGCTGATGGCCAGCTACCTCCTCTCGTCCCAGGGGGACCGGATGCTCATGGCGAATTCGGTGGAGGGGCGCTTTCCCTTCCTGGACCACAGGCTCATCGAGTTCGCCAACACCCTCGATCCGCGGCACAAGATGCGCGGGCTCGTGGAGAAGTCGCTGCTGAAGCGCGCGATGGAGCCGTACCTGCCCGAATCCACGGTGCGTCGGCACAAGCAACCCTATCGAGCGCCGGACGTGGCCGCCTTCTTCCAGGACGCACGGCCGCACCCCGTGGTACTGGACGCGCTCTCGCCCGAGTCGGTCCGTGCGGCCGGCTACTTCGACCCCGACCGCGTCTCGCGGCTCGTGCGGAAGGCCGCTTCCGGACGCGCCGTGGGCGCGAAGGACAACATGGCCTTCGTCGGGGTCCTCTCGACACAACTCTGGCACCGGACGTTCGTGGACGGCCAGGTGCCTGCCACCCCCAAAGGAGTGAGCCAAGCATGACCGATACCCAGAAGATTCGGTCCTTCATCCTGGACACCTTCCTCTTCACCGACGACCCCTCGGCCCTGGCCGACGACGAGTCCTTCCTGGACCGGGGAATCATCGATTCCACCGGCGTCCTGGAGCTGGTCATGTTCCTGGAAGAGGAGTTCGGGGTCTTTGTCGACGATGCCGACCTGACGCCGGAGAGCCTGGACTCGGTGTCCAGCGTCGGCGCGTTTCTCGCTCGGAAGCGGGCCTGATCCATGCCTCCAGCTTACCGTACCCTCCTGCACGATCCGCTGGCGGAGCAGGCGGCCGAGAATCCCGGCAAGCCCGCGGTGATCTCGGGGAAGGGGGTTCTGTCCTACGGAGAGCTGGACGACCGCTCCGCCCGGCTCGCGCACACGCTCCAGCAGGCGGGAGTCCGCCGGGGCGACCGGGTCGCCGTCTTCATGGACAACACCCTGGAAGCGGCGACGTCGGTGTTCGGGATCCTGCGCGCGGGCGCGGCCTTCGTGATGGTGAACCCGCTCACCAAGGCACCCAAGCTCCAGTACATCGCGAACGACTGTCGCATTCGGGGCCTGCTGACGGATGCCCACCTGGGGTCCGTGGTGCGGGAGGCGTGGAAGGACATCCCTTCCCTCCGCATCGTGGTACAGTCCGGTGAAGACCCCGTGGCGGGTAACGGATCCGGCCCGGTCCGCTGGATGGCGTTCGAGCACGCGGTACGAGTTGGAGAGCCCGCCGGCTCGCCCGGCACCATCCCGACGGACCTTGCGGCGTTGATCTACACCTCCGGGAGCACGGGTAATCCGAAGGGCGTCGTCCACACCCATCGTTCCATGGTCTTCGCCCGGGGGAGCGTTTCCGAGTACCTGGGGATCCGCCGGGACGACGTCATCCTGAACGTCCTGCCTCTGGCATTCGACTACGGCCTCTACCAACTCCTCATGGCGGTGGGTGCGGGAGCCACCCTGGTGCTCGAGCGCTCCTTCGCCTATCCGGGGAAGGTCTTCGCTTCCATGGAGAAGCACGGCGTGACGGTGTTCCCCGGTGTGCCCACCGTGTTCTCGCTGCTGCTGGCGTCCCACCGCCGCAAGGCGCTCCGGTTTCCCGAGGTACGGGCGGTGACCAACACGGCCGCGGCCCTCCCTACCGAGTTCTTCCAGGGTCTGCGCGAGATCTTTCCCAACGCGGACCTCTATCCCATGTACGGTCTGACGGAATGCAAGCGCGTCTCCTACCTCCCGCCGGACCGTGTGGACGACAAGCCGGGCTCGGTGGGCATTCCCATCCCCGGCACCGAGGTCTTCCTCCGTGGGCCAGAGGGGGAGCCGGTGGCGCCGGGAGAGGCGGGCATCCTGCACGTGCGGGGCCCGCACCTCATGCTGGGCTACTGGGAGTCTCCGGAGCAGACGCGGGAGATGCTGGTGCCCGGGGACATCGAGGGAGAAGTCGTCCTCCGGACGGGGGATTGGTTCCGGATGGATGCGGACGGCTTCCTGTACTTCCTGGGCCGAAGCGACGACATCATCAAGACCCGGGGGGAAAAGGTGAGCCCCGCCGAGGTGGAAGAGGCGCTCTACGCCATCCCGGGAGTGGAGGAAGCGGCGGTCCGCGGAGTGGCCGATCCGGTTCTCGGGGAGGCGATCCGGGCCTACGTCGTCGTCTCCCCGGATTCGGGTCTGGACGAACGTGCCGTCCGGCGCGGGCTTTCCGGACGCCTGGAGAGCTTCATGGTCCCCCGGGAGCTGGTGTTCCGGGACAGTCTCCCGAAGAGCCCCAACGGCAAGATCCTTCGCAGGGGGCTCGAGTGAGCCGCGCCGAGGGAGTCCCCACCGGCTTCGCCGAGCGCCTCACCAGGCTCGAGACGGGCCTTCGCGTACTGCCGGACAAGGCCGACGAGACTCCCCTCGGGGTGCTCCGATGCCTGTGGGCACTGGCGGAGGGTGAACGTCTGAGCCCGTCCCAGGTGGAGCGGAGAGAGCCCTCCGCCCTGGATCCGGAGAAGCTGGCGTACCTCGATGCGCTGCTGGAGCGAAGGCTCGCCGGCGAGCCCCTGGCGCACATCACGGAGCGTCAGGATTTCATGGGGCTGGTCCTCCGGGCCTCGCCCGACGCCCTCATTCCCCGGCGCGAGACGGAGCTCCTCGGCCGGGAGGCGGTGAGGATCCTCGAGGCCTCCGGCATTCAGGACCCGCTGGTGGTGGACGTCTGCACCGGCTCCGGGAACGTCGCCCTGGGGATCGCCATGCTCGTGCCCGGGGCGCGGGTGCTCGGCAGCGACCTGTCCGACGTCGCAGTGGAGCTGGCGCGGGACAACGCGCGGTTCGTGGGGCGGCCGGACGTGACCTTCTTCTGCGGGGATCTGCTGGACCCCTTCAACGGCCCCGAATTCGAGGGTCGGATCGACCTCATCACCTGCAACCCGCCCTACATCTCCTCCGCGAAGCTGCAGACCATGCCGGAGGAGATCCGTGATCACGAGCCCCGCCTCGCCTTCGACGGCGGCGCGTTCGGGGTCTCCTTCCTCCGCCGGCTGGTCGACGACGTTCCGCCGAGACTCGCGGACGGCGGCTGGCTCGTGCTGGAGGTGGGAGCGGGCCAGGGAGCCTCGGTGGCGCGACTCCTCTCCCGCAGCGGCCACTTTCTGGACCCGGCGCCCGTCACCGACGAGGCCGGCGTGATCCGGGTGCTGTGCGCACAGCGACGACCTCGTTCAACGGCCTGAGAGAACCTGCCCTTCATGAAGACGATTCCGGAACACCCCCTTCGCATCGACCCCGAACGGGAGACCGAGCGGATTTCCCGCGCGTTGCGCGAAGCCCTCTCCACCCGACTCCGGCGCCGGGGCGTCGTCCTCGGCCTTTCCGGCGGTGTGGACAGCTCGGTCTGCGCCGCACTCTGTGCCCGCGCCCTCGGCCCGGAGCGGGTCTTCACCCTCCTCATGCCCGAATCGGATTCCTCCCCTGAGAGCCGCAGTCTGGGCGCCGAGGTGGCGCGGGAGTTCGGCCTCGAGTCCATGGAGGTGGAGATCTCCGACATCCTCCGGTCCCTGGGCTGCTATCAGTGGCGAGACGACGCCATCCGCGGCGTGGAGCCCGAATACGACGGGACCTGGCCCCACAAGCTCGTGATCCGCGGCGGCAAGGAAGGGCGGCACAACCACTTCGCCCTGGTGATGGAAGGGCCCGACGGCTCCGAGAGGGAGCACCGGCTTCCGCTGCGGACGTACCTGCAGATCGTGGCCGCTACCAACTTCAAACAACGCGTGCGGAAGACCCTGGAGTACTTCCACGCCGATCGGCTGAACTACGCCGTGATCGGGACGCCGAACCGCCTGGAGTACGACCAGGGGTTCTTCGTGAAGAACGGCGACGGCGCAGCCGACTTCAAGCCCATCGCCCACCTTTACAAGACCCAGGTCTACGAGATGGGAGCCCATCTCGGGGTCCCGGATGCGATCCTCCGCGCCAGGCCCACCACGGACACCTTCAGCATGGAGCAGGGCCAGGACGAGTTCTACTTCGCGCTGCCGTACGAGGAGATGGATCTCGCCTTGTGGGCCTTCAACCACGACATCCCCGCCGCGGCGCTGGCCGAGCGACTGGGCGTCGCGCAGGACACGGCGGAGTGGATCTACCGGGACATCGTGGCCAAGCGGCGCACCACCCGATATCAGCACCTCAAGGGCCTGCTGGTGGAGCCCGTTCTCGAGCCTTGCGACGCGGCCGGGCCGAAGTGAAACATTTGTAGTCACCCGGCGGCGCCCCCCGGCCCGCCCGGATCCCTTCGACACCTTCGGGAAGGACGGCACCCTCTGGACGGCCGGAGCAGCGCGTGAGGCAGACCTTTGGAACGGCCCCCCGCTCGAGGCGTTCGTGCGGGCGATCGACGACCTCCGGAACCGGTCCTGCCGAGGAAGCGCCGTCCCGTGGACGCTGAGCCGAGTCGCGGGATTCGTCGGTTGCTGGCGAAGCTTCTCGACCAGGACGTGGTCGACCTCGTCCGGGGCTCCGGCTTCATCTTCGCCTGCCGCGTCGGAGGCGCCGTCCTGGCGCTCCTGACGCAGTGGGTCCTGGCCCGCTGGATGGGGGCCGAGGACCTGGGCAGCTACCTGCTCGCCTACTCCTGGATGATCCTCGTGGCGCGGCTCGCCGGGCTCGGCTACAACAGCGCGTCGGTCCGCTTCATCGGAGCGGGGATCGCGCACGACGACCGGTCCATCATCCGGGGATTCGTGACGTTCACGACCCGGACGGTATACGGGGTGAGCATCGCCGCCGCCGTGGTGGGTGGGGTGGGCTCGTACCTGCTGCTGGGGCGCTCCGGGGGGAATCCCTGGCCGATGATCATCGCGTTCGCCGCCGTCCCCATCGTGGCGGGCAACGGCAATCTCTTCGGCTTCGCCGCCGCTTACGCCTGGTTTCGGGCCGCGTTCCTCCCCAATACCGTGCTCCGCCCCGCTCTCTTCCTGGCCTCGGTCAGCCTGATCTGGTGGTTGGGCCCCAGCATCGGGGTCTCCGGCGTGATGCTCCTCCAGCTGGGAAGCCAGCTCGTAGCGCTGGCCACGCTGGTCTGGGTCGTGAGGATGCCCCTCCGACATCGTCTGGCCGGCGCATCCCCTCGTTTCCAGCGTGGATTGTGGACGAAGGCGGCGCTGGCCCTCCTGATCATCTCGCTGTTCCGCGACTACCTACCGGAGCTCAGCATCATCGTCGCCGGCGTCTACCTGACGTCGGAGGAGATCGCGATCTTCACCATCGGATACCGGCTCGCGGCGTTGATCTCATTCGTCCTCTTCGCCGTCGACTCGTTCGCCTTCCCGCAGATCTCGCAGGCGGCGGCGCGCGATGACCGTGCGGCGCTGCAAGCGCACGCGGTGCGCGCGACGCGGCTGACCTTCCTGGCCTCGCTCGGTGCGCTCGCCGGTTTCTGGCTCTTCGGTCGCTTCGCGCTGGGGCTCTTCGGCGAGGAGTTCGTGGCAGGGTATCCCCTCCTGCTCCTCATCGCGGTGGCGCAGGTGCTGCGGGCCTCGGTGGGTCCCGTCTTGCCGCTGCTGACCGTGGGCGGACACGAGCGCGAGTCGTTGAAGGTCTACGGCGTCGCGCTCGTCGTGACCGCGCCCGTGGTCATGGTCCTCGCGCCCGCCTGGGGGGTGATGGGAGTCGGCGTCGCCGTGGCCAGCGTGATCGTGCTCTCCTCGCTCGCCCTCAACCACCGGGTACGGCACCTGATGGGCATCCATCCGTCCATCCTCTCGTCCCTGCCGAGATCGAACGGCCCATAGAGGGTGTGGGGAGGGGAGCCGAAGTGCCGATCAGGCCGTATCCGAAGAGCCTCGTTCGCCGCATGAGAGCCGACCTCCGTGGGCCCGGCTTCCACGTGTTCAGGCGTGCTGTGCTGCTCGGGCGCGGGCTCCTCTTTCTCGGTAGCAGATACCAGTGCCCGTGCTGCGGGTGGTCCCTCAGGGCCTTCACGGGCCCGTGGTCCATCCTTGCCTCGAATCCCGACGGATACTGTCCTCGATGCAACGCGAAGGCGCGCCATCGCCGCCTCTGGCTTTTTCTCGAGGCGAAGACCGACCTCCTGTCGGCGGCCACCACCCGACTCCTGGAGGTGGCGCCGTGGTGGGCGATCTCCCGACGGCTCATGAGCGCCCCCGGCGTCTCGTTCATCGGGCTGGACCTCCAGCCCACGGGCCCCCACGTGACCGTGGTGGGTGACGCCAGTCGAATTCCGCTGCAGTCGGGCTCCGTCGACGGGGTCCTCTGCGTGCACACGCTCGAGCACATCGAGGACGACCGCGCCGCGATGCGCGAGCTTCACCGGGTCCTGCGTCCGGGGGGCTGGGCGGCGGTCAGCGTGCCCCTCGACCCGGAGGCGCCGACCTTCGAGGACCCCTCCATCACCGACCCCCTGGAGCGCCTCCGACGGTTCGGAGAACGGAGCCACGTGCGCGCGTACGGATTGGACATCCAGGATCGGCTGGAAGCGGCGGGATTCTCGGTCCAGCCGGACTGGGCGGGGGATGTCCCGGCGGAGACACGCACGCGCTTCGGCCTTCGGGCCGACGAGAACATCTTCTTCTGTCGGAAGGCGACGAATGGCTAGAGAGCTACGGAGAAAGGGTCCGGGTGCCACGCCCGCCAGGGAGCACGCCAAGCCACGCATATCGCACGGCCCAGGATCAGCGACGCGCGCGACGTGTAGGAAGGCTCCCTCGGGACCGTCGTCCCCCCGCGTGCCTGAACCGTTCCGGCGCGCGGGCCATGCTCTCCCCAGGATGATTTCCGTGCTCGCTCTGATCACCGTTCTCGCTCTCGCCGTCGCGTACGAGACCACGTCGATCTTCTCGGCTGGGGACGAGCGTGCCGGTGAGGATTCCATCGCCTCCACCGAGCGGATCGGCGGCGCTCCCCTGCTCGAAGGTGATTCCGACGGGAGCCCGTGGCTGCGGACCGTCAAGTTCGTGGTCGGCGCGAACAGCAGCTTCGACCCCTGGACGCGGAGCCCGACGCCCCAGCAGCAGGAGTGGATGCGGGAGCACTACTTCAGGATGGTGGGCTACGCCAGCTACTTCGGACCGCGACTCGCGTGGTACCCCAACGCCTTCGTGTACAAGGACGCATACGCCATCTACACGGGCTCCGAGCTTCCCACGCAGCACCCGGATTGGCTGCTGCGCGACGCCGACGGGAACCGCCTCTTCATCCCGTACGGTTGTTCCGGCGGGTCGTGCCCGCAGTACGCCGGCGATTTCGGGAATCCCGACTTTCGCCGCCACTGGATCGAGGAGCTTCGAGCTACGCTCGCGGAGGGCTACCTCGGCGTCATGGTCGACGACGTCAACATGCTCTGGCGCGTCGGCGACGGGAATGGGGACTCCGTGCGCCCCATCGATCCACGCACGGGTCGGGAAATGACGCTGGCCGACTGGCGCCGGTACCTCGCGGAGTTCATGGAGGAGATCAGGGCGGCGTTTCCCGACAAGGAGATCGCTCACAACGCCATCTGGTACGCTGACCGCGACGACCCCTTCGTCCAACGTCAGACCCGGGCCGCCGACTACATCGTCATCGAGCGGGGCGCCACCGATCGGGGAATCCGCGGGGGAGGGGGACGGTACGGCTACGAGACCCTCCTCTCCTTCATCGATGGCGTCCACGCCATGGGCGGCTCCGTCGTCCTGGCCGACGACGACTCGGATACGGACGCGGAGTGGAACTACGAGCTCGCGACCTACCTGCTCATCAAGTCGCGCGATGACATGCTCTCGGCGGACGGCGATCGCAGCCGGATGAATCCCGACAACTTCTGGGAGGGATACCTCATCGAGATGGGCCGGCCGCGCGGCCGCCGGTACAAGGCCGACGGGCTCTTCAGGCGCGATTACGAGTGTGGTTTGGCCATCCTCAATCAGCCCGGTCAACGGACCCGCACCTTCACCATCGATGAGCCCCATCTCCTGGTCGGCGGCGGGGGCGCAGCCGTGACCTCCGTGACGCTTCCCGAGTACCGGGGCGCCGTGCTGGTACGCGAAGGTTGCACGCCCGGGATGCCCTGATCCGCCGCCACCACGTTCACCGTTCTTGCGGCACGCGCGAGGCCGCGGGTAGGCTTACGACGATGAATCTGAAGCACCGCCTCGGCCAGGTTTACGACGCGATACGCGCGGGGGACGCGAGCATCCTGCTTCGGAGGGCCCGGAACCGGCTTCACTCGGAGACGCTCAGGGTGGGGATCCGAAAGGAGCTGAGCCCGGACGACGAAGCGCGGACCGCCAACGCGAAGGACCGCATCCGTATCGCGACCGCGGCCGACATCGAGGCGGTCCTCGATCCTGGGCGCGGGATGGCGACCGACGCCAGGGAGCTCTGGCAGCGGCGTCTTCGCCACCATATCACAGCGAAGGTCGGACCCAGCCGCTGCTACGTTGCCGACAGCGGCGACCTGGGACCGAGCTACATGCAGTTTCTGTTCTTCCCGGAGGACAACGAACTGCTGCAGCGGGTGCTCCCCGACCTCGGGCCCCCCATTCAGCCGGGTGAGGCGATGGTGGACTACCTCTACGTCTCCCCGGACGCTCGTTCCCTTCCATTCCTCACCTCGGGTCTCCTGCAGGTTGCGGTAGAGGCCCGCCGGCGCGGGGCGACGTCCATCCTTTCGTACACGCCCATCGGTAACAAGGCGGCCCTGGCTTCCGCCCGTCTCGTGGGGTTCCGTCCGTTCGCCTTGCGCCGGTCCGGATATCGGCTGTTTCGCCGGTACGTCTCGTACGAGCCGTACACGAAGGAAGCGACGACCGGGTAGGGCCCGCACAGCCCTGTCCCGCCCCCACCGCCCCAGGGGTCCCGCAAAAAGAGTATTGTGCCGGGTCGGCGATGGGGCACATCGTGAATGAGCGGCCTTCGCGCCGAAGGTGACGCATTCACACCATAATCAGGGCAGGCCCTCCCAGCATGTTCGGCAACGGAATTCGGATCTTCTCCACGGCGCCACAGTCCAAGGACGTGGCCAGCAGCGAGTACCGGCAACGGATTATGGACGTGGCCCGGTGGAGCGAGGACTTCGGCTGCGACGGGATCCTCGTGTACACCGACAATGGCATCGTCGACCCCTGGCAGGTCGCTCAGATCATCGTCGAGCACACGGAGACGCTGTCACCCCTGGTGGCGGTGCAGCCCGTCTACATGCACCCGTACTCCGTCGCCAAGAAGCTCGCCACGTTCGCGTATCTGTACCGCCGCAGGCTGTGGATCAACATGGTCGCCGGCGGTTTCCGGAACGACCTGCTCGCCCTGGACGACCAGACGCCGCACGACGACCGCTATCTGCGATTGACCGAGTACACCACGATCATCCGCAGGCTACTCGAAGGCACGAGCCCCGTGACGTTCGAGGGGAAGTACTACCGGGTCCGAAACCTCACGATGTCGCCGCCCCTGCCCGAAGGGCTGTTTCCCGGGATCACCGTGTCGGGATCGAGCGAGGCGGGCATGCAGGCCGCGGCCGACATCGGTGCCATCGCGATTCGATATCCCAAGGAGCCGGAGGAGGAGAAGGGCGTGCCCCCCCACGCGAAGACTCCGGTGGGCGTGCGAGTGGGCGTCATCGCCCGTGACACCACGGAGGAAGCCTGGCGCGTGGCCCTCGAGCGCTTCCCGGAAGACCGAAAGGGCCAGCTGAAGCATCAGTTGGCGATGAAGATGTCCGATTCGGAGTGGCACAAGCAGCTCTCGGACAAGGACAACAACGGCGGGGGCGGCAGGAGCCCCTACTGGCTCGGACCGTTCCACAACTACAAGACGTTCTGCCCCTACCTCGTCGGGACGCACGAAGAGGTGGGCGATCTGATCGGGAGCTACGTCGGGTTCGGATTCGACACCTTCATCCTCGACATCCCGCCCTCCCAGGAGGATCTGGAGCATACCCGCATGGCCTTCGAGCGGGCCGCGGCGGTGGCGGGTCGCGCATGACGTCCCGACGTCTCCAGGACCTGGTGTCCGCGCAGGCTGCGAGGACTCCGGAGGCTCGTGCGCTCGTCCTCAACGACGAGACCGTGACGTATGCGCAGCTCGAAGAGCGGGCCAACCGACTCGGCCGGCTGTTGAAGGCCGAGGGGTGCGGCAAGGGAGACCGGGTGGCGCTGTTCGTGCCCAAGGGCATCCCGGCCGTGGTCGGCATGCTCGGCTCGTTGAAAGCCGGTTGCGTGTACGTTCCCATCGATCTGGCGAGCCCTCCGGCTCGGGTGCAGCGCATCTTCGACGCCTGCGATCCCACCGCGGTCATCGTCGCACCGGAGGGCTTCCGACTCCTGAGTGACTGCATCGGCGACGGTCCGAGACCGTTTCGCGTGATCTCGACCCGGTCGCCCGACGGGGCAGGCACTCCGCTCGATGTGGACGCCGACTTCTCGGACCTCGGCTCGTTCGATCCGGACCATCTGGAGGCGGAGACTACCGACGTCGACCTGGCCCATCTCCTCTTCACGTCGGGCTCTACGGGCACGCCCAAGGGAGTGATGATCACGCATCGGAACGTGGTCACCTTCGTCGACTGGGCGACCCGGTACTTCGAGATGTCCGCGGGCGATCAGATCTCGGGCCACCCGCCCCTGCACTTCGACCTCTCCACCTTCGACATCTACGGCTCGCTGAGCCGTGGCGCGACGCTCCACCTCGTCCCCGCGCAACTCAACCTCGCGGCGCCGAAGCTGGCGGAGTGGATCCGTGAGTCACGCCTGACGCAGTGGTTCAGCGTCCCCTCGATCCTGACCTACATGGCCAAGTTCGACGTGGTGAAGCAGGACGACTTTGCGGACATGCAGCGGTTGCTGTGGTGTGGAGAGGTGCTCCCGACGCCGACCTTGATCTATTGGATGGAGCGTCTGCCGCACGTGTCGTTCACGAACCTCTACGGCCCCACCGAGGCGACCATCGCGAGCAGCTACTACAGGGTGCCCCGTGTACCGGCGAACGAGCGCGAGGACATTCCTCTCGGGTCGCCCTGTGGTGGCGAGGCGCTGACGGTGCTCGACGACGATCTGACCCCGGTTCCCGTTGGCGAGCTCGGGGAGATCTGCATCTCGGGCGTCGGTCTGAGCCCGGGCTATTGGCGGGACGCCGAGAAGACCGCCCAGGCGTTCGTGGCGGATCCGGACGATCCGACGCATCGGATCTACAAGACGGGCGATCTGGGCCGGGTCGACGAGAACGGCCTGTTCCGCTACGTCGGCCGCAAGGACAGCCAGATCAAGAGCCGCGGGTACCGCATCGAGCTGGGTGAGATCGAAGCCGCCCTCAACTCCCTCGGCTGCCTTCGGGAGAGCGCGGTCGTCGGAGTCGAAAGCGGCGGATTCGAGGGAACGATGATCTGCTGCGCCTACGTCTCGGACGAGGCCGAGGAGCTGTCGTCGTTGACCCTGAGGCGGCAGTTGTCGTCCCTCGTGCCCCGTTACATGCTGCCGGCACGGTGGCACCCCTATGATAAGCTACCGAAGAATCCCAACGGCAAGATCGACCGACGGAAGATCAGGGAGACCTTCGAGAGTGCTTTTTCGAACCACTCGGACGAACGAGTATCGTCCTCCATCGACGCCTAATCGACACCATGACTGAAAACGTAGCCCGCATCATGACTCTCTTCCGTGACCGACTCGCCGTCGAGGTGACGGACGCGGACATCGACCTGATCGAAGTAGGGCTGATGGACTCGTTGATGCTCGTAGATCTTCTGACGCTGTTGGAGGAGGAGTACGACATCACCATCGATCTGTCGGAGCTCGATATCGACAATTTCCGCTCGCCCGTGACCATCGCGCGGTTCCTGGGGGCACGCACGCTGGGGTCCGCCGCGGCGTAGCGCTCCGGACGTCCGGCAACGCAGCCTGGTCATGATTCCACGAGTCCTTCTGGCGGCGGAAGAGGCCGCGGGTGCCGAGACACTCAAGAGGCTCGTCCAGGCCCCGGCGGAGCTGGTGGCGGTGCTGACCTCGCTTCCGGACAGCGGCCCGGGCGGCCGTATCGTCCGGGCTGCCCGGGACGCCGGCGTGGACCTGCTCCCCGCCGGGCGGGTCCGGGACCCCCAGTTCGGGGAGGTCGTCCGGTCCCTGGAGGTGGACGTGCTCCTGAACGTGCACTCGCTGCACCTCATCGCCGAGGCGGTCCTCCAGGCCCCGAAGCTGGGCAGCTTCAACCTCCATCCCGGGCCCCTTCCGGAATACGCCGGCCTGAATACGCCCGCGTGGGCCGTCTACGAGGGCGCCCCGGAGTACGGGGTGACGCTCCACTGGATGGAACCGAAGGTGGATGCGGGCGACACGGCGTACCAGGAGCGATTCCCCCTGGAACCCGACGCCACGGCTCTTTCCCTGGGCATCCAGTGCAGCCGACGGGGGCTCGGGCTCGTGGACCGCCTCATCGAAGACCTGAGTCGGGGCAAGGTTCCACGAACGCCCCAGGACCTTTCCCGGCGGCGTTACTTCGCCCGCGGCAGCGCCCCTCAGAATGGCGTGGTCCAGTGGGCCCGCCCGGCCCGGGACGTGGAGCGGCTCTCCCGGTCTTTCGACTACGGCCCATTTCCGTCGCCCTGGGGCCGGCTCACCTCCCGGCTGGGGGGAGGCGCGGTGGAGCTGGGGAAGATGACCGTCGGCGGCGCCACGGCGTCCATCGACCCGGGCCGCCTTCGAATCGCTTCCGACGGGTCTCTGGAGGTCGCCACCCTGGACCGGTGGATGCGGGTCCGAGGGGCATGGGTGGACGGGCAACGCACCGACCCGGACGCGCTACTGCGGATGGGTGCCCGATTCGAGGACGCGGACTAGGGCCCAGGGCCACCGGGGTGTCTGCCAGCTCTCGCGGAGCTTGGCCGGCAAGAGGGTCGCCGGTTCGAGCCCGGCCGGCTCCACTGAGGAATGAGGTCTGGAAGAGAGGCTCAGCGATTCGCCTCGTCTACGGCGGCCTTCATCTGGTCCACCCAGTTGGGAATCACGCGCACATAATGGACGAGGTTCTCCTCCGGACCCTGGAGATAGATCACCCCGCCCTCGCTGTCCGGGGCGAAGGACCACCCCGGCGTGTCCGCGAACCGGGGATCCCGGAACAGGAGCTCCGGCTCGCCCACGGGGGGCTCGCTCGAGGCATTGACCGGCACTCGGTAGAATGGGAAACCTTCTCCCGCCTCGCCGGGTGGAAGCGTCTCGTAGAACACCAGGTCCCCGTTCGCCAGCCACTGGGGTTCGGCCGCCTCCTGGGACACGGTGTAGCGTCGCTCCAGGGACGGCCACGACTGCAGCTGGACCCCGGGTGCCCCGGGACTTTGCCAGGCCAGCCAGCGGCGGTCCGGCGAAAGGGACAAGAAGAACGCGTTCACGGGGATGGTGTCCACCTGGACCGGGTCGGTGGAAGGGTTCACCAGAAGCGCACCCTCGCCGGGGGCTCCTGCGCCGACCAGGAGCGAGTCCGGGCTCAGGAAGGAGGAGGCCTGGAGTCCGATCCTCCCCTGGGGAATCGCCACGATCTCCCGGGCGGGTTCGGGGCTGTCGAGGCGCTTGAGATACACGCGGTCGTCGGAGAAGCTGTCCTCCCCTGCGATCACGTAGGCCAGGCTGCCACCGTCCGGGCTCCAGACCGGAGCGCCGATCCAGAAGGCCTCTTCCACGGTCTCGAAGGCGCCGGTCCGAAGGTCGTACACCCGCAGTTCATTGTTCTGGACCCCTTCCACCACGGTGGCGAACCGCCGTCCATCCGGGCTCTCCCGGTACCGCAGGTGCACCGCTTCGTCCACGCCCAGCGCCTCCACGGAGCCATCCGCTGTGCGGCGCACGAAGCGGCCCTGCTCGGCATTGAGTCCCGGTCCGTAGACCAGGGTACCGTCGGCGGCGATGTCGTACTGGCCCGTGCCTGTGTAGGTCTCCCGCCGCACGCCGGGAAGGAGCGAGACGGAGCGGCCTACCGTCCGGGCGTCATGGTCCGCGATGGGGGCGGCCATGATGGAGCCATCGATGGAGATGTAGACCAGGTAGTCGTCGTCGACGACCCTGAAGTGGGCTCCGAGGACGGCCGCTCCCGGGGTGCGTGTGGCGGCTGCGCGGCGCCAGAAATGATCCTCCCTGGGGTTGGCCAGTTCCCGCGAAAAGGCCCATTTCCGGGCACCCCCGCCGCAGAGCACCTCCCGCCCCTCATCCAGCAGCGACGGATAGAGGCAGTAGCTAACCTCCAGGTCTCGGACCGGGCCCGTGTCGGGGTCGAACCACCGGAGGAATCGGCCGTCGTCGTCCGCGACGAAGACCAGCCCGTCGTCCGTCCACGCGCCGCCATTGGGGAGGTTCAGGGGTCCGACGGTGCCCACCGCGCCCGACTCGAGGTCCGCGACCCGCAGTTCACCGCCTGCGACGAACACCACGCGGGAGCCGTCCGGTGAGATCATCGGCGCCCCGATGGCGCCCTCGGTCCCCCGGAGGGGCCGAGCTTCCTGACCGGTCAGGCTTCGATACCAGAGCTCCGACGTGGACCCGGTCTTCGCTTCGTAGACCATGAACGAGGCGTCCGGGGCGACGGCCATGGCCGGTGTGGTTCGTCCGACCTGCATGGGGGCTTCATGGGGTAGTCCAATGTCCCGGACCTCATTCGAGTCCCGACCCACGAGCCACAGCGCCACCGATACCGCGACCGCCGCAATGACCGACGCGAGGCCCGCCACCGGCTTCCACACGTCCGAGCCCGACCCCTGGGCCGCGGCAAGATCACCGTGGCGGAACGCGGGATCTCCGAGCCCCCGGGCGAACTCCGCGGCAGAGGTGAACCGGTCCGCCGGGAGCCGTTCCAGCGCCCTGCGAACAGCGGCGTCCACATTGGCCGGGATGGACGGCCGCTCCTTCGCCGGGGAGACGGGTTCTCCGGAGATGATCTTCCCCAACACCGCCTGGGCGGTACTCCCGGTGAAGGGCGGGTCGCCCACCAGCATTTCGTAGAGCACGCAGCCCAGGGCGTAGACGTCGCTGGCGGCCCCCACCTGGCGGTCCCCCGTAGCCTGCTCCGGGCTCATGTAGAAGGGCGTCCCCACGCTGAGCCCGGTCTCGGTGAGGCGGTTGCCCCCGGCGGCGCCCACGGCCAGCGCGATTCCGAAGTCCGCCACCAGGGGCTGGCCCCGGCTCATGAGGATGTTGGCGGGCTTGATGTCGCGGTGCACGACGCCGGCTTCGTGAGCCACCTCCAGGGCGCCGGCCACGGCCCCCGCGATGCGCACCGCCTCGTCCACCGGGAGCTGCTTGTCCCGGTCCAGGCGATCCCGGAGCGTCTCGCCCTCGATGTAGGGCATGACGTAGTAGAGGAAACCGTCGGCCTCCCCCGAGTCGAACAGGGGGAGGATGTGGGGGTGCTGGAGATTGGCGGTGGTGCGGATTTCGGCGAGGAAGCGATCTGCACCGACGACGGCGGCGAGCTCGGGCTTGAGGACCTTGAGGGCGACCCTGCGATCGTGCCTCACGTCGTCGGCGAGATAGACCGTGGCCATGCCTCCCTCGCCGAGCTGGCGCTCGATGCGGTAGCGGCCTTCGAGGGCGGCGTTCAGCCGGGAGAGGATATCGGTCATGGGCCTTTGTGGGAGGGATCGGTGGAAACTCCGATCGTCACCGAGTTACGCGCAAGTCGGCCCCGGGCAGCGCCGACGTGAGCGCAGGCGCGGACCGTGACGAGATCCGAACCGTCGTGGCCGCCGTGGGCAACAGCCGACGGGAATACGACCTACCGACGCAGCCCCCACACCTGGACGTGCTCGACCTCGAGTTCATCCTCCCACGACCCGACGATGAAGTCCGCGCCGATCTGGTAGACCTGCAGACCTTCGGGGGTTCGCACCCTCCCCTGGAGCACCCCATCCGGGTCGAGGACCGCCCACTCGGTGGGCCCTGTCTCCGACGGTAACTGGAAGAGACGGACCCAGACGTTTCCCAGGGGGTCGTCCAGGACCTCGGAGAAGACCGGCAGAGATTCGGGTGCCGGTATCTCGCTCATGGAGGTCCGGTATCCCGCCCTTGTCTCCTCCGGCATGCCGCGGGCTCGGAACTCGATCTCGCCCTGAACCAGGGACTCGGTGACCTCCCGCGGCGGAGTGGCCACCCGGACGATTCGCGTCAATGTGCCCTCGGCGCCGAAGAAGGACAGCTCGAACGACTCGTTGGAGCCGATGACCATCCCGTTGCCCACCTGCGCCGCGACATTCCCTCGGGCCAGAGGCAGGCGAATGATGTTCAGCGCCTCTCCGGAGAACTGCATCCAAGTCTCCAACCCCGGGAACTCGCCGACCTCCGACACCAGCGATCCATCCGCCTCGGTGAGGACGAAGCGCTCTGGAACCCGCCTCGTGCCGCCGGCTTCGGAAAGGTCTCCGAACTCCAGGCCCATCAGCACCAGTCGCCCCGAGGGAAGTGCCCAGACGGACCGGGCGCGCTGTAGCCCCCCTGCTTCACCGAACCGCTCCGTCCTCCCGAAGGTCCCCTCGGAGTCGAAGAGGCTCAGCCGGGACAACCTCAGGTCCCAGACCGCCACGCTGTCCGTCCCCGACCAGAGTCCCACCGCCGTGGTGTGAGCGAATTCCCCGGGTCCCTCACCCTGACCGCCCCAGGAGTCCAGATGGGCGCCCTCCGCATCATAGACGCGGACCTCTCCACTGCCGGCGTTGGCCACCAGGATCCGGCCGTCATCCAAAAGAAGAGCGTCCTGCACCTGGTAGAGCTGGTATTCGGGATCGCCGTCGAGCACGCCGATGGAGACCTCGGGAGACTCGGAGAACGCCCAGGGCAGGTCTCCCACCTCCGCCAGCCCCGCGTTCTCCACGACGGTGACCCCGGCCGAGTCCCGGACGGCGGCTCCCGGGGCGGATGACGATCCGCCGTCACCGCACCCCCCCAGTACGAGGAAACAAGGAACGACGAAGAAAAGGCGAGACGGCGGCAGGCGCATGGCGGGGCTCAGATAGGGTTTCAACTGGACTAAGCGACGTACGATGTGATCGGCGGACTATTCCACCTGGGGAGCCGCATCCGATGGGGGGATGCGCTCAGTACCCGACCCTGCGGCCCCAGACTGGGCAATCCTCCCGGGGGGCTCAGCGGCCGCCCTCGCCGTCCCGGAGCCCTTCGATCCAGTTCATGACCACCACCGCTTCGCCGGTGGCCCCGGATCTCCCGCGGAGGACCATGAGGAAACGCTGTCCGTCGTCCGACACGTCGTACTGGGTGCTGAAGATGTTGGACC
>JBDHLC010000042.1:0-24356 GCA_039586075.1 Gemmatimonadota bacterium | reverse complement strand
CGCCACCAAGAAGTACTCGGGCCTCGACTTCAACGGCATCGAGACCACCACCACCACCATCGACGCCACCGCCATGACCCACGTCCGGATGGACATCTGGACGCCCGACGCCACGCAGTTCGGAATCAAGCTGGTGGACTTCGGGGCCGATGGCGCCTTCGCCGGCGGGGACGACGTGGAGCACCAGGTGGACATCAACGCCGGTACGACGCCGGCGCTGGCCACCGGGGAGTGGGTCTCGCTGGACATCCCGCTGAGCGCCTTCACGGGGCTCACCACGCGAGAGCACCTGGCGCAGTACATCATCGTGGGTCAGCCCACCGGGGCCACCACGGTCTGGGTCGACAACTTCTACTTCTACGCCGACGCCGCGGCGGCCACGGAGCCCACGGTGGCCGCACCCACGCCGACGCAGGACGCGGCGAACGTGATCTCGCTCTTCAGCGACGCCTACACCGACGTGGCGGTGGACAGCTGGACATCTGGACGCCCGACGCCACCCAGTTCGGAATCAAGCTGGTGGACTTCGGCGCCGACGGCGCCTTCGGCGGAGGGGACGACGTGGAGCACCAGGTGGACATCAATGCCGGCACGACGCCGGCGCTGGCCACCGGGGAGTGGGTCTCGCTGGACATCCCGCTGAGCGCCTTCACGGGGCTCACCACGCGGGACCACCTGGCCCAGTACATCATCGTGGGCCAGCCCACCGGGGCCACTACGGTCTGGGTGGACAACTTCTACTTCCACAACTGATCCCCGGCGCTGGGAGCCTCCCTGATCCATGGTCCTCTCCACGACCACCCACATCCCCGTCTCCGCGGACGAGGCCAGGGGCCGGCCCCTGGCGGACGTGGTCCTCGAGACCATCTGGCACCGCCAGCAGGTCTCCCGGGCGGACCTGGCCCGGACGCTGGGGATCTCCCGCTCGACCGTGTCCGACATCGTGACCGGCCTCCTGGAGACCGGCCTGGTGGCGGAGGCCGGGGAGGGCCCCAGCCGGGGTGGCCGCCGGGCCATTCTGCTGAACTTCCGGGACGACGCCCACGTGATCCTCGGGGTGGACATGGGAGCCTCTCATGTGGCGGTGGCTCTAACCGACCTGAGGGGGCGAGTCCTGAGCTGGTGCAATCGGGATCACCCGGTTCGGGAGGATCCCCAGGGGACCCGCGCTCTGCTTCGAGAGCTCTGCGACGGGTGCCTGGACCAGTGGGGCGGCCCCAGGGATCGGCTCGTGGGGATCGGTATCGCCGTCCCCAGCCCGGTGGACCCCCGGTACCCCGACCGCCTTTCCGAGACGGTTCTTCCGACGTGGAGGGGGGAGACCGGCTTTCAGGGCCTTCGTGACCGCTACGCTGTCCCGGTCTTCGTGGACAACGACGCCAACCTGGGGGCGGTGGCAGAAGGCTGGTGGGGCGCCGGCCGGGGGGTGGAGCACTTCACCTACATCAAGCTGGCCACCGGTATCGGTGCCGGGCTCATGATCGGCGGCGAGGTATACCGGGGCGCCACCCAGGTGGCTGGAGAGATCGGGCACATCTCCATCGATCCCAACGGCGAGCCCTGCGTCTGCGGGAATCGGGGGTGTCTGACGACCTTCGTGGGAGGTGAGGCGCTGGTGGCACAGGCAACGGCTCTACTGGCCAAGTATCCGAATTCCGCCCTGGCAGGCAGGGAGGTCACCCTGGATGCGGTGGAGCGTGCGGCCCAGGCCGACGACCCCCTGGCTGTAGAGGTGGTCGAGGCCGCGGCCCACCACCTCGGGGTGGCCATCGCGGGCCTCCTGAACCTCATGAACCCCGGCGCGGTGATCCTGGGTGGAGGACTCACCCGGGCCGGCGACCACCTTCTGATTCCACTCCGGGAGGCGGTCCTGCGGAGAACCCTGGTGAGCTCGATGGCGGCTTCAGAGATCCGCATGAGCGAGCTCGGTCCACGAGCCATCGCCCTGGGCGCCGCGACGCTGGTCCTGGCCACGGCGCTCGCGGAGCCCAACCTCTTCAGCGGCGTGGAGACCTGAACCCATGAGCGCAGAACCTGGCGAAAGAGCCCACTGGGAGACGGCGCCCCAGGACCGCATCCCCTTCGTCCACAAGGTCTTCTACGGAGCCGGGGCCTTCGTCAACAACATCCTGGCCGCCGCCATCGGCGGGATGACCATCGTTTTGAACCTGGGGCTGGGAATGAACCCGGCCCTGGTGGGGCTCCTGGGCGCGCTGCCCCGGCTCACCGACGCCATCACCGACCCCCTGATGGGGTACATCTCGGATCACACCCGGTCCCGGTGGGGAAGGCGGCGGCCGTACCTGTTCGTGGGGGCCATCACGGCCGGGCTCATCTACGCCCTCCTCTGGCAGCTCCCGGGCGGGAAGAGCGAGAGTTTCTACTTCTGGTACTTCCTGGCGGGGTCGTTCCTCTTCTACCTGGCCTACACGGTCTTCGCCACGCCGTGGGTGGCCCTGGGCTACGAGCTGACCCCGGACTACCACGAGCGCACCCGCCTCATGGGGGTCCAGAACTTCATAGGCCAGATCCCCTACATGATCTCGCCGTGGTTCCTCTGGATCATGACCAACGAGGCGTGGTTCGACGACCAGATCCAGGGAGCCGGCGTGCTGGCCATCGCCATCGGGGTGGTGGCCATCGGGCTGGGGATCCTCCCGGCCATCTTCCTCCGGGAGCGCCTGGCCGGGGCCGCGCTCCCGGTGGCAGAGCTCAAGGACGGGGACCACGCCGCCCACGCCGGTCGGATGAGCGGGCTGTGGGAGAACATGAAGGACTTCGGCCGTGGGCTGAGAGAGACGGTATCGTCGAAGCCTTTTCTGAAGCTCTGCCTGGCCACCTTCCTGGTCTTCAACGGCTTCATCCTGATCTCGTCTTTCCAGTTCTACGTCATCATCTACTACGTCTTCGGCGGCGATCAGCTCGAGGGCGCGAAGTACGCCGGGTACGCCGGCACCATCGGTGCCGTCTCCACGCTGGCGATCATCGTCTTCGTGACGTGGCTCGGGACCAAGATCGGTAAGCGCCGCGCCTTCTTCGTCTCCACCGGGGTCTCGGTTCTGGGGTACGCCCTCAAGTGGGTGTGCTACAACCCCGAGTACCCCCTGCTGGTGATTCTCCCGGCGCCCCTCATGGCCTTCGGGCTGGGAGGGCTCTTCACGCTCATGCCGTCCATGGTCGCCGACGTGGTGGACCTGGACGAGCTCTCCACCCACCAGCGCCGCGAAGGGATGTTCGGCTCCATCTTCTGGTGGGTGGTGAAGCTGGGGATGGCGGCGGCGCTGGCCGGCGGCGGCTACCTGCTGAACGCCACCGGCTTCGACGTCGCACTGGAGGGCGCCCAGTCGGCCAGCGCCATCACTCTGATGCGTGCCTTCGACGCGTTCATCCCGGCGGCGACGTCCCTGATCGCCATCTGGGCGGTGTGGTCCTACCCCCTCACGGAGGAGAAGGCCCACGAAATCCGGACCGAATTGGAGCGGAGGCGTGGGGCGGCCCCCGGTGCAGCGGAAGTCTGAGACGCCGCCCGCGGGGCTCCCTGAGGCAGAGCATTCCTGAAGCGCCCTGTAGCGCCGGCGTTCCCCCTCGCGGGTTTCGACCCGGCGCGGCTCTTCCTGCTCAGCTCAACAGGCTGAGCCCGAACCCATAGGGGAAGAGCGGGTCCGCCCCGCCGTCGCCCCGGTTCGGGTTGTCGGCGTCAGTCCGTGGCCACGAGAAGGAGAGGCGCCCGGTGAAGTCGAAGTCCCCGAAGAGGACGTCCGCGACCGCCACGCCCTCGGAGCCCGGGAGCCACGCAGCCACGAAGGCCCGGGACGCCTCCATCTCGGGATTCACCACCAGCGGACGCCCGGAAACGAGCACGGTGACCACCGGAATCCCCTGGTCCGCGATCCGCCGGATCACCGCCAGGTCTTCAGGGTGCGAGATCGCGTGCTCCAGGGTGGCACCGTAGGGCTGGAGCTTCCCGGGACCCGGCACGGCCCGAGCCCCCGCGGCCATGGAGCCCCGGGGGACCTCCTTCGCGATCCGGACGTCTCCCAATCCCTCTGCGTACGGACGCTCTCCGATGACGACCACCGCCACGTCGAAATCCCCATCGTCCGCGGCGGATCCGTCGGGCGAGAGGACCGCGCGCGGCGATCGGGCCTGGATGCCGTCCCAGATGGAGGAGCCCCCTTCCACCCGGTGATTGCCGTCGCTCCCCTGCCAGTCCACCGAGAAGCCCCCACACTGGAGCCCGACGTTGTGGGCGCTCTTCCCCGCCACCAGGATCCGCGCTTTACCGTTAAAGGGAAGGGCCTGGCCCTCGTTCTTGAGGAGAACCAGGGATTTGCGCACCGCCTCGCGGGCCACCTCCCGGTGTGCCTCGGAGCCGAAGCTCGCGTGGTTGGACCAGGGGCGCTCGGCAGGCCGGGGCCGGTCGAACAGGCCGTAGGCCATCTTCACCCGCAGGATCCGCCGGACCGCGTCGTCGACACGGCGCATGGAGACCCGCCCGGATTCCACGTGGGCTCGGAGCTCGGCCAGGAATCGCTTCCACTTCTCCGGGACCATGAACAGGTCCACTCCGGCGTTGACCGCCAACCCCACCGCCTCCGCGTAGTCGTCGTCCAACTGGTCGATTCCGTCCCAGTCGGAAACGACGAAGCCCTGGAATCCCAACTCCCCCTTCAGGACGTCGGTCAGGAGGTACCGGTGCCCGTGGCACTTCTCGCCATTCCAGCTGCTGTACGAGGCCATGACGGTGAGGGCGCCGGCCCGTAGCGCCTCGAGGTACGGCGCGACGTGTAGCCTGCGGAGCTCCCCCTCCGGGAGCGTCGTCTCGCCCTGGTCCACGCCCCCGGTGGTCCCACCGTCCCCCACCCAGTGCTTGGCGCAGGCCACCACGGCGTCGGCGCCCAGGTCGTGCTGCAGCCCCTCAACGAAGGCGCCGGCAAGGCGGGAGACGATCTCGGGGTCTTCCGACCAGCTCTCGTAGGTGCGGCCCCAGTGGTCGTTGCGAGCCACGGCCAGGGTGGGAGCGAACGTCCACTCCACCCCCGTGGCCAGGATCTCCAGTGCGGTCACCCGGGCAATGCGGCGGGCCAGATCGGGGTCGTTCGCCGCGCCCAACCCGATGTTGTGGGGAAGGAGCACGGCGCCCAGGACATTGTTGTGCCCGTGGACGGCATCCACGCCATAGAGGATGGGGATGCCGAGGTGCTCGGCGTCCTCCTCGGTGGAGGCGGCCCAGTAGGCGTCGTTCATCGCCACCCAGTCCGAGGGCCGGTTCTCGCCGGGCCAGGATCCACCGCCGCTGAGGACGGAGCCGATGTGGTAGGCCTTCACCTCGTCTGGGGTGATGTGCATCCGCTCGGGCTGCGTCATCTGCCCGATCTTCTGGTCCAGTGTCATGCGCTCGAGGAGTCCCTCGATCCGCTCGCCGTGTCCGCGGTGGTCCGCCATGTACGATGCGTGTTGCAGAAGGTCAGTGGTCTACGATTTCGAATTCGGTGCCCATCGTCGCCTGGGAGCCCCCTCCCACCCAGACCTGGATTCGCCCGGGCTCCACCACGTCCTGCATCTCCCGCCCCGGAAAGGCCAGCTGCGAGGTTCGCAGGACGAACCTCACGGTCCGGGTCTCGCCGGGCTCCAGCTCGATCCGGCGGAAGTCCTTGAGCTCCCGCAGGGGACGGGTGACACTGGCCACCGGGTCTCGGACGTAGAGCTGCACGACCTCGGTGCCCCGGCGGGCACCGGCATTGGTGACCTGCACGAAGACGCTCACCACCCCGTCCACCGGCACCTCGTGCCGGTCCAGCGCCAGCCCACTGTACTCGAAGCGGGTGTAGGACAGCCCGTGTCCGAAGGGAAAGAGGGGCGTGAAGTGGGTATCCATGTGGAAGGAGGTCATCCCGGCCGAGAGCTGCGGCGCCCCCCGTGGGAGGTGGTCCATGTGGGTCCAGCTCTCCGGGCTCACGGGCTTCCCGGTATTCCGTTGGGCGTAGTAGATGGGGATCTGCCCCGTCACCCGGGGGAAGGTCACCGCCAGCTTTCCCGACGGGCTCCGAGCCCCGAAGAGGAGGTCGGCGATGGCCGGCCCCGCTTCGGTTCCAGGGTGCCAGGCGCAGAGGAGGGCATCGATGTCCGCGATGACGGACTCCAACGCGAGGGGCCGCCCGGCCATGAGCACCACCACCACCGGGGTGCCCGTGGCGGACACCGCCCGGATCAACTCCTCCTGGGCACCCGGAAGGGAGATGTCGGCGCGGCAGTGGGCCTCGCCGGAGAGGATCGCTTCCTCTCCCACGAACAGGACCGCCGCGTCGGCCTCCGCCACCGCCTCCACCGCCTCGTGGAATCCTCCGTCCCCCCGGTCCCTGGTGGTCCAGAGCCCCCGGGCGAACCGCACCTCGAATCGGCCTTCAGCCGCCTCGCGAATGGCTTCGAGCGGGGTGGAGCTCAGGGAGGGATCGCCGTCGAAGATCCACGTGCCCAGCTGCTCCTTCGCCTCGTCCGCGAGCGGACCGATCACCGCCAGGCGCTGCAGGTGGCGGGGGTCCAGGGGAAGCACGCCCCCCTCGTTCTTCAGCAGCACCGCGCTCCGTGCCGCGGCCTCCCGGGCTGCCGCCCGGTGGTCCGGATTCCCCGGCACTGGAAACGAGCCAGGGTCCGTCCAGGGGTCCTCGAAGAGCCCGAGGCGGAGCTTCACCCGGAGGACCGCCGCGACCATGGCGTCCAACCGCTCCACCGGGACCTCTCCGGACTCCACCAACGCCTCCAGGTGGGAGAGGTAGGTCCACCCGGCCATATCCATGTCGACCCCTGCCAGGGCCGCCTCCCGGGCCGCTTCCCGGGGGCCTGCCGTGAGCCCGTGGACCGTGAGCTGGGGGATGGAGTCCCAGTCGCTCACCACGAAGCCACGGAAGCCCCACTCCTCCCGGAGGACCCGGGTCATGAGGAAGTGGTTCGCCGACGCGGGAATCCCGTCCAGATCGCTGAAGGAGGCCATGAAGGTGGCGACCCCGGCCTCCGCCGCCGCCCGGAAAGGGGGAAGGTGGACCGACCGGAGCTCCCGCTCCGGAATGTTGGTGGAGGCGTAGTCCTTTCCACTCTCCGAAGCACCGTATCCCGCGAAGTGCTTCGCGCAGGCTGCGATACTGCCTTTGCCGTCCAGCGTCTCGCCCTGGAATCCCTCCACCATCGCCGTCGCAAGCACCGAGGCCAGGTGCGGGTCCTCACCCAGGCACTCCGCAACCCGGCCCCAGCGGGGATCCCGGCCGATGTCCACCATGGGCGCGAAGGTCCAGTTGACCCCCTGGGACGCTGCCTCGACCGCGGCCACCCGGGCACCCTCCCGCACCGTCTCCGGATCCCAGCTGCAGGCCTGGGCCAGAGGGATGGGGAATACCGTGCGGAAGCCATGGATCACGTCCCGGCCGACCAGGAGGGGAATCCCCAGACGGGATTCCTTCACCGCCAGGCGCTGGAGCTCGTTCACCGTGTCCGGGTCCACTTCGTTCAGCACGGCGCCCACGCGGCCGCTCCGCACGTGATCCGCCATCTCTCCACTGACGTGGCCGCCCTGGCCGTTCACGAGGTTCAGCTGACCCACCTTCTCGGGCAGGGTCATGCGATCCAGGAGGTCCCGGACGAAGGTCTCAGCCGACTCCTCCGAAGGGCCGAGCACGGTGTGGGGCTGGGGTCGAATCATGGGGATATTGGAAGGGGATCGCAGGAGGGGGGCGGCGCGGGCAGCGCCACCCCCCTCGGTGCATCGGCGGGCGCTACGTTGGGCGAGGCGGCCCTACATCCCGATGTGGAGGTAGGTGCGGATCTCCCATTCCCGGCCGTGATCGCCGGCGGCCAGGGGGTTGCACGTCTGCGAGCCTCCCGCGCCGGTGGCGAAGCCCGGGCAGTACCGGGGCGAGTACTGGTCCAGCGTGCGCCAAGTCCCCCGGATCCCCAGGCGGGTTCCGGGCATCATCGGCAACCAGTCCGGCGTGCCCAGGGACCACGAGATGTCGCCCATGAGCTGCACGGGGAAGGTCAGGTTGAAGTCCTTGTGGTAGTCGTAGGGGCCCCAGTCGTCGAACTTGGCGAACGCCTCGAACTTGACCGGCCCACTGATGATGCGGACGTCGCCACCGTACCGGGTGATCTCCCGCTGCGAATCCCCGTTGGGCTCGCCGATCCCGTAGAAGAGCTTCGCTACGATCCCCAGCCCGTTCTGCTGCTTCGACACCACCCGGAGATTGGTCTCCCAGAGATCCCGGGCGGGGGTGGCACCAGGAAAGGCGAAGGGCGTGCGCCCGTCGGCAAGAATCCCGATCCCCGCGTCCGCCGTGGTGTGGTGGCGCTTGAAGACGAAGCCGGCGCTGACAGCGAAGTCCGCGTCCTCCTGGGCATCGCTGTCCCACAGGTACATCCAGGTCGCCGGGGTCGGATCCCAGGTCAGGACCAGCTCACCCGCCGTGGTCTCGCGGTTCACACGCACAGAAAACGGGTCGTCCAGGATGTTTCGGGGGCGTGCGGGCGCGGGGGCATCGGCCGGAACGGGGCCCACGATGGGCTTCTGCCACATGAAGTTCGGGGCGATCTCCAGGTTGCCGAGGCGGTAGGAGAACCCACTCAGGACCTGCCACTGGTTCCCGCTCCCGTTGTCCTTGAGGGTCCACCCGGTAAAGGTCTGGGTCTGGTCATACCCTCCGTCCGCCACGATCCCCGTGGCCGATCCCAGCGCGTACCAGCTGATGGGCCCGCGCTGATAGGTGAGCTTCACCTTCCCGCCGAAGGCGTCCTCATCCTTCACCTCGTCCTGCAGGACCCGGTAGTTCCCCGGGGAGACCTCGTCGGCGATCTGGAAGGTCCGCCCAACCAGGGGGGACCCGGCCCAGATTCCTCCCAGGTCGACGCCGACGCCGGCCACCGTGGTGGCCAGGTGCAGGGTGGCCTTCCGGTTCTTCGGAGCGGGGACGGCAAAAGAGGTCACGATGTCCGCGGCGCGCTCCAGGTCTTCCTGGAAGACTCCGGTGACCTGGAGGCCCGCCACATTCGTCGTGTACTTTGCCAGCACCGCCGGGTTCGCGCCCCACCAGAGCTCCGGCCCGAAGGCCAGACTGAGGCCGTCCAGCTCACGCTTTCCGGTGAACTCGAACCCCACCGGCGCGACCCCGCCGTAGATGTCCAGGTTCGGGCCGTAGTTCGCCTCCCGGTACAGGTTGAAGAAGTCGCCTTCGTAGCCCCAGTGGTAATGCCCCGTGCGGTAGAACCCGTCCACCCGGAAGCGGGCCTCCTCCCAGCTCAGTCCCGCCCGGTAGACGCGGACCCGCTGGAAGTCGTTCACCTCGTAGAACTCGCCGTCGGCCACCACCGTCTTGGTCCGCCCGGCGTTCTCGTAGAAGATCTCATCGATTGGGTTCGTGGGGACCGAGCCCAGGATGTTCACGGAGAGGTTGGCCTGGAGATTCGGAGCCGGGCTCGAGGCGAGGTCCGCGTAGAAGGACTCCTTGGTGTCGAATCCCTGGAAGGCGGGATACACCCCCGGCGCGAAGCCCTCCGCCTCGTCGTCGGGAGTGCTGATGCGGTCGCCCCCGGTGCTGTACGTCTCGAACTCCATGCGGACGCCGGCCACCCGGGCCAGTCCGGCGGTCTCTCCTCGCAGGGCCGCCTTGTCGCCTCGTGCCCGCAGCTCTGCCGCCACCGCATTCAAAGACGCGAAGTGGTCTCGCACCGCGGACATGTCGGTCCCCGGAGCGTAGGCCTCCAGCTCGTACGCCTCCTGCAGCGCGTAGTACGCCGCCCGGGGGTACAGTTGGTAATGGCCCATGGCGTCGGTTGGGCCCTTGGCGGTGATCCCCCACCACTCCTCGTTCATGTTGTTGGCGCCTTCCACGAAGTCCTCGGGGTAGGCGTCGTTGGCCCAGGAGGCGTTGGTGTCGTGAAGGTCCAGCCGCTCGGTCTGGCCGAACTTCCACCACCCGTCACTCCACTGGAAGGTGAACCCTCCGATGGCGTTCCCCACCAGCCCCTTACCGGCCGTGTTGGCGTAGATCTCCCGCCATTGACCGATGAGGTAACGGGCCTGGGTCACCTGGTCCTCGCGGAAGGACCGGGCGTTGAAGGCGTCCGCACCAAACTCGGTGAAGAGGACCGGAATCCCCATGGCCTGGTCGACGGCCTCGAAGAAGTCCCGGAACGAGATCCCCCGGTAGACGTTGCTCCCGAAGATGTCCAGGTTCGGGACCTCCTCGGCGATGATGTCCAGGTACTGGAGGTCGCCGTTGGCCATGGCCACGGGCACCGACGTGTCCACCGCCTTGATGGCGTCCACGATCTCCCCCATGAGCGAATAGAGGTAGCGAGCGTTGGCGCGGTACCGCTCCCCGGAAGGGAGGTCCTCGGTCTCGGCCGAGCTCCACTCCAGCCCGTAGTTGTTCTCGTTCCCCAGGAGGTACATCAGGAGGCCCGGGGTCCCCTGGAGCTCTCGGACCACGTCCATCACCTCGCCGCGGATCAGAGCCCGGGCGGCTGGGTCCGAATAGTCGGTCTGGGGGATGTAACGGCCGTTCAGGGTGACGCCGTATCGGCCCACGGGGTGGTTCACCATGGACCAGATCCCGTGCTCCTCGTAGATGTAGCGCACCCAGCGAGCCGGGATCCCGTTGTAGACCCGGATGGCGTTCCCGCCCATGGCCTTCAGGAGAGACATCTCCCGGTCCAGCGCCTCACGGACGAACTGGTCGGGCTGCGCCCAGAAGTTGTAGGTGGTGGTGGTGCCGATGGGGAAGTAGTCCCAGTTCACCCCCTTCACGAAGAAGGGCTCACCGTTGGCCTCCAGGACCAGGCCTGCATCGCCGGATACCACCCGGACCTGGGGAGCCTGGGCCCACACTCCAGGGGCGGAAGACGCCAACAGCGCCAGCGCGCAGGCGCCGATCAGATTGGAACGGAGCGGGCGCAGGGCGCCAGGCGGGATCCATCGCATGGGAGCCTCCTCCAGGGAACCGCTTCAGGGCCGGCGCCCCCCTGGGCCCCCAGGTGAACACCGGCGCAGAAATACTTTGTTCGGTTGTCGAACAAAGTGTCGTACAAGCCCCTTCCTGTCAAGTCGTCGCTCACCCGCCTGCAATCCGGGCTGGCCTGTTGCCGGATGGGGATCGGACGTGCGCGTCCAGGGAGAGATGGGCCGCCTCTCTGGGGCCGGTCTCGGCTCTCGCGCCGTGACCCGGGTCAGGTCACCGGGAGCGGGTCGCCCCGGTCACCCCGAATCCTCCAGGACCGTGACCCGTCCGCTCCCGATGTCGTACTCGGCCCCCACCAGCCGGAGTCGGCCTTCCCCTTCCGGCCCCGTGACGGTGGGCGAGGCCTCCCGCAGTCGCGCCAGCGCGCCCGCCACGTTCGCCCGCACGGCCGCCGCCACGAGGGCGTCGCCGGTGACATCCCCTCGTGCCATCAACGGCTCCAGGCCGGGCCGGACGCAGTCCACCACCGCCGCCAGACCCGCCGACAGGCTCTCGGAGGGGCTCGCCATCTCGTTCAGCGTGGCCTGGACGGCGCCGCAGCCGGAGTGGCCGAGGATCAGGACCAGGGACACGCCCAGCTCCGTCACGGCGTACTCCACGGATCCGGTCACGACCGGCGTCACTGCGTGGCCTACGGTGCGGATGACGAAGAGGTCACCGAACCCCTGGTCGAAGACCAGCTCCGGAGGAACTCTGGAGTCGGCGCACGCAAGGACCACCGCGAACGGGGTCTGTCCCGCTTCCGCCTCGTGGCGCTGGGCCGCCGTCTGGTAGTGGACGCTGGTGGGATGCTCGCTGATGTAGCGGGCGTTCCCGTCCAACAGTCGCGCCAACGCCTCGTCCGGTGGAACGGTCGTCCCCGTGGCCGGCTGACCCCCCGACGGACCCGTCACCGGAATCAATCCTTCAGCTTGAGTCCGTAGTGACGGCTGATCTTCTCCCACTGCTCCCGGTTCCGGTCCTCGCCGATGTTGGACTTCCCCAGCGTCTCCGTCTGCGAACCGCGGAGCGGCAGGGGCTTGCGAGGTGGGTTGCGGCTCCGACGCGTGCGCGTCCCGAACAGGCTCGACATGGCCTTGAACCAGAGATCGTCGGCCTGGGGCGCCAACTCCCGGTACAGGCTGGCGTCCGTGACGTCCCGGAACAGAACGCCAGGCGGATACAGGACCCCACCGTACCCCACCGCCACCGTGCCGGGATGGCTGACACCGGGGCGCTCGGAGGGCCACCGGACGTAGGGAAGCACGTTTCCCGCAGTACCGTAGCTGATCCGCCGGCACTCGTGGGCCACCACTTCGTCCGGGAAGTCCCGGTGCTCGTCCCACAGGCGCTCGAGCCAGTTGCGGGGATACAGGTGGTCGTCGTCGGCCGTCACCACCGTGTGCTCCGGGAACTCCTGCAGAGCGTAGACCAGCTTCTTGTAGGAGCCGGTGTCCGCTCGGTAGCGGATCTCCAGGCGCTCACCGATGAGCGCTTCCAGGGAAGGGGGAAGACGGCCCCGGAGATCGTCCCCCAGCCACAGCATGATACGCTCCGGGCGCACGGTCTGGTCCATAAGGCTCCGGATGGCCAGGTGCACCACCGGAAGCCGTGACCGGATGGAGGTCAGGGAGACGATGACGCGGTCCGAAAGGGGCGTGGCCGAGGCACCGAGCTCTTCCAGCGGGGTCCGGCTCAGGCGCCACTCGGTGTAGATCGACCTGGGCAGCTCCTTCAGCTTCATGCTCCCTGCCTCCGGCGTAGGGCTCGGGTCAGATAGCGGTCCAGGGCCCCGGCGAACTCCCGCTTCTCACGTTCACCGAACGCCCGGGGCCCGCCGGTCTCCACGCCCGTGTCCCGAAGGTCGGCCATGAAGTCCCGGATGGAGAGACGCTCTCGAACGTTGGCCTCCGTGTACTCCTCGCCGCGGGGATCCAGGACGTGCACCCCCTTCTGGACCAGGTCCGCGGCCAGGGGAATGTCCGCGGTGACGGCCAGGTCACCCTCGGCCGCGTTGGAGACGATGTACTGATCCGCCTCGTCGGGGCCGTGCCGCACCCACTCGAAGACGATGAACGGGTTGTTCGCCGGTGGGCGCATCCGCTGGTTTGCCACCATGACGGTCTGAACCTCGAGTCGAAGGGCCGCCCTGAACACGATCTCCTTCACCTCCCTTGGGGTCGCATCGGCATCGATCCAGATCCGGAAGTCCGGTGCATCAGCCACCGCGTGCCTCCTTGAGGACCCGGGCGCGCCCCACGACTGCAAAGATCAGGAGGATCACGCCGGTAATCCAGGCTCCCGCTGAGAAGCCAAGGACCAGGTGCGTGGCCAGGAGGATCCCGAGGATCCACAGCAGTCCGGCCAATACGGCGAACATCGCCATGCCATAGAGGAAGACGAACGGGAGGTAATGGGCTCCCAGCGCCACCATGAACGCGGGGTAGAACCAGTCTGGTTCGTACAGGGTCGCCGCCGCCACCAGAGGAAGGCCGAGGGGGAGCACGAAGGCCACCTGGGCGCCCAGCGCGTTCAGCCCGTTCTCCTCCGAGACCTTGCCCGGCCGTCCCATGAGACGAAGCCCCACCTGGGTCATGGGGAAAATGAAGATCCCGCCGATAACCAGGAGCCCCATGGCCGCGGCAGGCGTGCTCCAGAGAGCCAGGGCACCCGAGATCAGCCAGAGGACGCCGGAGACCAACTGACCCACGAAGCCGCCCAGGAAGTTGTAGCGCATCTCGCGTTGCGCGTCCGCGATATCCATGCTCACCTCCGGTAGATCCGAGCGACCCCGGGCTCCAACGTTCTGCCCGCAGAAGCACCGTGCAAGGCACCACGGGTCGTTTCCCGCGGCGCGGCACCCACCCGATCACGCCCCAGGGGCGTACGCGTGGATCTCCACGGGCCTTGGATCGGCCAGCGAATGAAGGGTGAGGCGGAGCGCGTCCACCCGGGTGGGAGGGAACCGGTCAAGCTTGCGGTACCCGATGGTCTCGCCGCTGGCCAGGGTGCGCCAGGATCCGCCGCTCCGGCCCTCCAGCGTCCACCGTTCCACCAGCTGTCCCAGCGCGATCTCCTCCCGGAGATCCGAGATCCCCACCGTCACCACGCGGCCCAGCTCCACCTCTCCCACTGCGGCTCGCTCTCCCGCGTCCGCCCAACGGCGGGGGCGCCCCTCGGCCAGGTCCTCCGCGAAGAGCCCGTCGAGCCGTGACCGCATCCCCCGCAGGCTTTCCAAGTCACGCCGGTGGAGGAGTCCCGCCCGCGTGGGCGGGACGTTCAGGAGCAGCTTCGAGTTGCGGCCCACCGAGGTGAAGTAGAGATCCACCAGGTCGTCGGGTGTTCTCACCCGGGCGTCCTGCGCGGCGTGGTAGAACCAGCCGGGCCGGATGGAGACGTCGGTCTCCCCGGGGCGCCAGACCGTCCCGTCCCGGTCTCCGTGCTGGAGCTGCCGCATGACCTCGTCGCCGGTCATCCCGGGATACGGGACGGTGTCGGGGTCCACCGTGGACCAGTTGGGATCCCCGGCCGAGCCCCGCTCGTTCCCGATCCACCGCACTCCCGGGCCTGCGTCCGAGAAGATCACCGCCTCGGGTTGAAGCTCCAGCACGTGGCTCCAGAACCGGGGCCAGTCGTACTCCTGGCGCCGTCCGTTGGGCCCTTCGCCGTTCGCCCCGTCGAACCACACCTCGTGAATGTCGCCGTACCCCGTGAGCAGCTCCGTGAGCTGGGCCGTGAAGACGTCGTTGTACCGAGGAGAATCCCCGTAGGCCGGGTGATTCCGGTCCCACGGTGAGCAGTAGAGACCCACCCTCAACCCCTCCTCCCGACACGCGTCGACGAACTCCCGCACCACGTCACCGCGTCCGTTCCGCCACGGACTGGCCGCCACCGAATGTCCGGTGGTGCGCGTGGGCCAGAGGCAGAAGCCGTCGTGGTGCTTCGCGGTGAGGATCATGGCCCGAAACCCCGCATCCCGGGCCACGCGAGCCCACTGCCGGGTGTCCAGGGAGGAGGGGTCGAAGAGAGAGGGGCTCTCGGTTCCGTCTCCCCATTCCCGGTCCGTGAAGGTGTTGATCCCGAAGTGCAGGAAGAGAGCCAGCTCGTCCCGCTGCCAGAGGAGCTGCGCGGGAGACGGCACCGGTCGGGGCTGAAGCCCCGGGCGAAGGATCCCGACTCGGCCGAACCCGGGATCGAGGGAGAGCGCCGCCAGAGCGCCCCCCCCGGTTGCGAGGAAGCGACGACGGTCGAGGGACGAGGGGCGCGGCACGGTCAAACGGTTCCTCCCGGATCGGGGACCTGAGGGAGCCAACATGGGACGCCCGAACCCGGGGGGCGAGATGGGCGCAGGGAGGCCAGAACCGGGCTCTGGTCAGCCGCTTCGAGCCGCTTCCCATTCCCAGCCCCGAGCGCGAGATTGTCTCTCGAAGTAACAAAATTACGACTCACGCCCCCATGGACGGTCGAATGTCCGAAGCTGGTAAGATCCATTATCTCCCCGAGCGCATTGAGGGTCTCTCGGAGCTGGCCCTGAACCTCTGGTGGCGATGGGATCGGCGCGCCAGCACCCTGCTCAAGTCCATCGACCCGGCGCTCTGGACCGGCACCCGTCACAATCCCGTGGCGATGCTCCGCGGTGTGGAACCTGGGCGACTGGCGCAGCTTGCCCAGGACCGTGAGTTCGTGGCGGCGTACGACCGGGTGATGGTGGACTTCCGCGCCGCCGCGTCCGCCGAGGGCACCTGGTTCCGCGACGCGTTCCCGGACCTCTCCCGTGAGAACCCCGTCGCCTACTTCTGCGCCGAGTTCGGCCTCCACAACTCCATTCCCATCTACTCGGGAGGGCTGGGGGTCCTGGCCGGGGACCACTGCAAGGCCGCCTCGGACCTCGGCGTTCCGTTCGTGGGCGTGGGCCTTCTCTACTCCAGAGGCTACTTCGACCAGAAGGTGAACCTCGACGGCTGGCAGGAGAACACCGACGAGGTCTTCGACCACCGGATCATGCCGCTGGTCCGTCTGGCCGGGCACGACGGGTCCTACCGCCTCACCACCCTGGAGACGTCGGGCCGCCCGGTGGGAGTCGGCGCGTGGCGTCTGGACGCCGGCAGCATCTGCCTGTATCTGCTGGACACGGACCTTCCGGAGAACCACCCGGAGGACCGGCAGCTCACCTACACGCTCTACGGCGGCGGCGAGGAGTACCGGCTCAAGCAGGAGTGGATCCTGGGGGTCGGAGGGGTCCGGGTGCTCCGCGCGCTGGGGGTGGATCCCGGCGCGTGGCACGCCAATGAGGGGCACGCCGCGTTCATGATGGTGGAGCGCCTTCGTGAGGAGCTGGCGGGGGGCGCATCCTGGGACGAAGGCGTCGCCCGGATTCGTGCCCGGTCCGTCTTCACCACCCACACGCCCGTCCCCGCAGGTCACGACATCTTCTCCCCGGACTTGATGCGGCAAGTCACCGACGGATATCACCGGAGCATGGGGGTGGACGAGAACACCTTCCTGAAGCTCGGGTGGCACCCGCAGATGGACGACGGACGCTTCCACATGACGGCGTCGGCCATCCGGCTCTCGGCGCACGTGAACGGGGTCTCGAAGCGCCACGGCGAGGTCACGCAGGAGATCTGGCAGTCCATGTGGCCGGGCCGCGAGGTGAGTCGGGTCCCGGTGGGGTCGGTGACCAACGGGGTCCACCTGAGCACCTGGATGAACCACCACTACCTCGAGCTCTTCGAAGAGCTCTGGGGCCCGGACTGGGAGCGAACCCTACCGGACGAGGAGGCGTGGGACGCCATCCGCCAGGTGGACGACCGCCGTGTCTGGGAGATCCACCACCACCTCAAGAAGCTCCTGCTCCGCTTCTGCACCGAGCAGGCGCGGCAGCGTTGGAAGACGCTGTGGAAGGAGTCGGCCCACCTGGTGGGCGCCGGGACCCTCCTCAGCTCGCAGCCCCTGACCATCGGGTTCGCCCGGCGGTTCGCGACCTACAAGAGGGGCGCCCTCCTGTTGCGGGATCCCGACCGGCTCGAGCGGCTCCTCACCGACCTCCGTCGACCGGTTCAGCTGGTGTTCGCCGGAAAGGCGCATCCGGCCGACGATCACGGGAAGCGGGTGCTCCAGGAGGTCTACCAGGCCACCCGTGATTCCCGCTTCGAGGGACGGATCGCCTTCGTCGAGGACTACGACCTGCACGTGGCGCACCGCCTGGTGGAGGGAGTCGACCTGTGGCTCAACCTTCCCCGGGTCCCGAAGGAGGCGTCCGGGACCAGCGGAATGAAGGCCGCCCTCAACTGCGTCCCCCAGCTCAGCACGGTGGACGGGTGGTGGGCCGAGGGCTTCAACGGGGACAACGGGTGGGCCATCCCGCTGGCCGAGGGCTCCGTGGAGGAGGTGGACGAGCACGACTTCCATGCGCTCTACGAACTGCTGGAGCGGGAGGTGGTCCCGGAGTTCTACGACCGCGATGCGGAAGGCCTCCCCCGGCGGTGGATCCATCGGATGAAGGAGACCATGATCGTGGCCGGCCGGGTCTTCACCACCGGGCGGATGGTGAAGGAGTACAGCACGAAGTACTACGCCCACGCCCTGCGGGGTCAGGTGGAGCAGGACGATCCGCCCATCTTCGCGGACCCCGCGTTCGTGGACGGGGGTCCGTGACGGGTCAGTCCCCCAGGTAGTCCAGCACCACCGCCGCAAGCCCGGGAAGCCGCAGCACCACGCTGTGCTCCCGGCCCAGGAGGGGCTCGGGGTGACTCTCCAGCTCCGGGTCCACCAGGGTGCCCCACCCCCCGTACGCGCCGGCGTCGGAATTCAGCACCACCCGGTAGCGGCCCGGGAAGGGTACCGGGATCCGGTACTCCTCCCGGCACACCGGCGTGAGGTTGAGCGCCACCACCAGGGGATCCCGCCATCCGGGAGCCCACCGGAGGTACGCCAGCGTGGTGGTGTCGGGATCCTGGGCGTTGAGCCACTCGAACCCCCCTGGCGAGAAGTCGGTGGCGTGCAGCGAGGGGCGCTCCGAGTAGAGGCGATTCAGATCCCGTACCAGCGTCCGCACACCCGTGTGTGCGGGGAACTGCTCCAGGGCCCAGTCGACCTGTCCGCCTTCGTTCCATTCGACCCACTGCCCCAGCTCTCCCCCCATGAAGAGGAGCTTCTTGCCGGGGTGCGTCCACTGGTGGGCCAGCAGTAGCCGGAGATTGGCGAACTTCTCTGGATCGTGCCCCGGCATCTTGGCCAGCAGGGAGCCCTTCCCGTGCACCACCTCGTCGTGAGAGAGGGGGAGGACGAAGCGCTCACTGAAGGCGTACACCATGGAGAAGGTGATCTTGTCGTAGTGGTGCTTCCGGTGGACGGGGTCCTCCCGGAAGAACTCCAGGGTGTCGTTCATCCACCCCATGTTCCACTTCTGGTCGAAACCCAGACCTCCCTCTCCGGTGGGATGGGACACCCCCTGCCAGGCCGTGGACTCCTCCGCCACGGTGATGGCCCCGGGAACCTCATGATGGATCGCATCGTTGAGGCCGCGAAGGAAGTCCACGGCGTCCAGGTTGGTGTTTCCACCCTCCCGGTTGGGCGTCCACTCGCCGGGCTTCCGGGAGTAGTCCAGATAGAGCATGGAGGCCACGGCATCCACGCGGATGCCATCGAAGTGGAAGTCCTCCAGCCAGTGGAGGGCGGAGGAGATCAGGAAGGACCGTACCGCCGGCTTCCCGTAGTCGAAGGTGAGAGTCCCCCAATCGGGATGCTCCGCCATTCGCGGATCGTCCGGCTCGAAGAGGGCCGACCCGTCGAACTGGCCCAGCCCGTGCGTGTCCCGCGCGAAGTGACCCGGCACCCAGTCCAGGAGGACCCCGATCCCCTCCCGGTGCGCCCGGTCCACCAGGTAGCGCAGATCGTCCGGCGAGCCGAACCGGGCCGTGGAGGCGAAGAAGCCCACCGGCTGGTATCCCCAGCTCTGGTCGAGGGGATGCTCCGTCACGGGCAGGAGCTCGATGTGGGTGAAGCCCATCTCCTTCACGTACGGAATGAGCTGGTCCGCCAGGTCACGATATCCCAGCCAGGTGTGGTCCCCGTGCTTCCGCCACGACCCCAGGTGCACCTCGTAGACGGACATGGGCGCCTCGCCCGACTGCGCTCGCGTCCGCTGGCCCATCCACTCGTCGTCCTTCCACGGGTAGTCGGGCTCGGGTGCGACCACCGAGGCGTTGGACGGCCGGACCTCCGCGGCCCGGCCGAAGGGGTCCGCCTTCTCCACCCGGTCTCCCGACGAGGTCACCACCTGGTACTTGTAGGCGGCCCCCGGCGTCACGCCGGGCACGAAGAGCTCCCACAGGCCGGTGCTGCCCCGGGGTCGCATGGGATGGATCCGGGGGTCCCAACCGTTCATGTCCCCGGCGAGGCCCACCGCCCGGGCGTGGGGCGCCCAGACCGCGAACCGCGTTCCCTCCACTCGGCCCTCACGCCACGGGTGCGCACCCATGAAGAGGTGCGCCCGCCGCTCCCGGCCCTCCAGGAAGTCGCGCACCCGGGACTCGTCCAGCGAGGGGGGAAACCGGTAGGGGTCCTCCCGGACCCATTCGGTCCCCTCCGCGTCCATCACCACCATGCGGTATGCCGGTGGCGCGTCCTCGTACCCCCACTCCGGGGGAATCCGGACCTCCCAGCCTCCCGGGGTGCTCGCCCGGGCCATCCGGGGGCGCCTCCGCCCCACCCGGAGCTTGATCTCCAGGGCCCACGGCAGGAACGCCCGCACCACCCATCCGCCGTCCGGGTGAGGATGGATCCCCAGGACGGAGAACGGATCGCTGCACTCCCCTCGGGCGAGGCTCGCGAAGGTGTTCATGGAATCCGGGGTGGAGGTGAGAGGCCTGTAACGGACCGGCGACAGCCCGGCGGCGCGACGCCGAAATATGTAGTTTTCACGCACAAAATCACGCCGTTGCCAGGAGAGAACTCCGTGGAGGACCAGGTAGGCAGGCCCGCGCCCGACCCAACGCTTCCCGGGTTTCCCGGAACGGTGATCCACCTGGTGAGCGAGTACTGGCCCTACGCCCGCACCGGAGGCCTGGCCGAGGCGGTCCGCGGAATCGCCCACTACCAGGCCGTGGCGGGGTACCCCACCCACATCGTCCTTCCGCTCTACAAGGGAATCCGGGAGGCGATCCCGGACGTCGAGCCCTGCGACGCCCCGCCGTTCGACGTCCGCGTGGGCACGGAGGTCCACCGCGCCCGCATCTGGCAGCACACCGTCTCCCCCTCCGAGCCGGTGGTCTACTTCGTGGAGAACGACCACTACTTCGACCGGGAGGGACTGTACTCGGACGAGTTCGGGGACTTCGGGGACAACGCGCAGCGATACGCCTTCTACTGCCAGGCGGCGCTCCAGTGGCTCCCCCGGATCTCTCCTGGCGACACCATGGTCCACGCCCACGACTGGCACACCTCCCTGGCCCCGGTTTACGCACGGACGCTGTTGCGGGAGGACCCGTACTACGCGCGCATCCCGTTCGTCCTGACCGTCCACAACGCAGGCTTCCAGGGCTACTGGGGGCCGGAGCTCATCCGGGACCTGGACCTTCCGGGATGGCTCTACCGCCCCGAGTACATGGAGTGGCAGTCCCGGGTCAACCTGCTGAAGGGCGGCCTGGTCTTCTCGGACATGGTCACCACCGTGAGCCCCACCCACGCCCACGAGCTGCGCACCGACATGGGTGGCTTCGGGCTGGACGACACGTTCCGGGAGCTCGGGGACCGGTTGGTGGGAATCCTCAACGGCATCGACTACGACGTGTGGGATCCGGAGCGCGACCCGGCCATCGAGGCCCACTTCTCGCGGGAAGACCTCGACGGGAAGGTCCGCAACAAGGTCTGGCTTCAGGAGGCAGCCGGGCTGGCTCCCGGCCCCGAAATCCCCCTGTTCGGAATGACGGCCCGCCTGGCCCAGCAGAAGGGATTCGACATCCTCCTGGACGCCGGCGTCGTCGGGCAGTCTGAGGCCCAGTGGATCTTCCTGGGCGAGGGGGAGGAGCGGTACCGCAACGCCCTGCAGGCGCTGGCCGATGCCTACCCGGATCGGGTGACGGCATTTTTCGACTTCACCGAGGAGCGTGAGCACCGGCTCCTGGCCGGAGCGGACTTCCTGCTCATGCCGTCGTTGTACGAGCCGTGCGGCCTCACCCAGATGCGGGCCCAGCGCTACGGGGCGCTCCCGGTGGTCCGGCGGGTGGGTGGCCTGGCCGACACGGTGGAGGACCGCGTCACGGGCTTCCTCTTCGACGAGTACGCTCCCTGGGCCCTGGCCGAAGCCATTCGCTACGCCATGGAGCTGTACCGCGACCGGCAGGCCTGGGAGGAGCACGTCCGGGAGGCCATGACCCGGGACTTCTCGTGGGAGGCCTCCGTGGGGCGGTACCAGTCGGTCTATGCCCGGGCCTTTCGCCGACGCCAGGAGGCCCTGGACCAGGTCCCCTGAGAACGGTCCGGTGAGCCGTCGCTCCGCACCCTGGGACCTGGGAGCCTTCCCGGAGCCGGGCTCGAGGTAGCGCGAAGGTTCGCCTCACCGGCAGATTCCCGGCCGTGGATTCGCCGCCGCCTTCACCCGTCCGGCCATGCTCCCCATCCAAGAGAAGCTGACGAAGTCGTTCTTCGTCGTCCTGAGCCTTCCCGCCACCGCCATGGGCTTCGCTCTGTCGGTGCAGATCGCGGCGCTGAGCTGGATCCTCTCCACCCAGTACGGGCTGGACATCCACGACGTGGGCCTCGTCTGGGCGGCGGGCCCCATCGCCGGGATCCTGGGCCAGGTCATCATCGGCATCATCAGCGACAACGTCTGGTTCTGGGGAGGGCGACGCCGGCCGTTCATCCTCATCGGGGGTGTGCTGGCGGGCCTCATGCTCCTGGCCCTCCCCAACATCGACGTCATCGCGGAAGGGATGGGGGTGGGAGGGATCCTGGGAGTAGCCATCGTGGTGGCCCTCACGCTGGACCTGGCCATCAACGTCAGCTTCAACCCCACCCGCTCCATCATCGCCGACGTCACGCCCAAGGGTGTGAAGCGGACCCAGGGCTACACCTGGATGCAGACCATCTCCGGGACGTTCGGGGTGCTGGCCTACGCCATCGGCGCCATCTGGGGGAACTTCGTCCTCATCTACTTCGGCGCCGGCCTGGTCTTCCTATTCTCCGTCCTCCCTCCCCTGTTCGTCCGGGAGCCCCGGGTCCTGAGCTCGGAAGGGGCGGAAGGGGAGAACCCCGATCCCGACGCCCAGGAGAGCGCCGTCCTGCCCGCGGGGGACGTGGTCTCCGCCACCGACGATCCCACCCCGCCGGCCCGCCCGGGGACGTCGCTGGGAGAGGTGGTCACGGCCATCGAGCCCCTCTGGGGGTTCTTCCTCTACGCCGTCTGGGCCATGACCCTCCGGCTGGCCCACATCGAGATGGGGCACTACTGGGTCGAGCTGGGGCTGCTGGCGCTCACCATCGTCCTCATCGGCCGCTCCCTTCTCCGCCGGGAGACGGGGCTCGCGAAGCGCGAAGCGGGGATGGTGGGATTCAAGAAGGTGCTGGCGGCCCACTCGTTCACCTGGGTGGGCGTCCAGACCATGTTCGTCTACATGTTCGCGTACGTGCAGGACAAGCAGCCGGCGCTGAGCGACGACGGCGTGGGGTCGGTCATCAACATCAGCTTCCTGATCTTCAACGCCGTGGCCGCCGTGCTTCCGGCCTTCGTCCTGGAGCCCATCACGGAGCGGGTGGGGCGGGTCAAGACCCACACCGCGTGCATCGCCGTCATGGCGCTGGGGTACGCCGGAATCCTCTTCGCCGGCTTCACGCCCCTGGCCATCTACCTGTGGATGGCGGTGGCCGGGGTGGGATGGGCCGCCACGGTGAGCCTTCCCTTCGCCATCATGTCCCAGAAGGTGGACCAGGCCCGCATGGGCCTCTACATGGGGCTCTTCAACCTCTCGGTGGTGCTGCCCCAGCTGGTGGCCAGCCTGGGAATCGGCGAGGTGGTGAGCCGGGCCGAGAACAAGAGCGTCATCTTCGTGATCTCCGCCGTCTCCCTGGCCATCTCCGCCGTGGCCTGGACGCTGGTGGAGGAGGAGCAGGGACCGGTCGAGGCGGGCGGCGTGCCCTCCGGAGCCCACTGACCGGGGGACCCGCCCGGCCGTCCGCGGACGCCGCGGTGGGCCCGGACGGGGCGCCCCCTCTGCAACGACACCGACACGAACCTGGAAGGAACAGAGGACGATGGACCGCACGAGACCGTTCGCACTCACCCTGGCCGGAGTCGCTCTCCTGGCGGGATGCGCCGAACCGGAAGCCGGAGACGCTCCCGCCCCGGACGCCCAGGGGCCGGCCTACGCCTCCTCGGCTCCCCTCCTCCTGGAAGCCACCTGGCAGGACCCCTCCGCCCTGGAGGTGGAGGCCCCCGAGAGCCGCGTCATCGTCCACCTCTTCGAGTGGCGCTGGGCAGACGTGGCGGAAGAGTGCGAGGTCTTCCTGGGCCCCATGGGCTACGACGCCGTCCAGCTGTCGCCGGCCGCGGAGAACGCCGTGGTGGAGGGGCGGCCCTGGTGGGAGCGGTACCAGCCCGCCTCCTACCTCATCGACAACCGGAGCGGAGACCGTGAGGACTTCGCCGACATGGTCCGGCGCTGCCACGATGCCGGGGTCGAGGTCTACCCCGACGTCATCGCCAACCACATGACCGGGGTGTACAGCGGGGTCGGTACCGCCGGCTCCACCTTCGGGGAGTACGACTACCCCGGCCTTTACGCGTACGACGACTTCCACCACTGCGGCCTGACCGAGGGCGACGAGATGGTGGACGGAAGCGACCCGGTGCAGGCCACTACGTGCGAGCTGGTGAACCTGGCGGACCTGGCCACGGAGCGGGAGGACGTTCGGGACCGGATCGCCGCGCATCTGAACGACCTCCTGAGCCTGGGAGTGGACGGCTTCCGCCTGGACGCCATCCGCCACGTCTCCCCGGAGGACACGGAGGCCATCCTGTCCAGCCTGGACCGGGAGGTCTTCATCTTCTCCGAAGTGGTGGATCCGGCCGCCCCGTCGTGGAGCGAGCCCTACTACCCCTTCGGCGTGGTGACCAACTTCACCTACTCCGGGCGCATCGGGCCCACCTTCTGGGAAGGGGACCTGACTGGCCTGTACGGAGAAGGCTCCATCTGGGAGGACCCGGGAATGCTCCCCTCGGAGGAGTCGCTGGTCTTCGTGGACAACCACGACAACCAGCGTGGGCGCCACGGCGAGCACATCGTCACCCACAAGGACGGCGACCTCTACGACCTCACCGTCGCCTTCATGCTCGCCTTCCCCTACGGCACCACCCGGGTCATGTCCAGCTTCGCC
>JBDHLC010000083.1:0-8384 GCA_039586075.1 Gemmatimonadota bacterium | reverse complement strand
GCCTCGAGGTCCGTCACCGAACCCAGAGCCCCGCCACCGATCTCCCGAACGATCCTCCGTCGATGAGGCAGACCAGGAGCGAAGGGACCCGGTCCGGTCCCGACGTGCGGCAGCGCATCTGCCGCTCGCCACCCGGAATCCAGGAATGGGTCATCCGGACGGTCACGGATCGGGATCCATCCCAATCCACCCGCTCCTCCACGGTCTCGGCGAAGACCCCCATCTCGAGCCACGACTTTCCGATCCGGTGGAGATCGGTGGCCGTCAGGGCCCGGGGGAACTTGGTTACCGTGACGGTAAGACCTTCCTCAGAGGCAGGATGACGGACGGACCACATGGGAGCCAGTGGATCCTGGACCTCTGGAGGCTGGTCCGAGGGGTCCGCCACCATGAACTCCCCGTGCGGCGCGGGGAAACCGAAGCCCAGCGCCTCGTGCCTAAGCTCGCCGTCCTCGAACCGGAGGTCCGCAAGTTCCTCTTGGGTGAACGCCAGCCCGCCCAGGGTCGGATCCGGCTGCACGTCCAGGTCGACTCCCATGCGGAGCCGATACGTCCCCAGCATGCGCCGGCTCGCAAGGAGGTCGCCCGGCGACGGTCGAACCCGGATCTCGTAGCTCCGACTCTCCGGGAGCGCCACCTCGAGCCAGGCGTCGGCGATCTCGAACCCGTCGTCGTCCTCGGCCAGGAGTCCCGTCTCCGGGTCCCAGAGCTGCAGGAAGGGGTCGAACTCCTCCGACTGGAGCAGCACCTGCACCACCTCCCCCGCCGCACCCTGGAACCGGTACCGGTCTTCGAAGACCCCGTTCACGAAGGCGTCCGACTCGTCCAGCACGCCGCGGATGTCCGCGCCGTACGCGATGGGCTGCGCCTCTGGAGCAACTCTCGGCAGGGGGTCCAAGCGGATGCGGTAGCGTCCCGAATCCGTCTCGGACCAGCCGCTTACGTGGACCTCCGGGATCTCACCGGGACGGACCACCCCGTAGGCCCGGGAGTCCGTGCCGGACGTCAGGCCCGGGCAGTCGTCGTTGTCGGCCAGGATCCGGAAGATTTCGCCCACCAGAGCTTCGACCCGCACCGTGGTGTCGAACTCGTCCGACTCCACCGTGATCCGGAAGAGCCCCTGGAAGCCGGGGGGAAAGCGGTACACGTCATACACCCGTCCCCCCTCCCCGTAGACGAAGTGGCCGGCCACCCACTCCCCGGGCGGAAGGACCGCCTGCCCGTACGCGCCCTGGGTAAAGGTGAACGCGGTGAGGAACGCCAGGGCCGCGAGGACGACTCGGCCGTCCATGATGTCTCCCCGGGAGGGTCCGATGGGCCTCTAGGGTTCTACCCCGCCAGGGCTGTCGGGATCAGCGCCCCCTCACCGGATCACGATGGGCTCCAGGTGCACCGGGGGGATGGAGAGCGCTTGGGGATTCAGTGGCCGCCGCGACCCCGGTCTGGGACGTCCGAGGCGGCACCAAACACGAGGTTGCGCGTAGACTACGCCGGTGCTGATTTTTTCCCCACCACCCCCTTCCTCGCCCACCCTCCTTCCTCCCCCGCCCACCCGCCGAGGCTGATCCGCATGATGAACACGCCCGAGTTTCGGCTCCAGACCCTGGGGGGGCTGGAGGTGAGGCACTGCGACCGCGGCCACGTGGCCCTCCACGGCGGCAAAGCGTGTGTCCTGCTGGCTCTCCTGGCCGCCAAACCCGGGGAGTCGATGACCCGGGCGCAGCTCTCGCAGCTGTTGTGGCCGGGCGTTCCGGGGCGTCGGCAACGCCACTCCCTGCGCCAGCTCCTGAGCAGCATCCGCAAGGCCCTCTCCCCGGACATGCTCCTGGAGACGTCCGACGGCCTCAAGCTCGACGCGGAGCGGTGGGAAGTGGACCTCTGGGACTTCGCCGGCGCCATGGAGGAGGGCCGATGGGAGGACGCGTGCCGCGGGTACCGCGGTCCCTTCCTGGGGGGCTTCGACGCCGATGGGGGCTCCGAGCTCCGGGCCCTCCTGGATTCCATTCAGGCCCGGTTCCGCCTCCAGGCCGAAGAGGCGTTCGACGTCCTCATCCAGGCCCACCTCCGGAACGGTGACCCGCGAACCGCCGAGCAGTGGGCCCGGCACTTCGTGGGGCTGGACCCCACCAGCGAGCGGCCTCGTGCGCTGCTCATGGAGGCGTTACGAGGCTCGGGCCGGCATCACGACGCGTTGGGGGAGTTCGAGGAGTACCGGGTCCTCCTGGACGAGCTCATCGAGGACCACCCCTCCTCCCACCTCGCGGCCCTGGCGGAGGAGATCCGGATGGAAGCGGGCGAGGAGCTTCTGCTCCGCCGCGAACGTCCACCCGCAGCGCCCGGCGTGAGGCAGGTCGGCCCACCCGCGCGGCCGGATCTGGACCCGCTCTTCGAGGCGGCCTCTTCAGCCCAGGCGCTCCCGGCACCAGTTGCGTCTCCCGGTGCCGAGACTCCCCTTCCGGGCGAGGAAGTTCCCGGAGAGGAGGGAGCTCCCGCGTCAGGGACGTCCGGTGCCTCCGAGCCCGATGCTCCCCCGGCAGCCCGTACCCGCTGGTTTCGTTCCCGGAGGCTCGTGGGGGTGGCGGCCCTCGCAGGGGTCGCCCTCGCCGTGGCGGCGGGGATCCACTTCCTTCGCCCTCCCGGGGACACCGCGGCGGCCCCGGCGCTCCCGGTCCTGGCGCTGGGCGAGGACGGAAGTCGCGAGCGGCTGCTCTTGCTCCCCACGGTCGTCCCCACCGGGGAGCTGCCCTGGTCCGGCACCGACGGGATGGTCGACCCGACCGGTCGCTTCCAGGTGGAGGCGGTGGAGACCCAGGACGGATACGACTTCCAGGTGCGCGCGTTGGCAGACAGCGCCGTGGTGGTGGGGCATTTCTCGGATGCCGACGAGCTCTTCCTCGCCTGGGCGCCCGACGGCGGCTCCCTCCTGTACGCCACGGTGCTCCTGAGCGACGACCTCCGCCAGAGCTCCCACCGGTTGTCGATCCTCTCCGTGCCGGAAGGCCGTTCCGTCCCCCTGGACGACCTCCGCCCCACCGTGGTGGGCGGCGCGTCCTGGTCCCCGCAGGGCACCACCATCGCCGTCTCCGCCTCCCTCGGAGGGGAGGATCACGATCTATTCCTCCTGGCCCCCAGCGGCGAAGTCCTGCGCCACCTGGGTCTTCCGGGGGACCAGGTCTGGCCCCAGTGGTCCCCCAGCGGCCACCTGCTCGCCTTCGAGTCCATCGAAGACGGCATCTCCCAGATCGTGGTCCTGGCCCCGGAGGACGACGGGCCCACCCCGGTGGACCCGGAGCCGGTCCGCCAGCGAAATCCCCAGTGGCTCACCGACACTCTCCTGGTCTACCTCCGGGGAGACAACGGCGACGGCGCCCAGCTGCGGGCGATCGACCCCCTGGCGGAAAGCGAGAGCCGGGTCATCGAGATCCAGCGGCCGATTCTCGCACTACTACCGTCACGGGACCGGCACCGCCCCAACACCTGGGTGGACCGGATCGAACCCACGCTCCGACACCTCCGCACGCCCCCCAACTCGGAGGTCCACGTGGGGCTCGACTTCTTCCGCGCGGAGGGAGGCCCCGCCGACGTCCCCCCGGAGGACGTCCAGTGGTGGAGCGGGAACCCGGAGGTGGCCCAGGTGGGTCCGGACGGCGTGATCCGCACCGTGGGGGTGGGGGAGACGGTCGTCACCGCGTCCCTGGCCGGCTGGCGGGAGGTGGACATCCCCGTCGCCGTGGTCCCCCTGGCGGCCGTGCCCGTGGAGACGGTGATGGTTGAAGACTGGTCCGCGGGCCTGGACACGACCCGGTGGAAGGCGTTCGGCGACCCGCTCCCGTACGTCCGGACCGACGCCACACCCACCGGCGGCGCCGCCTTCGTGAACAACGGGGATGGGAACTACGACAGCGGCGTGGTGAGCCGACGCGCCTTCGACCTGTCCAAGGGGCTCACCGTGGAGTTCCACGCGGCCCAGCCCCTGAACGGTCAGCACTTCCGGGGGCTGCGCGTGATGCTGGCGACCTCGGGAGCCATCGCCGACTCGGGTGACCGCCTCGATGGCCAGCCCCTCGTGGATTACACGACCAACAGCTTCGACCAGTTGACCACCGTTTCCATCGGGAACGAGGACGTGGCGGAGCTTTCTCTTCCGGACCGGGTCGACGACTGGCACCCCTATGTCCTGCAGGTGGAGCCCAACGGCACGGTGACCCTGATGACCGACGGGGTCACCACTTGGCGCGGAAGCGGACGGCACGATGGTTTCTTTCCGGACTCCGCTTACCTGGCCCTTTCCGGGCGGTCCCTGGGCACGGAGGTCCTGCTGGGGCCCGTGACCGTCTACGGGGGGGTGCGGTACCGGCCGGAAGGCTGAGAGAGCGGCGCGGGAGGGGTCAGAGGGTCCCTTCCCAGCGCTCGGGGCCCGCACCCGGGCTCTCGGCTTCGTCGCGCGCCCCGCCGGGTCCGCCCCGGCTTGGGTCCGAAGTCAGCGCCCCCTCACCGGATGACGATGGGCTCCAGGTGCACCGGGGGGATCACCGTGGACCCGGGGGACACCTCCCGGGCCGTCTCCATGAACGGGACCAGGTTCCGCTCGACGTTCTCCTGCTGGGAGAAGCCGTAGGGAAGCCGGAAGTTGTCCCAGTGGGTGGGCAGCACCACGGCCGGGAAGCCGGTGGAGGTGAGGAGCCGGCGGTCGTAGTCGTACAGCCCCAGCCGTGAGCCGTTCACCCCGGCCAGCAGGATGTCGGGCTCCAGCCCCTGGAACTCGCGCTCGATGAAGTTCATGGAGCCCATGGTGAGGACGGTGCGCCCCCCGATCCGCGCCAGGAAGCTCAGGGCGCCGCCCTCGATGAACTGGTCGATGCGCAGGGGCGCCTGCAGCGGAGTCTCGGTGTCGTACCGGCGCGTGTCGTGGTAGTGCTTCTCGTTCAGCGCCGAGTGGAGGCCGGGCACGACGCGGACGCTGAAGTCGTCGAACTGGTAGTCCTCCCCTCCGTGGACGGCGTAGAGCTGGTCCTCGGGGATCCCGTAGGCCCGCAGGATCATGATCACGGTCTCGGTCCCGATGACCTTGGCCCCGGTCTTTCGGGCGATGTAGGGCACGTCTCCCAGGTGATCGAAGTGCCCGTGCTGCACCAGGATGAAGTCGGCCTCCGGGATGAGGGAGTCGATGAGGGTGGTGTCGGCCCAGGCCAGGTCGGTGCGGCCGAAGTCGGGACGGTCGTCGTCCGGGTGTCCGCCGCCCCCGTACTTGAGACGCGAGGGCCACGGGTCCACCAGCACCACCACGTCGCCGTCGGTGATCCGCCACCCGGCGGCGCCGAAGTAGGTGAGCTCCAGGGGCCGGGTCCCGGCCGCGGAGCGGAACGGGCTGCCAGGATCGACCTCCACCACCAGCTCGATCTCCACGGCCTGCCCCCGGGGCAGGCTCGCCATGCCCACGGCGGCCCGGGCGTGGCGCCCCCGGTCTCCGAAGACCTCCACGATGAGGTCGCTGAAGCCGTTGATCACGGCGGGCTGGTCCACGAAGTCGGGATCGGAGTTCACCATCCCCAGGACCTTCACGACCCGCACCACGCGGGAGAGGTCGCCCAGCATGGCCTTGAGCACCGCCAGCTGGTTGATGGCCGTGATCCGGGCGGCCTCGTACCCCTCCTCGATAGTGAGGTCGACGCCGAGCTTCCCCCGCACCTCGACGCCGTCGGCCCGCAGGGGCCCCTTCCCCGCCAGGAAGATCAGGTTCCCGGTCTGCACGCCGTTCACGTAGTTGGCCACCGGGCTCGGGGGCACGGGCAAGGTGATGCCCAGCTCCGCCAGACGGGCTTCGGGATCGAAGGTGGGCGCCTGTCCCCAAAGGGGTGTAACCACGCCGGAGAGGAGGAGAGACACCAGCAGGGCCAGGCCAGCGGAGGCCTTCGACGCGAGCGCGAGGCGCGCGGCGGCGGGGGCTGCCAGGGGGCGAACGGGGGTGGCGAGCATCATGCGCAGAGTCCTCCAGAGGCCGGTTGGAAGGCCCGGAACCGGGGTCCGGCGCGGGCCGCCAGGTGGGGGGAACATGGGACCCGGCGGGCGAGGAGGGCCAGGGCCGGTAAGCGACGGAGGGCTGGGCCGCTGGGCCACCGTCGGGTCTACGATGCGTTGGCCGCCGGGCCGCTGGGCCACCGTCGGGTCTACGATGCGTTGGCCGCCAGCTCCCGCGCCCGCCGCTCCGCGTTCCGAACCTCCCCCTGCACCCCGGGATCCCCGCCGGACCTCACCTCCGCGTAGGCCTGGTAGAGTCGGGCCGCGTCGGCGTTCCGACCCAGCCGCTCGTAGGCCCGGGCCATGCGCAGCTGAATCCCTGGAGCCTGGGCCAGCGGCGTGGAGGCGTTCAGCGGCCGGGCGAGGAAGTCCTCGCCCACCTCCACGACCCGCTGCCACTCCCCCAGGCGCTCGGCGACGAGGACCTCGAAGGGTCGCAGACACCCCGCGCAGTCGATGAGGCCCGCGGCGTCCTGCAGCAGGTCCAGGGCCCCCGCATCTCCCGCCACGCTCCGCTCCACCGCCTGTACCACCAGCGCCTGCCCCCGGACCTCCTCGGGCCAGCTCCCGGCGTCGTCCGCCAGGGCGGTGAGGGCGGCCCCCTCACCCCGCTCGGCGTAGAGCCAGGCGAGTCCCGGTCCGATGGCCCGGATTCCTTCGTTCAATCGCCCCCGCAGACGGGCCACAACGTCGGGAAGCAGGGGATCCCCGGACTCCAGCAGCGCGGACGCCGCGTCGACCTCGTAGAAGGCACCCGCGACCGGAAACCCGGCACTGTCGGCATGCGCTGCGGCCTCCAGCGAGAGCTCCGCCGACTCCCGCATCCGGCCCAGGCGCCAGTCCACGCTGGCCTGGTAGCGCATGGCGCCGCGCCGCCGACCCCCGGAGGCTCCTGGGTCCGTCAGGATCTCCTCCACCGCCGCGTGCACGGCGGGGGCATCCCCGGTGCTGATCCCCAGGAGCGCTCGGGCCCGGTGCATCCAGTACTGCTCCGGGAACCGCTCCTCGAAGCGTCGCAGGGTGGCCCGGGCCCCCTCCACGTCCCCCAGCTCCAACTGATCCTCCACCAGGTTGGCATACGCGGTGTTGGACTCCCCCGTCCCGGACACGGCCCGTTGGAGAAGCTCCACCGCCTCCTCCAATCGCCCCTGCAGCCGATACTGGACCGCCAGGTTGTTCAGGGCGGAGGACTCGTTGGGATCGAGCCGCAGCGCCGCCTCGTACTCCCGCATCATGGCCGGCTGATCACCCACCGTCTGGTGGTAGTAGGCGGCGGCCAGGTGCCGCTCGATCTCCCCGAGGCGGTGGCGGTACTCGAAGGCCTTCGCGGCGTAGGCGTCCCGCAGTTCGAACGCCTCCTGGTTTCCGTGGATCACCGCGAGCTTCCGGTATGCCATGGCGAAGGTGCTGTCCTCCGCCACGGCCGCTTCCAAAAGCGCGATGGCGCCCAGGGGATCCCCCTCCTCCTCCACCCGGAGCGCCTCGGTGTAGCGCTTGAGGGCGTCCAGGGACCCGGTGGTCACCGCGGCCAGGGGCTCCCCGGCGGCGATGGACCGGAGCGACTCCCCGGCTCGCTCACGCACCGAGCCCGACAGCCGGTCGAGGGCGTCGATGAGGTCCGCGTCCGTGTCCGCCGTCTCGCGGAAGGAGGCGTAGGACGCTCCGGACTCGGGATCCACGATCCGCGCCGTGAGCACGAAGCTCGGTCCCAACGAGGCGACCTCTCCCTCGATCACGGCCTTGATCCCTTCCCGGATGGCCGCCTCCCGGGCCAGCTCCGGACCCACCGACTGGAGCGAGTCCCGGCCCATGCGGCGCAGGACGTTCTCCAGGTAGGTCTCGGGCACGAGGCGGATGCTGTTGGACCGCTCCAGGTCCACTCGCAACGTCCCCGTCACCACCGAGGCGAGTTGGGGATCCGGGGTCTCATTCTCGAAGGTGGAGAGGAGCACCAGGTCGTCCTCCTCCAGGACTCCCTTGGCGATGAGGGACCCCAGCGGCCCGATGCCCAACGACCACATGGCCCAGTAGCCCGCCATGGTGACCCCGAAGAGCAGGAGCGCCGCCACGCCTCCCAGGAGGGCGTTGCGCCAGCGGAAGACCTTTCGGACCCCCGCCCGTTCCGCACCAGGCTCCCCGCGACGAACTCTCATGCCGTTCAGGAACGCGGTCACCCCGACGATGGGCAGACCGATGGCCAGGAGGACCAGGGCGTACCCGAAGGCCCAGGACGGCAGCCCCAGGTTCTGGGTCAGCACGTCGATGACCTGGATGATCGCCCACGAGGCGGCGACGTATACGCCCAGGGCCTTCATGGTGGAAGTCTTGCTCGTCATGGGGCCCCAAACTGTGGGCACGGGGGTCTT
>JBDHLC010000140.1:0-2243 GCA_039586075.1 Gemmatimonadota bacterium | reverse complement strand
GTGCGCAGCAGGAGGGCGAGCTCCGAGCCGTGCTCGTCACCGGCACCAGCACGGGGATCGGGGCCCGGATGGTGGAGCTTCTCTCGCAGAATGGGTTTTTCGTCTACGCCGGTGCGCGAGACGCCGAGGACCTGGCACGCCTCGACGCCATGGCCAACGTGGACGGGATCCGGCTGGACGTGACCATCCAGAGCGAGATCGACGCCGCGGTCGAGTACGTCCGGGCCGAGGGGCGGGGGCTGTACGGGCTCGTCAACAACGCCGGGGTCTCGGTGATCGGGCCCATGATCGAGCTCGCCGAGGAGGACTTCGCCTTCCTGATGGACGTGAACCTGTTCGGGCCCTACCGGGTGACCAAGGCCTTCGCCGACCTCCTGATCGAGAGCGAGGGGCGGGTGATGACGACGACCTCCATCGCGGGCATCGTCACTGGACCGATGAGCGGCGCGTACAGCATGAGCAAGCACGGCGTGGAGGCGTACACGGACGCCCTGGCGGCGGAGTTTGAGGCGTTCGGGATCGAGGTGGCGGCGGTGGAGCCGGGGAATTACCGGTCGCAGATCGTGGCGTCCATGGTGGAGCGGATGGAGCGGAATGGATACGCCCCGCCACCCGACACCCGGTTCGGGTCCATGCTCGACGTTCTCAGCGGACCCCGGGATCGCTCCCAGTACGAGGAGCCCCACGACGTAGCCCGGGCCGCGCTCCACTTCCTCACCAGCGACTCCCCGAAGCGGCGGTACATGGTGGTCCCCAACCGCTTCGAGGCGCAGCTCACCATCCAGCAGATGATGAACGAGCTGGCGCAGCTCAACGAGGGTCAGCCCCACTCCTTCTCCAGGGACGAGCTCCTCGGGATGCTCGACCAGGCGCTCGAGGCGCACCCCGCGGGCCAGGGAGAAACGGTCTCCGGTGAGGCGGCCGCGCCACCCGCCGCCATGGGGCTCCACGAGGCGGCCATGGCGGGCGACGTGGAAACGGTTCGCCGCCTGATCGACGGGGGCGCCGATCTGAACGTGCGCGAGCCCGCGGGGGGCTCCAGCCCGTTGATCACCGCCACGACCTTCGGTCGGACCGCGGTCGTACGGGCCCTCATCGAGGCGGGAGCCGACCTGGACCTGCGCAACAACGACGGATCCACGGCGCTCATGACGGGGGCGTTCTTCGCCCGGACCCCCATCGTAGCCGCGCTCCTAGAGGCGGGAGCCGACCCGAGCATCCGGAACAACTCGGGATCGACCCCACTCGATCTCGTCTCCATGCCCTTCGAGTCGCTCCGGCCCTTCTACGACTCCGTCGGGGCAGCGCTCGCGCCGCTCGGGCTGGTGCTGGACTACGACCGGATCCAGGCCGCGCGGCCCGGGATCGCCGAGCTTCTGGGAGGGAGGTGAGGCACGCTCCGCCCGGCATCCGTTATCCTTCTCGGCAGAGAAGGCTCTGACAGGCTCCAACCACTGGAATCGGAGGACGGATGTCGTATCGGGTCGTGGTACTTCCCGGCGACGGGATCGGTGTCGAGGTCGCCCGGGAGGGCCGGCGGGTCCTGGAGGCCGTGGGTTCCGCGCTGGGCATCGAATTCGACATCGAGGAGATCCCCTGCGGCGGGGAGTTCTACCTGAAGCACGGGTCGCGGGATTGGCCTGAAGGCGCCGAGGAGGAGGTGGCCGCGGCGGACCTGGTGCTCCTGGGTGCCGTGGGGTGGCCGGACCCGGAGGGGAACGGTCGGCCCGTGACCATGAAGGACGGCAACATGGCGGGGTGGAGCCCGGTCATCGGCACTCGGGCCGCGTTGGACCTCTACGCCAACGTCCGCCCGGTGAAGCTCTACGACGGGGTCAACCACAAGGTCCACGGCCAGCCCGCCCGGGTGTGGGAGCCGGAAAAGGTGGACATGGTGCTGATCCGGGAGAACACCGAGGACCTCTACGCGGGCATCGGCGGCGTCCTGAGCCGCGCCGGCGAGGGGGAGGTGGCGGTGGACGTCCGGGTGGTGACCCGGAAGGGCTCGGAGAGGGTCATCCGCAAGGCGTTCGAGCTGGCCCGGCGGCGCAACGGCGCGCCGGGAGACGGGGTGAAGCGGGTGACGTGCATCGCCAAGGACAACGTCCTGGACGGCTGCCGCATGTTCGTGAAGATCTTCCACGAGATCGGTGAGGAGTATCCCGACATCGAGAAGGACACGGCCATCGTCGACGCCTTCACCCAGTGGCTCATCCAGAAGCCCGAGTGGTACGACGTGGGCG
>JBDHLC010000139.1:0-2036 GCA_039586075.1 Gemmatimonadota bacterium | reverse complement strand
GACTCCGTCGCGGGTTCTTCGAGCACCCTGTCCCAGTCCCCGACACTCGCCCACTCCGGGACCTGAACACAGCCGACGCCTCAGAGGGGGTCGGCGAGAACGCGCCGTGGACACCCCTGAACAGAGATGACATTCAAGGTGGCATTCAAGGTGACGCTCTTCCCAAGCCGCCGTCCCGCGGCTCGAGGGGATGAAGAGCTCCCCAGCCTCGGGCCCGCCAGCCGATCCCCGAGCCCGTAGGCGCCTGAGATCCCGCCGCACGCCCTCGGACCCTGCCGGGCACCCCCCTGATCCAGACTCGGCCCCGCGTGGGTGGATGGTCCGCCTGCGTGAGCTGCCGGTGTCTCTCCCTGAACTTGCCCCGGCCTCGGGCGGGACGTGGAGAGCACCTGTCGCGTCTACCGGCCACGGGACCCCAGGAAGACTCCGCTGTGGGGCCTTCTCGACACGCTCTATGAGCGAGTGAAGGGGTCGTGGGAGGAGCGGTTCGAGCGGAAGTACGGTTTCAGGCGGGGGCTCGCGGATGAGGCGGTGGCGCGGTATCTCGACTGCGGCGTCTGGGACAACGGCTTCGCACGGGTGAAGTGCCGGAGGTGTCCGCAGGAGTTCCTGGTGGCCTTCTCCTGCAAGGGGCGAGGGCTGTGCCCTTCGTGCGGGGCCAAGCGGGCGGCGGAGCTTGGGGCGTTCCTGATCGACGAGGTGGTGGAGGACGTGGGTCACGCCCAGTGGGTGTTCACCATCCCGAAGATGCTGCGCTTGTATTTCCTGCACCACCGGGAGCTCCTGGGTGAGCTCATGCGGGCGGCGGCGGAGACGGCGAAGGAGCTTCTGGCGGGGGCGGCGGCCGGGGAGGAGCAGGGCCTTCGGGTCGGCATCGTGGCGGTGGTGCAGACCTTCGGGGACCGGGCGAACTTCCACCCCCACGTGCACGCGCTGGTCACCCGGGGAGGCTGGACGGAGGCCGGGGAGTGGGCGCCGGTGCCGTACGTGGACGAGCGTGCGGCCGAGGAGCTGTTCCGCCACAAGGTGTTGGGGATGCTCCGCCGCCGAGGGCTGCTGAGTCAGGAGCGGATCGAGCTGCTGCTGTCGTGGCGACGCAGCGGCTTCTCCGTGCACAACCGGGTCTTTGCGCACCCTGGGGACGGGCGGGACTTCGAGGCGCTCGTGCGGTACATGATGCGCTCCCCGGTGAGCCTCAGGCGACTGCGCTTCACACGCGGCTCGCCTGAGGTCGTCTACTCACGCAAGAGCGGACATGACGCGCCAGAGGCGCCCGGGGGTGAGAGGATCGACGCGGAGGAGTTTGTGGCCCGGGTCCTGGTGCAGATCCCGGACCCGAGACGGCACGTGGTGCGCTACTACGGCGCCTACTCCAACCGGGCACGGGGCCAGCGCCGAAAGGCCGAGGCGCCGCTTGGGGCCCAGGCATCGAGTGGGACAGAGGTGTTCCCGAGAGCGGGCGGCTCTGAGGCGCCGGTGGGCGAATTTGATCCGACGCGTCTACGAGGTGGACCCTCTTGTGTGTCCTCGCTGTGGGGGTGAGATGCGGGTCGTGGGCTTCATCACCGAGCCCTCGCTCATCAAACGCATCCTGGACCACCTCCGCAAGCGCGACAAGGTCTCTCGTCCTCCCCCACTCCTTCAGCCCGCCGTGGCCAGCATCGCCTGAGAGACGTCGTCGCCCGGATCTGGACCGCCGGGCAAGGGGGGAATTGTCGCCCGGGCAACGTCACACAGGGCCGTCACCCCGTCCCGCAGAGTCGGTTGGCCGGTCAAAGGGTCGCTAGCATCCTCAAAACGCTCGCGACCAAGCCTCGCACGACTGCTGCAGCCGCGCGGCGGGGTCAGGGCCGAAAAGGAAGGGCCTATAGATCGCCCGGCGTGAAACGCAGCCTCGTCAGGCTCACGGGCGAGCGCATCATGTCCTCCGCCGCTCCCTCGTCCACATGCGGGACCGGGATCCACTCCCCGCGCCTCGTCCAGCCCCCTCGCGTCACAAGGGCGTGGACGGCTTCCAAGCGCTCGGTGCCCAAGTC
>JBDHLC010000138.1:0-2007 GCA_039586075.1 Gemmatimonadota bacterium | reverse complement strand
CAACGACGGCGACCACTCCTCGAGCCTCCCGGCAGAAGTGTTCGACACCTCCCTCGGCCGAAAAGCCAAGCGGATCTGGGACGGCGGCGACGACACCGACGCGGCATACAGCGGAACTCCCAACTTCACCTGCGCCGCCGTGGACTGCCACAACCAGAATACGACACCGGCCGGTTACGAATGGTACGGAGCCAGCTCCTCGGCCTGTATCCTGTGCCACACCGATGTCACCGTCACGGGCACCCCCACGGGTGAGACCCACACCGCCCACGCCGACTCGGCCACCTTCGGACGCGAGGTGGTTTGCGGAGACTGTCACAGCGGCCTTTCAGGCACTGCCCCCGACTGGGCGGGCAATGTCAAGCCGGACCCGGGCCAACCTTCCTGGTTGCCGGCGGACTGGTGTCTTTCACCTACACCGGTCAAACCTACCCCTCGGTCAAGGGGACCTGCGGTACCAACGCGTGTCACAATGTTGGCGACGGTGCGAGCGCGCCTGCGATGGCCTACACGTGGGGTATTGCAGTCAGTCCCGACTGTGCGACCTGTCATAACAACCCCAACGACAGCGGGAAGCACACAGTTCATGTCGGCAACAGTGCCTACGTCAGCGACCTGTGCGGGGCGTGCCACTTAGCCAATACCAACGACACCTCCATGAACGGCCAGGCGACCCATATAAACGGTACGGTGGATGTCGGCGGAACCTCCAGTGTCATCTACTCTACGGCGGACGAAAACTGCACCAACAACTGTCACCAGGCAAACACTCCCGGGTACTGGACGACCACCGTTTCCAACGCTCTTGACTGTACGGACTGTCACAGTGCTACTCCTCCCACTGCCATTGGTGGAGGCGCCAACCTTCCTGTGTCAGGTCTCCATACCGTGACGCCGACGATCTCGGGCCAGATGCACGCTGAGGCGCTCAGTCCTGGTGCGGGCTGTGCGGTGTGTCACACGGGTGTGCTTGCTGAAATCACACATATCACCGGCTCCTTCGAGGGCGGTAGCGGTCAGACGACCCAGATGGGTCTTGACACGTTCTACACGCAGACAGCCAACGACACGGGGACGTGTTCGGGTGACGGTGTCAACGGAGCAGCGGGCTGTCACGGAGCTTTTGCCGGTGTCAACAACGGTGATGACGGAACGTGGGCACGCAACTGGGACAGCACCCCCGGTTATTACAACAGCGCCACGGGTGAGTGCGCGGGCTGCCACGGCGACTGGAACAACACGTGGAACGCCGGAGTGACTCACCGGACGGCGTCTTCGGTCCGGACCAAGCACGGTACCGGTACCATATACAACTGTAAGGACTGCCACGCTCTTGAGACTGGCGGTTACGCGTTCACCTTCGGTTCGGATGACTGGGATGCGAACGGTGGTGAGACGAGCAACCACGGCAACGGCGTTATAGATGTTAACAACAACGGTACGAGCTTTGACTCTACCCAGGGTCTTTGTACGGCGTGCCATACTACCTCTGATGGTCTGCACAACTTCGAGGACAGCGGCTGGCCCATCGCTTCTGTGGCCGGTTCACCTGTTTCCATAAACTGCGGTGAGTGTCACACGGGCGGTGTGACGCCTTCGAGCGCATCGGGCGCGCACGCGGTTCACCGGGCTGACAGTGCCGACCTGACAGCCGACAGCGGTGCTGACTGCGCGCCTTGTCACGGCGCTGCGGCAGCCGGCTACACGACCAACACTGGCGACGATGTGGATCACGGCGATGATACCGTGACCTTCTCGGTGACCTATTCGCAGGCGGGCACTCGAGGCGACACGACGGGCACCTGTTCCGGTGTGAGCTGTCACTACAGCCGTACGACGCCTGCCTGGAACACGGCGGGCACGACATGCACGACGTGCCACTACGATGGCGTGACGGACGACGGTTCGGTCGGCAACGCGTGGCCATCCACGGACAAGACGGGCGCCGCCAAGGGCGACGCCCACGGGACGCACATCGGCAACACCAGTTACGTGACGACGGGCACG
>JBDHLC010000005.1:0-164113 GCA_039586075.1 Gemmatimonadota bacterium | reverse complement strand
CCGGGGCCTTCTTGGCGGCCTTCTTCGCCGGGGCCTTCTTGGCGGCCTTCTTCGCCGGGGCCTTCTTCACCGACTTCTTCGGAGCCGCCTTCTTCTTGGCAGCTTTCTTGGGCGCGGCCTTTTTCTTGGTGGCCCTCTTGGCGGCCGCCTTCTTCTTCTTGGCCTCGTCAGCAGCCATAACGTCGATCCTCCGGAGATTGGGTGAAGAGTGCTCTGCGCAGGGAGCAGTCAACAATAGGGGGATTCCGCCGCCGCTCCGCAATATCTTTGCAGAGACGCGCCACGATATCTTGTGGCGTAGCATCGGTTACCCCCTGTATATGGGCGGTCTCTGCGACCCCGCCATGGGCTCCTGCCCTGGTCGTCTCCGGGAGACCAGAAGGGTCTTGGCCAGGCGGACCGAGCCATGCATTATTCTCAGCCTCGAATAGCCTCAAGTCTGCCGCTTCATGCCTCGCACTGATTCGGAAATCCTTGATTTTCTGCGGTCTTCCGGGGCCAAGCGGCTCCGCCGGGTCCGGTTGAAGGCGAACCGGAGTACCATCTGGTCCCTGACCCAGCGCGGCTCCACCCTGAACCTCCACGTCGCCTTCGCGGACGCTCCGACACCTCTGCTGCGCCAGTTCGTGGTGATCGCCAGCGACGCTCACCGGCCTGGCGAAGCCTATCGCCGAGCGGTCGACACGGTGGCGGCGTGGCCGCCACTCGACCGGGAACTCCGGCGAATGCGAGCGGAGGCGAGGCGACTAGGAATGGCCGGCCGACGAGATCTCGGTGTGGGGCCTTGCTGCGCGACGCCAGCTCAGCGCGTGTATCTGAGGAAGCTCTTCGACTACCTGAACAGGACCCGCTTCGGCGGGCGGCTGCCTCGGAGCATTCCCCTTCGTCTGTCGAATCGGATGCAGACGAGCCTCGGCCACATGGTGCCGGGACTACGCGACGCGCGGCCGGTGGTGGTGGAGCTGGCGCTCAACGTCGACCTCATGCTTCCAGGAAACGGGCAGGCGCGGCTGGATACCCTTTTGCACGAGATGGCGCACGCCGCCGATTACCTGTTTCACGGCGAGACCGGCCACGGAGAGAGCTGGAAGCGGTGGGCCCGGCGCGCCGGGTGCGCACCGGTGGCCTGCACCCCTAACCCGATTCGCAGGAGAGGGCGGCGGCAGACCACGGTGACTCGCGTTCCGCCCCTCCCCCTGGGCGCGCGACTTAGCTTCGCGGCCTGATTGCCCTCAGAGGAGAGCGCGCACGCGGTCCGCTGTGGCGGCGGCGGTGATCCCCAGGCGTTCGAACAGAGTGGTCGCCGGCGCGGATGCACCGAACCGGTCCACTCCCACCGAGGCGCCGCGGCTTCCGGTCCAGCGCTCCCAGCCCAGGGTGACACCCGCCTCCACGGACACCCGCACGACGCCGTCCGGCCCGAGTACCGATGCCCGGTACTCCGGTTCCTGGAGCTGGAAGAGATACCAGCTGGGGAAGCTCACCACCCGCGTGGGGATTCCCTCCCACTCCAGAGCGTCCCGAGCCTCCAGGGCGAGGTGGACCTCGGATCCGCTGGCCAGGAGAACGGCTCGGGGAGCGGTCCCTGAAGCCTCGGCCACGACGTAGGCGCCGCGACGGAGGTTCTCGGCGGCGTTGGTGGCGTCTCGGGTGATGTTGGGGACACCCTGCCGTGTCAGGGCGAGGAAAGCCGGGCCGTTCGTTCGCTCCAGCGCCACCTTCCAGGCCACGGCGGTCTCGGCGGGGTCGGCAGGGCGCAGGTCCATGAGTCCCGGAACCAGCCGGAGACTCATGAGCTGCTCGATGGGCTGATGAGTGGGACCGTCCTCACCGAGCCCGATGGAGTCGTGGGTCCACACGTAGATCGTCGGAAGATCCATGAGACCAGCCAATCGCACCGCCGGTCGCATGTAGTCCGAGAAGATCAGAAAGGTCCCGCCGAAGGGCCGGACCCCGCCGTGGAGCGCCATGCCGTTCATGACCGCGCCCATGGCGTGTTCCCGGATCCCGAAGTGAACCACCCGGCCTTCGGGGCTTCCCGCCAGGAGGTCACCGCCTCCCTTGATGTCCGTCTTGTTGGAGCCACCCAGATCCGCCGATCCACCCAGGAGCTCCGGAATGGCGGAGGCCGCCCCATTCAACGCCCGGCCCGAGCTGGCGCGAGTAGCCTCCCTTTCCACGTCCGTTAGATCCGGGACGGCCTCCTGCCAGCCGTCGGGAAGCTCGCCGGACATCATCCGGAGGTACTCCGCCGCCTCGTGGGGGAAGGCATCGCGGTAGGCGTCGAACCGCACCTGCCAATCGGCTTCGGCCGTGGCACCCCGCTCGGCGGTCTTCCGCCAGTTGGCGAGGGCCTCGTCGGGGACGAAGAACGGGGCCTGGCTGGGATATCCGTAGCCTTCCTTGGTAAGCCGGATCTCCTCCTCCCCCAGAGGGGCACCGTGGGAGTCGGGGCTCCCGGCCAGATTCGGAGCACCCCACGCGATGACGGTCTTGAGGATGATGATGGAGGGCCGGCTGGTCTCGGCCTTCGCCTCACGCAGCGCGCCGTCCATGGCCTCCAGGTCGTTCCCGTCATCCACCCGGAGGACGTGCCAGCCGTACGACTCGAAGCGCGTCCCCATGTCCACCGACGTCGCCAGGTCCGTGTCTCCCTCGATGGTGATGCGGTTGTCGTCGAAGACCCAGATCAGCTTCCCGAGCTTCTGGTGCCCGGCCAGCTCCGCGGCCTCGTGACTGATGCCCTCCATGAGGTCGCCGTCGGAGCAGAAGACGATGGTGTGGTGGTCCACGATCTCGTGTCCGGACCGGTTGAACCGATTGGCGAGCCACCGCTCTGCCATCGCCATGCCGACGGAGTTCGCCACGCCCTGCCCGAGTGGGCCAGTGGTCGTCTCCACGCCCGGGGTGTGCCCGACTTCAGGATGGCCCGGCGTGCGGGAATCCCACTGCCGGAAGCTCTTGATGTCGTCCAGCGTCAGCTCGTACCCGGTCAGGTACAGAAGCCCATACAGGAGCATGGACGCGTGTCCCAGCGACAGGACGAACCGGTCCCGGTCGGGCCAGTGGGGGTTGGCCGGGTTGTGCTTCAGGTGACGGGTCCAGGTGACATATCCCAGGGGCGCCAGCGCCATCGGCGTGCCGGGGTGTCCGGAGTTGGCCTCCTGGACGGCGTCCATGGAGAGGACACGAAGGGCATCGATCGACAGGCGGTCCAGTTCGTTCATCGGGACTTCCCTTCCTTAGCCAACCACGAAGTTGAGTAGACGGTTTGGCACGTGGATCACCTTCCGCACGGTGGTGCCCTCCAGGTACCGGAGGACGTTCTCCTGCTCCCGGGCAGCCGCCTCCGCCACATCCTGTGGGGCGTCCGCCGGCACGTGGATGGTGGCGCGCAGCTTTCCGTTGACCTGCACCGCAACCTCCACCGTGCTCTCCCGGGCCTTCTCCGGATCGAACTCCGGCCAGGGGTTGCCGTCGAAGATGCTCCCCTGGTGCCCCAGGGATTCCCAGAGCTCCTCGGCGATGTGGGGCGCGAACGGCGCTACCATGGCCACCATGGGCTCCACCTCGGCCCGGGCGGCGGTGCGCCCGCCGGCCCGCACGGTGTTCAGGTACTCCATCAGAGCCGCGACGGCGGTGTTGTACTGCAGGGTCGGAATCTGATCGGTGACCTGCTCGATGGTCTGGTGCAGCTTCCGTTCGACGTCCGGGTCCGGAGCCTTCTCCTCAGCGCCGAGGACCGCGTCCCAAAGGCGGTAGAGGAAGCCCCGGGGGCCTTCGATCCCCTCGTCCCGGTAGTCCCCGCCCTCCTCGAAGGGACCCAGGAACATCAGGTAGAGGCGGAAGGTGTCCGCCCCGAACGACTCGATGATGGGGTCGGGGACGATGACGTTCCCCCGGCTCTTGGACATCTTCGCGCCGTTCCGGATGATCAGCCCATGGGCTCGGAACCGGCTGAACGGCTCCTCGAACTCGAGGTGTCCCAGGTCGTGGAGCACCATGGTCAGGAAGCGGGAGTACATGAGGTGGAGCACCGCGTGCTCGTTTCCCCCGATGTACGTGCTCACAGGGAGCCACCGCTTGGTGATCTCTTCCTCGAAGGGGCGATCGTCGAAGTCGGTGGAAGGGTAGCGGAGGAAGTACCAGCCACTGTCCAGGAACGTGTCGGAGACGTCGGTCTCCCGGCGTGCCGGCTTCCCGCACTCGGGGCAGGGGACCTCGTACCACTCCTTCACCCGGGCCAGGGGGGAGACTCCCGAATCGTCGGGCTTGAAGTCCTCGACACGCGGCAGGACTACCGGAAGGTCCTCCTCCGGGACCGCCACGGGACCGCAGCTGTCGCAGTGGATCACCGGGATCGGGGGACCCCAGTACCGTTGCCGCGAGATGCACCAGTCGTGGAGACGGAAGTTGACCCGGAGCTCACCCAGACCCCGCTCGCCCAGCCACTCCGTGATGGCACGGATGGCGACATCCTTCTCCATTCCGTCGAAACGCCCCGAGTTCACCAGGCGGCCCGGGCCGACGTAGGCCTCCGCGAGAGGGGTGTCGGCGTCTTCGCCTTCCCCGGCCACGACTCTCGGGATCGCCAGGCCGAATTCCTGCGCGAACTCGAAGTCCCGCTCGTCGTGGCCCGGTACGGCCATGATGGCGCCCGTGCCGTAGTCCATCAGCACGTAGTCCGCGATCCAGACCGGGATCGCCTGCCCGGTGGCAGGGTTCCGGCAGTACCCCCCGGTGAACACGCCGGTCTTGGTCTTGTCCGTCTTCTGGCGGGCCACGAGATCAGTGGCCGCGGCTTCCTTCCGGTACGCCTCCACCGCTTCCCGCTCCTCATCCGTCACAAGCAGATCCACGGCTGGATGCTCGGGTGCCAGCACCATGAAGGTGGCGCCGAAGACCGTGTCGGGGCGCGTGGTGAACACCCGGATGGTGTGCGCCTCGTCCCGGGCTCGTACCGACTCCGCGTCCACGGGCTCGGGACCGGCCTCGCCGGGAACCAGCGGGAAAGCCAGCTCCGCCCCCTCGCTCCTCCCGATCCAGTTCCGCTGCGCCTTGGTGGTGGTCTCGGACCAGTCGATCCCGTCCAGGTTGTCCAGGAGGCGCTGGGCGTACTTCGTAATGGCGAAGAACCACTGGGCGATCTTCCGCTGCTCCACGGGTGTGTCACACCGCTCACAGAGCCCTCCCACCACCTGCTCGTTGGCCAGGACGGTCATGCAGGAGGGACACCAGTTCACCGGTGCTTCCTTTCGCTCCGCCAGACCGGACTTGAAGAGCTGAAGGAAGACCCACTGGGTCCAGCGATAGTACGCCGGATCCGTGGTGTCTACGGTGTGATCCCAGTCGAACATCCCGCCGATCCGGCGAAGCTGGCGAGTGAAGTTCGCCACGTTCTTCGGAATAAGGTCCATGGGGTGGACCCCCACCTTCAACGCGAAGTTCTCGGAGTGGATTCCGAACGCGTCGAAGCCGATGGGCTCGAAGACGTTCTTTCCCCGCAGCCGCTGGTAGCGGCCGTGCACGTCCGCGCCGGTGAAGGCGTAGATGTTCCCCACGTGTAGCCCCTCGGCCGAAGGGTATGGGAACATCATGAGGTTGTAGAAGGGAGCCTCGGCGGACTTCAACTCGTCCGTGGTGAAGGAGTTGACGCCGTTGTCATCCCAGTACTTCTGCCACTTCTCCTCCACCGCGGAGGGGTCGTAGCTGCGTTCCTTGTCAGCCATTCCGCCAGGTCCGATGCGTGCCCAGAAATACAGAACCCGTAACGTAATCCTGGGGGGAAGGGGTTACAACGGACTGGAGGGATGGGCAGGTCGCCCGGGAGACGGACGGTCGCCCGCGCTCCGAAGGCTGGATCGGCTGCGGTCTCGGCGGGCCCTTACGCCGCCTGGGCCATCCGGCGCTTCGCCTGCCGGAAAGTCACCAGCTCCCGCGCCTCTTCGTCCCAGAGCGCGAGCCGCGTGAGTCGCCATGAATCCCGGATGGTGATGCGTGTCACCTTCTGGAACTCCGGGTTCGCCTCCATGCACTCTTGAAGCCGGTAGTTGGGGATACGTGCGTTGAGGTGGTGCACGTGATGGATCCCGATGTTCGCGGTGATCCACTGGAGCGGTCTGGGTAGGACCAGGTAGGAGCTTCCCTTCAACGCGGCATCGAAGTAGTCCCAGTCCTCGTGGCGGTGCCAGTAGGTTTCCTCGAACTGATGCTGGACGTAGAAGAGCCAGACTCCGGTGGAGGTCGTTACCGCCAGCACCGGGATGTGCACCAGGAGGAAGGCCTGCCATCCCACAAGGCCGATCGCTCCCGCCACGACGAGCACGACGGAGAGGTTGGTGAGCCAGACGCTACGCCAGGCCTGGCTCCAATCCTTCGGGATGTCCCACGGGTAGCGGTGCTTCACCACGAAGTGGAAGAGGGGGCCGATTCCGAAGAGAACCGCTGGATGCCGGTAGGCTCGGTACGCGAAGCGCTTCAGCGGTGGGAGCGCCCGGTACTCGGCCAGCGTCAGGGTTTCGATATCCCCGAACCCGCGAAAGTCCAGATCGCCGGAGTGAGCGTGATGATACGCGTGGGTCTTCCGCCAGTACTGATAGGGAATCAGGGTGAGGACCCCGATGCAGAAGCCCACCACGTCCCGGGCCCGCCTAGACTTGAAGAACGACCCGTGGCCACAGTCGTGCTGGATCATGAATAGCCGCATCAGGAATCCCGCGGCGGGGACGGCGAGGACCAGCGTCAGCCAGTACCCCACGTCCAGGGCCCGATAGGCGAGAAACCAGAACAGGAAGAAGGGTCCGGCGGACATGAGGAGCTGAACGACGCTTCGTCGCGTATCGGCGCCCAGGAAGGGCGCCACCATGGCGCCGTACTTCTCCACTCTGGCGCGGTTCGGCTTGGCGTGACTCAACGGATGACGGACTCGGGAAGATCGGATCCGGCAGGGGGGCCGGTGTGAACGGCGCTGCAAAGGTAGGGGATGGGCCGCTTTCAGCACAGGTTCGGCCGGCGCGTTGAGTGGAGACCCGGCGCCATGAGCGCCGGAGGGCCCTCATCCGTTCAGGAGCAAGAACGCGTCCTGGTCCCGCGTGACATTGTCCTCGAGATACTGCACGGCCTCTCTGAGGCCCCCGAGACGTGCCCGCAGCGCTTCGAAGTCCGGAAGCCGCTGGTAGTACCGGATCCGGGAGAGAAGGGTGGCGTTGTTCAGGGGAAGGGTCTCGAAGCTCCGGAAGGTGAGGGATTCGAGGGTGGGAGCGACGTCCTGGCGGAAGCGCTCCCGGGCGGAACCGAAGACAGTCTCCCTGCGCTGGAGCTTCTCGGGTGTGGTGAGCCGCGGATCCCCGTAGACCGTGTCCAATTCCTCTACCACGGTGTCCAGGAAGCGGGAGAACCGCTGCGTGTCTCTCCAGCGGGCCTGGGCTCGCAGGCACTTCAGGGTGTCCGCACCCCCGCCCGGCCGGGTGCAGAAGAACTCCACGGCTGCGGCCCTCCCGACGAAGGTGGCGTAGCTCTCATTGAAGCCCACCTGCCCTGGAATGAACAGGTGGTTGTGGCTGAGCTCGTGGAGCACGGTGGTCACCACTTCCACGGCGTCGGCGCCCACCACCGACGAGAGGAGAGGATCGTCGAACCATCCGAGCGTCGAGAAGGCCGCGGTGGGACGCAGGTAGGTGTCGTAGCCTTGCCCCTCCAGGGCGCGTTGCTCCTGCAGGGCGTCTTCCTCACTGAAGAAGCCCCGGTACGGCACGTGACCCACCACCGGGAACCACCAGGTCCGGGGCTGCAGGCGGTCCTGGTACGCAGCGGAGAGCACGAGAGCCAGGGTGTCCGAGGCGAGCTCGGAGTAGCTCGTGTAGCTCCCCCCGACCTCCAGGCCGAGGCGATCCCGTGCGAACTCCCGCGCCTCCATCACCAGGGTGAGCGTGCCCCGGGTGTGGGGATCCGTGGACGGGTCCAGGATCACCTCGGCCAGCGGCCGCCGGCTTCCCAGGATCTCGATCTGTGCCAGCCCAGCCTTCACCACATAGACCGGCGAGCAGGCGGTAAGGGCCAGGGTCAGACCGGCCAGGGCCGCGATTGGCCGGAACGGTACCTGGGAGGGAAGGCCCATGGGGCGGGGCGCGCTACCGTCCGCCGCCCAGGTTCCGCATGAGTGGCAGGCCGCCCTCGGTGGGAACGTAGACCACCGAGCCCGCAGGCAGCTGGCCCAGCTGCTCGATGTAGAAGAAGCTCAGGTATTCAGGGGTGAGCCCCTCGGAGATGATCTGCTGGGCTTCGGCGATTCCCTTGGCCTCCTCGATCTGCTGCTGCGCCCGCTCCTGGATGATCTCGGTCTGGAAGCGCTCCGCCGCCACCTGCTGCTCGCGCTGCAGCTTCTCCTCGATGGCTTCGCGGACCCGGGGCGGGGCCTGCACATCGCGCACGAAGACCTCCAGGACCGCGATGCGGTCGCCAGCCTTCGCCTGGATGGCGTCCCTCATGTCCCCCGCCACCTCACGCCGGTTGGGAGAAAAGATCTCGTTGATGGACTTGGTGGCGACGGCGTCCCGGACGCCGTTGCGGACCGCATTCAGGACGATGCGGCTCTTGATCTGAGATTCCGAGCCGATGCGTTGGAAGAGCTCCGGCCCGTTGGCGCCGTCGATCTGGTAGAGGATGGCGATCTCCAGGCTGACGTTCAGCTGCTCGCTGGTCTGGGCCTCGATCCGCTCGACGCTGCCGTCGGTGGGAAAGCTCTGCTCCCGGATGGACATCTTCTCGATGCTGGCCAGCGGGTTCACCACATGGACACCCTGCTCGAGCGGAGCGGGGCTTACGGTCCCCAGGAAATGGACCACCCCGACCTCTCCCACCGAGACGACAGTGACGGTATTGAGGGCGATGAGGACGAAGCCTCCACCCATGAAGGCGTAGCTCACCAGCTTGGCAGCGCCGGAATCGGTCTTGAGCACGGCGGGAGCCGCGACACGCACGACGGCTCCGAGCGCCACTGCCAGGAGGGCGAGAATGAGGACGGCCACTGGAATCCCCTTGAGCGAGGAGTAATGAAGATCGGTACGGCTGCGCGAGATACGGAACCCCGGGGCCTCGCCTTCACCCGGCACGCGCGGCATGACGAGACCATCACGGTTCAAACGGGGTCTCGTTATTCTTAATATTGCGGCCCATCCAGAGACATCCCCACGCGACAAAGAGGCTTCCGGTGTCCCAGCCCGGCTATTCCCAACTTCCGGAAATCACGGCAACCGAGCTCAAGGAAGCTCTGGAACAGGGCCAGGAGCTCGTGCTCGTGGACGTGCGAGAGCACTTCGAGAAGGGCATCGCGGACCTGCCGGACAGCGGGCAGCTTCGAATCCCGATGAACGAGCTCCCCCACCAGATCCACCGAATTCCGCGGGAAGGCCGGGTGGTGGTCTACTGCCGCTCCGGGGCACGCAGCGGGATGGCGACCCAGTACCTGAGGGGACAGGGCTGGGAGGGCGCCGTGAACCTCAAGGGTGGCCTCCTGGCATGGCGCGAGGAAGTGGATCCGAGCATCGCCGCGTACTGATGGAATGGTGGCGAACCGGGTGGAAGGTGCCGGCGGTGTGCCTGTTGGTGGCCGTCGCCTGCGGCGTTCCTGACGCCGAGCCGGGGCTCACCGAGGAGCCCAGCGCCCGTGTGGTGGATGAGGCGCCGGATGGGGGCCCGGTTCAGTCCGGGGAGCGCGAGCCCGTGTCCGGGTTCGCGCTCGAAGCGCCTGTGGGTCCGGGAGGAGGCTCTCTGCCGGTAGAGCCCTCGGACAAGCGGCCCCCTCCTCCTCCCCCAGTCCATCTTCCCGACTCCGGAAGCCGGCCTCACTTCCAGCGGCCGGAGGCCATCCGGGGTGTCTACCTCAACGCCTGGGCCTCCGGGTCGACCCGACGCCTGAACGACTTCGTGGCGTTGGCGCGAAGCACGGAGGTGAATGCCTTCGTCATGGACATCAAGGACGCCACCGGCTACGTGAGCTATGCGTCGGGGGTGCCGGCCGTCCGGGAGGTCGGGGCGCTGGACGAGATCCGGATCCGGGACATCGCCGGGACCCTTCGACGGCTGGAGGCCGAGGGGATCTACCCCATCGCCCGCATCGTCATCGTCAAGGACCCCCTTCTGGTGAGCGCTCGACCCCACCTGGCGGTGCAGGACACCGCAGGGGGCGTATGGGTGGACTCCAAGGAGCTGGTCTGGCTCAACCTCTACAACCGGGAGGTGTGGGAGTACCACGTGGCGCTGGCGGAGGAGGCTGCTCGCCTGGGCTTTCCCGAGATCCAGTGGGACTACGTTCGCTTCCCGGACGCGTCGGAGGAGGACATGGCCCGAGCGGTCTTCCCTGGAGACACGCTCGGCCCACGCTCGGAGGCGGTCCGGGCCTTCCTGGGGCACGCCCGAGAACGGCTGGACGCGCTGGGATACGATGTGTCCATGACCGCGGATGTCTTCGGCGTGACGACCACCTTCTCCCGGGACGTGGGGATCGGCCAGCTCTGGGAACGCTTCATCGACCGGGTGGATGCGGCCCTGCCCATGGTGTATCCCAGTCACTACTGGCAGGGGTCGTTCGACATCGAGGATCCCAATGCCCACCCCTACGAGGTGGTGCGGGAGGCCATGGAGGATGCGACGCGCCGGTCCGCGCAGGTGGAGGGGGCGGGCCGCGTGATCCCGTGGCTCCAGGACTTCACCCTGGGTCCACCTCGGTACAAGGCACCGGAGGTCCGGGCCCAGATCCAGGCCGTGTACGACGCGGGCCTAGAGGAGTGGATCCTGTGGAACCCCGGGAGCCGGTACACGGTGGAGGCGCTCCAACCCCGGACGGGATTCCACCTGGAGCCACTGGTCCGTGTGGGGGGAGAGATCGTGGCCACCAGTGACCGCTTCTCTGCCCTGGAGCGGGCCGCTCGCTCGCGGTTCGTGGCGGACTCGCTACTCCAGGTGGCTGCCGACTCGTTGCGGCGGATCGAAGCCGACACGGCTTCCCTGGGTAGCTCCGGGAACGGAGGCTACTGACCCACCCTGTCGCGCTAGGGTCGGGTGCGGCAGGAAGCGCTGAGCAGCCGCGGGAGTGAATCGCGTCAGGACGCCGCGGCGAACTGGAGCTGGTGGAGTCGCGCGTACAGCCCGCCCCCGTCCAGGAGCTCCTGGTGGGTCCCCTCCTCCCGGAGCTCCCCGTTGTGCATGACCAGGATGCGGTCGGCGTTGACCACGGTGGAAAGGCGGTGGGCGATGACCAGGGAGGTTCGCCCGCGCATGAGCTCGTCGGTGGCGCGCTCGATCTTGGCCTCGATCTCGGAATCCACGGACGAGGTGGCCTCGTCCAGGATGAGAATGGGCGGATCGAACGCCAGGGCGCGTGCGAAGGAGACGAGCTGTCGCTCGCCCACGCTCAGAGACGCGCCGCGCTCTCCCAGCGGCTGGTCGTAGCCTTCTTCGAGGCGCTCGATGAACGGGTGTGCGCCAATGCGCTCAGCGGCCCGGCGCACGGCCTGGTCGTCGATCTCGGGTGAGCCCAGCCGGATGTTGTAGGCCACGTCCTCGCTGAAGAGGAAGACGTCCTGCAGGACCAGGCCGATTCGCCGTCGGAGCTCGTCGATGGCGAGCTCCTTGACCGGCACTCCGTCCAGGAGGATCTCCCCTTCCTGTAGGTCGTAGAAGCGCATGAGAAGGTTGATGAGCGTGGTCTTACCGGCGCCGGTGTGTCCAACGATGGCCACCTTCTCGCCCGGGCGGACCCGGAACGACACGTGTCGCAGGACCCAGTCCCACTCACCATCCCCGTCTCGCCCGTAGGCGAAGGAGACGTCGCGGAACTCGATCTGGCCCTGGGTCCTGGCCGCCAGCGGCACCGGATCCGCCGGGTCCACCACTGCGGACTCCTGGTCCAACAGCTTGAAGATCCGCTCGGACGAAGCCATGGCTCCCTGCAGGAGATTGTACTTCTCCGAGAGATCCTGGATGGGGCGGAAGAAGCGCCGCGCATACTGGAGGAACGCCGCCACGACCCCCACCGTGAGGGTTCCCGAGAGGATGCGCTCACCGCCGGACCAGATGATCAACGCCAGGGCCACCGAGGTGAAGACCTCGATGACGGGGAAGAAGAGGGCGTAGTAGGTGATGCTCCTCAGGTGCGCCTCGAGGTACTCCTCCTCGAGCTGATCGTGGGCGTGGGTGTCGGCTTCCTCGCGGTTGAATAGCTGGACGACGCGCATCCCCGTGATGCGCTCGTGGATGAAGGCGTTGATGCGGGCCACCCGCACACGGATGTCGCGGTACGCCTGCCGGATGCGGGAGCGGAATAGAAAGGCCGCCCACGCGACGAAAGGGAGCACCGCGAAGCTCACGACGGCCAGCTGCCAGTCCATGCTGAGCATGGCCGCTACGATGAAGACCAGCGTGAAGACGTCCCCGAACACGGTCACCAGCCCCGAGGAGAATAGTTCGTTGAGGGTCTCCACATCGGAGGTGATGCGTGTCATGAGCCGCCCCACGGGAGTCCGGTCGAAGACCTTCAGATCCAGGCGCTGGAGTTTTCGGAAGATCTCTCGGCGCAGGTCGTACATCACGCTCTGACCCAACCACGTGGTGAGGAGCGCCTGGGCGTACTGGAGTCCGAACGTCGCGGCCAACGCGGCGCCGAATACCAGGGCTAAACGGCCCAGGAGCCCCATGTCCCCCTGGGGAATGGCCTCGTCCAGGGCCAACTGCGTCAGCCATGGACCGACGATGGCCAGCGCCGACGAGAGGACCAGGATGAGAATGGCCAGCAGCGCCAGCGGCCAGTAGGGCCACAGATAGGTGAGAAGCCGACGCATGAGTCGGGCGTCATACGCCTTCCCCAGCGCTTCTTCTTCGTGATGGCCTGGGACCGGAACCACGGTGTTGCGCCTCGTTCAGACGAGGAGGTGGGAACCGCGCATCACGAAAGAAGGACGGATCCGATTCCCGCGCCAACCCCCACCACCACGGCGACGGCCACGGCTACCGCGATGACCACGGCCAGGGAGATGAGGGCCGTGAGGATGGCCTTTCCGGTGCTCACGTCCAACGCCTGCCGGATGGCCACTACTCCGGTGACCAGGGTCCACACCGAGAGCACCACGGCGACCGACCCCCCCAGGATGGGGACGATGGCAAGGAAGCCCAGGAGCCCAGGCGCCTGCGCGAAACCCAGGGTGCGAAGGAGCTCTCCCCAATCCGCGGTGCCGCCCAGCAGCCTCGTCCCCACGAAGTTGGTGACCCCCGCCCAGATGAGCCATCCGGCGAACGCGAGGAGGACCGCGGCCATCATCCCCTGCGAGCCTTCCCCGTACTCCCCGATGGCGCTGGAGATGGCCACGAGCAGGACCAGCAACGCTGCCTGTGAGGTAGCGGAGCGGTCTGCCTCCACCGCCTCGTAGGTATCGATGTCCAGGAATGCGGCCCCGAGGGCGCGCGATATCAGACTGCCCGACGAACCGTTCATGCCGTGATCACCTCGCTCAGCTGATGGGAATGCGGCGCTTGAGGATGAAGAGCCCCTGCTTGTGGCTCGTCACCAGGATGTTGCCACTCTCGAAGAACGGGTAGTTGCTCCAGGATCCGTCGAAGAAGCCCGGTGCGTCGGCGGCGAAGGGCGCCGTGTCGAAGTACGCCACCTCCCTGGGATTCTCCGGGTCCGAGATGTCCAGGATACGGAGACCCGCCGAGTAGTTGGATTGGTACATGAGGTTGCCCCGGACGTACAGGTTGTGGTCCGTCGCGTTGCTGGAGGCCAGGTACACCCCGGCCAGGACCGGATCGTCCAGCTCCGCCATGTCCCAGATCATGGTGCGGGTGGCATCGGTGAGTCCGCTCATCTCGTCCAGCTCGTCGTTGACGTACAGATAGCGCTGATCGTCGGTGAGCCACCCCTGGTGGATGTATGCCGTGTTCGGCATGCGGGCCTGCCCGACGATCTCCGGAGCGTCCTTGTCGGTGACGTCCCCGATGGAGATGGCCGTCTCGCTGAATGCGAAGCAGATCTCACGCCCCCGGTAGGCCTCGTCCGGCCCGCGGTAGAGGACGCACTGGGCGTCGTGGGTTCCCCCGGTGGAGGACAGTCCCACGGTGGGATCGGTGTAGCACCCGGCGAAGGTGGGATTCTTCGGATCCCGCATGTCGATCATGTGCAGGGATCCGCACGCTCTCCCGCCGCCCGAGTTTCCCACGGTATAGGCGAACCCCGTCTCTTCGTTAACCACCAGGTTGTGGGCGCTGGCGACGTCGGTGTAGATGGCGTCCGCGTCGAAGACCGCCGGATCGGCCGGGTCCACGCTCCTCAAGCGCTTCATGTCGAACACCTGCATGCCGTGTTGGCCCGCGTTGTCCGCCACCACGAGTGCATGGTCGCGGATGACCTTCACGTCACGCCAGGCATTCCCTCGGCTCCCTTCCGTCTTGGGAAGCTGGCCCAGGTACAGCGGATGTCCCGGGTCCGTGACGTCCACGAACGACGTCCCTTCGGAGCGGCCCACCACGGCGTATTCGCGTCCGGTCTCGGGATCGGTCCACCCCCACACGTCGTTCACCATGGCGCCCCTGGAGGCTCCCAACTCCTGGACCGGGAGGAGGGCCACGAGGTCCACCTGCTGACAGCTGAAGATGGCGGCTTCGCCCTGTGCGCAGTCCACCTGCCCTCCGGTGACGGGCTCGTATCCCTCCACCTCGCCGGCCAACGTTCCCGACTCGATCCACCCGGACTCCGATGGGCGATAGGCCACGGCGGTTCCGGCTCCGTAGGCATCCCCTGGGGAGCCCACCACGGCCGCGCCCTCACTCGCCGCCACCGCCAGCCCGAACACGGGCATGAAATCCGTTCCGGGGCCGGTGATGACTTCGGCGGTACCCCAGACGTCCGCGGTGCGGGGGAACCGAGCCACGGCACCGAGCATGCCTCGGGCATCCGGAGCACCGACCCACAGGGCGTCGGGCGTCAGGGCGAGAGTGGTACCGAAGCCTCCGACGGCGCCCACCGGGGCCGTCAGGGCCGAATCCCGAACCAGGCCCTCGCCCGCGATCCGGTACAGCGCTACCCCACCGCGGCCTCCGCCGGCGAGCCGGGTCCCCACGGCGAGAAGATCCCCGGAGGCCGCCAGGCTGCATTCCCGGTACGGGTCCTGGGCGAGGAGTCCTCCCTGCGCCGAGAACGGGACACCGGTGGGCGTCCTCCCGGTCCGGGTCCACGCCCCTGCGCCATCTCGCCGAAAGAGGTCCACCGCCAGGGTGCCGTCCCCGTCCGCCGCACACACCGCGAGGGCGTCGTCCGACAGGGCGGCCAGGGCTCCGCCGAAGCGCCGGTCTCCGGGCAGCGGCTCCAACACCGCCTCCCGGGTGAGGCCCGACGCGGCCCTACGGTGAATCGTGACGCGCTCGCGTCCGTCCGCCCATTCGACGACGGCGGCGAACGCCCCGGAGAGGGCCACCGCCGACCCTGCGGCGGTGCCACCGGATCCGGCGGCGACCCGAGCCATCTCCGCCCATCCCCCGGTTCCGCGGCTGAACAGGTATGCGGCTCCCGCACCGTCGATGGCCAGGGGTGCCCCGATGAGCACTGCGTCCCCAGCGACGGCCATGGCCCGTCCGAATCCGTCCGAGCGCGTGGCGTCGGACGCGGTGAGCACCTGGGCCTCCGTCCACCCCGAGCCACTGGGGTGAAACACGTAGACGCGGCCGGGACGCAGAATGTTCTGGGGCTCGGCCACCAGCAGATCATCGCCACTTACGGCGGCGGTTCGGCCGAAAGCGGATCCGAAGTCGTAGAGCTGCTGCGAATCGGAAGGAATGGGGGCGAGCAGCAGGAGAGCGAGGGCCATCAGGGCCGGCCTCGCCTCGCGCCGTGATGTGGAACGATGGGTGGGGAGGGATGGCAAGGTCATGTCGGGTGCTCCAGGGAGGGATCGAGTTCGGATCGAGATTGGGTCGATCAGAGTCCGGCGACAAGGACCGGGTGGCTACAATGCCCTGGCCCTTCCGGGCGGGCGCACCCCGCGCGTGCCCGCGGGAACGGTTCCTTGCACCGCACACTGCGTTCCGTCTACCCTCGGGCGGCCCCCGCGGGGTCACTTACCACACACGCGGAACCGCACAGGACGGAGACATGGCACGGGCGCTGGTAATCGGAGGCACGAGTCTCATCGGACGTCCCCTGGTCGAGGCGCTGCTCTCGCGGGGCCACGAAGTCACCATCTTGCACCGGAGCGTCGGCACACCGTTCGGCGATCGGGTTGCCGAGCGTCGCGCCGACCGAAACGACCCGGTGGCGGTGCGCAACGCCGTGCACGGCGCATCCTTCGATTGGGTGTTCGACAACGTGTACGACTGGGCGCGGGGGACCAGTGCCGACCAGGTGGCCGCCACGGTGGAGGCCGTGTCCGGCGGGCTCAAGCGTTACGTGTTCACCTCGAGCGTGGCGGTCTATCCGGAGGGTGGCCCCTACGACGAGGACGCGGACCTGTTGCCGGTCTCGTCCCCGAATCTCTATGGCGCGCAGAAGGCGGAGAGCGAGCGAGTCCTCTTCCGGCTCGGGGAGGAGTCGGGGCTTGCGGTGTCCACCCTGAGGCCCGCTTTCGTCTACGGGCCGCACAACCCCTTCGAGCGGGAGGCCTTCTTCTGGGACCGCCTCCTGGCGGGGCGACCCATCGTGCTTCCCGAGGATGGACGGCGGACCATGCAGTGGGTGCATGCGGGCGACGTGGCCAGGGCGGCGGTCCTGACAGCCTCCCTGGATACGGGGGCCGGTCGGGCCTTCAACCTCGCGGACGAGCCCATCTCCCAGGCCCAGTACGTCCACAGCCTGGCCCGGGCGGCGGGGGTCGAGGCTCACCTCGTGCCGGTGCCTCGGGACGTGATCCAGGAAGCCGGCGGTGATCTCCTGGCACCGCCCCTCTATTTCGGCGCATATCTGGACGTCCCGCCCATCACCGTCAGCGGTGACCGGGCACGCGACCTCCTGGGGATGGACCTGACCCCCTTCGACGAAGGCCTCCGGGAAACCTTCGAGTGGTACCGGGCGCAGGAGCGACCGGGGCCCGACGTGGAGTGGGAGGACGCGTTGCTGGCACGGGTGCACCGGGGCCGCCAATCGCCTTCCTAACGCCGCTTCTCCAGCTCCTCCATGAGTGCGTCCAGGGGCACGCCTTCCGCCATCAAGGCGACGATCGTGTGATACAGCAGGTCCGCGGCCTCTTCCGTGGCGCGGGTGTCGTCGCCGTGGGCCAACGCCTGAATCAGCTCCGCCGTTTCCTCGCCCAGCTTCTTGATCCGGAGGTTGGGGTCGTCCAGGAGGCGCACCGTGTAGCTTCCCTCGGGCCGCGTCGCCGAGCGTTGACGAAGGGTGTCGGCGAGCCCCGCAAGCGTGGGGTCCGCGCCGTGGCCGAAGCAGGTGCGGTCCCCGGTGTGACAGGCCGGGCCCGTGGGCAGGACTCGGGCGAGGACGGTGTCACCGTCGCAGTCGGCGTGAAGAGAGACCAACCGCAGGGTGTTTCCGCTGGTTTCGCCCTTCCGCCAGAGCGCCCCACGACTCCGGGACCAAAACGTCATTCCGCCGGTCTCCATGCTGCGCTCGAGCGCCTCCCGACTGGCCCACGCCACCATGAGGACCGATCCCGTGCCCGCGTGCTGAGCCACCACTACGACCAGCCCCCGGTCATCGTAGGCGAGGGCGTCGAGGTCGACGAAGGTCCGGAGGGTGCGTTCGTTCATCATCGCACCTCCAGGCCCCATCCCCGGAGGGAGTCCTTGAGCTCACCTACCGTGGTCAGTCCGTCGTGGAGGATGCCGGCCAGGAGTGCCGCGGAAGCCCGGCCCTCGGTAAAGGCGTCCCGGAGGTGTGCGGCCTCTCCAGCCCCCCCGGAGGCGACCACCGGTACATCCACACGATCCGCCACGGCCCGCGTGAGCTCCAGGTCGTAGCCGGTGCGGACGCCGTCCCGGTCGATGGAGGTGAGGAGGATCTCCCCGGCCCCCAAGTCGGCGCACCTCGCGGCCCAGTCCACGGCGTTCAGCTCGGTACGGGTCTTCCCCCCGTGGGTCCAGTGGCGCCAGGTGCCGTCGCCTTCGCGAGCCGCGTCGATGCTGGCGACGATGCACTGGGCTCCGTACCGCTCCGCGCCCTCGGAGAGGAGCGCGGGTGTCCGAACGGCTGCGCTGTTCAAGCTGATCTTGTCCGCGCCCGCCCGGAGCAACGGCCCGATATCGTCCACCGAGCGGACTCCGCCCCCCACGGTGAGAGGAATGAAGAGCACCTCGGCGGTCCGCTGCACCATCTCCAGGAGGGTTCCCCGACCCTCCCGGGACGCCGAGATGTCCAGGAAGCAGATCTCGTCCGCTCCTTCCGACTCGTACCGGGCCGCCAGCTCCACCGGGTCTCCCATGTCCCGGAGGCCCTCGAAGTTCGTGCCTTTGACCACCCGGCCGTCCTTCACGTCCAGACAGACCACCACTCGGGACGTCAGGCTCACTCGTCGTCCCCCCATTCCAACCGGACCGACCCCTTGGTGCTGAACACGCTCTCTCCTCGACGCAGGGCCTGGCGCAGTGCCAGGCCCGTGGCCTTCACGGCGGCTTCCACCACGTGGTGACGGTCGCGGCCCCGGTCCACCACGACGTGCAGGGTAGCCCCCAGATTGACCGCCAGGCTCTGGAGGAAGTGCTGGTACAACGGGGACGGGATGCGTCCCTCGTACCAGGCTCGTCCACCCAGGTCCAGCGAGGCTCGCACCAGGGCGTCGTCCATGGGGACGGAGGCCCATCCGTATCGGTCCGCCTCGGCCGGCACCTCTCGCGCCAGGGCCAGCCCCAGGGCGATGGCCACGTCCTCCACCAGGTGGTGGCGGAGATCTCCCGTCGCTTCCAGGGTGAGGCCCAGCCCGGCGTAACGGGCCAGCGTCTCCACCATGTGGGTGAGGAACGGCTCGTCCGTCGTCACGGAGATCGGCCCTCCGTCTCCCTTCACCTCGAGGACGATCCGAGTCTCGTTCGTCTCGCGCTTCAATCGGGTCATGCGTCCTTTCCTCCGTATCGTTCCCCGACGGTGTCCGGATCCAGCACCCCGCGGTAGAGGGCCATCCCCAGGACCACTCCCGCGGCCCCGGAGTCCGCCAGGAACTCCAATTCATCCATCGTGGTAACGCCGCCGCTGATCCACATGGGGTGGGGTGAGCGACGCAGCGCCTGGGCCACGCCCTTCCGATCGATGCCCTCCATGCGGCCCTCGCGGCCCACATCGGTACACAGGATCGACGCGAGCGGGAGAGGTGCCAGCCGTTCAAGGAAGGCATCGAGGTCGAGGCCGGCGTCCTCGGTCCAACCCTTCCGGAGCACGCGGCCGTCCCGCGTGTCCGCGGCGACGGTGATCTGTCCGGGGAAGCGGGAAGCGGTGGCGGCAAGCCACTCGGGATCGTCCACGGCCCGCGTTCCCACCACGGCGCGGGAGACCCCGATCTCCAGGAGGGCAGCCACCGCGTCGTCGTCCCGGACGCCCCCGCCCACCTGGGTGTCCGCGCGAGTGGCGGCCGCCACTCGGCCGATGACGGTGCGGTTGTGCCCCGTGCCCAGCGCCGCGTCCAGGTCGACGATGTGGAGGGAGCCGAAACCTCGGTTCCACCAGTCCTCCGCTACCGCCGGCGGGTTCGGGAGCGAGATGCGCTCATCGTCGGGGCGCCCCCCTACGAGCTGCACGCAACGACCTCCACGGAGGTCAACGGCCGGAGTGGCGATCATGGGCGACCCTCTGTTAGCGCGGTCTGCCGTCCGGCGACGGATGCGGTGACCTGGTTGATGAAGTTCTCGATCATCCGGCGGCCCTGGCGGGAGCTCTTCTCGGGGTGGAACTGGGTCCCCCAGGTGTTCCCTCGGCGCACGGCAGCGGCGAACCGGTCGCCGTCATGACTGGTCCACCCGACCACGTGTGTCCGATCGTCCGCTTCGCAAACGAACGAATTGGCGAAATAGACGGTGAGCTCGGGCTCGTCCGGTGTGCGAACGCCATGGAACAGCGGGTCGTGGGTCGTGTCCACCCGGTTCCATCCCATCTGGGGCACCACTCGCGCACGAAGTCTGCGGACGCGGCCCGGGAGGATGCCGATCCCCTCGCCCGGCCCCTCTTCGCTACTGGGAAAGAGGAGCTGCATTCCCAGACAGATCCCCAGGCAGGGAAGGCCGGCCTCGAGTACCTCGCGGACTCGATTCCGGTCCTGCGGCAGGGCACGTACGGCGGCGGAGAAGGCGCCCACGCCGGGCAGGACCAGGCCATCCAGGGCCAGGGCCTCGTCCCAGTCGCGGGTCACCACCACCTGGGAACCGGCGCCTTCCAGGGCCTTTCCGAGGGAGTGGAGGTTCCCTACTCCGTAATCGAAAAGCGCCACTCTCATGGGTCTCCCTCGGTCGATACATGCCCCCGCGGCGATGAGTCACCCACGAGGCTCTCATCGCCCACCCCGTTCTCTGCCGAAGGGAGAAGCTCCGGCCGTGTGTCCAGGACCTGGTCCAATGCCAGAAGGAAGCGCTCCATGAGGAGCCACGGTCCCACGGTCACCCGAAGGGAGTCACCCACGTCGGGGCAGTCCGGGAAGGGGCGCACCGCCACGTCCGCTGCGCGGAGAGCGTCGGAGAACTCCCGGGCCCGGCCCGAAGCAACCGGGAAGAGCAGGAAGTTGGCGTGGGACGGGAGCGGTGCCAGCCCTCGCTCGCGCAACTCCGTGGCGAGCCGGTCCCGAACGAGGATGGCTTCCTGGACCGTCTGTCGGACCCATCCACTCTCGTCCCGCAGGGCTCGGGCGGCCGCGGCCTCTGACAGCCGACTCACCTTGTACGGCCCCCGGCTCTTCTCCACCTCACGGATCAGGGCGATGCTCCCGAAGCCGAGACCCACCCTCAGTCCCGCCAGCCCGTAGGCCTTGGAGAGCGTGCGCGCCACCAGGGCGCGAGGGTGCTCCAGGACCCGATGGATGAGGGTCTCCCCGGCGAAGTCCGCGTATGCCTCGTCGAAGAGGAGCACCGGGCCCTCCGCGGCAGTGGCGTCCAGGAGGGCTTCCACCCACCCCCCGGGGGACTGGAGTCCGGTGGGGTTGTTCGGTCGGCACACGTATACCAGCGCAGGGGTCACTCCGTCGGCATCCAGAAGCCGCTCCGGATCGTCCAGCGCCTCCGACCACGGAATGGGGCGGGCGACACGCCCATTCATGAGGGAGAGGGGCTCCAGCATGGAGAAGGTGGGCGCCGGGTACCGCACGAATCCTCCGCTCTCGGCTACGGCACGGAACAGGGAGTCGAGGATATCGTCGGACCCACACCCGGTGGCCACCTGATCGGGACCGACCCGGAATCGTTCGGCGGCGGCGACGCGCAAATCGTCCGCGTAGAGGTGCGGGTACCGCGCCAGTGCGTGCAGGTTGGCGTTTCGCACCACCTCGAGGGCATCCGGGTGAGTCCCCCACAGATTGGTGTTGTCGCTCAGGTCGGTCCCAACGGGCCGGCGATCCGGCGTGTAGAGATCCAGCGCGCGGTAATCCTCGCGGGGGAATCCCGGCATGCGAGGCGGCTTCATGCCGACCGTCCCCGCAGGCGGGCCGCCGTGGCGTGCCCCGGTAGTCCCTCCGCCTCCGCCAGCGTCGCCACGGGCTCAGCAAGCCCGCGAGCGGCGGTCGGAGTGACCTCCTGCCAGGTGAAGGACCGCATGAAGTCCACGGCACTCAGTCCACTGAAGCTCCGGGCCGTGCCGGCGGTGGGCAGAACGTGATTTGCCCCGGTCATATAGTCCCCGAACGCCACCGTGCTGGGCTCCCCCAGAAAGACGGTTCCAGCGGTGGTGAGGCGGTCGAGGTCCCCACGGGGCGACCGGGTGCAAAGCGACAGGTGCTCGGCCGCGTAGCGTTGGGCGAACTCGAACATGGAATCGCGATCGGGCGCGAGTAGCAGAGCCCCCTGCCTGGCCAGCGCCGACTGGATGATGGTCCGTCTCGGGGCCACCGCCACCTGCTCCGAGAGGGACTGGCGGACGCGGTCCAGCAGGGCCGGTGAAGTCGTGACGAACACCGCCGCGGCATCGGGGTCGTGCTCGGCCTGCGCCACCAACTCCGACGCGAGGGCGGCAGGCTCGGCCGCGCCCTCTTCCGCAAGCACCAGGACCTCCGAGGGGCCCGCCGGGGAGTCGATGACCACCTGGCCCGCGACCTGTCGCTTTGCCTCGAGGACCCAGCGGTTTCCCGGCCCCACGATGGCATCGCAACGGGGGATGGTCTCGGTGCCGAAGGCCATGGCGGCGACGGCCCCCGCACCTCCGACGGAGAACAGGCGGGTGGCGCCTGCGAGGGCGGCGGCCGCCATGACCACATCCGAGGGGCGGCCGTCGGGGCCAGGGGGCGTGCAGACGACCACCTCATCCACGCCCACCGCCCTGGCCGGTACGACCCCCATGAGGACGGAGGAGGGATAGGCCGCCCGGCCACCCGGGGCGTAGACACCCACGGCGGCGAGGGGGACGTAGCGGCGACCCAGGCGAACGCCGGGCTCGACCTCCAGCATCACCTCGGCGGGCACCTGGGCTCGGTGAAAGGCCTCGATGTTTCCGGCGGCGCGTCGAAGTCCGTCGCGGACCGCGGGATCGAGCCGTTCGAGGGCGACCGTCCACTCCTCCTGGGGGACCTCCAGAGCCTCGAGCTCCACGCCGTCGAATTCTGCGGCGAACCGGAGTAGGGCGGTGTCGCCTTCGCTACCGACCTGCTGGAGGATCCGCCGCGTGCTCTCCTCCACCGTCCTCCCGTCCAGCGGGGTCCGGGAAAGCAGGCGTGCCATGGTCTCCGACGGCACCTCGCCGAGGCGGCCCTCCGCGGCCAGATCCAGGCGGACCGACTCGCTGGACGAGTCCACGCTGGCGGGGGTGTCTTCGGTCCGGGTGCTTCCGCGCGCGCTCACGGCATGAGCCTCTCGATGCGGGTGACGAGAATCCCCTCCGCGCCCAGCTCCTTGAGGCGGGCGATGGTTTGGTACACCTGGTCCTGGTCCACGACCGCGTGAGCAGCCACCCAGCCGTCCCCGTCCAGGACCTCCACGATGGTGGGCCCGTTGATTCCCGGGATCACCTCTCGCACCTCGTCCAGACGTTCGCGACGGACATTGGCCATGAGGTATCTCCGCGCACGGGCCCGAAGGACGGATTCCAGGGCCACGACCACCTCGTCCACCTTCGGCCGAAGCGTCCCATCTGCCAGGACGTCCGGATTCGCCACGACCCGTGCGGACGACTCCATGATGGTGGCGATTTCCATCAACCGGTTCATGCGGAGTGTGGAACCGGAGGACACGAGGTCGACGATGATGTCCGCCACTCCAAGGTGCGGCGCGATCTCGGTGGCGCCCGAAACGGAGGCGACTTCGATGCCGATTCCCTGCTCTCGGAAGAAGCGACGAGTGGTCTCCGGGAAGGAGGTGGCCACCCTGGCCCCGTCCTTGACGTCGGATATCTCGCGAATCCCGCTGCTCTCCGGCACGGCCACGGAAAGGCGACATCGACCGAAGCCCAGGTCCATGAGCTCCGGCACGGCTCGCCCGCTCTCGGCCACCAGGTCGGCTCCGGTGATGCCCAGGTCGGCGGCACCGTCCGCCACGTACTCCGGGATGTCCGCGGCGCGGACGAAGATCGCCTCGAAGTCGGGCCCCAACTGGGCCACGAGTGCGCGCTCCGCGGCGAACTCTGCCCGGAGCCCGGCGGTCTCGAAGAGGTCCAGGGCCTTCTGGGAAAGGCGTCCCTTGTTGGGAAGTGCGATGCGTAACACTGGTCTGAGCGTGGGTTGGAGTTTCGTCTACAGGGCGTTTCGGGACTGGCGGGCGCGTACCCTCGAGGCACAAAAAAGCGCCGCGGCCCGTCCTGACGAGCCGCGGCGCGAGAATCTGTGGAGCGGACGTGCTAGGCGCGCACCACCATTCCCACGGCGCCCGTCCGGGGCCCGTGCTGGCGATGATGGTGGTGGTGATGCCGCTGTCCGTTCATGGGTCGAAACCTCCACCATCGGGTCCCGGGGGTCAAGAGTCGTGGGATGGGCTTCCCCTTGAGCGAAGCGGGGGAACTCCCCGGATGCGACGGGGTCGCAATCGGGCTATGGACTCCCACATCCGAATCCGGGGCGCCCGGCAGAACAATCTCAAGGATCTGGACGTGGATATCCCGCGGCGGGCCTTCACCGTCGTGACCGGTCCGTCGGGATCCGGAAAGTCGTCACTGGCGTTGGACACCCTCTTCGCGGAGGGGCAGAGACGGTACGTCGAGTCCCTCTCCACATACGCGAAGCAGTTCCTCGACCGTATGGAGAAGCCTGACGTGGACGCTGTGGAGGGGATCGCGCCCGCGGTGGCCATCGAGCAACGGAACCCCACCACGTCGTCCAGGTCCACCGTGGGAACCGCGACGGAGGTCTACGACTACCTGCGCCTGCTCTGGGCGCGGGTGGGTCGCACGTTCTGTCCGGAGTGCGGTCGACGCGTGCAGCCGGACACGGTGTCCGGCGCAGTGGACCGGATCCTGGAGCTTCCGGATGGGACGCGCTTCCAGGTCACGTTTCCCCTGAAGACCAGCAGCAAGGTCTCGCACCTGCGGGTGGCCGAGAACCTGCGGGCCCTGGGCTTTCAGCGAGTTCTTGCGGACGGCGTGGGGTTGGACCTGAGCGACGACGAGGCGCTCAAGCCCTCATCCGCCGGGGTGGATCTCGGAAGGGCCGGCGAGATCCTGGTGGTGGTGGACCGACTTCGGGCGGGGGCCGACGACCTGATGGAGAGACTGGCCGACTCCGTCTACACCTCTTTTCAGGAAGGGGAGGGGGAGTGCCTAGTTCTGACTGCGGGCGCCGCCGCCGCCGGGAATTCCCCGGAGCGCCTGGCCTTCACGGAGCACTTCCGCTGTCCGGACCACCCCGACGTCACCTTCGCGGAGCCCACGCCTCAGCTCTTCTCGTTCAACAACCCCTACGGGTCCTGCCCAACCTGCACTGGGTTCGGAGCCACCCTGGACTACTCCGTCGACCTCATCGTGCCGGACCCGGAGCGATCAATCGACCAGGGGGCCTTGGACCCCTGGACCAAGCCTCGGTACCACAAGGAGCGGGACCGCCTGCGGGCCTTCGCCCTGGAGCGCGGGGTGTCCCTTCACGCGCCGTGGCGGGAGCTGCCGGAGAGCTTTCGCGCGGACATCCTGCACGGCACCGACAAGCTCCGCGGCGAGGGGAGTTTCAAGGGGGTGATCCCGTTCCTTGTGAGCCGGGAGAAGAAGCGCTACAAGCAGTACATCCGGGTATTCCTGAGGCAATACCAGGCTCCGGTCCCGTGCAGACAGTGCGGGGGGGCCCGGATCCGTAAGGAGGGGCTGTGGGTGAAGGTGAGCGGCGACACCATCGCCCACGTGGGGGAGCTGCCCCTGAAGGAGCTCCGAGTGTGGTTGGAGGGACTGGCCCTGTCGGAGATGGAGGCCGCCATCGCCGAGACGATTCTGCGTGAGCTCAGGGCACGGGTTGGATTCCTGGTCCAGGTGGGGCTGGGGTACCTGACGCTGTCCCGACAGATGCGGACCCTTTCCGGGGGGGAGGCGCAGCGCATCACCCTGGCCAACTCCCTCGGGGCGTCCCTGGTGGACACCCTGTACGTGCTGGACGAGCCCACGGTGGGGCTCCACCCCCGCGACACGAACGCCCTCCTCTCGCTCCTGACCCGGCTCCGGGACGGTGGGAACACTGTGGTGGTGGTGGAACACGACACCGCCGCCATCCGCACCGCGGACCACATCCTGGAGCTGGGTCCGGCGTCGGGAGAGAAAGGGGGCGAGATGGTCTTCCAGGGCACTCCCTCGGCCCTGGAAGGGTCGGACACGGTCACCGGGCGCTTCCTGTCGGGGCGGGATGCCATCGAGGTGCCGGCAACGCGCCGGCCCACCGATGGGCCACGGCTGCGCCTCACCGGCGCTCGCCTCCACAATCTCCACGGCGTCGACGTGGAGGTCCCGCTGGGCGCCCTGACCGTGGTGACGGGGGTGTCCGGCTCCGGAAAGTCGACGCTGGTCCACGACGTGCTCTACCGAGCCCTGGAGCGCACGCTGGAGGGAGAGTCCTCCGCCAAGGAGCACCTGGGGGAAGCGGTGGGGGGATACACGAAGCTGGAAGGGGCCCAGAGGGTCTCAGGCGCGGTCCTGGTGGACCAGAGCCCCATCGGCCGGACGCCACGCTCGAACCCGGTGACCTACCTCAAGGCCTGGGACGAGGTACGGAAGCTTTTCGCCAAGGAACCCCTGGCCCGGCAACGACGCTTCACGCCGGGCACGTTCTCGTTCAACACCGAAGGCGGGCGGTGTCCCGAGTGCAAGGGCGCAGGACAGGTCGAGATCGAGATGGTCTTCATGGCCGACGTGTACGTCCCCTGCGAGATCTGCCGCGGCACCCGGTACAAGGCCGAGGTCCTCGAGGTGACGGTCAACGGTCTGAACATCGCGCAGGTCCTGGAGCTCACGGTGGACCAGGCCATCAAGTTCTTCATCCGGGAGCGGAAGCTGGGGCAGCTCCTGTGGCACATCCAGCAGGTGGGACTCGGGTATCTGCGCCTGGGCCAGCCGGCACCCACGCTCTCCGGCGGCGAGGCCCAGCGTCTGAAGATCGCCAGGGAGCTGGCGGGAGTCGCCGGGGGAAAGGGCAAGCGGCTCTACATCCTGGATGAGCCCACCACCGGACTCTCCGGAAGCGACGTGAGGCAGCTCCTGCGCGTCCTCTCGAAGCTGGTGGACTCCGGTCACACGGTCCTGGTCATCGAGCACAACATGGATCTGGTCAAGACGGCGGACTGGATCGTGGACCTTGGCCCCGAGGCCGGCGCCGACGGGGGCCGCGTCGTGGCCATGGGGCTGCCCGAGGAAGTGGCCCACGTGGCGGAGAGCCATACCGGGCGGTACCTGCGCGAGGCGTTGGGGGTCTGATCCCGCCGGCTCAGCCGCCAGTGAATCGCGCCCGGACCGAGGCCCGGTCCAGCTTGCCGTTGGCGTTCAGCGGAAGGACGTCGGCGGTGGCCCAGGCTCGGGGGCGGCGGGCCGCACCCAGTCGCCCGGCGGCCCAGTCCTCCAGTCGTTCCAGTCGAAGCGTGTCGTCCCCGGGAGGATCCGCTTCGCCGTCCTCCCCGCCTGTGTGGGCAAGAACGAGCAGTGCCGCCACCCGCTCGCCCCACTCCTCGTCGGGCAGCCCCACCACGCAGGCGTCTCGCACCTGCGGGTGCTGACGGAGAACGGCCTCCACTTCGTGGGGATCCACCGTGACTCCCCCGCTCATGATGCGATCGCTCCGGCGCCCCACGATCCAGAGGTCGCCGTCGCTGTCGAGCCGACCCAGGTCGCCCGTGTGGTACCACCCGTGGTCGTCCACCAGGGGCTCCTCCGTGGCCACGTATCCCGCGGCCCGTGGAGTGCCCCGCACCAGGACCTCCCCGTCGGCCTCGATGCGGAGCTCGACCCCGGGGAGGGGAGCGCCCACCGATCCGGGCTTCGCGCGCACGTGCGGGGGTGCCGCCGTGGCCACCTGGGAGGTCATCTCGGTCATCCCATAGGTGAGAGCCAGGGGCCACCCCGATTCCAGCGCACGCGTCAACAGCGGTTCCGGAGTGGCGGCGCCGCCCACGAGGGCGCACCGGAACGAGTCCGGGGGGGGAGTCCCGCCCCACCGGTCCAGGAGGCGGAGGAGCTGGGTGGGAACGAGCGAGACGTGCGTGAGGGGACCCGCCTCGGTCCCGTTCCGGATCCCGTCCACCAGGTCCTCGACGGCGAACGCACCCGGGGCCACCAGGGGGGCTCCGAGCATCAGCGCGCGGGTGACCAGGGCGAGTCCTCCCACGTGCCCCAAGGAGAGGGAGGCGAACCAGACGTCGGACGGGGAGAGGGACAGACGGTGGCTGGATGCTGTGGCGCTGGCTCGCAGCCCGTGCTCGGTCAGGGCGACGCCCCGGGGCGCTCCGGAAGTCCCGGACGTCCAGAGCACCGCCACGGATCCGGGGGGGAGCCACCGCTCACGACGCGCTTTCTCTAGCTCCGACCGGGCCTGCTCGGCTTCGGTGGCGGTGATCCGGGAAGGAAGGGGCGCGGCCACCGCGCCCACGGACCAGGTCGCCAGGAGCTCTACCACCCCCTGCGGATCGGTCTGGAGGCTGCAGGTTCGGATGTCACCCGGCCGGAGCTGGGCGCTAAGCTGTGCCGCGCGCCTGTCCACCTCGTGGGCGAGCTCCTCACGGGTCCAGCTGCGACCCGAACCCATAAGGGCAGGCGCGTGTCGCCGCACACTGGGAAGGGGTCGGAGAAGGTCCAAGGATCCGGGGGAGGTGGGGGGCGGTTGGGTCGGATGCGGCCACTTTGAGGGGAAGATAGCTTCCACCACTCCCTCCCTACCCCGCTTCCACCGCGAGTCTCCATGGAGTTCCCCCAGGTCCGCCGCCTCGTTCGTCAACTCTGGGGCGAGGATGTGGCGGCGTGCAAACCGCTGGTAGGCGAGCTGGACCAGAACATCCGGGTCGAGTCGCCCTCGGGGCGACCCTCGGTCCTCAAGGTGATGCACCCCGGCTACTCCGAGGCTCACCTCGATCTGCAGGCCAGGGCGCTCGAGCGAATCGCGGAGGTGGCTCCGGACCTCCCCGTCCCCCGAGTGCTCCGGACCGAGCGAGGGGAGCTCTTCGGGCAGGCCGCCGGGCACCTGGTCTGGCGGATCTCGTGGCTTCCTGGTGCTCGGCTCGAGGGGGTGCGCCCTCGCCATCCGGCGCTCCTGCAAGAGGTCGGCCATACGCTCGGCGCGATTCAACGAGCCCTGGAGGGCCTCGAGCACCCGGCGGCCCACCGTCACCATGACTGGGACCTGGCCCGCGCGGGTCCCATCCTGGAGCGGCACGCGGTGATCCCGACGCCGGCGCGCCGGGGGTGGGTGGCCGCGGCCGCCGAGGCCTACCGGGCCGACGTCGAGCCGGAGCTCTCCTCACTCCCCTCAGGGCTCGTGCACGGGGATGCCAACGACTACAACGTGCTGGTGGACCTCCCGGAGGCCCGGCACGAGGTACCACGAAAGCTCACCGGGATCCTGGATTTCGGCGACATGGTCCACACCGCCCGGGTCTGCGACGTCGCCATCGCGGCGGCCTACGCGCTCATGGGGGAGGAGGATCCGGTGGGTGCCATCGCCGACCTCGCACTGGGATTCCACCAGGTGATGCCACTCTCGCAGCGGGAGCTTCGTGTGCTGCTCCCGTTGGTCCGGACCCGCCTGGCGGTAAGTGTCATCCGATCCACGGAACGGCGAGTGGACTTCCCGGACCACGAATACCTCACGGTGAGCGAGGCCCCGGCGTGGGATGCCCTGGAGCGGCTGGCCGGCGTCGAGGATCGAGAGGCGCTCCTCCGGATCCGGCACCACCTGGGGCTGGAAGCGGTCCCGGGAGCGGAGGCGTTCCGGGCCTGGCTGCGCAGCCACAGTAAGGTCATGCACCCCATCCTGGATCCGGCCCCGACTCCGGCCGAAATCCACGTCCTGGACCTGAGCGTGGGGAGCCCCCTCCTGGGTGCGGACCCGGCGAACGTGACACCGGACCGCCTCGAGGCCCGGATCCGTGCGGGGATTGAAGAGGCGAGCGCCCGGGTGGGAGTGGGCCGCTGGAACGAGCCGCGCCCACTCTATGGCGCGCCGGCCTTCCAGCTGGGGGCACATCCTGCGAAGGGTGCCCGGACCGTGCACGTGGGGATCGACCTGTGGGTACCGGCGGGGACGCCCGTCCACGCGCCGCTGGATGGGACGGTGGAGTCGGTGGGTGAGCTGCCGGGAGCCGGCAACTACGGGCCCGCTGTGCTCCTCCGTCATGCACCACCCGCGTGCCCGGTCTTCTGGACATTGTGGGGCCACCTCGATCCCGACGTGCTCCAGCGTTGGACACCGGGCGAGGCGGTGCGGGCCGGAGAGGTGGTGGCCCGGGTGGGCGCACGGCCGGTGAACGGCGATTGGCCTCCGCATCTGCATCTGCAGGTAGCGCTGGATACCCTCGGGCAGGGACATGACCTCCCCGGGGTGGTGGATCCGGATGCGCGAGCCGCCTGGCTGGACCTCTTCCCCAATCCCGCGGGGCTGGCGGGCTTGCCACCGAGGGAGATCGACGCGGAGGCTGCGGACACGGCGGCGGAGAGAACCCCGGCGGCATTGCTCCGACGCCGCCGGAAGATCCTGGGGTCCAATCTCAGTCTCTCGTACCGCAGCCCGCTCCACATGGTCACTGGGTGGCGCCAGTTCCTGCGCGACGGGGAGGGCCGGTGGTACCTGGACCTCTACAACAACGTCCCGCACGTAGGACATGCGCATCCTCGGGTGGTCCGTGCCGTGTCGGAACAGATGGCACTCCTGAACACGAACACGCGCTATCTGCACGATGCCATCCTGCGGTATGCCGAGGCGCTCCGAGCTCGTCTCCCGGACGAGCTCGAGGTCGTGTACTTCGTGAATTCCGCCTCGGAGGCGAACGAGCTGGCCCTGCGAATGGCCCGGGCGGCCACCGGGCGGCGGGAGCTGCTGGTGATGGAGGGCGCCTATCACGGGCACACCACGACCCTGGTCCAGGCCAGCCCCTACAAGTTCGAGGGCCCGGGTGGCGAGGGGCGGGAGCCGTGGGTCGAGACGGTTCACCTCCCCGACCGATATCGGGGCCTGTACCGCGGTGAGGACGGTGAGGTGGCCCCGAAGTACGTCGCGGACGTCGTGCACACGGTGGCGGCAATGACGGAAGCGGGTCGCCCACCGGGGACGTTCCTGGCCGAGTCGCTCCCGAGCGTGGGCGGCCAGATCGTCCTCCCCACCGGCTATCTCGCAGGGGTCTATGAGGCGGTCCGGGGCGTCGGAGGCGTCTGTATCGCGGATGAGGTTCAGGTGGGCTTCGGCCGACTGGGAGCCGCCTTCTGGGGCTTCGAGCTGCAGGGGGTGGTGCCCGACCTGGTGGTGCTGGGCAAGCCCATGGGGAATGGCTTCCCGGTTGGAGCCGTGGTGGCCCGGCGGGAGGTGGCGGAGGCCTTCGACACCGGCATGGAGTTCTTCAGCACCTATGGGGGAAACCCGGTGGCCTGTGCTGCAGGCCTGGCGGTCCTGGAGGTGCTCGAGGAGGAGGGGCTCCAGGCCCACGCCCTCCGGGTGGGACGACTTCTGTCCGAGTCGCTGGCGGAGGTCGCGGGAGAGAGCCCGTTCATCGGAGACGTGAGGGGAATGGGCCTCTTCCAGGGGATCGAGATCGTGGACGACCCGGATGAGCGCACCCCGGCCCCGGAGCTGGCGGCCTACCTGAAGGAACGGCTGGTGGAGTCCCGGATCCTCACCGGAACCGACGGACCCGATCACAACGTCGTGAAGCTGCGGGGGCCCATGGTACTGGACGGGGCCGACGTGGAGCACTTCGCCGACGTGACGCGGCGAATCCTGCGTGAGTGGCCCTTCCGAGGGTGACCGCATTCGGCGGATCCGGGGGGGGAGGTATTCCCGAACCCGCCGCTGGCCCGGCGAACCGTGGATCACCCCGGCCCACACCGGCATAGGAATGGGCGTATCTTAACGGGACCCTCGCCGACCCGAGCACCAAATCCCATGACGTCCTCCACACACACCCGCGAGCCGGGCGCCGCGCTTGTCGTAGCCGTGCTCCTGGCCCTGTCCATCCCCAACGGCGCCGCCGCCCAGGCCCTGGCCGTTCCGCCAATTCCCATCGATACCTTCACGTTGGAGAACGGTCTCCACGTCATCGTGTCGCCGGATCACTCCACTCCCATGGTTGCCGTGAACATGTGGTATGGAGTGGGAAGCGCACACGAGGAGGAGGGCAGGTCCGGCTTCGCCCACCTCTTCGAGCACATGCTCTTCGAGGAGACCGAGAACCTGGAGGACGGCGAGCTGGATCGGCTCGTGTCCCGGGCCGGCGGGATCTTCAACGGGAACACCACCACCGACCGCACCGCCTACTTCGAGATCCTGCCATCGAACCGCGTGAACCTGGCGCTCTGGCTTCACGCGGAGCGGATGGGGCGACTGGTGGTCAGCGAGGAGAACTTCGAGACCCAACGCGAGGTGGTGAAGGAAGAGCGTCGGATGCGCGTGGACAACCAGCCGTACGCACGCGCCCAACTGACGCAGGACACGCTTTCCCAGGACTATCCCCCCTATCGCCACACCGTCATTGGATCCATGGCCGACCTCGAGGCGGCGGAGCTGTCGGACGTACAGGAGTTCTACCGGCGGTACTACACCCCGGCGAACGCGGTCCTGGCGGTGGTGGGGGACGTAACCACGGAACAGATCCGGGGTTTCGCGCAGGAGTACTTCGGCGATCTTCCCGCTGGTGAGCCGGTGCAGGCTCTTCCACCGGTCCCCGCCATGCCGCGGAGCGACGGAGAGCGACGGGCGGAAGTGCCCGACCCGCTGGCGCAGCTGCCGCTGCTTTCCATGGGGTACGGAATCCCCCAGGCGGACCACCCGGATCAGGCCGCCCTCACGGTCCTCTCGCAGGTCCTCTCCACGGGCGAGAGCAGTCGACTCTTCCGCCGGCTCGTGAACGAGGAGAAGGCCGCCCTCGCATTCATCAGCAACGTGGGGGCGCGCCTCGGACCCGGCACCATGGTCTTCGCCGCTCTCCCCAACCAGGGCTACGAGATCGAGGTGCTGGAGGCCCTCATCGAGGAGGAGATCCGCGCGGTCCAGGAGGAGGGGATCACCGAGCGAGAGCTGCAGAAGGCGAAGAACCAGCTTCGGGCCCAGGCCGTGGCGGGCCGCAGCACGGTGCAGAGCAAGGCGACCCTGCTGCAGAGCAGCCAGCTGTTCCGCGGCTCCGCATTCGAAGCGAACCGGGGCCCCGCCCGGGTGGAGGCCGTGACGCTGGAGGATGTGAGGCGCGTGGCCCGAACCTACCTGGTGCCCGAGAATCGAACCGTGGTTATCGCCCGGCCCCAGCGGCCGGCGGGGGAGTAGCGCCATGAACCTGACGAACCGGCTCGCGGCGGGGCTCCCCGCCCTCGTCGTCCTCGCACTCGCGGCGCTTTCGACGGCGCCGACCCGGGCGCAGCAGGCCCCGCCACCCCCGCTGCCCCTGCAGGAGGTCGACTTCCCCGACTTCCGGGAGACCACCCTGTCCAATGGAGCGCGGGTGGTGGTGGTTCCGAACGGTGAGGTGCCCCTGGTTACGGTCAACCTGGTCCTGCCGGGAGGCACGGCGGCCGATCCGGACGGACGAGAGGGGACGGCGTCCCTGCTCGCCCAACTGCTGACCCAGGGCACCCCGAACCGAACCCACGAGGAGATCGCCGAGGCGTTGGACTTCCTGGGGGCCACTCTGGGCGCCAGCGCGTCGGCGGACTTCCTTTCGGTGGGACTCGGATCCCTGACCGGTGCGCTGGACGAGGCCCTGGCGGTGATGGCCGACGCGGTGGTGAATCCCGTGTTCCCGGATGACCGGGTGGAGCTGTTGCGCACCCAGACCCTGTCGGCGCTCCAGGTGGAGCTGAGCAGCGCCTCCGCCGTGGCGGGGCGTTCGTTCGTCCGGGCCCTGTACGGGGAGCATCCCTACGCGAAGCAACCCACGCCCATGTCGGTGGAGAGCATCGCGCGTGGCGACTTGGTGGCCTTTCACGCCCGACACTTCAATCCGGCGGCCGCCCTCTTCGTGATTGCGGGCGATGTGACCCTGGAGGGTGTGACCGCCTCGCTGGAGCGCGCCTTCAGCGATTGGGCTGGCTCCGCCGTGGAGCCGGTGGAGTACGCGGACGCGTGGGACCGGGCGGCGCCGGAGGTGATCCTGGTCCACAAGCCGGGGTCGGTGCAGGCCGAGGTCCGCATCGGACACCTGTTGAAGACGGAGACCCATGAGGACTGGACCGTCCTCTCTGTGGCCAACCAGGTGCTGGGGGGTGGACCTTCCTCCCGCCTCTTCCAGGTGCTCCGCGAGGATCGGGGGTACACGTACGGGGCGTCCTCGGGCCTTTCCCGCCGCCAGGGGCAAGGGTACTTCCAAGCGTCCATGGCGGTTCGAAACGAGGTCCTGGAGGCGGCCCTGACCGACATGATCCGGGAGGTCGACCGCCTCAGGGATCAGCTTGTGCCCGCGGAGGAGCTCGAAGACACCAAGGACTTCCTGGTGGGGTCCTTCCCCCTCCAGATCGAGACCCCGCAGCAGGTGGCGACCCAGGTCATGAACAACAGGCTCCTGGGACTCCCGGAAGACGCCATTGAGACGTACCGGAGCCGGGTGGCCGCGCTGGACGCGGAGACCGTACGACAGGCGTTCCGGCGCTACGTAGAGCCCGGGAAGATGGCCATCGTGGTGGTGGGAGACGCCTCGGTGATCCAGGCCCAGCTGCAGTCGTTCGGGCCGCTGACGCTCCTGGACGTCGCCGGGAACGTCCTGGAGGCATCCCAACTGGCCCCCCAGGGGCGGTCGGAAGCGCTTTCCGCTCGAGGGTTGGGGCCCATGCAGCTCTCGTACCTGGTCTTCTTCCAGGGGAATCAGGTGGGGACCACCGACCGCGTGCTGGAGGTGCGGCCGGATGGAAGCATTCGCCTGGCGTCCGAGGCCCAGCTCGGCCCGCAGGTCGTGGAGCAGGAGGTCACCGCCGGCGTGGACGACCTGGACTTCCGAACCAGCCGCATGACCGTGTCCATGCAGGGGCAGTCGATGGGAGGCGACGTTCGGGTGGAGGGAGGGCGGATCGTAGGCAGCCTCACCTCCCCGGCGGGGTCCCAGCCGGTGGACATGGAGGCGCCCCCCGGAGTGGTGGTCTCGGACATGCTGGAGCTGGCCGTCTGGGTCGCCGACCTCCGCGAGGGCATGTCCATGGAGCTTCCCGTGGCCAACATCCAGTCCGGGACGGTGGAGAACGTGACCATCACCGTCATCGGCCGGGAGGAGATCACGGTCCCCGCCGGAACCTTCGACACGTGGCGAGTCCGTGTGGAAGGGAGCGAGGCGCAGACCCTATGGGCCCGCGTGGCAGCCCCTCACCTGGTGGTGCAGCTCCAGCCGGCGGGCCAGCCCATCGTGGTGCAACTCTCTGCCCTGGGCGAGGGGAGTTGAAGGAGGCCCGGTCCTGACGCCACTGGTCTCCGTCCTCCTCCCGGTGCGCAACGCCGCCGGGACCGTGGGGCTCGCCCTCGATTCGCTGTTGGACCAGACCCACCGGGAGCTAGAGGTCCTGCTGGTGGACGACGCGTCCACAGACGGGACTCGCGAAGTGGCCGAGGATGCCTCCCGACGAGACTCGCGGGTCCGCGTATTGTCGGGGGCGGGCCAGGGAATCGTCCAGGCGTTGGAGCTTGCTCGATCGAGTGCCACGGGGGAGTTCCTGGCCAGGATGGATGCCGACGACATGGCATTGCCCCATCGGATCGAGGCGCAGGTGGCCGCGCTGGGCGCCGAGCCGGAGGCCGGGCTCTGTGGCACCGGGGTCCGCTATTTCCCCGAAGACAAGGTAAACGGGGGGGCGCTCCGCTACGAGCGCTGGCTGAACGGTCTGCGGACTTCCGAGGCGCTTCACCGCGACTGCTTCATAGAGTGTCCCCTGGCTCACCCGACGTGGCTCGTCAGAGCCGAGGCGTTGGGAGAGGCGGGCGGGTACCGGGATCCCGGCTGGCCCGAGGATTACGACCTGCTTCTACGCCTGGTGGGGGCAGGGTGGAGACTCACCACGGTGCCACGGGTTCTCCTGCTGTGGAGGGAGGGGGAGCGGCGGCTCTCCCGGGTCGATGACCGGTACTCCCGGGATGCCTTCGGGCGCTGCCGCGCTCACCACCTGGCCCGCGCCTATCCCGACCACGACGGCGTCGTCATCTGGGGAGCCGGGCCCACGGGGAAGGCTTTCTCACGGAGTTGGAGGGATCGCGGCGGTGTGGTCCGGGCGTTCGTGGAACTGGACCCCCGGAAAATCCGTCAGGAGATACACGGCGCACCGGTGATCCCGGCGCGGGAGCTGGACTCCTTCCGGGGCGCGCTCGGCGTCGCCGCCGTGGGGCGCGATGGCGCCAGGGACGATGTCCGGAGGGGGTTCGAGGAGCAGGGTTGGCGAGAGGGGAGCGACTTCGTGACCGTCGCGTGACGGGAGCAGCGATCCTTTTTCCGGTTAGACGTGTCTAACACTCATGGGTCCGGGAGTCTCAAAGAGTTGAGCCCGTCTCCTCCGGGGAGACGAACGAGAAGGACGGGGGCGAAGCAAGCGCAATGAGCGAGCTGGGAAATCGGCGACGGGGGCTCTTCGCGGAGCTGCGGCGGCGGCACGTGGTCAGGACCACGCTCGGGTATGCCGCCATGGTCTTCGTGGTCCTCCAACTCGGGGAGATCGTGTTTCCGGCGTTTCAGACGAGCGCGGAGGCGGATCACCTGATTCGAATCCTGGTGGTGGGCGCCGTGCTCCTGTTCCCCATCGTGGTGGTAATGGCGTGGGTCTACGAGATCACGCCCATGGGAATCCGCTCCATGGCGGTGGTGGACAGCGAGGCGGGGCTCGAGCCCCATGGAAGTCTGTCCCACCGCGCCGCGCTCATGGGCGTCACCATCGCCGCGGTGGTCGCCGCGGGGGTTTGGTGGAGACAGACGGAAGAGTGGATCCCGGAGACGCGCAGTTTCAGGACCGCCGCGATCTTTCAAGGAGCCCAGACCACCGATGCGGACGGACCCATCGGATCACTCGCCGTGCTGCCGCTGGAGGATCTCTCCGCCGAACCGGGCCAGGAGTACTTCGCCCCAGGGATGCACGAGGCCCTTCTCTCGGAGTTGAGCCAGATCGACTTCCTGCGGGTCATCTCCCGGACGACGGTGACGCAGTACAGGCCCGGTGGCCGCTCCATGAGCCAGATCGGACAGGACCTGAATGTGGATGCCATCGTCGAGGGCTCGGTGCTGCGAGCCGACGGCCGCATTCGGATCACCGTCCAGCTCATCCACGCAGCCTCGGACACCCACCTCTGGTCCCAGAGCTACGAGCGGGAGCTCGAAAATGTGATCGCGCTCCAGAGCGAGGTGGCCCAGGCCGTCTCCGTGGCCATCGAGTCCCTCCTCGACGCGCGGCGGGCCGAGGGTGAGCCTTTGCGGCTCGCGTCCGTGGATCCGACGCAGACGGATGAGGCGGTGGACGCCACCGATCCGGAGACATCGGGTGAGAGCGAGACGAGCCTCGGAGTCGAACGGGGGACCGGGGAGCCGGCGACCCCTGCCGGCGGGACCCGGTCGGCGCGCGCGTTGCCGGAGCCGGACGCGCAGGATCCACTGGAGGCGCATTCGGTCGGTGGCGGCAGTGCCGCCGAGCCTCCCGAGGCACAGGGATTCGCCTACATGGTCAAGGGCAACGAGTTCACGCCGGAGATGCAGGAGACGTTCATGCGTGGGCGGGTGGCCCTGTTCGGAGCTCCCACCGAGGGAGGCGCCCACGCGGAGCAGTTCTTCCGCACCGTGCTCGAGGTTGACTCGTCGTTCGTTCCCGCCCTGGCGGGGCTGGCGGGCGCGCTCCTGACCGAGGCAGGTGACCTACCGGAAGTGAATGTCCAGCGGATCGAGGCCGCACGGGATGTAGCCACGCGAGCCGTAGCGCTGGCACCGGAGAATCGCGAGGCCGTGGAAGTGCTGCGCAGCACGGAGGAGGCGCTTCAGGCCATCCGGGGTGGAGGCGAGGACGTCCGAGTCATCACGCCCACGACCCAACTTGGGCAGCTCGTGCAGGAGAAGGTGGCCCGCATCGAAGTCATGGAAGCGCCTGACGCGGGGCGCAGCGCGGTCCGATCGTTCGTTCGGATGATGGCCACCGGCCGCCTGGAAGACGCCGAGGAACTCGGGGACAATCTGCTGGACCAGGGGGTGGACGACCTGGTGGTCTGGGAGAGTCTCGAGCAGCTGAATCGCCTTCGGAAGGATGCGGAAGGTCTCGTGGACGTCCGACTGCGGCGCCGTGAGATTCGAGGCCGAGAGCCCGGCGCGTCCATCAGGGACCTGGTGGAGCGGATGGAACAGGACGGAGCAAACGGCTACTGGAGCTGGAAGGTGGATGAGGCACAGGCGCGGTCGGAGCAGGACTTGCCGGTATACTGGACGCCGGTGGCGACGGCCCAGCTCGCGCTGGGGGACGCCACTGCTGCCCTGGGCACGCTACAGAGTGCCGTGGAGCGAAGGGAGCCCCTCCTGGCCACGCTCCGTCACGACCCCGTCTGGGATGCCGTGCGTGCCGATGGCCGGTACCAGGCGATGGTGCGGCGCATGCGCATCGAGCCGCCCCGCGGGCCAGGGCTGGACGGGCGCCGCTGAGCCCCGTTCGGACCTCCGCCATTCCACCGGATTCCGGGACCGGCTGCGCATTGCCGGAAAACCCCTGAAAGCGTTAAATTGACAGGTCTTTAGACGCCTCAACGCACCGATACTGGCGGGACCTGAAATTCCGGAAAACGCCCTCCCCTGCATGACCCTCCCCGGCCTCCTCTCGGAGCCCCGCTCCGGAGTCCGGTGGAATGACTCGCCGGTGCCCGACCCGGGACACTCCGGCGGCCCCGAGGAGAGTTGCTGCTGCTGCGGCGTCGGGACAGCCCCGCACCCCCTCATGACCGGCCTCCAAGGCAGATCGCATGGCTGACGATATCGAGACTCCGCAGGACGCCGACACCGGGAGCGGAGAGACCATTCTGCTTCGAATGCTCGAAGACGAGATGCGGGAGTCGTTCATCGACTACTCCATGTCCGTCATCGTGCAGCGGGCTCTTCCCGACGTACGGGATGGTCTCAAGCCGGTCCACCGACGGATCCTGTACGCCATGCAGGAGGCCGGGCTCTCGCCGGGCCGCGGGTACAAGAAGAGCGCCACGGTGGTGGGTGACGTGCTGGGGAAGTACCACCCGCACGGCGACTCCGCCGTCTACGACTCCATGGTCCGGATGGTGCAGGACTTCTCCCTCCGGTATCCGCTGGTGGATGGGCAGGGGAACTTCGGCTCCATCGACGGCGATTCGGCGGCGGCCTACCGGTATACCGAGGCCCGGCTGGCGCCGCTTGCCACGGAGATGCTGGAGGACATCGACAAGGAGACGGTGAACTTCGTCGACAACTTCGACGGCCGTCTCCAGGAGCCCGTCGTCCTGCCGGCGCGGGTTCCCAACCTGCTGGTGAACGGGAGCAGCGGGATCGCGGTGGGGATGGCCACCAACATTCCGCCCCACAACCTGCGGGAGGTGGTCGATGCCTGCATCGCGCTGATCGCGGACCGTGACCTGTCGCAGGGCGAGCTGGAGAGCATCGTCACGGGTCCAGACTTCCCCACCGGAGGCCTCGTCTGCGGGCGGGACGGAATCCGGGATGCCTACCGGACCGGGCGCGGCCGCATCGTGATGCGTGCCCGGGCCGAGATCGAGGAGGATCCCAGGGGCGGTGAGCGGATCATCGTCACCGAGCTCCCCTTCATGGTGAACAAGTCCCGCCTGGTGGAGCATATCGCTCAGCTGGTCCGGGAGAAGAAGCTGCCGGACATCCGGGATCTTCGCGACGAGTCGGATCGGGAAGGGCTCCGCGTCGTCATCGAGCTCAAGCGGGACGCCATCCCGCACATCGTGCTGAACCGGCTCTACAAGCACACCCAGATGCAGTCCACCTTCGGGACCATTCTCCTGGCCCTGGTGGACGGTGTCCCGAAGGTCATGCCCCTGCGGGAGATGCTTCTGCACTTCATCGACCACCGGCACGAGGTGGTGGTGCGACGCAGTGAGTTCGAGCTGGGCAAGGCACGAGATCGGGAGCACATCCTGGAGGGTCTCAAGATCGCCGTCGACAACATCGACGAGGTGATCAAGATCATCCGGGGCTCCCGGGACACGGAGATCGCGTCTGCGTCCCTCCAGGAGGCCTTCGGGCTCTCGGAGCGGCAGGCCAAGGCGATTCTCGACATGAGGCTGGCGCGGCTCACCGGCCTCGAGATGGAGAAGTTGGAAGAGGAGCTGGCGGAGGTTCGCGCGCGGATCGCCGAGCTGGTGGAGATCCTGGAGGACCGTGAGCGCCGCATGGCCCTCATCGTGGAGGAGCTCGAGGCGGTCGTGGCGAAGCACGGTGACGAGCGGCGCACGGAGATCACCGACATCTCCCCTCGCGGCTTCAACATGGAGGACCTCATCCCCGATGATGACATGGTCCTCACCGTCAGCCGGCAGGGGTACGTGAAGCGGATCGCGGTGGATACCTATCGGGCCCAGCGTCGCGGCGGCCGCGGCCTCCAGGGTATGGGCACGAAGGACGAGGACTGGGTGGAGCACCTCTTCGTGGCCTCCGCGCACGACACCCTCATGATCTTCACTCGCCGAGGGCAGTGCTACTGGCTCAAGGTGTGGGAGATCCCGGAGGGCAGTCGGCAGTCCCGGGGCAAGCCCATCGTGAACCTCCTGAACATCGGTCAGGAGGAGGAGATCGCCGCCGTGGTCCCGGTCCGGGAATTCACGGGAGACAGGTACCTGTTCTTCGCGACCCGCAAAGGCGTGGTGAAGAAGACGTCCCTGGCGTCCTACGGAAACATCCGTTCGGTGGGGCTCAACGCCATCAACATCCGGGAGGGCGACGCTCTGATCGACGTGCGGATCACGGATGGGAACCGAGAGGTGATCCTCGCCACACGCGACGGAATGGGTATCCGATTCAACGAGGCGGATGCCCGGTCCATGGGGCGTGCCACGGAGGGAGTCCGGGGGATCCATCTGCGTGGCGACGACGTGGTGGTCGGGATGGTGGCCGTGCGGGAGGACGCCAAGCTCCTGGTGGTGACCGAGAAGGGCATGGGGAAGCGCACCGACGTGGACGAGTACCGCCTCCAGAAGCGGGGCGGATATGGCGTGATCAACATCAAGACCACTCTCAAGAGCGGAAAGGTGGTGGCCATCAAGGGCGTTACCGACGATGACCAGCTCATGGTCATCACTCGGAACGGTGTGGTGAATCGCCAGCGGGTGGACGAGATCCGCATCATTGGACGGGCCACCCAGGGTGTCCGGCTGGTGAATCTGGACAAGGGCGACGAGGTCATGGACGTGGCTCGCTTCCTGGACGACGGCGAGGACGAGCTCGAGAACGAGCTCCAGGCCGCGGTGGAGGAAGGAGTGATGACCCCGGAGCAGGCGGCCGAGCTTTCGGCTTCCGGCGATCCCGCCGACTTCGCGCCCACCGTCGATGCGGACGCCGAAGACGAGGTGGATGACGCTGCCGAAGACCAGTCGGACGGCGAGGAAGAGGGGTAATGGAGGCCCGGGGAGGTCAGGCCGCACCCGACCTGGTGGTGGTGGACGCGATCCGGGCTGCAGCGGGCCGGCTGGAAGGTATGGTGGTCCGAACACCCGTCCTTCCGTCTCCCGACCTGGCGGAGGCCACGGGAGCCCGCGAGGTGAGGCTCAAGTGCGAGAACCTCCAGCGAGCCGGGGCGTTCAAGGCTCGCGGCGCCAACAATTTCGTCCTGCAGCTGGAGGACGAAGCGGTGGCCAACGGGATCATCACGTACTCCTCCGGCAACCACGCCCAGGCGGTGGCGCTCGCCGCCAGGATCCGGGGCGTTCGGGCGGTGGTGGTCATGCCCACCACGGCACCTCGTGTGAAGGTGGAGGGCGCCAAGGCGTTGGGCGCCGAAGTGCATTTCGAGGGAACCACCTCCCTGCAGCGAAAGGCCCGGGCCGAGGCCATCGCCGCCGAGGAGGGTCTCACCATGATTCCTCCCTTCGATGACCCGGAGATCATCGCGGGGCAGGGGACGGTGGGGCTCGAGATCGTGGAGGACTGGCCCGACGTGGACATGGTGGTGGTCCCCATCGGAGGCGGAGGCCTGGCGGCGGGCGTGTCGGCCGCGGTGCGGGCACTCCGCCCGGAGGCCAGGATCGTCGGTGTGGAGCCCGTGGGAGGCGCCTCCATGAAGGCCGCCCTGGAGGCAGGACGGCCCGTGGTCCTGGAACGCACCGCGTCCATTGCCGACGGGCTGCTGCCGGTGAAGGCGGGCGAGTTGACCTTCCTGCATCTTCGGGACCTGGCGGACGAGGTCGTGACGGTAGAGGACGATGCCATCCACGAGGCCACCCGTTTCCTCCTATCCCACCACCACCTGGTGGTGGAGTTCTCCGGAGCCGCGACGACCGCCGCACTCCGTTCTGGTGTAGTGGACGTAACGGGCCGGAACGTCGCCGTCGTTCTCAGCGGCGGAAATCTGGACCCGTCGTATCTCCCGGAGCTCGCCTGACCATCGCCATGGGGTCGGCCCGGGCACGTTCCCTCCAACGCGAGCCCAGACCATGAGCCAGAGCCGCCCGAACACCACATTGACGGCCATCCCCGGCATCCGGGTGGGGCACGCGCAGGTTCCGGGCGGAGGGAGTGGGTGTACCGCCATCCTGGGCCCCTTCCGCGGTGCCGTGCAGGTCACGGGAATGGCCACCGGCACCCGAGAGCTCGGTACGCTCCATCCGGAGCATCTGGTACCGGAGGCCAACGCCGTGGTCCTTTCCGGTGGATCCGCATATGGGCTGGCATCGGCTCACGGTGTCATGGCGTGGCTGGCGGAGCGGGGTGAGGGGTTCCCTACGGGGATCGACGTGGTTCCCATCGTGCCGGCGGCGATCCTGTACGATCTGGCCCCCGACCGGTCCCGCCCCGACGCAGCTACCGGCTTCGCGGCGGCCGAAGCCGCCTCCGACGCGCCAGTACCCGAGGGACGAGTGGGTGCGGGCACGGGTGCCACCGTGGGCAAGCTGGGCGGTCCGGAAAGCTCCATGCCGGGTGGCGTGGGGAGCTGGTTGGTGACCACCGGAGCCTTCCGCGTCGCGGCGCTGGCCGCGGTGAACGCGGTGGGAGACGTGCTGGACGGACAGGGGGAGATCGTGGCCGGCGCCCGGGGTCCCGACGGGGCCTTCCTGGACGGGAGTCGGATGCTCCGTGGGTCTCCGGGTGCCGGTGAGGCGCCCCTGGGGAACACCACCCTCTGCGTGGTGGCTACCGACGCGCCGGTGGGCCAACGGGATCTCTATCGCATGGTCCGCATGGCGGCGGGAGCCCTGCCGCGTCGGATCCGCCCGGTGAACACCCCGATGGATGGAGATGTCGTGTTCGGGCTCGCGCCCTCGAGGGAGGTGCGATCTCTGACGGACCGGGAGGTCATGGCGTTGGGGGACGCTGCCCGGGAGGCATTGGAGGAGTCCATCACCCGGGGAGTTCTTGCCGACGCTGGGCGGGGCTGACCGGTTGTCGCGTCCCGGCCCGCGAGACGCGTACCCCTCGTCCAACGTTGACAAACAGGGGTCGGAGGCCTTGGTATTGTCGGCCATGTCACCCATTGGCCGCTCTCATCCCCTGCGCCGTGTCCTCCGCTGGTGCCGAAACGGCGCTCTCTGTGGGGCCCTGTTCTACGCCGTGCTGGGCTTCCTGGCGCTGAACGTCACCCCTGGGCCGGACGCCCTCCGCACGGCGTCGGTGTTGAGTGTCCCCGGCGATCCAGGAGCCCTCCTCGCCACGACGACGTCCGAGACTCCCCGGGGCTCGGACGCCACGGTGCTCCGTGGGGTGCTCTCCGTCCACACCGGGCGATCCCACGACGCCCAGGGAACGCTTACCGAAGTGGCGGCTGCGGCCCGGAACACGAACCTCGACTTCGTGGTGCTGGGGGATCATCCCGGCGTCTGGTCCGAGCGGGGCGAGGAGGTGATGGTCCCTCACCGGCGCGAAGGTGTCCTGATCGTTCCCGGCCTGGAGCTGGTCATCTCCGGTGTGGGACGCACGTTGGCCGTCGGCCTGGACACGCTCCCACGGCGGTGGGAGGGGACGGTGGAGGACCTGGTACAGCGCGCCGACAGCTTGCAGGCGTTCCTGTCGGTAGTGCATCCCCGCAGCCCGCGGTCCCGGGAGCGATGGAATGGGCTGGAGGCCCCGGGTGTGCATGCGTGGGAGTCGTTCGACGTGTCCGAGATGGCTCGCATCCGGTTGAAGGAGCCCTGGGCTGCATACCACCTGGCCTCGTTCGTAGGTGGCCTCCTAGTGGGCAAGGGCGAGGGAAGCCTTGCCGCCCTCTGGCGGGAGCGGACCCAGACACCCGCGCTCCTCTCCTACGATTCCGTGCGCGCGGTGCAGCCAGTGACGTTGACCGGCGGCCTGAATCACCACCCGAAGGCCCGCCTCGGCGGCCTCCTCTTTCCCCGCTACGAACCGTTCTTCCGGACCGTCGTGAATCACGTGCTGCTACCGGGTCCGATCTCCGAGGATCCAGATGCGGCCCGGCGGGAGCTTCTGGACGCCCTTCGAGCCGGACGGTTGTTCGTGACGCTGGGTGATCCCGATGGGGCGGATGAGTTCCGGGTGCGGGGTGTGGGGAGTACCGGTGGGGTCATCGAGATGGGAGGGCGCGCGCCATGGATCGACGGCGCGGGTCTACAGATCCAGTTGCCCGCGGGCGTTCGGGGCCAGCTCCTGGTCCGCATCCTCCGGGACGGAGAGGAAGCCGATTGGCTGAGGGCATCCGCCGGCGAGACGCTCTTCTGGACCGCCGCCACCGCGGGAGTCTACCGGGTGGAGGTGTTTCGGGGAGGATTACGGATGGGACGTGCCCGAGTCGGTTTTCGTCCCTGGATCCTTTCCAACCCGGTGGAGTTCTACCACGGCGACACGGATCGGTTGGCTCTGAACCCCTGACCATGCGTCGCCTCCTCCTGTTCGACATCGATGGAACCCTGGTGGCCGGCGGTCCAGCCAAGGATGCCTTCCACACCGCGCTTTTGAGCGCATTCGGTACGGCAGGGCCCATCGAGGTGCACGACTTCGCCGGCAAGACCGATCCTCAGATCGCTCGTGAGCTCCTGGAAAAGGCGGGGCTCGACCGGGGGGAGATCGACCGCGGGTTGCCCCGGCTCTTCGAGCGGTATCTCGAGGAGCTGGAGGCACGGCTGCCCGAGCGCCCCATGACGGTCCTCCCCGGTGTCCTGGAGCTCCTGGCGGCGCTTCGCGACGCGGCGGACGTCGCGCTGGGCCTCGTGACGGGAAACATCGCGGGGGGCGCGGAGCTGAAGCTGGGATCCGCCGGGCTCTTCGGGCACTTTTGCATGGGAGCGTTCGGCTCGGACTCGGAGGAACGGAACGACCTTCCAGGGCTGGCGGTGCGGCGAGCCCGGGAGATCTGGGGTGTCGACTTCGCCGCGGAGCACGTCGTGATCATCGGCGACACCCCACGAGACGTGGAGTGCGGCCTTCACCACGGCGTGGTGACGGTCGGGGTGGCCACCGGGCGCTACGACCAGGCGGCGCTCCGGGGAGCCGGTGCGCACCACGTGGTGGCGGATCTGCGCGATACCGAGGGGATGCACGAGATTCTGGTCGGCTGAGTTCGCGCCGGTACGAACGGGTTGATCCGCCTGAGGACCGGGGCCATGTTCCACGACCGCTGAACGGGACCGGCCAGCGGTGACCGCGCGCTCAGTCTCAACGCATGTGAGGAAGGATGAACAGGAAGATCGTTGCCACGGCCGGGGTGCTCATCCCGACCGTCTTCTTGATTGGCTGCGGCACCTCCGAGGTGGCCGTCGATCCGGTGGAGTTCGAAGGGATGAACGACCCGCAGACGGTGGTGGGGCTGGCCGACGGCGTGGTCCTGGGAACCGAAGACGCTCCCATCACTATCGCCGAGTTCGGGGACTATCAGTGCCCCGGGTGTGGAGCCTTCGCCGCGACGGTGAAGCCGCAGATCGACCTGGCCTATCTGCAGACGGGGCAGGCTCAGTTCGTCTTCTACGACTTCCCTCTCATTACCATCCATCCCCATGCCTTCCTGGCGTCTCGGGCTGCAAGATGCGCCCTGGACCAGGACCGGTTCTGGGAGTATCACGACGCCCTGTTCCGGAACCAGTCGGTCTGGTCCCGCTCGCAGGCCGCGCCCCTCGGCCTCTTCGAGGACTACGGAGCGGAGGTCGGCCTCGAGCCCACTGCGTTCCGGGCTTGTCTGCGGAGTGACCAGCACGCACTTACCGTTAGCGCCAATCTGCAGCTCGGAATGCTCCTTGGCGTCACTGGGACGCCCACGGTCCTCGTGAGTGAGGGAGACGGAGGGTTCCAAAGGCTTCCGGACAACTCGTTCGCGGGGATCCGCTCCGTCGTGGACGGGATGCTGGGCGCCGCGGGTGGGGAGGCTGGGTCCCAGTGAGCGGCCGGGTCCGAGTCCGTCTCATCCTGGCCGATGGGGGTGAGTTCCTGACGCAGGAAACCACCATTCCCCGGGAGCGGCTGGAAGAGTACGACCGGCTCATCGACTTCCTGCGGGAGGACCCGCAGGTGCTCAAGGAGCTCTACATCGACCACGACCGCCTCTGCGCGGCGCAGCTCCTGGGTGGGGAAGACTAGAAGCGTGGTATTGGGTGGTGGGGTGGGCTAACGCCCCTCCACCACCCGCTCCAGCGGCCACTCCGCCACCACCGGCGGCGGCCACTCTCCCCGCTGCTCGGCCCTGAGGATACGTGCGGCCTCGGTTCGTGCCGCCTCCGCGAGGTCTTCGTCCACGATCCCCGCTTCCAGGGCGCCCTCCAGGTCGTCCTCGTCCAGAAGCCGGACCGGGTCTGCCAGGCCCTTCCAGACATCCAGGAAGAGATCGGTGGTGTCCCAGCGGAGAATCTCGCCCGTGGATCCTTCCCGGTGCAGGATGCAGGGGGTAAGCACGTTCGCGTAGATCCCGGTGAAGCGACCCTGCCGGTCGTGGAAGCGTCCAATGTCGTGCCACGCGCCGGGGAAAGTGAACCAGACTGCGGGAGAGCCGGGCTCCAGCACGATGGCGCCGTCGACGACGACGGGGCCGGAGATGGGGGTGGAAGGCTGGAAGGTGACCTTCACCTCGGGATGGTCCAGGACCAGGTCCTGGACGTAGATGTCCTCTCGGTCGGGCAGGCGCCGGTAGTGGATGTGTACGCGGCGCCCCGTCACAGGTCGTCCCGGGGTTGAATCGCCTCGACGAAGACCTCCATGGTCCCTCCGCACACGGCGGGGCTCCACGAAAGGAGGTCGCGGGTGAGGTCCACGGTGACCAGCTCGGAGCCACCCCCCTCCAGGACCCGCAGCGCCGCCTCGAGGACCTCCGCCTCACCGCACCCGCCTCCCACCGTTCCCACGAGGCCTCGAGAGGGGACCACCAGCATCTTGGTCCCCATCTTCCGCGGCGTCGATCCACGGGTACGAACGATGGTGGCCAGGGCACAACGCTCTCCGCTGCGGCTCACCTCCGAGAGGGCGCGCAGGAGGGCCAGGTCGTCTTGACCGCTCACGGTTGCTCGTCCTCCTCGCCCGGGAAGAACCGCTCCAGCACCTGCTCGGTCTGCCGGAGTGGCGCGCCTGTCCCGCCGCGCCACTCCAGGATCACCTCCGCCGCGACCGCCACGGCGATCTCCGCGGGAGTCTCCGCCCCGAGGTCCAACCCCACGGGTGCGTGGACATCGGCCAGCCGGTCTCTGGACACGCCCTCGTCCAATAGCTTGCGGAAGGTCGCCCGGACCCGGCGCCTGCTCCCGATCATGCCGATGTAGCGCGGCCGGGCGTCGGACCTGAGTAGGTGGCGCAGGCACTCGTAGTCGTACTTGTGGCCTCGCGTGACCAGGACCACGTGCGTCAGCGGCCCTACCGGGATGTCGGCGAAGGGGTCGGAGAAGTCCATTCGCTCGACCCGAGACGCGGCGGGAAAACGATCTACCGTGGCGAAGTCGGGTCGGTCGTCCGCAACGATCACGTGGAATCCGAGAAGGTCACCCAACGTGGCCAGTGGCTGCGCGATGTGCCCAGCTCCGACGATCACCAGGTCCGGCCGCGGATGGTGGACCTCCAGGTAGACCTGCCGGTTCCCGATTTCCACCGGGCCCTCCTCCCGGGTCCCGTCTAGGACGGCGCGGACATGCTGCTCCAGCTCGTGGTCCAGGGTCAGGTCGCCCGAGGGCGCCATGGCCGTGAGCGTGGGCCCGGTACCGATGAAGAGCATGCGTCGCGCCGAGGTGTCGAGGAGGGTGACAGACACGACGGTTGCGCCCTCCTCCACCGCAGACACGATGGCCTCGGCGGCGGCCGCGGCGTCCAGGCCCGGCTCCGTCATCCTGGCCTCTCCGCGGGGGAGGCTCCGAACACGTCCCGGTATCGGTCCGGGTCGTCGATGTCCTGGAGGATTCCCGGGTCGTCGACCTCGACCTCCACCACGCGCTCGCCGTGGCGATGCACCACCGTGCGTGCTCCGCCTTCGAGCCGCGGGTCACGAAGCTCGTCCAGGAGGGCGGCCGGAAAGAGAGGCGGGTGTCCGTGCCGACCGCCCCAGCGGGGGAGGATGATGCGATTCGGCCAGAGACGGGCAGCTCGGATCAGGGCGGCCACGGTGGTGGCCCTGACCCGGGGGTGGTCGACGTGGAGCACCACGATCCCGGGAGCATCGTCCGAGACGTGGTCCAATGCCGCGCGGATTGAGGAAATGGGACCCGCCGACGGATCGGGATTCGGGATCACCCGCGCTCCGGCGCTGCGGGCGAGCTCCGCGATGGGTCCCTCCATGTTGCGGACGACCACGAACACCGGGTCGCATCCGCCCTCCCGAAGTGATCGCACCACGCGAACGACGAAGGGATCTCCGTCGGCGTCCAGCAGCGCCTTTGGCCGCCCCATTCGTGCCGACGCACCGGCGCTGGGCACTACACCCACCACGGACGTCACGCGCCCCCGAAAGCGTCGTAGAATCCCCGGTTGTCCCGGGCGAGCTCCACCAGCAGGGGGGCTGGGGTGAACCGCATCCCGTACTTGCCCTCCATCTCCCAGAGTCGTTCCAGGACGGAGCGCGGGTGCTGGTCGTCGGCGAACCGGAGGAGTCCCCCGCGGAAGGGTGGAAAGCCAGTGCCCATGATCATCCCGAGGTCCACGTCCGCGGCCCGATCCACGATACCGTCTTCCAGGATCCGCGCCGCCTCGTTGATCATGACCAGCACGAGGCGCCGACGGATATCCTCCTGGGGGAGGGTGTCGGGGGTGGGGACGTCGAGCTGGAGGTCCTCGTACACGGAATCGTCCACACCGGCGTCCCGCCCGTCGCTGTATTGGTAGAATCCCCGCCCGTTCTTCTTTCCGAGGCGGTCGCCACCGCTCAGGCGCTCCAGGATCGGAGACGGAGCCATCCGCTCTCCGAAAGCCCGGTGCATGGTTTCTCCCGCGTGGCGCGCCACGTCGATTCCCACCTCGTCCAGGAGCCGAACCGGCCCCATGGGCATGCCGAACTCGGTGGCCGCCCGATCCACGTCCTGGATGGCCACCCCCTCGGTGACGAGGTGACCCGCCTCGTTGAGGTAGGGACCCAGGATGCGGTTCACCAGGAAGCCCGGTCCGTCCCGGCAGATCACCGGTACCTTCCCCATGCGCAGGGTCAGGGCGTGCACGGTGGCCAGAGTCCCGGGTGAGGTCCGCTCACCGCGGATGACCTCCACGAGGGGCATGCGGTGCACGGGATTGAAGAAGTGCATGCCGCAAAAGTGCTCGGGCCGTTCCAGGACCGCGGCCATCTCGTCTACGGACAGGGACGAGGTGTTCGTCGCCAGGATCGTGTCCGGACGCACCTTCGATTCCGTCTCCGCCAGGACGGCCTTCTTCACGTCCATGCGCTCCACCACCGCCTCCACCACCAGATCCAGGCCACCGAAGCCCTGGTAGTCCAGCGCGCCCGAGATGCGACCCATCTGCACCTCCGCCTCCTGACGGGTCATGCGCCGGCGCTTCACCTGCGTCTCGAAGAGCTGTCGGGCATGCCGCAGGCCACCGGAGATGGCGTCGTCCCGGATGTCCTTCATGCGAACGTGGATCCCGCTGCTCGCCGCCAGCTGTGCGATGCCGCCGCCCATCACACCCGCGCCCAGCACCCCCATGCGATTCACTGGCGAGGCGGAGCCGTCGGGCAACCGCCGCTCCACCTTCTTCGCGTCTTCCCGGAGGCCGAACACGTGGAGGAGGTTCCGGTGGGCCGGCGTTGCGACGAGCTCCCCGAAGGCCCGGGCCTCCACCTGGAGGGCGCGCTCCACGGGAAGCCTCAGCGCCTCCTTCAGGACGTCCAGGATCTTGAGCGGAGCCGGGTAGTGTCCCCGGGTCTGCTTCATTACCTGCTTGCGAGCCGCTCTCATCACCAGCCGCTGCCCGGGCCCGGTACCGTCCAGCAGGCGAGTGAAGAGACGCGCCTTCCGCCGATGCGCAGGCGCGGCACCCTCGGCGACCTGGACGGCGAACCGACGGGCAGCATCTCTGAAACCCTCGGGCGGTAGGACCGCATCCACCAGGCCGCTGCGTCGGGCCGACTCGGCTCGCACCTGTTTTCCCGTGAGGAGCATGTCCAGGGAGGCCTGGAGCCCGACCAGGCGGGGCAGGCGGGTGGTTCCGCCCCACCCGGGGAGGATGCCCAGTTGGACCTCGGGAAGCCCCAGTCGCGTCTTGGGGTGGGAGCTGGCGAGTCGGTGATCGCACGCCAACGCGAGCTCCAGGCCGCCTCCGAGGCAGATGCCATGGATGGCTGCGACGGTAGGAAGGGGCAACGCGGCGAGCTTCGAGTAGATCTCCTGCCCGATGCGAGCCTTCTCCTCGCCGTCGGAGGGGCCCTGGATGCCGCGGATGGCGTCGACGTCGGCCCCGGCCATGAACGAGTCGGTCTTTCCGCTGAAGAAGACCACGGCCCTGACGCGCTCACCCATGGCGCCGCTGGCCAGCTCGTCGATATGGCCCGCGAGGCGCTTCATGACGCCCTCGTCCAGGACATTCAGCTTCCGGTCGGGGTCGGCGAAGGTGATCCAGGCGACGCCTTCCGGGTCGACGGTCAGGAGTGGGGACGCGCTCCGATCGGCCATGGTGTGGGGGCAGTGGTCGGGGTGGAACTCGGGATCCTGAATCTACAACGGAAAAAGGCCCCGGGCGCGGTTGGCGCCCGGGGCCCTGGACTCGCGGTGGAGTCAGGTCGTTCCTACTACAGGTTCGGCCGCCGCTGCGCGTTGGCGCGGGACAGGGTGATGGTCACCGGTTCGCCCTTGATGACGTTGACCTGGACGTTCCAGTAGAGCTCGTCGAAGACCTCCTCGAGGCGAGCGTGTACCCAGTAGTCGCCTTCCGGCACCTCGAAGGTCGCAACACCGTTGGCGTCCGTGGTGTCCGCGGCGGCGGGGAGGCCGATCTCCCTCATCTTGGCGGCCCACACGTCACCGACCTCGCCGAACGCGTCGTCCGCCCAGTTCTGGCGCTGGACCCGGATCTGCTGCTCGTACTCGATGTTGGCCTTCTGGAGCGAGTCGAACTCGTTGAAGGCGGCTTCCATCTGCCGCTCCAGCGTGGCGTACTCGCCCTCGAGATCGTTGAACTCGTTGAACAGGAGGCGGTACTGCGCCTCACCGCGGCTCAGGGGCTCCATGGCCTCCGTGAGGGTCTGGAGGGTGTCCCGGAGGGTGTTCCACCGGTTCTCCAGGTTCCGCCAGCGGTCCTGGGCGGCAGCGATCTCAGCCCGGGCATCCATGAGATCCTGGGGGATCTCGGGCTCGGGGGTTGGGAAGGCCGCAGCCATGGAATCGAAGATGGCGTCACGGTCGAAGGGGAGAAGCTGGATCTCCAGGTCGGACAGCGGACGGTTCACCGACTCGCCGGTGTTGGGGTCCTGTACGTCCACCTCGGCCGTAACCACCAGCTGGGCCGGTCCGCATGCGGCCAGCGCCAGGGAGGCGGCCGCAACGAGGAGGGAACTGCGCTTCATGAATGCACTCCAATTTCACCTTGAGTGGAAAGTGAGACCCGAGAAAGTAGCGAGCAGGGGCCCGTGGCCACAACCATCTACTCCCAAGTCGGGGACGGCTTTCGGGAGAACGGAAAACGGGACGCCCCGTGGGGGAGCGTCCCGTCACCGCCGTCGGTCAATGGAGCCGAGAGCTCACCGCAACACCGCCGGGGGGAAACCGTCAGGGTACCTCCGCGGGAATGACGAACTCCATGGGATCCTGGGCGACGCCGTTCTGCCAGATCTCGTAGTGGAGATGGGGTCCGGTGGCGATTCCGGTGCTTCCGACCTGTGCGATGAGCTGGCCCCTGCTCACCTCCTGCCCCACCCGGACGTGGAGCTTGGAGGCGTGCCCGTAGCGCGTGGTGTACCCGAACCCGTGGTCGATCTCCACCATCTCACCCAGCCCCGGCACCCATCCGGCCCGGACGACCCGGCCCTTCGCGGCGGCGAGAATGGGAGTCCCGCGGTACGCGGATATGTCCACGCCCTTGTGGGGGCGGGCCTCGTTGTGGATCGGATGCTGTCGCGCCTTGGCGAATCCTGAGCTGAGCCAACCCGAGGTCGGGAGGATCGAGGGAGTGGACTCGAGGAGGTCGTGATGGGCCTCCAGGGAGTCGTTGGCGGCCTCGAAGCTACGGGTGAGAAGAGCGGCTCGCCGCTCCAGGGCGCTGAGGTCGTAGGCCAACGCGAAGGCCCGGCCCCCCGCCCCCGGATCGAGGCTCCACAGCGGAGACGACTGGGGCGTGAGCCCCCCAGGGCCGCCCACCCCCACCTGCAGCACTTCTCCGTCGATGGGATCGAGACCCGCCAGGTTCCGGACCTGGGCGTTCCGCTCCGCCATGCGGGCCATGGATCCCTCCACCGCCGCCACACGCCCCTGCAGCTGGGAGAGCTCGCCCACGAGGACTTCGTTCTTCTTTCGGAGGAACTCGGCTTCGAGGCGGGCAGAGCCCTCGAATCCAGCCCACAGGGCGAGGGCGAGGACCGCCAGGACGGAAAAAGCCACGCCGCCCACGCCCCAGCGGACCGTACGGCGAGAAACCGAGACCTGGCGTACGTCGCCGGTCCCGTCTTCCATCACGAGTAATGTCCAGCGCTTAGCGGACATGTCTGACCTATTCAATTGGCTGTTGGCGACGCACTTCAAACCGCGCCGCGCCAGGAATCGCAGCAGGTGCCAAAGCCTCAACCTATAAAGCTACCCGAAGCCGAAAGAGAGTGTCAACTGAAGATTCCCCCACATACGGCGCGCGCCTCCGAGCCCCCTCAGCGGTCCTTCCGGGGGAAAAGGGGCGTCCCCTTGGACACCCGGTTACCCGATATGTCGAGCTTCACGGCCTCGGCCAGCGTCGGGACTCCGACCAGCCCGAGGCGCTCCGCCAGCTCCCCCATTCGGTTCGGGCAGACCGGCTGAAACAGCGCAGCGAGGACCACGAGGACGCGCGCCAGGGACGCCAGCGTCTCGTCCAACTCCTCGGCTCGGCTCGGGTCCTTCGCCTGGGCCCAGGGCTCTCGTTCCTCCACGTAACCATTGGCCTCCCTCGCCAGGTCCATGGCCGCCGCCAGCGCGTCGTGGACCCGGTAGGATCCGATGGCGTCCTCCACCCTCTCGAGCGTGGCGCCGATGGCGGAGTCCAGGCCAGCCCCCGGGACGGCCGGGACCACCCCTTCGCGGTACTTCACCGTCATGCTCAGGGCACGGGAGGCGAGATTCCCCAGGACGTTCGCCAGCTCCTCGTAGCGGATGAGAAAGCGCTCGGGCGTGTAGGAGGCGTCCTGACCCGTAGGCATCTCCCGGAGGAGGTACCAGCGGAGCGCGTCGGTGCCGAATTCCTCACGGAGCTGGAGCGGATCCACCACGTTCCCCAGGGACTTGGACATCTTCGCCTCCCCGACCACCCACCAACCATGTGCCAGAAGCTGCCGGGGAACGCGAAGGCCAACCCCCATGAGCAGAGTCGGCCAATAGACCGCATGGGTCGTGAGAATGTCCTTCCCGATGAGGTGCAGGTCGGCGGGCCACCACGACGCGGACGTGTCGTCCCAGCCGGCGTCGTCCGGGGCGGGGTCGGGGGGGAGTGTCCCGGACGCGGTGAAGTAGTTGATGAGGGCGTCCACCCAGACGTAGGCGACGTGATCCTGCGCGAAGGGGAGGGTGATGCCCCACTTCAGCCTGGACTTCGGCCGGGAGATGGAGAGATCCCCCAGCGGCTTCTGAAGGAACCCCAGGATCTCGTTCTTTCGGACTTCCGGGACGATCCAGTCCGGGTTCTCCTCGATGTGCTGGATGAGATCATCCTGGAAGGCGCTCATCCGGAAGAACCAGTTGGACTCCTCGATCTCCGTCACCGGCCGGCCGCAGTCCGGGCAGGTCTGGTCCGGTCCCAGGTCCTTCTCCGTCCAGTACCGCTCGTCCGGAACACAGTACCATCCCTTGTACGTTCCTTCGTAGACGTGACCCCGGTCGTAGAGCCGCTGCAGGAACGCGGTCACGACGGCGACGTGCTGGTGCTCCGTGGTGCGGATGAATCGGTCGAAGCCGATGTCCAGGTCGCTCCAGGCTTCCTTGAAGCGCTCCGCCATCTGGTCGCACAGCTCGATGGGCTCCACGCCGCGGCGAGCCGCCTCCTCCTGGATCTTCTGACCGTGCTCGTCCGTTCCCGTCAGGAAGAGCACGTCGTGGCCCTCCTGTCGATAGAAGCGGGCCAGGGCATCCGCCAGGATGGTGGTGTACGCGTGCCCGATATGGGGCTCGCCCGATGCGTAATAGATGGGGGTGGTCAGATAGCGTCGGCCCACGTCATTCTCCTTTGGCGCCCGAGTCGCCGTTGCCGTCCCCTCCGTCCCCTCCGTCCCGCTCGGCACCCGTCTCTCCTCGGAACCCGCCGGAGACCTCCTTGCGGAGCTGATCTAGGTTGAGCTCGCGCCGGTCCCCCTCGCCATCCCGGAGGGTTACGCGTTCCTGCAGGATGTCCACTGCCACGACCCTCTCCTCACCCTTCCCGGTCACCAGGACCTTTCCTTCACGCGGGAAGCGGCGTCGAGCTTCCACGTACGTCCGGTGCTCGTACATGAGGCAGCACATCAGCCTTCCGCAGCACCCCGAGATCTGCGCCGGATTGAGCGAGAGGCGCTGGTCCTTCGCGAGCTGAAGGCTCACGGGCTTCAACTCGGGGAGCCAGGTGGAGCAACAGAGGACTCGCCCGCACCGTCCCACGCCCCCCAGGAGAGCGGCTTCGTCCCGGACTCCGATCTGCCGGAGCTCGATGCGGGTGCGGAACGCGCGGGCCAGGTCCCGGACCAGCTCCCGAAAGTCGACCCGTCGCTCCGCGGTGAAGTAGAGGATGAGCCGGTTCCGGTCGAACTGCCACTCGGCCTGGGTGACCTTCATCTTGAGGTCGTGCTTGGAAACCAGCTCCCGCGCCTCCGTGCGGACCCGGTCCTCGTCCCTCCGAAGTGAGTCGAGCCGGGCCACCTCATCGTCCACGGCGACTCGGAGCACCCGGCCTTCCGGGGTCGGGGTCGCGCACCCGCTACTGGAGGAACACTTGCGCTGGGCGATGAGGCCCACCGCGGTCACTTCACCCAGGTCTTCTCCCCGGTCGGCCTGCACCACCACGTGCTGGCCCGGCCGGAGGTCCATGTCCGAATAGGCGAAGTAGTCCTTGCGGGTCCCCTTGAAGTGGACCTCGGCGAAGCCCGAGGCCATGGGCTCAACCCTCCGTGGGGTCGTCCTCTCCCAGCCAGGCGCCGATGGACTCGTACTTGGCCCAGCGTCGCTGGAGGAGAGTGTCCACGTCGAGCTCGGCAAGCTCCGTGAGGTGCGTCACCAGGGACTCCTTCAGTCGCTGTGCGGTCTCCGGCCAGTCGGCGTGCGCGCCCCCCTCCGGCTCCCCCACGATGTCGTCCGTTACACCCAGCGCGAGGAGATTGGAGGAGGTGAGCTTCAGGGCCTCGGCCGCCTTCTCCCGGTGCTCGGCGGATCGCCACAGAATCGCGGCGCACCCCTCCGGAGAAATGACGGAATAGATGCTGTGCTCCAGCATGAGGATCCGATCCGTGACGCCCAGGGCCAGCGCGCCTCCGGAACCGCCCTCGCCGATGACGACCGAAACGGTGGGGACACGCAGACGCGCCATCTCCCGGAGATTCATGGCGATGGCCTCCGCCTGACCGCGCTCCTCCGCTCCGAGCCCGGGATAGGCCCCTGGCGTGTCAATGAGGGTCACTACCGGGCGTCCGAACTTCTCCGCCATGCGCATCAGCCGAAGCGCCTTGCGGTACCCCTCGGGGTGGGGCATTCCGAAGTTCCGCCGGAGATTTTCCTTCATGTCACGGCCCTTCTGGTGACCGATGACCATGACGGACTTACCCTCCAGGCGAGCCCAGCCGCCGACGATGGCCTCGTCGTCGCGGTAGGAGCGGTCCCCGTGGAGCTCCTGGAAGTCGGTGAAGGCGAGCTCCAGGTAGTCCAGGGTGTAGGGGCGCTGAGGGTGGCGCGCGACCTGGACCTGCTCGATGGGCCGCAGGTTCTGGTACGTCTCGCGGCGCAGCACCTCCAGCTTGCTCTGCAGGTCCTTGAGCTCGGAGCCCACGTCGAGCCCCTTGTTGCGGGCGAGGCCCTCCAGGCGCTCGATCTGCTCCTGGAGCTCGACGATGTCCTTTTCGAATTCGAGATGAGGGCCGGCTGCCACAGCGGCCTCCCTGATGTTCAGCGGAAGGAAGAAGACGCCCTTCCGACCTGCGGGCCGGGAAGGGCGTTGGGGAAAGTAGGGCCACCACTCCTCTGGAAGAAGGGTGTTGCCGTCAGCCTCCCCCTGCAAGCCGCTTCAGGATCCACCCGTCGGGATCCACCGTGACCCGAGCGTCCGCCGGGATCCCCGGGAAGGTGAAGACGCCCTGGGTGCCCCTGAGGGTCACCGAGTCACGTTCCCGGTTTCCGCTCCACTGGAACTCCAGCGTGATGGGGAGTTGGAACCTGGGGGCGTAGTCCCCCTGGACCTGGCGGAGCACCACCTGGAGGTACCCCGCCTCGGGGTCCGCACCGGTGGTCACCGCGAGAACGGGGTATCCGGGCCGGTAAAGCCACTGGTCGAAGAACCAGTCCAGGTCCTGCCCGCTGGCCCGTTCCATGGCCGCGAGGAAATCGTCCGTGTCGGCGGTACCGTGCCGGTGGTCCTGGTAGTAGGACTGGATTCCCTGGAAGAACACTTCGTCTCCCACCACTCCGCGAAGCATGTGCAGCACCCAGCCACCCTTCTGGTAGCTGTTCCGGTTCAGGAGCTCGAAGAGATCCCGGGTCTCGGCGTTCACCACCGGCAGCAGGGTGTCCGCAGAGTTCAGGTACCGCTCGGCCGCGGCGGCCATCCGCTCCCGGAAGTCCGGGATCCCGTCAGCGTACTCGAAGAAGACGGCGCCGAAATAGGTAGCGAAGCCTTCGGACAGCCACAGGTGGCTCCAATCCTCCGGAGTGACCGAGTCGCCGAACCACTGGTGGGCGATCTCGTGGGAGACGGTCCCCTCCATGTCGCGACCGGATGCCAGCGCCCGTTCCGAATAGAAGATGGCCGAGCTGTTCTCCATTCCACCGAACCGCGTGGCGGACTGGACATGTGCCAGCTTCTCATAGGGGAAGGGGCCGATGGCGTCGGCGAAGAAGTCCACCATGTCCGCCGCCCGACGGAAGGAGGGAGAGGCCACCTCCACACTGCCGGGATAGAGCCAGGTGGTGGTCTCCACACATCCATCCGCCCGGGGTGAGGCCGGAGCCCGGCCACACGCCGACGTGCCTAGCGACGTCACGACCATCTCGGTGCCCCCCACCACCAGCGTGTAGGTGGGATGGGGGAGGTCGGTGACGTAGTTCCAGGTCCGACGGGCTCCGGCGGCGGGCCCCGGCGTACCCGGCGCGGTGGGGTAGGGCTGGCCCACCAGGCGGCCGTTGGCGATGACCTCCCATTCGGCCGGGGCGTGGATGGTGAAGCGGGCCGTGGCCTTGTCGGAGGGATGATCCACCGACGGGAGCCAGAACCGCGCCCGGTTGGGCCAGTTGTCCACGAAAGCCGATGGCGTCCCCTCCACGTTCTCCCCCAGGATGAGCCCGTCGTCCGGCACACCCCGGTAGTGGATCTCCGCGACGACCTCGTCTCCGCGATTGAGCGCCCGACCCAGCGGAATGCCCAACCGGCCCCGGTCCAGGGTCGCGTCCACCCGGCTTCCACCCACGGTGACCGAGTCCAGCGCGAGCCCCGTGAAGTCCAGCGTCGCGCGACTGGGCCCCGACGCCGTGGCCCTCAGGCGCACCGCGACCCGTCCAAGGATCCAGTCCGCGGTGTCGGCGATGGCGAGCTCGATGTCATAGTGGAGAACGTCCAGCTCGGTGTCGTACGTCCCGGGAGCCGCGCGTTGCCCGGGAGGGATGGGGGGGGGCTCCACCTGGGCCGCTACCGGTGAGGCGCCTGCAATCCCCGTGGCCAGAAGGGCGGCCACGAGTCCAGGACCGGCCAGCGTCGTCTTTCGCATGGAATCCCTCACTTTCGTGCTTCCCCCTTGATGACCTCGAAGGGCTCCACCTCGCCGAATTCCGCGAAGCGGCCCCAGTACCGGGCCGCAGCCTGCGCAAAGCGGGCGGACAGCTCGGGGGCCGGCATCGCTCCTCCCGTTAGCGCCTCGAGGGCGTCCACCTTCTTGGACATGTAGCGGTCCACCGGCTTGAAGAAGCCGGGGCGGAACTCGAGGGTGGCGGTGGGTGCGCTGTACGCCAGGATGGCCCGAGCGCTGGAGAGCGCCGCCCTCCCCAGGTGATGCGCTTCCTTCCGGTAGGGGTCGGTGTCGGCCAGCGACGGGATGTAGGCCACGTCCGGAGAGAGCTCCCGGACGACTCGGCCCAGGAGGTGCTGCCGGTCCATGAGGTCCTCTCCCGAGGCCGCCCCTCCCGCCACGATGACGCGGGCTCCCAACCGGTCCGCGGCCTGTCGGGCAGCATTGGCATCGAGGTTGGTCCCCGACTCGTCCGCCGCGAGTATGAACACCAGGACTTCATGGCCCTGGGCCCGATGGAAGGCGAGTGTCCCGCCACATCCCATGACGACGTCTCCGGGGCGAGACCCGAGAGCGAATACTCGCGGGGGTGTCTCCACCGCCGGGTGCAGGTCGGGCAGGAGCTCCCGGATCTGCGCCAGGAGCTCGGCCTGATCCAAAGGCTTGCTCAACAGCGCGTCCACGCCGGCCCGGTACGCAGCGTCGGCGAATCCGGGGGATGAGTAGCCCGTGGCTGCGATGACGGGTAGCTCGGCGTTCTCGAGCTTCAAAGCCCGGGTCAGGTCGAACCCGTCCATCCCCGGGAGATTCAGGTCGGTGACCACGATGTCGAACTCGTTCGCCCGGAAGAGCTCGAGGCCGCGTGCGCCGTCCTGGGCGTGCGTCACCTCGTAGAGGTCGCCCGCCAACATGGCGCGGACCAGCAACGCCTGATCCAGGGCGTCCTCCACCAGGAGGACTCGTATCCGACGTTCGGGATCCGCCGGGTGCTCTGTCATCCCTCTCCTTCGGGGCTTCCGGGACTGCGGCCAGCCTGAGCCTGTCGTACCAACTTCGGCAGCAGGGCTCGGGGAAGGAAGCGGGGGACCATGGTGGTGGCCTTGTTCACCAGACCGGGCACCACCAGCGCCTTCTCCCTGAAGAGACCGTCCAGGCCGGCTCTCGCCACTGAGGCGCTCTCCATGAGCCCCAGAGCCTGCAGGCTCGTGTGGCGCATGGCCGCGCGTCTCTGGAATCGCGTCGCGGTGGGCCCGGGGCAGAGGCATGTGACGGAGACCCCGGTGTCCCGCAGCTCCTCGTTCAGGGCCTGGCTGTAGGAGAGCAAGTAGGCCTTGGTCGCGTAGTACACGGTCATGAGAGGCCCGGGAAAGAAGGCGCCTGTGGACGCCACGTTCAGAATCCGTCCGTACCCCCGCTCCACCATGGCCGGCAGGAGCCGACGGGTCATGACCGTGGGGGTCTCCATGTTGAGCCGGAGCATCTCGAGCTCATCATCGGCGTCCAGATCGAGGTAGCCGCCCCACTTTCCGAACCCGGCGTTGTTCACCAGGACCTCCACGGCGAGGCCTAGGGACTCGACCTCGTCGACCAGGGCCTGGGCCGCGCCCGGCTGTGACAGATCCCCGGCGAGGACCCGGACTTCCCGGTCGTGCACGTCTCTGAGCTCCGTGGCGAGGGCCTGCAGCCGGTCTCCGCTCCGGGCGGTGATGACCAGGGGGAACCCCCGAGCCGCCAGGAGCCGAGACATGGCCTCGCCGAGACCGGTGGACGCCCCCGTCACCAGTGCCCATCCGCGCCCCCAATCGCCCTGGGCGTTCATGCGTCCGCGGCGGAGGGTGTATCGGCCACGGGGTGGCCCTGGCCCGGGTCGGGTTCGGGAAGGAGGAACCAGACGATGAGACCCATCCCCAGGACGGAGAAGGCCCCGAGGACGGTGTTGCTCCAGTACCCGACCCCGGCGAAGAGGGGCCCGGCCACGGCGCCCCCGAACGCGAAGCCGACCTGTCCAAGCGCCACCGTGAGGCTCATGAGGGAGCCCCGGCGCCGATCGGTCACCAATGCGGTGAGCAGGGCAGAGAATGGGGAGATCCGCATGGCCACCAGGACCATGGTCATGAAGAACACCGGATAGGCGATCCAGAACTGCTGGACGACCACGGTGGTGATGAGCATGACGACGAAGAGTCCGGTGCAGGAGAGGAGGATGATCCCCTTCCGGCCGATCCTGTCCGAGATGCGGCCAGCCTGGGGCCCCGTCAGGACGTTGGCAATCCCGCCGATGAGAAACAGGGTGGCGATGGCATTCGGCGTGGCCCCGAGCTCACGCTCCAGCCACGTGGGGAGGTAGACCACGTACAGGCTCACTCCCAGGAACATCAGGAAGAACGCGAAGGAGGCATAGGCGATCTCCGGACGCTTGAGCATCCCCAGGTAGTCTCCCAGGGCTCCTCCGACCGTCAGGCGCCCCTTGGTCCTCTCGACATCTGGCTGGGGCACCTTGAGGAGGATCAGGAAGAAGGCCATGAACATCAGGACGGCGAAGAGAAGGAAGGGGGCCCTGAACCCACTCTGCCCGGCCAGCACGATCCCCAGGGGAATCCCGATGATCTGACCGAAGGCCGAGCCGCTCATGATCCAACCCGTGGCCCATCCACGCCGGTTGTACGGGAAGTAATCTCCCACGTACGACACCGCAGCGCCGCTGAGAACGCCCCCCGCCATACCCGCGAAGATCCGGACGGCGAGGAAGCTGTAGTAATCCACCACCACCAGGTGCATCACCAGCGCCACCGACATGATCCCGGTTCCCAGGAGGAGGATCCGGCGGCGACCGATCTTGTCGGAGATGGGCCCGGATATGATGGCGAAGATCCCCACCATGAGGGCGTACGCCGAGACCAGTGTGCCCAGTACCGCGTCGGCGATGCCCAACTGCTCCCCGATGAGGGGGAGGATGGGCGCGATGATCATGATCTGGCTCGAGGCCCCGAATACCAGGAGCCAGAGGGCGAAGACGATGACGCCGGGCGAGGAGCGGTGAGGGCTCAAGAGCGGAGGGTCGGCCCGGGTCCTACCCGGTCTCCTTGTGGACGATCATGGAATGACGCTGGTCGGTGGGCATGATCACGATGTTGAAGATGTCCACGTGCTCCGGCGCGTTCGCCACGTAGACCACGGCGTCGGCGATGTCGTTCGCGGTGAGAGGGGTGTACCCCTGGTAGACGCCGGCGGCCCGCTCCGTGTCTCCGTGGAAGCGGACCTCGCTGAACTCCGTCTCCACCAGCCCCGGGTCCACGGAGGAGACCCGCACCCGGGTTCCGGCGAGATCCATGTTCATTCCTTCGGTGATTCCCCTCACCCCGAACTTGGTCCCCGCGTAGACGTTCCCTTTCGGGTAGGCCCACCGGCCGGCGGTGCTCCCGATGTTGATGACGTGGCCCCGGTCTCGCTCCACCATCCCGGGAAGGAGGGCCCGACTCACGTACAGCAGCCCCTTCACGTTGGTGTCGATCATCTCGTCCCAGTCGTCCAGGTCGCCCTCGTGGATCAGGTCCAGTCCCAGGGCTTTCCCGGCGTTGTTCACCAGGATGTCCACCTCGATCCCCTCCACCTCGAGGCTGTCCGCCAGAGCCTGCACTGCCCGCCGGTCCCGGACGTCCAGCGCCCGAGTATGGATGTGGACTCCGAAGGCGTCCCTCAGCTCCGTGGCCAGGGCCTCCAGGCGGTCGACCCGGCGGCCGACCAGGACGAGGTGCACGTCCTGGGCCGCCAGAGCGCGAGCGCAGGCCTCCCCGATCCCGGCGGTGGCGCCGGTGATGAGCGCGGTGCGTCCCTGCAGTCGGTTCATGGTTGGCGGCGAAGAGGTGGGAAAGGGCTCTTGAGAATAGAGGCGCGAAGCGGACCGGAAAAGCGCAGGGCCCGGGTCCCTGCCCAGGCCAAGGAACGTAGACAGCCGGGGTGCGGCCCCCCTAGTCTGGCACCATCCTGCGGCGGGGCCGGTACCGCTCCCCCTCGCGGCTCACCGACCTGGAGCTCGTGATGACAGCACCGTCGTACGATCGGAAGACCGTCCTGGGGTGGTCCCTATACGACTTCGCGAACTCCGCGTATACCACGGTGATCATCACCTTCGTGTACGCCCTGTTCTTCAAGGACTTCATGATGGGGGAGGGCGGGGACGGGACCACGCTGTGGACCCGGGGTGCCACCGTGACGGGGATCGTGGTGGCGGTGTCGAGTCCCTATCTGGGCGCCCTGGCGGACCGGGGTGGGATCCGGCGGGGGCTGCTCCTTTCCAGTACCGTGATCTGCGTGGTCTTCACCGCCTTCCTGTGGGTACCCGTGCCCGGGCAGGCGCTCATGGCGCTGGTCTTCCTGGTCATCAGCAACATCGCGTTCGAGCTCAGCGGGGTCTTCTACAACTCGTATCTCCCCGACATCGCGCCGAAGGACAGGATCGGGAGGATCTCCGGGTACGGATGGGCACTGGGATACGTGGGGGGACTCACCTGCATGGGCATCGCCATGGCCCTCTTCCTGCTCCCGGAGGTCCCGAGCTTCGGCCTGGATCCCGACCGCCTGGAGCACTGGCGGGCGGTTCCGGTCCTGGTGGCCCTTTGGTTCGCGGTGTTCAGCGTTCCCATGTTCCTCTGGGTTCGAGAGCCTCACCGGCAGGAACCGCGTCCCCCGATGGGTCGGATCTTCCGGGGGGCTTCCCAGCAGATCGTCCGGACGTTTCAGGAGATCCGGACGCGGCACGTGGACATCTTCCGGCTCCTCATTGCCCGGATGATCTACAACGACGGTCTCGTCACCATCTTCGTGGTGGGCCCGCTCTTCGTCTCGTCTGCCTTCGGCATGGAGCCCATGGACGTGATGATCTGGGGAGTCGGAGTCCAGGTCGCCTCCATGGTGGGCGCCTTTGCCATGGGCTTCCTGGACGACCGGGTGGGCGGGAAGCGAACCATCCTCCTGACCGTCGTAGGGCTGGGCATCGGGGGGATCTGGGCCGTGACGGCGACCAGCACCCTGAGCATCTATCTGGCCGGGTTCTGGGTGGGGATCTTCGTGGGGCCGAACCAGGCCGCCAGCCGGTCTCTTCTGGGGCGCTTCGTGCCCGAGTCCAAGGAGACCGAGTTCTACGGCTTCTTCGCCCTATCCGGGAAGGCCATCGCCTTCATGGGTCCATTCCTCTATGGTGAGATCAGCCGGATAACGGGGAACGTCCGCCTGGGGATGGGGACGATCCTGACCTTCTTCATCCTGGGCGGGCTGCTGCTCTTCACGGTGGACGAGGAGCGGGGCATCGCCGCGAAAGGAACGGAGGAAGCCGCATGAGTGATCCCGCCGCCTCGAGACCGAAGGGCAAGGGCCCCCGGCGAATCCACCTCCCCTGGTGGGCGCTCACGGCCCTGGGTGCCGGGGTGGGATTCCTCATGGCCGAATATGCCGGAGCCGTCATGGGCGGTGTCCTGGGCTTCTTCGCGTGGAAGCTGCGCTGAATCCGGCGGAGCCTGTGGGGCGGGGGTGGTGACGCAGGAGCGGAATCGGGCCGACCGGCCAGGCTCCGCGGTCCAGGCCGGCGAGGTCGATGTCCTGGTGGTGGGCGGTGGGGCCGCGGGCCTCATGGCGGCGATCTCCGCGGCGCGGGCGGGCGCGCGCACCGTGCTGCTGGAGCGCACCGGAGACGGAGGCCGAAAGATCCTCATCAGCGGGGGCGGCCGCTGTAACGTGCTACCCGGTACCTTCCGACCCGGGGAGTATGTGACCGAGTCCTCTCCGAACTCCCTTCGCAAGATCCTGCGGTCGTGGCCCCTCCGGGAGCAGCGGAGCTTCTTCGAGAACGACCTCGGGATCCCGTTGAAGCACGAGGAGGAGGGGGACAAGCTCTTTCCCGTGTCGGACCGGGCACGGGATGTTCGGGACGCGCTGGTGGCGGGGGTGATGGACGCCGGAGGGCAGATCCACTTCCAACGGACGGTCGTGGGGATCTCCCGAGCCGGTGACGGCGTGTGGTCGGTGTCTACCGAGGAGGGCGTGGACTACCGAAGCCCACGACTCGTCCTGGCCACCGGCGGCCTCTCCGTGGCGGCGACGGGGAGTGACGGGCGGGGCCTGGCCTGGGTCCGGGAGCTGGGGCATGTGGTGCATCCCACCTATCCGGCGCTGACCCCGTTGCTGGCGGATCCACCGGTGCACGCGCACCTGGCCGGCGTCTCCCTGGAGGTATACCTCTCCGCGCGGTCTCCCGGCCGGGAGCGGAGCGCCCGGGGAGGGTTCCTCTTCACGCACCGAGGCTACAGCGGACCCGCGGTCCTCGGTGTCTCCCACGTGGCCGTCCGAAGCCTGGAGGACGGCGGGGAGCGCGCGTCCGTCCAGGTGGATTGGACCGGAGAGGGTCCGGGACCCTGGGAGGCGCGGCTCCAGTCCCGGCGTGGCACGGTGGCCAGCGTGCTGACCCGCCATCTGCCGCAACGGCTGGCGGCCCGACTCCTCTCCGAATCGGGCGTGCCCGAGGAGCGGATCCTGTCGCAGCTCCGGCGGGACGAGCGACTGGCGTTGCTCGATCTGCTGGTGCGGTATCCGCTTCCCTGGAGCGGGCACGAGGGCTACAAGAAGGCGGAGGTGACCGGGGGCGGCGTAGCGCTGGATCAGGTGGATCCGGGAACGCTGGAGAGCCGTGTGGTTCCGGGTCTGTACCTGTGCGGGGAGATGTTGGATGCCTTCGGGCCCATCGGGGGGCACAACTTCCTCTGGGCCTGGGCCACCGGGCGGACCGCGGGACGTGCGGCGGCAACGGCGGGGCCGGCACGACTGGCGTAGCTCACGGATATCGGGCATTCTAGCGCGCTGTTCGGCCACCCAGGCCGGGCGCCGGATCCCGTTGGAGCTCTGTCCGAGACAGAAGGAGAAGCTGGCCATGCGTCGTGTTGTCCCCCCACTGGCCCTCGCCCTGGGTGTTTTCGTCGGGGCGTGCGGGCCCGACACCGTGGAGAACCCTGCCGACCTCGTGCTCGTGAACGGCAAGGTCATCACCGTCGACGATGACCGGCCTGAAGCCCAGGGAGTCGCCGTCCGCGACGGCCGGATCGTGGCCGTGGGATCATCCCGGGACATGCGCTCCTGGGTCGGAAGCGGGACCGAGGTGGTGGACCTGGATGGGAACGTGGCGATCCCCGGCCTCATCGAGGGGCACGGGCACTACCTGGGGCTGGGTCGCGCGAAGATGATCCTGGATCTGACCACCACGACGTCGTACCAGGACATCGTGGACATGGTGGCCGCCGCAGTGGCGGAGTCCGAGCCCGGAGAGTGGATCACCGGCCGTGGGTGGCACCAGGAGAAGTGGACCTCCACGCCGGAGCCCAACGTGGACGGGGTTCCCTTCCACGACGCGCTCTCCGCGGTCTCTCCCGATAACCCGGTCGCTCTGACCCACGCCAGCGGGCATGCGTCCTTCGTGAACGGCCGCGCCCTGGAGGAGGCGGGGATCACCGCCTCCACGCCCGATCCGGACGGGGGCACCATCGTCCGGGGCTCCGAGGGACGCGCCACGGGTCTCCTGCGAGAAACGGCGCAGGGGCTGGTGGGGCGGGCCATGTCCCGGGCGGAGTCCGGCCGGAGCGACGCGGAGCGGGAGGCGGAGTTCCGACGGCAGGTGGAGCTGGCGGGAGCGGAGGCCCTGGCCAACGGGATCACCTCCTTCCACGACGCCGGAGTCGGCTTCGGGACCGTGGACGGGTTCCGGATGATGGCGGACGAAGGAGCGCTCCCGGTGCGGCTGTATGTCATGGTCCGGGCGTCCAACGACCAGCTGCGGGAGAACCTGGCGGGCTACCGGATGGAGGGGTACGGCGACGGATTCCTAACCGTGCGGTCCATCAAGCGATCCATCGATGGCGCCCTCGGCTCACACGGCGCCTGGCTGTTGGAGCCCTACGACGACCTCCCCACCAGCACGGGGCTGAACACCGATCCGGTGGAGGGGCTGAACGAAACGGCCCGGATCGCCCTGGACAACGGCTTCCAGGTGAACATCCACGCCATCGGTGACCGCGGGAACCGAGAGGTGCTGGACCTCTACGAACGCACCTGGGAGGCAGCGGGAGTAGATGGCTCCACCCTGCGCTGGCGGATCGAGCACGCGCAGCACCTGCACCCCGACGACATCGGCCGGTTCGCCGGCCTGGGAGTGATCGCGGCCATGCAGGGGGTGCACGCCACATCGGACGGCCCGTGGGTTGAGGAGAAGCTGGGGCAGTGGAGGGCCGAGACCGGCGCGTACATGTGGCGTGATCTCTGGGACTCCGGCACCGTGATCGCGAATGGGACCGACGTACCGGTGGAGTCAATCGACCCCATCGTGTCGTACCACTCCACCGTCACCCGGATGACGTCCACGGGCGAGCCGTTCTATCCGGACCAGGCCCTCACCCGCATCGAGGCCCTCAAGAGTTACACGCTCAACAACGCGTATGCCGCTTTCCAGGAGGACGATCTCGGATCTCTGACGGTGGGGAAGCTGGCGGACATCACCGTGCTGGACCGGGACCTGCTCGCCATCCCGGCGGAAGAGATCCCGGAGACCCGGGTGCTCATGACCATCGTCGGTGGGGAGATCCGATACAGGTCGGACGGATCCTGAGGTCGATGCCGACTGGAGTCCGTACCGTCTCAGGAGCGAGCATTCGGAGGCTGGTCGAAAGAACGGCGCTCAGGGGTTGTTACGAATCTGTTACAAAACTGAGGTAACCCTTTAGCCCTACATCACGTCTATAGGACTGACGGGAGAGAGTTCCCGGGGTCGTCCGGAACGTTGGTGGATGTGAGTGGGCGGTGGACGTGGTGCGGTGAGAGCGTTGCCGGTCGGCCCCGTGTTCCTCCCGCACTCTTCGAGAGGCCGGAGCGGATGCCCGCTGCGGCCTCTCTGCGCGAGGGCGGGGTGACGTGCGCCGGGCCGCGGGCGTGGCGCGGGTCCGGTGGCGGGGACATGTTGGGGAAGACGACGTGAAGCGGGGCGGGGTCCCGAGTGCGGGGAGGGGATGTGATCGAACGCTGTCTTTTCTGCCGAGCTCCCTTTCGGGAGAACGAGGCTTTCCAGTCCATGCCGCGGGGCCGGCGCATTGGGTTCGATCCCGTGCGCGGTCGTCTCTGGGTAGTCTGTGGGAAGTGTTTCCGATGGACGTTGCAGCCCATGGAGGACCGGGAGGCGGCCCTGTACGAGCTGGAGCGCGCCGTGCGGGACCGGGGGACGCCGGTGGCGTGGACCGCGAACATCGAGCTTCACCACGTGGGCCGGACGCTGCTGATCCGTATCGGCCCAGCGCGACTGGCCGAACGAGCCTGGTGGCAACACGGCAGGGAGCTACGCCGGAGGCGGGCCTCCTTCGACAGCACCACCTCGCGGGTGACGGCCTACACCTTCGGAACGCTGCAGCGGGTCACGGACCTTCTCGGGCTCTCGGATCCGGATGTCGCCATCCACTGGGACGACAATCCCATGGCGGACATCATCCGCTGGAGGAGGTTCGGATGGGCGGCGTGGCACGGGCGCGTCCAGTGCCCCTATTGCAACAGCACCCTCCGCGCGCTCAGCTACGATCTCTCTTGGTGGGTCTACCCACTCATGACGGACGACGGAGCGCTGGAGGTGGGAGTCCCCTGCCCGCGCTGCGATCCCTGGACGCCGGAGAACGTGTACCGCATCCGTGGGCCGGAGGCCGAGACCGTGCTTCGTCGGGTCCTGGCCTACCAGAATGTCTCCGGGGCCTCGGAGGGGTTGATCCGGGAGGCTTCCCGAGTCATCGAAGACGCCGGTTCACCCGGTGGTTTCACCCTGCGGGCGGTCGATCGCCGTCAGTCTCTGTGGAAATTGGGGCGCACTGGAGCGGTGGCGCTGGAGATCGCGCTGGCGGAGTCGTCGGAGGAGCGACTGCTGCAGATGGAGGCGCAGGCGGTAGAGTTCCTCTGGCGACGCGAAGAGGAGCTGGCAAGGATCATGGACGAGGAGCTCACTCCCCGGCATCTCCTCATGGCGCATCTTCGCCGGCTACCGATCCGCCTTCCACGCCGCCCGGTCCCTCGGATCCTGCAGCGTTCCGCGCCGGGAGAGGACGGGACCTGGGAGCCCGGGACCCCCTGACCCAGGACGGGCCCCGAGAGTCAAGGAAGGAGCCAGACCGCGAGGGTGACCGCGAGGGCGGCCACGAAGGAGCGCACCCGCACTCGTCTCGCCTGTCTCCGCACCGCCGCGTGCGCCTCGACTTCCAGTGGAGCCGGGCCGTCGTCCATGTCGCGCAGACCGCGCGATGCCAGGCTGATTCAGGTCTTCTCGAGGTACTGGAAGACGCCCAGGGCGCCGAGCCAGGCGGGCGCGAAGGTCAGGAAGCGCGCGACCCGCGGCAGGTCCAGCGTGAGGGCCAGCGCGGTCCAGCCCAGGGCGCCCGCCACCATGACGAGCCCGAAGGTGAGTCTCGCCCGACGCTGACGAGGGCCGATGTTCGGGGTACAGACGAGGGCGTGCGCTCCGGGTGTGGTCACTGCGTCTCCCGGACCACCACCGCGGTGATGTTGTCCGTGCCTCCGCCGTCCAGGGCACGCTGAACGATCTTGCGGACCGTGGTCCCGGAGTCTTCGTCGGTACCGAGGATCTCGCCGATCTCGTCGTCCGTGATGTGCTTCATCACCCCGTCACTACAGACCAGGAGGACGTCCCCGGGCTGTCGGTCGGTGGCGGTGATGGCCGGTTCGGCGCTGGAGCCCCCCAGGGCCCCGGTGAGGATGTTGTCCCACCCCAGCGGGGCCTCCGACAGGTCCTCGATGAGCCCCTGGTCCACCAGGTCCTGCGCCATGGTCTGGTCGCGGGTCAGGAGCTCCAGAACTCCCGCCCGTAGGCGGTAGCAGCGCGAGTCACCCACCTGGACGACGTAGGCCTCGTCGCCGAGACCGAGCCAGGCGGTCAAGGTGGTGGCCATTCCTGAGAGGCCCTGGTCGGATTCGGCCATCTCCAGCAGCCGCCCATGCAGTCGCAGAACCGCGCTGGCGAGGCGACCCCGTGTGGCCACCGGTTGCGAGTCGTCGAGAATCACCTCCGAGAGCTCCGTGGGCAGGGAGAGCAGGGCCTGTCGGCTCGCCCGCTCCCCTGCCGGCCCACCTCCCACCCCGTCGGCAACTGCGGCCAGGGTGATTCCACCCGTGCGCGCGGCGGCATCGTCGGAGAGCGGCCCCCACTCACCAGGGACCTCCGGCAGGCTGGTCTCCCGGGAGCGAACGGAGGGATCCAGCGCACAGGCCAGGAAATGATCCTGGTTCTCCCGTCGGACCCTTCCGATGTGGGTCAGGCCAGCCAGTTCCGGAGTGGGGAGCACGGGACGCATGATGGGAGAAGTCACCCTCGGGGGGACCCTTCAAGGAGACCCTCGAGGGGTTCCTCCCGGGCTCCGTTCTCGTCGCACACGCAGAAGTGGCTCTCCGACGATCCGTACAGGGCCACTCCAGCGTAATCACCGGCCTTGTTGAGGATGAAGAAGCGGACGTCGAAGTTCGGCAGACCCCGGTCGTTCTGGAGCCTGGGCTCCACAGTGTTCTCCTGGATCCGCCGCAGGATCGCCATTCCCGCATCCTTGGGTGTCATGCCCTGCCGCATGAACTCCACGATCATGGCGGTGGAGAGGTTGAACAGGTTCGCCTCTCCCCGTCCGGTTGAGCCCGCCGCCCCCACATCGTTGTCCACGTACTGACCAGCTCCGAGGATGGGAGAGTCGCCGGCCCGTCCGGGGATCTTCCACGCGAGCCCGCTTGTGGTGGTCACACCACAGATGTCTCCGTCGGCGTTCACGCCCTCTAGAGAGGTGGTCCCCCAGAACGAGTGCTCAGCGATGAGCCCGTCATCCACCATGGAGAGCCCCGCGGCCAGGGCCGCGTCGCTGAAGCGCTGGAGTCTCTCGGCCCTCTCCCGGTCTCCCCTCCGGATCCGATCCGGGTCCGTCTCCTCGCCGGCGCGGCTCAGTCCCTGGAGCCGCTCCACCGGATCCAGCCAATGCCCGGGGTCCACTCGCCGGCGCCATTCCAGCCAGAGCTCACGGCTCCGGGGGGTGTTGAGGTCGTCCTCGATCTCGAACCCGAGCGCTCGCGCGAACTCGCGGGCCCCCTCGCCCACGATGAGGTGGTGATCCGTGAGCTCAGCCACCGCTTTCGCCACCCGGGAGGGCGTCCGGACTCCCTCGATCCCGGCCACCCCGCCCGCCCACTTCCGGGGTCCGTGCATCAGGCATGAATCGAGCTGGACCACCCCGTCCGCGTTCGGGAGACCTCCATACCCGATGCCCGTCTCCTCGGGGTCCAGCTCGGGGATGTTGGCGCCGGCCACCAGGGCATCCAGGACGTCCTCACCCTCGGTCATGCCGCGGAATGCGCGCTCGATGGCACTCTCGGGCCCCCCGTTCCGGAAGCGGATGCTGCTCACGTCTGCGACGCACACGGGGCGCGATGCCCGGGACCGGTGAACGAAGGGACCGGCGGACGGAGCACGCTTCGCTCCTGCGAGCCCGGCCGGAGCCGCGGCGGCCGCGACACCTGCGGCCCCCGTTTTGACGAATCCGCGTCTGTCCATGGAGGTCACCTTCGGTGGGTGGATCGTTTGACGGACCCCGAACCCTAGTGCGAGGAGGGAGCCGGGGCCACCGTGCCACGACCCCTTCCCACAGGGAGGCGCAGATCCGCGGGATCCCCGCGCAACGGTTTATCCAGCGAGTTCCCTGGCTCGAGCCCAGATGTCATCGAACATCGCTTCGGTGAGCCGTCCCGTGAAGGTGTTCTGCTGGCTGGGGTGGTAGGACCCCAGGATCACCAGAGGGTGGAGCCCGCAGGCAGTGTCGCCTGGAAGCCCCGCGGGGTCCGGCGCCCGGCGGATGGCGGCGGTGGGAATCACCACCTCGTGACCGTGACCGAACCGGGGGCGGGGCCTCGGTATGGGTAGTTCCAGGGCGCCACAGACCCGCAGCGCCTGGCTCCAGCCGAAGCTCCCCAGGGCCACCACCACACGGAGCCGCGGCAGGAGGATCCCGAACTCCTCCTGGAGGAAGGGCTGGCACGACCGACGCTCCTGGGGCGTAGGCCGGTTCGCCGGGGGGGCACACCGCACGGATGCCGTCAGCCATGCGTTGCGCAGGCTTAGGCCGTCGTAAGGATGGCTCGAGGTCGGTTGGTTCGCGAACCCGGCCCGATGGAGTGCGCCGAAGAGCCACTCCCCCGACCGGTCTCCGGTGAACATCCTTCCCGTTCGGTTCGCGCCATGCGCCGCGGGGGCCAGGCCCACGATGAGGAGTCGCGCTCCGGGGTCGCCGAACGACGGGACGGGCCGTCCCCAGTACTCCTCGTCACGGAAGGACGCCCTCTTTTCCTGGGCGACCCGCTCCCGCCACGCCACGAGACGGCCACACCGAGCGCAATCCACCACCCGCCGGTTCAGGTCGTCGAGCCGGCGTTCCTCAGTCGCCGCGTCCGAATGGAATCCCATGGAGGTCCCGGGGGTCACCGCCGAAGGGGGACAAGGATGGAGGGCCGAGATGTCAGCGGAAGTAGAAGTGAATGGAGAGCGCCGACCGGAAGGTGCCGGAGTTGAAGCGGGTCTGCTCGGCACTCTCTCCGGAGGCGAGGACCCGCTTCCGAACTTCGCGACTCACCTGGATGCCCGTGTATCCGGAGAACGACACCTGACGCATGGGGAACCACTCGGCGCCGATGGCCAGGGAACCCGCGACGCGGAACGAATCGTCCGTATACTGCTCCTGGCCGGCCTGCTCGAAGGTCTGGTCGCCCCAACCCACCAACGCCCGCGCCCGCAGGAAGGGGAGCACGGGTCCCACCGCCTCGCCGTACCATCGGGCCACCGGGCCGATGGCGAAGTCGGAGGCGGCCACCTTGCTGTCGACCCCCAGCTCGATGTCGGTGACGTCCTCCTCCACCGACGCCTCGCGCAGGTCGAGCTCCACTCCCAGGTGCAGCCGATCGGTCCACTGCCGCCCGAAGTTGACCACGGTGCCCGTGTCGTCGGTGAAGAGGAGTATTCCCACCGAGTAGTCTCCCCGTTCCGGGCCCTGGCCTGCCAACGAAGCGGGGGCGACCGTCCAGAGAGCGGGGAGGACGAGGGGCAGGTAGCGAAGGGTGGGCACGTGGTTCTCCTTGGAAGTGGCGGGGTGGATCGGAGTGGACGGTGGGGTCCCACCGACGAACGGGTCAGAGTTCGGTACGTCGCGTCACCGGGGCGCCTTACCCGCCGACCGCGCGCGACACGACGAGCAAGGTGACACCAGAGAGCCCGGGGCGCATCTTCGGGAATCCCCCACCGACCCACCCGAACTCCGCGGAACCGTGAGCGACATTCCCCTTGACGCCCCGACCTCGCGCCCGGCTTCCTCAGCCGTCACCTACGGAAGCTATCTCAAGGTGGACGAGCTTCTGGAGCTCCAGCGGCCCCGGTCCGATGGTCCCGAGCACGACGAGATGCTCTTCATCATCATCCACCAGGTCTACGAGCTCTGGTTCAAGCAGCGCCTACACGAGCTGGACTTCGCCATGGAGCTCCTGGATGGGGACGACGGATATCGGACCCTGTGCACACCCTCAAGAGAATCCTCACGATTCTGAAGGTGCAGGTGTCCCAGCTGGACATCCTGGAGACCATGACACCCCTGGAGTTCCTGTCCTTCCGTGAGAGACTCGACGCCGCCAGCGGATTTCAGTCCGACCAGTTCCGCCAGATGGAGTTCGTTCTTGGGATGAAGCGAGCCGACGTGCACGGGCGGTTCCCCGAAGGCGGGCGAGCCCGGGCCGCGCTGGAGGGGCGGTATCGGGAGCGGGGACTCTGGGACGCCTTCCTGGGCTACCTGGACCGGGCCGGCTTCTCCATCCCCGGTAAGGTGCTCCAGCGGGACTTCCGGGATCCCCTCGCGGCCCACGAGGGAGTGCAGGCCAGCCTCCTGAGGGTGTATCGTGAGGATCCGCTGAACGCGCAGCTCTGTGAGCGATTCGTGGACGTGGACGAGGGGATCCAGGAGTGGCGTTACCGGCACGTGAAGATGGTGCAGCGCACCATCGGCTCGAAGCAGGGCACGGGCGGATCCGCGGGGTCGGGCTACCTGGTCACCACCCTCATGACTCCGTGCTTTCCGGACCTCTGGGAGATCCGGAGCCAGCTGTGAGGAGAGGAGTGACCGGTCCGGGTGGGGGCAGGCGTCCATGGCCGGATCCGTGTCGAACACCAATCGGAGCGGGAGTATGATCCCGTCCCCCGGGGAGCTGGCCAGACACTACTCCGACTTCCGGGTCGGGGAGCGGATCCTCCTCACGGGCCACTCCCACCAGGCGTGGCCTGACGTAGCGCTGGAGGCGCAGGTTCAGGCGTGGCGGGACGCCGCCGACCGGGTGGACGAGAAGTGGGACGCGGCGTACGAAGTGGCCGACCGCGTTCGGGAGGCGTGGAGACGGCTCCTCGGGGACGAGGGCTCCGGAGAGATCGCGTTGGGCCCCAATACCCACGAGCTGGTGGCACGCTTTCTGTCCGCTCTTCCCCTCGAGCGCCGGCCGGGAATCGTGACCACCGATGCCGAGTTCCACACCATCCGGCGGCAGCTGGACCGGCTGGCAGAGACCGGCTGGGTGCGGGTGAAGAAGGTGGCGGGCCGGCCGGTAGAAGGCGTGGCGGAGCGACTGGCTGCCGCGGTGGACGACGGAACGTCGGCGGTCCTGGTGAGCAGCGTGTACTTCGCCACGGCCGAAGTGGTGCCGGGGCTGGCGGCGGTCGCCGAGGCCTGCCATCGGCATGGCGCCGAGCTGCTGGTGGACAGCTACCACCACCTCAACGCTCTGCCGTTCTCCTTGTCGGATCTGGGGTTGGAGGGGGCCTGGGTCGTGGGAGGTGGGTACAAGTACTGCCAGTTCGGGGAGGGGAACTGTTTCCTCCGCTTCCCGGCGGAGACTCAGGCCAGGCCCGTCTTCACGGGCTGGTTCAGCGAGTTCGCCGAGCTGGCGGCGACCCGCGACCCGGAAGAGGTGCGGTACGGCAAGGGACCCGCACGCTTCATGGGAGCCACCTACGATCCAGTTTCCCACTACCGAGCCGCGGCAGTGGCGGACTTCTTCCTGGATCAGGGACTGACGCCGGAGGCCCTTCGGACCATCAGCCAGCGGCAGGTAGCCAGGCTGGCCCGGGGGGTATCGCGGCTGGTTGGTGAAGCGGCCCTGCCCGGACTGCGCCGTGGGCTCAGGAATGTGGGGGGCTTCCTGGCCGTCGAGCTTCCGGGCGGCCGCACCCCGGGCGGCGTGCCGAGGCCCGACGCGGAGACGGTGCGGGTCCGCCTCCGCGAGCGGGGCGTGCTCACCGACCACCGAGGCGACCTCCTGCGCCTGGGACCTGCGCCGTACGTCACGGACCGTCAGCTGGACGACGCGGTGGGGGCGATGGAGGAAGCGCTTCGGCGCTGAACCTCAGAGGGTGCGCCCTGCCAGGTGACAGCCCGGTCAGAGGGGGACCTCGCCTCCTTCCTCCAACCAGACCTCGTCCCCGATCCGCACGGTGCCGCCCACCAGCACGTGGCCGAAACAGCCTCCACGCCAGTCGGGTCGGAGGGCATCCCGAAGGCCCTCGAGGGCCTCGTCCATCCGCTCGCAGGGACGCGTCTCGCCACGAATCAGGATGCGGCACTCCCCAAGATGGAGGATCTTCCCGCGGCTCTCGTGGAGGTCGACCCCACGGACCATGACATTGGCTCGTCGCATGGCGGGATCGAGGCGGGGTCCAAGCGTGTCGGCGAGCTCGCGGAAGACCTCTTCCTGGATCACGGTGACCTGCCGGCGCCCCCCCTGATCCGCGTTGTCACGGATCCCGAGCTCGGGCACCATCTCCAACTCTTCCCTCGGATCCATGGGTCCCAGCCTGAATCGCTTCACCCAGAGGGATCGCACCTCGCCGGCGTCTCTCATCTTCGCACCCGTCGTCCTTTTCCGCGTGGGTCGGAAGCCCCCAATATGTCACGGCGCGCCCGCCAGACCCATCCCGAAGCCCGGGAAGCCCGGGTCGCCGGCGTGCGCGGTGCAACCCCCCTCGTCGAGAGTGCGCCATGCTGAACCCCCTGAGTGGTGCCCCGGCGTCCGTCGCCAGGATCGTCTCTTCGGCCCTCCTCGTGGCTCTGGCCGGCTGTGGCCAGGCCCCGAGCGGGACGCCACCTGCCGACCCGGACCTGGAGCGCCTGGAGGTGTCCAGTGACGGCCACCCCATGGCGGTGTGGGCGCGCCGGCCAGAAGCTCCCTCGCAGGTGGTCCTCCTCCTTCACGGACGGACCTGGAGCTCGCTACCGGACTTCGACCTCGGGACCGGCGGCGACCCTTCCCTCATGCGGGCTCTGGCCCGGGAGAACATCGCCGCCTACGCCCTGGACGCCCGGGGATACGGAGAGACGCCCAGGGATGCCTCCGGCTGGTTGGAGCCCGACCGGATGGCACAGGACGTCCGCAACGTCCTCCAATGGATCGGGGCTCGACATCCGGAGCTGGGGCCTCCCGTAGTGCTGGGGTGGTCCGCGGGCTCGGCCGTGGCGCACCTGGCGGCCCAACGGTGGCCGGAGCTCACGTCGGGCGTGGCCCTCTACGGGTACTTCGCCGACCCGGACCGCGCGATTCCGGTGACGGAGAGTCCCCAGGAGCCCCCTCGACGGCCCACCACCGAGGAGGCCGCCCGGAGTGACTTCATCACCCCCGGCACGATCTCGGAGGACGACGTGGCCGCTTTCGCGCAGGCCGCGCTGAAGGCGGATCCGGTGCGGGTGGACATGCGCGCGATGCACCAACTGAACGCCCTCGTCCCCGACTCCCTCACGGTGCCGGTCCTGATCCTGCAAGGTGAGCTGGACCCCATCGCCCCGACGGAGGCACAGGAGGCCCTCTTCCTCAACCTCGGCACGGCGCACAAGTCCTGGGTCGTGCTTCCCGGATGTGATCACGCGGCTCACCTTGAGGTGTGCCAGAGGCGCTTCCGGAGCACCTTCGTGCGCTTCGTTCAGGAGGTGGGATGAAACCCTTCGAGCCCCTCCTGCGTCTATAGGGAGGCAAGAAGCTGCCACGAGGGGCGTGGAGATCGCGGGAACGGAGGCAACAACCATGACCAAGCTGCTGCTCAGCCTGCTGGCGTTGAACGTGATCGCGCTGGTTACGGTGACGGTACTCTACCGCCGGGCGAAGAAGGCACAACGCCAGCGCCGGGTGGAGGCGCCCAACTCGCAGTACAAGTCGCAGTACGTCATGGACCTCGAGGCGAAGAACCGGTGGGAGCGGCTGGATCTGAACCTCCTGCACGAGGTCAACCGTGAGGAGTTCGAGAAGCTCCTTTCCAAGGTCAAGGCCACCTCCGTGCGAGCTCTCTCGCCGCAGGAGCGGGCGTTCCTGGACCGTATGGTGGTGGCGGAGGATCGGGTGCGGCGGTCCAGGCGGAGGGACGAGGCGCAGAGGAACCCGCGTCCAGTGCATGGCACGGGATGACGCGTTCGGAAGCAGTTGGGTGCTGCTCCGCGTGACCCGATGAGGTGAAGTGGTGTGGTGAGGTGTGGTGAGTGAAAAGGATGGGTGGGGTGCGGTGGGGTGATGAAGGGCCCGGAGCCGAGAGGTTCCGGGCCCTGTCCTTTGTCTACCGACGAGGGGATGTCTAGCGGCGTACGGAAGCCGCCATCAGGTGACGGGCCTGTCCCCGGTCTCGCCCTTCACCCAGCGCTCGTACCAGGCGAGGTATCGATTCCACCGATCCACCTGGTAGGAAGGGACCCCGATCCCGTGGGGCTGGCCAGGATAGACCACCAGCTGGGTGGGGACTCCCCGGCGCCGTAGGGCCTGGTAGAGCTGCTCCGAATTCTGGATGGGAACGTTCCAGTCACTCTCACCGCCCATGATCAGCGTCGGGGTCTCGACCTTATCCACATCGTTGAAGGGCGAGAGTCGCTCCCACATCTCCCGGTTCTCCCAGGGAAGCCCCCACTCGCGCTCGTTCCCGAGCTGGTAGTGGTCGTGTCCGAAGTTGGCCACCAGGAGGGCCATGCTGGCTCCCGTGACGGCTCCCTTGAAGACGTCGGGTCGCCGGGTGATGAGGTAGTTGGTGAGGATGCCCCCATAGGACCACCCGCCGACTCCCAGGCGGTCCGGGTCGGCCACTCCCTGGTCGATGGCTTCCTGGACCCCGGCCATGACGTCGTCCACGTCAGGGATTCCCCACCGCTGCCAGAGCTCCATCCCGAAGTCGTGTCCGTAGCCCGACGACCCTCGCGGGTTCATCATGACCACGGCGTACCCCTGGGATGTGAACAGCTGAACGTCGAAGTTGAAGCCCACCCCGTACATCCCATTGGGGCCTCCGTGGATCCTCAGGAGCGTGGGCAGGCGTGTTTCCCCGTCCCACCCCGCGGGGGTATGGATCCACCCCTCGATGCGGGCCCCCCCGGAGGAGGGAACGTGGATGTTCCGGACGTCGGCCAGCGCCAGGAGACCGACCAGGGAGTCGTTCACCGCAGTGAGCTTCCGGAGCCGCTCCAGTCCCCTGCCGCCCGCCCGGGCACCCTCCACCAGCGCCCGCAGGTCGGACACGGCCGTGGCCACCGGGACCTCGGTGATGAAGACCTCCGGGGGCCGGTCGAAGCGCGAGATGCCCACCGCCACCCGGCCGTCGGGGCCGATGTCGAAGCCGGACGCGGCGATCTCACCTCCCACCAGGCGCTCGATGAGACCGGACTCCAGATCCACACGGGCCACGTGGTTCTCTCCCTCGTCCGACACGGAGAAGACGACTCCGCGACCGTCTCGGTCCCACTCCGGCGACCGGACGTTGCGATCAAGCTCCGTGGTGAGGATTCGTCTGCCCGCCGCCTCTTCGCCCTCCGCGGAGACCACGGCCAGGTGCGTGGTACCGAATGCGTCGAACCGCGGATCGTGGATTCCCGTCGTGTAGGCGATCCATCTCCCGTCCGGGGAGAAGGTCGGTGAGCTGTCCCTGCCCGGGTAGGTGGTGAGCTGATGGGGCTCGGTCACGGGGGCATCCACATCGGCGGCGACGATCCAGAGGTTGGAATCGGAGTTGGCGTCGGGATCTTCCGTGCGGTTGCTGGAGAAGACGATCCAACGGCCATCCGGGGACCATGCCGGGTCGGACTCGTCCTGCTCGCCCGCGGTGATCTGCCGGGTCTCCCGGGTCCCCACGTCGAAGACGTAGAGGTGGCTGTACCGGCGGTCCTCCGTGAGGTAACCCGTTCGATCGCGCTTGAACTGGAGCCGATCCATCACCCACGGCCTGCGGCGCTCCGAGGTCCAGGTCGAGTCCTTCACCTCCTCGTCTCGCATGACGAGAACGAGCTTCGACCCATCGTGGGACCATTCGTACGACGAGACGCCCTGGTCCTCGTCGGTGAGAGCCCACGCCTCTCCTCCTCGCCGGTCCAGCACCCAGACCTGGCTCTTGGCACCCTCCCCTCGCGTCGCGGTGAAGGACAGGTACCGTCCATCCGGGCTCCAATCCGGCGATCCCACCGACTCCCCGGCTCGGGTCATGGGGATGGGGTCCCCGGTCCCGTCACTCCGGGTCATCCATAGACGGGTCTCCCGCTCGTCTTCCTCCAGGTCGGTGGTGGTGACGGTGTAGGCCACCCACTCCCCGTCGGGGCTGATGGCCGGGCTCCCGACGGACTTCAGCCGGAACGCGTCCTCCACCTCCACGGGACGGGGGGGAGCCGACTCGTCCTGGGCCCGGAGCGGCGTTGTGAGACCCGGGATCAGGAGCGCCAGAATCGAGAAAACACGGAGCGTGGACATGTCGAGAGTCCCGGAGTGATTCGAGTAAGACGAGCGGAGTTGGCGAACCTTCACCACCCCCCCGGGGTCGGGCAAGAGGGTGCCCCGACCAGAAGCCGTGCCGCTCGGCACGCGAGACTGGCACCGGGTGCACGCCGGGAACATCATGGGTCACGCGGACGCCTGGTGACGGGCTGCCGAAGACCCCCGATCGAGCCCCATGGAGGCCGCCGTGCGCCCAGTTCACCGACTCCTCGCCCCCGCCCTCCTGCTCCTCATTCCTCTGTCGTCGCGTGCCCAGACCCTGAATGGCCGCTTCCTGGACGCCGCCATCGACTCGGTGGTGGCCGCGCACATGGAGGACGGTCGGGTGGCCGGCCTGAGCGTCGCGGTGGCCCGAGGTGGGGATGTCCTGCACCACGAGTCGTACGGCTACGCGGACGTCGAGCTCCACGTCCAGACGCCGCTGGACGCCGTGTTCGAGATCGGTTCCGTCACCAAGCAGTTCACCTCGGTGATGGTGCTGCAGCTGGTGGAGGAGGGGAAGCTCGACCTGGATGAGGACATTCGCACCTACCTGCCCGACTTCGACACGGGGGGACGGGTCGTTCCTCTCCGTCGCCTCCTTGACCACAGCTCTGGGATGAAAGGCTACACCGAGATGCCGGTCTTCGGCGGGCTGATGGTCCAGGCGTTGCCCAGGGATTCCCTACTGACCCTGATCGAGAACGCCCCCTGGGACTTCGAGCCTGGTGAGGCGGTGATCTACAACAACTCCGCCTACTTCCTGGTGGGGCTCATCCTGGAGGCGGTGACCGAGAAGAGGTACGAAGACCTGGTGGAGGAACGGATCTTCGAACCCCTCGGCATGGAGCGTTCCCTCTACTGCAGCAACACCACCGTGGTGGAGGACCGGGCCCACGGGTACGACGCCGCTCCGGACGGGTTGCGACGCGCACGGTACCTGGATCACCGGTGGCCCTATTCGGCGGGCTCCCTGTGCAGCACGGCGCGGGACCTGATCCGCTGGAACCGGGCGCTCCACGGGGGGGAGGTCCTGAGTGCCGAGATGTATGAGCTCCTCGTCACCCCGGAGGCGCTGAACGACGGGACCATGATCCGGTACGCCAAGGGGGTCGGTCACGACCACGGCGTCCACGGCGAGGTCATCGCACACGGCGGCGGGATCAACGGGTTCCTGTCGGACGGGCGGTACTATCCGGACGAGGCGCTCACCGTGGTGGTCCTCCAGAACACCGTCGGGCCCTCGGGCCCCAACGCCGTCTCGGCGGGGATCGTGGACCTGCTCCTCCCGAAGGAGTCGGAGCCGCAGGCCGTTCCCTTTTCCGGAAGGCTCGACGCGTTGACCGGAAGTTATCGGGGGCCTTCCCGGGGCCGGCCCCTCCAGGCGGTGTTCGCGGTGGAGGCTGGGACCCTGAGAGCCAGCCTTAACGGCAGCGAGGAATCCCAGGCCCTGAAGCACATCGGGGGTGGGATCTTCGTGGCGAGTGACGACCCATGGGGCCCCCGGGTCTGGTTCGTGGACAGCGAGGGGCGGGTCGTTGGCACTCCGGGATCGGCCGCCCCGGTGGAGGCCCGGTTCGACACGGGCGGCGGCCACAATCTGCTGGCTCGTCAGCCCGAGGGGTGACCTGGGGCGGTGAGCTCGGCCTTCCGCCGACTTCAGTCCCCCTTCAGGTAGCGGTTCGGGTCGGCGCGGCCGGCCCGTAACGCCGGCACCAGGCTGGTCCCGGTGGCACAGAGAGCCAGGAGCACGAGGCTCCCGCCCAGGGCCACGGGATCCACGGGGCTGACCCCGTACAACACGCTTCGGGCGAGGTACGCCAGCGGAATGACAACCAGCAGCCCCAGAAGGGTCCCCTTCCAGACCGGGGAGAGCGCGCCTCGGACGACCTCTCCCACGACGGTGCCGGGATCGGCTCCCAGGGCCTTTCGCAGGGCCATCTCGGGGAGCCGGAGGTTCACGGTGAAGGAAACCATCCCCGCGAGCCCCACCAGGGCCAACCCGAGGACGAAGGCCGCGGCGAGACCCAGGCCGCGGAGCGCCAGGCGGGAGCCCAATGTGCCCAGAGCCGCCACCTCCAGGTGGGGGGAGGGGCCGACCAGCGAGACCTGTCCCGGAGCGGCGGGAAGCCGCTGTCGGAGAGCGAGCGCTGCCGCCCCCGGTCCCGACGGGCCCGAGGCGGCCAGGACGGCCATGCGGACGGGGAACTGATCCATGGGTACCCAGAGGAAGGGCACCCCCTCGCTCTCGGCGGTGTTGCGGACATTCCGGACGACACCCACCACCTCCACCGTGACGGGGACGGTATCCTCCGGCGTGCTCAGGTGGCGCCGCTCGAGCACGGTGAACTGCCGGCCCAAGGCGGGACGGTCGGGCCAGAAGCGCCGGGCGAACGACTCGTTCACCACCACCACCCGAGGAGCGCCCCGGACATCCGTGGCGTCCAGGCCACGTCCGGCCACGACCTGGAGTCCCACCAGCTCCGGGTACCCCGGCGAGACGGCGTTGTAGACCACCTCCCGGACGTCGTCCTGCCCCGGCACCCGGATCCGCGCCAGCGTCAGGTCGAAGAAGGGCGTTCCCTCCACCACCGAGGCCAGGGCCACCCGGTCGATCCGTTCGTCTGTCAGGGCCACGTCGGCGAGACCGCCGAAGTACGCGACGGCATCCTGGCCGGAGAGCTCCTCGGGAATCTCACGGGTGACCACGGCCAGGGACTCGGTGGAGATCCCGCTTCCCGTGGCATCCATGGATTCGATGCTCCGCATCACCAGCGCGGTACCGGCCAGGAAGATCACCGATCCCGCCACCTGGATCGCCACCAGCCCGCGGCGCAGGCCGGTGCGGCGGGTAGTCGTCCGGAGGGAGCCCGTTCCTGGACGCATCGCGTCCGCCCGCGCCGCCTCCACCGCGGGGGCCACCCCGAACAGGAGTGACGCGCTCGTGGCCACCAAAGCCGCGAAGGCCAGCACCGGCCAGTCCACCGCCATGGCCAGGCTGAGAGTGGGGAGGTCCCCCGGCAGTGGGACATTGCTCAGCCGCCCGGCCGCCCAGATGGCTCCCAACACGCCGAGCCCACCCCCGGCCACGGCGAGCAGGAGGCCCTCCGCCAGGAGCATGCGGATGATCCGCCCCCGGGAGGCTCCCAGGGACACACGGATGGCCATTTCGCGGGTGCGGGCGTGGGCCCGCGCAAGAAGGAGTCCCGCCACGTTCGAACAGGCCACCAGCAGAACGAGGCCCGTACCGGCGAGGAGGAGGAGGGAAAACCCGCCCAGGACTGAGCGGAAGGGCGGCGGAACCCTGGACTCGGCCTCCGTGAGGAATGTCAGGCGTCGCGGCTCTGCGCGATCGTCGGTCCACGCCGCCGGATAGGCGGTGCGGAGGCGACCTGCCAGCCCGTCCAGCTGGGCCTGCAGCTGCTCACCCGAGATCCCAGGGGCCGATCGGCCCACCACGATGTACTCCCGGTCCCGGCGGTTGGTGAGCTCCGACTCCGTGGCGTGGTAGGTGCCACCGGGAATGCCGAGGGGGATCCACGCATCGACCCGCAGCTGCAGGAACCGGGAGCGAAGCGACTCGGGAGCCACCCCAACCACCACGAAGGGCTCCCCGTCCAGGATGACCTCGCGGCCCAGGATCCCGGGATCGGCGGCATACCGGCCCGTCCACACGTGATGGCCCAGCACCACGACGCGGTGCGCGTCGCCGAATCGCGTCTCCTCGTCGGCGAAGGCCCGCCCCAGCGGAAGGGACACGCCCAGAAGAGGGAAGTACTCCCCGGTTACCAGCTCGGCGATCAACCTCTGCGCCTCGCCGTCCTGGACGGCTTCCACCACGCCGAGGCGCACGGCGGCCACCGACTCGAGCCCCGGCACCGCCTCCTGGATCTCCAGGTAGTCCGGAAACGACGTGGTACCGAAGGGCTGGCCTCCATCGTCACTGGTGTAGAGGCTCACGAATCCCTCTGTCCTCTCGACGCCGCCGTGTCCCGGAAAGAGGATGCTCCGAGAGAAGGAGAAAACGCTGGTGGTGGCCCCGATTCCCAGCGCCAGGGACACCACGATCACGGAGGTGACCAGCGGGGCCCGGGCGTGCACTCTCACGCCGGTCTGGAGGTCCCGCGCCAGGTCGCCCACGACGCCCTCGCGCCGGGCTTCGGCCACCTGCCTCGCGCCGACGCGAAGCCGGAGCCGGAGGAGGGGGACCAGGGACCGGAGCGCCTGGCCGCGGTACCACCGTCGCGCTCGCCACTGCCCCTCCGTGTCACGAATCGCCTCGAAATCCTCCTCCAGGTCGGAGAGGATGGCCGCCCGGTCCTGCCCGGGGGCGGCCCAGGACACCAGGCAGCGCCAGATCCAGGGGGCGTTCATCGGGTCTCCACCTGCACGTCGTCCAGGTCGAGCCCGTCGGTCATCCGGGCCAGGCGCTCCGTCGCTAGGTGCAGCGCGTCCCGGCCGTCCGGTGTGAGGAAGCAGAACTTCCGGGAGCGGCCACCCTGCACGGGCCGGGGGTCGGAGTGGCGGAAGGTGAGAAGCCCCTTCTCCCCCAGGCGGGCCAGCGTGGCGTACAGGGCCCCGATGGACACGGTCCGGCCCGTACGCTCCTCGATCTCCTTGCGGATCCGCGCCCCGTAGGCTTCCTCCAACCGGGCCACGGCCAGCATGACGAACAGCTCGAACTCGGCCAGCGACTGATCCGACATCCCCTCACCCCCATTCGGATACCGTTTATTCTACATCCGAATAGTAATGACGAGGAGGGAGTGGCGGAAGTTTCGATGGAGGGCCAGCGGCCTCCCCTACGCCGGGAAGGCGCCCGCCAGCACCGTCAGTAGCTCGTACCGGTCTCGCGCCCACCTCCGGGTTGCGTCCAGGTCCACCTCCTCGGGACGGAAGCGGCGCTGCCTCCGGAAGTACTCCGCCGGGTCCGACCACTCCGGCTCGGCATTGATCCTCCACCGCTTCCCGTCGAAGACCTCGAACAGGGGGAAGAGACCGCTCTGTACGGCCAACCGGACCAGCTGCACCGACTCCGCAGGCTCGGACTTCCACCCGGTGGGGCAGGGGGAGTGCATGAGCAGGAAGCGCATCCCCTGCGTGGTCAGGGCCGTGTGGAGCTTTCGCCTGAAGTCGTCTGGATGAGCCACCGACAGGGTGGCGGCGTAGGGAATGCCGTGCGCCGCGAGAATGGACATCACGTCCTTCTTGGTCTCGGACTTCCCGTGCGGCGTCGTGGTGGTGCGGGCGCCGGGGGGGGTCGCGGACGAGCGCTGTCCGCCGGTGTTCCCGTAGATCTCGTTGTCGTAGCAAATGTACAGGATGTTCTCGTTTCGCTCCGCCGCCGCCGACAGCGTGGCGAATCCGATGTCGTAGGTACCGCCGTCGCCAGCCCAACAGATCACCTGGTGCCCCGAGTCGTTCAAGTCCCGGATGCTGGCCAGTCCCGAGGCCACCGCCGGGGACGCGGCGAAGGTGGTGGCCACGGTGGGCATGGCGTAGCTCGTGGTGGGAAATGCACCGGCGGTCACGGCGCCGCAGCACGCGGGAATCGCCAGCTGGGCTTTCTGGTCGAGGTCGGAAAGGGCATTCCCGAGCCAGGTGAGCCCGATGCTCATCCCGCACCCACCGCAGTTGGTGTTCCCGGGACGAAGCAGCGGGTCGCAGCTTAGAGGGGCGACGGTGCGGGGTCCGGTGACGTTCACCGGTAGCGGGGTCGAGGTCATGACGTGGCCTCCGCGTGTTCGGACGATCGGGGTGCATCTGGGGTGGGACCTCCACCGGAGGAAGCCGGCGGTGGCGTCACCACGGGAGCCCTGGGAGGCGTCGCTGCCGGGACCGGAGCCCGCTCCTGGAGGCCGATCCACACGGGGTCCCCGGGAAGCTCTCTCTGGGTCAGGTCTTCCAGCACCTCATCGATCCGCTCCACCGTCACGTCGCCCCCGCCGATGCCGGTGAGGTAGCCCTGAACCAGCAGGTCGTCGCGGCGCCCGTAAAGGGCCGCGCGTACGTCCTGTGCCCAGATCCCACCGATCCCCGCCGCGTAGTCGCGGTCGAGGACGCCGAGGCGGGTTGCCGAGGCGCAGCCCGCCACCAACGCTTCGGTGGGGAAGGGACGGAACATCCGGATGGTGAGGAGGCCCACCTTCTCGCCCCTCGACCGGCGCGCCTTCACGACCTCTCCGGCCGTGGTGGCGATGGTGGCGCTGGCCACCAGCACCGTCTCCGCGTCATCGGTGTGGAATCCCTCCACGGCGTCCGCCGGATCCCGACCGAAGACGTCCAGGAAGGCGTCCCGGCACTCCTGGAAGACGGTGGGGACGCGCTCGAAGGCTTCGTGGATCTCCTTCCGGAGAGAGACGGTGGCATCGGGCCAGACGAGCCCGCCGAGCGTCTTCGGGTCGGCGGTATCCATCCTGTGTGGAAGGTCCAGCGGGGGCAGGTAGCGGTCGACCTGCTCCTGGGTCGGCAACTCCGTCTCCATCTGTGTGTGCGAGACGATGAACGCGTCCATGCACACGAGAACCGGAAGGAGGATGCGCGGGTCCTCGGCCAGTCGGAACGCCAGGAGGGTCAGGTCCGCCACCTGCTGATTGTCCTGGGCGTAGAGCTGAATCCAGGGGAAGTCCCGCAGCATGAGGGTGTCGCCCTGGTCCGCCCAGATGTTCCATGGCGGGCCCAGGGTGCGGTTCACCGCCACCATGACGACGGGGAGACGGTAGAAGCCGGCCACCATGATGTTCTCCACCATGTAGGCCAGCCCGTTGGAGGACGACGCCGTGAACGCCCGCGCGCCGGCCAAGGAGGCGCCCATGGTCACACCCATGGCCGAGTGCTCGCTCTCCACCGGAACGACGCGGCCCTTGGAGAAGGGGAAGGCGGCCACCCGCTCCACGATCTCGGTCTGCGGGGTGATGGGATAGATCCCGGCGGCCGTTCCCAGACCGAAGCGGTTGGCCTCACCGGCCATGCTCAGCGCCAACCCGGCGGCGTGATTCCCTGTGACGATCTCTTTCGGCATCTCGATTCCTCCCTGGGTCGGTGCCGGCGGGGACTCCCGCCAAGGCGAGCCGGAGCCCGGGCAGTCCTAGAGGTGGCTCATGAATACCACGTTGCGGGGGCACTCGGTGACGCAGATCCCGCAGCCCTTGCAGTAGGCGTAGTCGAACACCAGTTGATGCCCCACCCGCTTGAGCACCCCCTCGGGGCAGTACGTGACACAGATGTCGCACTCGTTGCAGACCCCGCACGAGAGACAGCGACGGGCCTCGGCGGTGTCGGGGAGCCCGGAGTGGATCTCCCGGAAATCGTCGAGCCGATCCTCGGGGGGAACCGCGTCCCCCTCCTGTCCCGGGGTGCGTTCGAAGAGGTGCATGCGAAGGGCGTCCGACCGGATGACCTCGTCGTTCCAGAGCTCCACGTCCGACCGGACCCGGGTCTGGTCTCCGGCCTCGATGATCTCGCCCGTGAACGTCTGGTGGATGTGGAGGGCGGCGCGGCGACCGCTCCCGATGGCGCCGGCTACAGTACCGTCGTTGGTGGCCAGATCTCCCACGGCGAAAACCGGATGCTCCAGTAGCCCCAACAAGTCCCCCTTCTCCCGCACCTCGGTCCCCTCGGGGAATACGCTAATGTCCGGGGATTGCCCCAGCGCCAGGATGATCCGCGTACAGGGGAGGCTGAAGTCCGAGCCCTCGACCTCCACCGGGCGTCGGCGTCCCGACGCATCCGGCTCACCCAGGCGCATGCGAACGCACTGGAGACCGTGGATCCCCGTGTCGCCGTCCGCCTGCGCTTCGGCGTGGAGCGCCATGGGCTGAACCAGCTCGTGCAGGATCACCCCCTCCTCCAGCGCCTCCTCGATCTCCTCGGCGATGGCCGGCATCTCGTGGCGAGTCCTCCGGTAGACCACCCGTACCTCGCGGGCTCCCACCCGCAGGGCCGAGCGAGCCGCGTCCATGGCGGTGTTCCCGCCCCCCACCACCACCACGGTCTCGCCATCCATCCGGACCTGGCCGTGCTTCACCTGGTCCAGGAAGTCGATGCCCTGGAGGACCATGTCGGATCCTCCCACCCCGAGCCGTAGATCCCGGAGCTCCTGGAGACCGGTTGCCACAAGAACCGCGTCGTACGCCCGGGCCAGCTCCATGAGCCGGTTTCGGTCCACCCGGTGGTCCGTCACCACCTGGACACCCAGGTCGGTGATCCGGTCGATCTCGCGGTTCAGGACCTTTCCGGGCAGGCGGAAGTCCGGGATCCCATTCCGGAGAAGGCCGCCCACCTCGGGAGCCCCTTCGTAGACGGTTACGCCGTACCCGAAACGGGCCAGTTGATAGGCCGCCGAGAGTCCGCCGGGCCCGGACCCGACGATGGCGATCCGCTGGGGCCGTGGATCGGGTCTCTCCAGCTTGACCCGCCCCACGTCGCCGGCGAGACGCTCGAGCTGTCGCACGTTCACCGCCTCGTCCAGCTCGGTGCGGTTGCACTGGGCCATGCACGGCGCCGGACAGACCCGGCCACAGACGGACGGGAAGGGCGTGGTAAGGAGGAGGAGCTCCAGGGCATCGTCCACACGGTCCTGCGCCAGCGCGTGGAGGAAGCCCTGCACGTCGTTCCCGGCAGGGCAGATGTGATTGCAGGGCGGCACGTACTGCTGGCGGCGCGGCTGGGCGGTGGCCCAGCTCCCCGTCTTGATGCCGGGGAGGTCTCCCCCGGCGCCCTCCACGAAGGAGGCACCCCGCTCAGCGGGCCCGGGGCGGGCGGATGGCGGCTCCACGTCGGTGGCGACGGCATCCTTCACCTCCACGGAGTCATACGCCGCCCGGGCAGCGGTGACGTTCCCACCCCCGAATCCCAGGTGCTCCATTCCGGCCAGGACGTCCTCGAGAGGAAGGTCGAGGATCCGCGCCACCCCTCCCGAGAGCGCCGTGTTCACGATGGGCACGCTCTTCGTGCCCAGCCGGTTCTCCAGGGCGATGGAGGTGGCGTCCAGCACGGCCACCCGGTTGTGAGGGAAGTCGGAGGCCACTTCGTCCAGCGGGAGGTCCGTGTTCACCAGGATCCATCCGCCGGGCTTCAGCCCCTTCGTTACGGCCGTGCCCACCAGCGTTGGATCCAGGATGATGACGTGGTCCGGCTCGTAGATCAGGCTCCGGTCTGTGATGGGCTCGGGGGAGAACCGGCAGAACGCCTGGATCGGTGCGCCGGAGCGTTCGGCCGCGTAGAGCCCGAAGGCCTGCACCGAGTCGCCCCTGAGGAAGCGGGAGGTGGCGATGAGCTTGGCCAGCGTCACTCCACCCTGGCCACCACGTCCATGAATCCGGATCTCGACCATAGAAATGCCTCCCCCGGGCGGAGAGGGACACCCCGCGGGGTCGGCCGACCCGGGTCAGTGTGAGACTACATCAGTTCTAATCAACGCCCCGGGCCGGGCCGCAGCAGGAGGGAGGAGTCCGGGGCGACTCGTGGGGAAACTCCCCCGGGGATCCAGGCGTTGTGCGGGGGGGAGGTGGCCACGGCGCCGGGGACGATCCCGCTGCTCGAGGGATGGAGTGGAGCCCCGGCCGCTCCGGTCACGAGGATGGCTCAAGCGCCCGCGCCGCGGGTATACACTGTCGACTAAACGCCCCCTCACCGTCGGTCGATGGCTCTCGTCCAACAGCTCGCCGCTCTCAAGCGGCCCAACGCAGCGTTCCAGAGAGCCCTGGCACTCGTCTTCGTGCTCGGGGCCACGGGCTGTCTCCACACCCAGAACTACATGGACCCCGCGGGTCCTCGGCATGCCGGCGCCCTGGAGGTGGATCCCCACGTGGCCAGCGCACCCGTGACCCTTCACGCGGCGTCGTTCAACATCGAACTCGGCCAGGACGTGGACGGGGCGCTGCGGGTGATCCAGGAGAATCCCCGGCTGGCGGAGGCCGACTTCCTCCTCTTGCAGGAGATGGATGCCCAGGGGACGAGACGAATCGCCGAGGCTCTCGGCATGGGCTGGGTCTATTACCCGGCCACGCTCCGGAACGGGCGGGACTTCGGGAACGCGGTCCTGTCCCGCTGGCCCATCGAGGACGACGCGAAGATCCTCCTTCCCCACGAGTCGTTCTTCGGGAACACGCGCCGCACCGCCACCGCCGTCACCGTCCGGGTGGGTGAGGCCAGGGTCCGTGTCTATTCGGTTCACCTGGCCACTCCGCTGAACCAGGGTCCGGACGAGCGGGCGGAGCAGCTCCTCAGCGTGCTGGAGGACGCGGAGCCCTTCCCTCTCGTCATCATCGGTGGCGACCTCAACAGCGGATCGCTCCCGGAGCTGGCGGTGGCGGAGGGCTACCGCTGGCCTACCCGCGAGGGGCCCCGCACCATCTGGTTCTCCCGGGTGGACCACATCCTCTACCGGGGCCTGGTCCCGGTGTGGTTCGACGCCTCGGGGACCGTGATGGACAACGAGGGGACCAGCGACCACCTACCGGTCTGGGCCCGGGCGCGGGTCCGGTAGGCGGCCGGGTCAGGGCCTGTCCGCGGCCCCGAGGGCGTCGAGCCGCGTGAGTGCCGCATCCCTTCGTGGTTGCAGCGGCGCGTCGGCTCCCTCCCAGGCCTGAACGAGCTTCTCGTAGTAGTAGACGGCGTCGTCGCGTCGACCCGCGGCCTCGTGGATCTGGCCCAGTCGCTCGTAGGCGGGGGCCAGGAAGAGCTTGTCCGGCGGGCTGAAGCTGTGGACGAGCCCCTCGAAGAGATACCGCGCCACCTCGGGATCTCCCGACTCCATCTCCAACTCCGCACGGAGGAAGCGCGCGTGGCTTCCCGTGGTGATGGAGAGGGACGTGGCGGTGTTGGGAACCTGGAAGGGAAGTGAGCGGAGAATCTCGAGGGCGCGTGCGTCGTCGCCCTGGAGGTGAAGAAGATCCGCCGCGAGCCCGCCGGCCACGTCTTCCCTGAGGGACTCGAATGCCTCGAAGGGGGGGCGCGACTCGATGTCGCGCTGGATCGCCCAGGCCTCCTCGTACCGGCCCAGACGGCCCAGGAGCTTGGCGGCGGCGACGTCTCGTTCCAAGGCACCGACGGCGGGGGTGAAGATGTCGTGCAGCGGTTCGAAGGGATTCCGCATCCGCTCCCCGGGATCCACCGCCTGGACCTGGGTCAGCAACTCCTCCAGCAAGGCCGCGTCCAGGGGGAACAGGTCCGCGACCGCCAGCTCGGCGTTCCAGATGTCCCACACGGCGGTCCGCCGGCGACCGGGATCCGTGAGGAAGTCCTGGACCTGGCCATAGCGCCCCTGGACCAGGTCGGCCAGGACCACGAGAACGATGCTGAGATCGTCTCCCAGTACCAGGCTCTCCGGCAGGCCGGTCTCCGTGTTCAGCGTGCCCGTGGCCTGCCGTTCCAGGAGCAGATCCGCGTCGGACGGGTCGGGCGAGAACCGGATGGCGTTGTAGACCGCGTAGAGTCGGACCAGCAGGGACCGGCTCGCGAAGTCGACCGCCAGCTCATCGATGCGGTCGCGGTCGTTCCGGGCGAAGGCGGCCATGGTGGCGGCGTCAACGGCCCACTCGGATCCGGGCGCGACCCGTTCCAGCGTGCGGGCGCGCTCCTCGAGGCGGTCGTACCTCCCCATGACCGCATCCAGCCGGGCTCCTCGGTGGAGGGAGGGCACGTTCTCCGGCTCGAGCTCCAGGACCCGGTCGTAGTAGGCAGCGGCCTCGTCGATGGGGCGACCCCACCGCGGGTTCGACCGTTGGTAGAGCATGCCCAGCTGAAGCAGAGCCTTCACCTCGTCGGGATACCGCTTCAGGTGGGCGATGAACTGCTGTTCCGCTTCCTCGAGCCGGCCCGCCTGCTGGTCCAGGAAGGCCTGGATCAGGGAACGATCCCGCTCGGGTAGCCCTTCCGCGTACTCCATGGCCTTCACGGCCGCGACGTAGTCGTCCGTGTCGTAGGTGTACGCGTTGTTCATGCTCTTCATGAGATGGGCCAGCGCGAACGTGGAGTCCGAGTCCAGGGCCCGGTTGTACGCGGCGGAGGCGCTGTCGAACTGCCCTCGGCTGTGGAACTGCTCACCCCGCAGGAACTCCCTGGTGGCTTCCAGAGATCCCGCGGTCTGGGCCGCGCGCTGTTGGATCCGCGCGTTGGCCCCGGTCATGGAGGTCTCCAGGAGCCGGGTGGCGAGCTGATCCACCAGCGCGAAGAGGTCGTCGGCGCTCCCCTCCACCGTGACCACCGGCGGCTCCTCCATGGCCGGGCCGATCCTGTAGAGACGGGCCGAGAGGCTGAGACGATCCGGAAGACCCACCACTTGGCCGGTGACGAAGCGCCCCGCGCCGACGGTGGCGGCCAGCTCAGCCGAGCCGGCAAGGTCCAGCGTGGCCAGGTCGAGGTCCCGAGCCTGCCCCAGAACAGCCCGGGGGTCGACGATCCGGATGGGGCCAGCGCCGTCCAGCCGTCCGCCCACCAGGTGGATGAGCCCTTCGGAGAGATACGCGAGCTCGGGCGACCCGGTCACTGTGAAGGGGAGGATCGCCACGACGTCCTCGTCGTCCGCGGTGGCCCCGGCCGTTCCAGGCGAGGGAGCACGGGTCGCGAACCAGAGCCCTGCGAGAGCGGCCGCCACCACCGCGGCGCCTCCGGTGACGGTGGCCCAGCGGCGGTACCCGCTCCGAGACGCGGTCTCACGGGGGCTCCTCGAGGGAGCCGCTGAGCCCGTGTCCATGTCCGCGGCGGCCTCCAGGGCGTCCAGGAAGGCTCCGGCGTCCGGGAAACGGTCCGCGGGGTCCTTGGCGAGGGCGCATTGGATCACGGCCGCCAGGGTCTCGGGAACCTGCGGGGCGACCTGTCGGATGGGCTCCGGGTCCGCGGTCAGGATGCGATTCAGCAGGGCCAGGGGCTGGCCGGCCTCGAAGGGCCGGCGGCCCGCCAGCATCTGATACCCGATGACGCCCAGCGACCAGACGTCCGAGGCGGTAGTCACGGCTTCGCCTCCCGCCTGCTCCGGGCTCATGTACGCCGCCGTGCCCAGGGTGGTGCCGGTCTGTGTCATGGTGTGGGCCGACTGGAGCTTGGCGATGCCGAAGTCCAGCAGGCGCACGGCGTCGTCGTCGCCCACCATGGTGTTCGCCGGCTTGATGTCCCGGTGGACGATCCCGCCCTCGTGTGCCCGCTTGAGCGCGCGGGCGAGCTGCTGGAGGATCCGAACCGATCGCTCGATGGAAAAGCGCTCGTCCTTCAGGCGTTGGTCCAGCGTCCGACCTTCGTAGAAGGCCATGACCAGGTAGAGCTCGCCGTCCGCAGTCTCCCCGATGTCATGGATGGTGCAGATATTCGGGTGGTCCAGGGCGGACGCGGCCTTGGCCTCGCGAATGAACCGGGTCTTCGCCTCCTCGTCGGCCACGAAGCGACGAGCAAGGAACTTCAGGGCCACCGGCCGGTCCAGCCGGACGTCTCGGGCCTGGTAGACCTCCCCCATCCCTCCCTCTCCCAGGAGCTTCCCGACCTCGTAGTGGGCGATGGTGGTGCCGGAGTGCATGGGCCGCTGGGAAGGGGGGCGGAACGCGCGCATCGTGCGCGCAGTCAAGCTGGACTGGGCCGGTAGGGGTGTCAAACCCCTCGTCCTGCGGGCGCGCTTCCCACGCCGGAGGCAGTCGACGGATCGCCTCTTCCGAGCCATCCTGATGCATGGCCCGGAGCGGACGTGCCAGGGATGGACACCGATGTGCCGCCAAGGAGGTGCACGTGAGTGAATTGGACCCCCGCCTCGCGCACGACCGCGCGGCGCCATGGTGGGCGGCGACCCTCGTGGTCCTGGCCGTCACGGGCCTCTCCACGAACTGGCTGGATCTGGGGTCCTTCTGGCGCGGCTATGTTCTGGACATGACGGGGCCCGCGTGGACCTACATCCTGGTCCGGGGCCTCTACACCCGCTGGGCGGACAATGCCTGGACCCGGTTCTTCACCCCAGGGCGAACCGTCCTGCTTCTCCTGGCCGGGGCGTTCGCGGTGGAGGGGATGCAATTCCTGCAGTGGTACGACTCCACCTTCGATCCCTGGGACCTGGCGGCGTACGTCTCGGTCCTGGTGCCGATCTACCTGGTGGATCGGTGGAGGAGGCCCTAGTCCCGCTCCACCTCGGTCAGCTCACGGGGGGCCGGCCCGCCCCCTTCACCCACCGCTCGTACCACTCGAGGTAACGCTGGTGGCGGTCCCGCCGGTAGGAGACGGGCCCGATGCCGTGCGGTTGGCCGGGATAGACCACGAGCTGGGTGGGGATACCTCGCCGCCGGAGGGCCTGATAGAGCTGCTCCGAGTTCAGGATGGGGACGTTCCAGTCCTTCTCACCCCCCATGATGAGGGTCGGGGTCGTGACGTCCTGGACCTTGTTGAAGGGCGAGATCCTCTCCCAGTTCTCACGGTTGTCCCCCTCCCAAGGCAGTCCCAGCTCAGCCTCCCACTGGAGCTGATAGTGGTCGTGGCCGTAGTTGGAGATGTAGAGGACCTCGCTGGCCCCCGTGATGGCGCCCTTGAACCGGTCCGTCTGGGTGATGACGTAGTTCGTGAGGATGCCGCCGTACGACCACCCACCGACCCCCATGCGATCGCCGTCGGCGATTCCCTGTTCGATGAGGTGGTCGACTCCCGCCATCACGTCCCTGAAGTCCGGATTCCCCCAGTCGGCCCAGAGGACCGCGGAGAACTCCTCGCCATAGCCCGATGAACCACGGGGATTCGGGGTGAGGACCACGTACCCGTTCGCGGCGAAGAGATGGGCCTCGAAATTGAACGAGTGCGAGTACTGGGAGACGGGTCCCCCGTGCGGACGAAGAAGCAACGGGTACCGCTGGCCGGGCTCGTAGTCCGGCGGCAGGTGCACGAATCCCTCCACCTCCACGCCCGGGTCGCTCTCCCACCGCTCCTCCCGCACCTCTCCCAGCGTCAGGCGGGAGAGGATGTCGTCGTTCACGGCGGTGAGGCGGTGCAATGTGGTGGCCTCCGCGCGGCCCGTGGCGGCGCCCGTGACCCCGTCCAACCGGAAGATGTCGCCCGGAAGGTCCGTGCGGGCGATGCGGGCCACCATCTGGCCCCGCCGGTTCACATCCATGCCCCGCACGCTCATGGGCCCGCTGGTGACCCGCCGAGTGCGGTCGGTGTCCAGGTCGTAGGCGGCGACCTGGTTCTCCGCAGAGTCCTCGACGCCGAAATACACCAACCGTCCGTCCGGCGAGAACACCGGCGAGGAGACGTTGCGGTCCATGGCCTCGGTCAGGACCTGTGTTCCGGTTCCGTCAGCGTTCACCACGGCCAGGTGGGTGGTGGCGTACCAGATGAGGTCGGGGCGAATCACGGTGGCGTAGGCGATCCGCCCCCCGTCGGGACTCCAGGCCGGCGAAGAGTCCGAGCCCGGGTTCGAGGTGATGCGCAGGGGTTCGGTGACCGGCTCCTCCACGTCCACCGACACCACCCAGATGTCGGTGTTGGAATTGGTGTCGGGGTCTTCCGTCCGGTTCGAGGTGAACGCGATGCGGGTCCCGTCGGGGGACCACACCGGTCCAGACTCGTCGTGACCGCCCGCCGTGAGCTGTCGGACTTCCCGGCTCTCCACGTCGAACACGTAGAGGTGGGAGCGCCGTGCGTCGGTCAAGTAGCCGGCTCGGTCCCTCTTGAACTGGAGACGGTCGATGACCCAGGGCTTCTGGCGGTCCGACGTCCAGGTGGAGTCCTGGACCTCCGGATCCCGCATCACCAGGGCGAGCCGGGTCCCGTCCGGCGACCAGACGTAGTCACTCACCCCCTGCTCTAGGTCCGTGAGGGCCCAGGCCTCTCCCCCTCGGCGATCGAGGACCCAGACCTGGGTTTCGGCATCCTCACCCCGGGCGGCGGTGAAAGAGAGGTACCGCCCGTCGGGGCTCCACGCGGGCGATCCCACCGACTCACCCTCGCGGGTCATGGCCAGGGGGGCTCCGGTCCCGTCGGTGCGGGTCATCCAGAGGCGGGTGGCCGACGACTCGTCCTCGGCGTCCGCGGTGGAGACGGTGTAGGCGACCCAGTCCCCCTCCGGCGACAGAACCGGCGATCCGAGCCCCCGCAGGGCGAACTGGTCGTCGATGGCGATGGGACGCGGAGTGCCCTCCTGCGAGAAGGCGGTTGAGGGCACGGCGGCCAGGAGGCCGCCGGCAAGAAGGAGGAGTGTCGCAACGCGCATAGGATCGTCCGGGCAGCGCCCCAGTCCAGGGGATGAGGGAGTCGATGCCGGGACGATAAGGCCCGCATCCGCCAGGCGCGAACAACGAAGCGGCGGCCGGGGAGGAATCCCCGACCGCCGCCTGTCATGACCATTGGGAGCGGACGACCAAGCCCGCCTCCCCGCCCTCGCGTCCGGTCTGAGTTCCCGACCGCCAGGGGGGCTTCCGGATCAGTTCTCGGCCGGAAGGATCACCGTGTCGATCACGTGGATCACACCGTTGGAGGCGCTCACATCGGCGGCAACGACGGTGGCGTCGTTGATCTTGACCTTGCCGTCGTAAGTGGAGATGGCGATAGCTGCGCCGTTCACGGTGATCGCCTCGGAGAGGGACACTACGTCGGCCGCCATCACCTTACCTGGCACCACGTGGTAGGTGAGGATCGCGACGAGCTTCTCCTTGTCGGCGAGCAGTGCCTCGACGGTCCCCTCGGGGAGCTTGGCGAAGGCCTCGTCGGTGGGAGCGAAGACCGTGAAGGGACCCTCACCCTGCAGGACCTCAACGAGCCCCGCGGCCTCGAGGGCGGCGGTGAGAGTCGTGAAGCTTCCGGCCTCCACGGCGACGTCTACGATGTCCTTCTCCATCTGAGCCGAGGCGGGGGCGGCCGCGAAGGCGGCGGCCACGGCGAGGGCGGCGGCGAAACGCGCGAAGCGATTCATGATCGTTCTCCAGTTAGGTTTTGTCCAACCAATGTACAGGTATCTTACCATCGAGTTTTGAAGTGTCAAGGGTTTGTGGAGAAAATATTTTGACGAACGCTGGACGACGCTGTAGCTTCTCCACATGGTTCAGACTCACGATCCCACTCGACCAAGGCACCCCATCCGGGTCGCAGCCGAGCGGTCCGGCTTGACCCCGACCCTCCTGCGCGCGTGGGAGCGTCGATACCACGTGGTGGAGCCCGGTCGGAGCGAGGGTGGCCAGCGGCTCTACTCAGACGCGGACGTGGAGCGTCTGTTGCTCCTGCGCAGGGCCTCGGAAGCAGGGCGCGCCATCGGCTCAGTGGCAGGGCTCAGCCACGACGAACTCGAGAGCCTGGTGGAGGAGGATCGAACCGCGCAGCAGGAGCTGGAGAGGCGATCCGCCCTCGCCCGGGGGATTCCCCCGGGGCTCCGCGAGGCGATGTCCGCCGTGGAGGAGCTCGACCCGCTCCGGCTGGAGCAGATTCTGCGGCGCGAAGTCGTGTCGCTGGGTGGGGACCGCTTTCTCGACGAATTGGTGACTCCGGTCCTGGTGAGCATCGGTGAGGGGTGGCGAGCCGGCCGACTGCGACCCTCCCACGAGCACGTGGCGGTCGCCGTCATCAAGCAGGTGCTGGGGTGGATGCTGGAGCGGACACACGCGACCTCGACCGCACGCACCCTCGTGGTCGGCACGCTCCCAGGGGAACGCCACGAGCTGGGAGCTCTTCTGGCCGCGACCGCTGCAGGTCTGGAAGGGTGGAAGGTCATCTTCATGGGCGAGGACCTGCCCCCCGAGGAGATCCTCCTCACCAGCCGGGCGGTTGGGGCCAACGCCGTGGGCATCAGCGTCGTGAACCCCGCCGACCGGAGCGCGGTCTGGGAGCAGATCTACGCCCTGCTCCAGGGGCTCCCGGAAGGGATCCCGCTATTCTTGGGCGGCAACGCCGCGAGTGACCTGGTGCGAGGAGTGACGGATCCACGTTTACGCGCCATGCCCTCATTGGCCCACTTCCGTGCGGCTCTCCGAGAGGAGGGCGGGGTCTGATCCGGGACCGGCAACACCGCAGGCGTGCCTGACATTCGGGGCCGGGGTCCATACCTTCGGCCTCCATGAACAACACCCTCATGCTGCTCGGCCTGGTCCTGGGGCTTGCCCTGGGACTCGCGGCGTCGCTCACCGGGAGTCCGGTACTGCACACCCTTGCGGCCGGCTCCGAGCCGCTGGGCCAGCTCTTCATCCGCGCCATCCAGATGGTGGTCATCCCGCTGGTGATGGCCATCGTCTTCGGGGGTGTGGCGCGGCTGGGTGACACGCGCAGCCTGGGACGACTCGGCGGGACGGCGCTGGCCTTCATCTTCGGCACCACCCTCATCGGCGTCCTCACCGGGATGGGAGCCATGGGGCTGGCGCTGCAGTTCATCCCCGAGGTCGCGAACCCGGGTGGAGCGTCACCCGACGCGGTGGATCTTCCCGGGATCACGGACTTCCTGGTGGGCCTCGTGCCCCGCAACCCCTTCGAGGCGGCCAGCGCGGGGCGTCTCCTGCCTCTCCTGGTGTTCGCCGTCCTCTTCGGAGCCGCGGCGGGAACGCTCGCGGAGGACCGACGCGACCAGCTGGTGGGGATCGCGGACGCCGTCACCGACGCCTTCATCAAGCTGGTGCACTGGATCCTCTGGACCGCACCGGTGGGGATCTTCGGATTGGCGGCCCCGGCGGCCGCTCGTCTGGGAATCGGGCTCCTCCAGTCCCTGGCGGCCCTCGTCATCGTGGTGGTGGTGGCGCTCTTCCTGTTCATGACCGTCGTCTATCTTCCGCTGGTGGCCACCCTGGGGAAGACCTCCCCGGCGAAGTTCATCCGGGGGACGCTGGCTTCCTACACCATGGGCTTCACCACCACCAGCTCGGTGGCCACCCTTCCGGTCCTGCTGCGTGATGCCCCGGCGCTGGGGGTCTCGGAGCGGGTGGCGAACCTGGTGCTTCCCCTGGCCGCGTCCATGAACCGGGCGGGCAGCGGACTCTTCCAAGGCGCGTCGGTGGTCTTCCTCGCGTGGCTCTTCCAGGTGGACGTGCCTGGAGGCGCCTGGGGTGGCGCCGTCCTGGCCTGCTTCTTCGCCGCCGCCACCGTGGCCCCGGTGCCCAGCGCCAGCATCATGACGCTGGCTCCAGCACTGGACGCCGTGGGTGTTCCCATGGCGGGGCTGGGAATCCTGCTGGGGGTGGACCGGGTGCCCGACATGTTCCGCAGCGCCACGAACATGACGGGGCACATGGCGGCAGCGCTGGTGGTGGAGGGGCAGGCGGGGGAGGCAATGGCGGAGGCGGCGGAGCCGCCGCCCGGGGCGGATCACGGGGCGGCGGACTGAGGGGGCGGGTCCTCGCGGGCACAGCACGGTCCCGGTGGGGGGGACCGGAGCGGGCGTGCAGACGGGAGGCCTACCCTTCCGAAGTGGGCGGAGACGCCTCCGAGGGGCGCCGGAAGACACGGACCTCCCATAGCCACGTCCGCCGGCGGTACGCCGTTTCCAATCCGTGGCGAGCGGTCTCGTCCTCGATCCGTGACACCCCGTGGAGGTAGACCCGGAACGCCTTTCGCCGGGCCCACTCCATCAGGTTGATGGCCGCCACGCCGATGCGGACCCACCAACTCTCCCTCGGGAAGACCAGGCCGTACAGCTTCCGCGTGCGTCCCACCGAGGCGGCCACCAGCGCGGGCATGTCCGGATAGCAGCAGAGGACCCGGTCCAGCGTCACCACGTCTACCTGTGGCAGGTCGTCCGCGAGCTCCACGGCATCCCCGTACCGATAGAGGACGCGCCCTTCCAGCCCCCGCCGCCTTGCCTCGGTCTCCGCTGCGGCCAGGTACGCCGGCGAGGCGTCCACCGCCACGGCAGAGCGCGCTCCACTCTCGAGGAGCTCGTGCTGGAGTGCGCCGACGCCGCCACCGATGTCCAATAGCTCCAAGCCCTCGAGCTCGTGCCGCCGCAGCCCCTCCAGGAGGAGACGCGTGGTGCGGCTCGGCCCCCGCCGGCGGTACCGCTTCAACTCATGACGGGCCATGGAATCGCCGAAGAGGTCGGCGGCGTCGATGCAGTGACGACAGGTCATGTGGGAAGATGGGGTGAGCCGGGGGGCTGAGCGAGGACGCACCCCCTCCGGTCCGGGGTCCAGCAAGGGCCGCCGACCGCTGGTCCCCGGAGATCGGAGGCCGGTCAGCCACCACCCAGCAGCAGCTCCCGGATGACCTGTCCACGATAGCGGAAGATGCGTGTGATCTGGCGCCGGACCAGCGGGAGGGCCAATCCACCCAGCGGATGGAAGGGGAGGCGGTATCGAACCCGGTCACGCATGAGCGTGCCGCCCTCCACCTCGTCGAAGGTGTGGAGGTGGACCCAGGTGTGGTAGGGGCCACGGAGCTGCTCGTCCACGAAGCGGAACGGGGGATCCCAGACCGAGATACGCGTCTGCCAGCGGAAGGACACGAGAAAGAGGCGGAGCTTGTAGTCGATGAGCCGGCCCGCATGGATCTCCACCGGTGTCTCGGTGAGGATACGGAAGGCCAGCTCCGGCGGAGTGATCCGCTCGAGGTTCTCGGCAGCGGCGAAGAAGGGAAAGACCTCGTCCCGGGGCAGGGGAAGAAAGGTCTCCGATTCCAGGACGTGGTTGCCCTGGCTCAGGCGGTGGTGGGTGAGGGAGTCCATGGGCACGGCTACACCGGCGACCGGTGGAGTTTCCCCCGCTCGGTGCCATGGGAACGCGGTGGCTACGAAGGTCGTCGTAGACAGTCGAGTGATGTTGTATTACGATGATCTTCGTATGGTACGAAGCTATTCGTAGCGATGTGGACCTGGTGGGGGAGCGCGAGTGGGGTGAGTGGCGCCGGGAACGCGAGAGTGCGACGGCGTTGCAAGGGAACCGAGCAGCAGGAGGAGACCGGGTGGAGGACGTGAGCTTCACGGAACGCGAGCTGGACATCATGAGCCACCTGTGGGCGAAGGGTTCTGGGACCGTGGCGGAGGTCCGCGGTTCCCTTCCCGACGCGCCGAGCTACACGGGCGTGCTCAAGCTTCTCCAGATCCTCGAAGAAAAGGGGATGGTGCGGCACGAACAGGAGGGTCGCGCCTATCGGTACTTCCCGGAGGTGGAGCAGCAGATGGCGGGGGAGCACGCCTTACGCCGTGTGGTGGACAAGATCTTCCAGGGCTCCGCCGAAATGGCATTGGCGCGCCTCGTCTCCGGAGTCCGGGTCTCGAAGAGCGAGCTTCAGCGCATGCGCCGCCTCCTGGACGAGGCGGTGGAGGAGTCGGGACCATGACTCGTTGGATGCTCTACGCGACGGCCATCGCCGCTCTCTTGAGTGCGGCGGCGCTCCTGGTGGAGTGGGTCGTGCGCGTCGCGGGCGGTGCGGCGCGGTGGGTCTGGGGAGTGGCCATGGCCGTTTCCCTGGGATTGCCCGTCGTCCTGGGGAAGCTGGCGGCCGGAGCTGGGGCGGCTCCCACCCAGGTTCCCCTTCCTGTGGGGCCCACCGCGGAGACCCCGCTTCCGGCGGACGGTCTGTGGGCGATCGTACCCGACGTGCTGTCCGCCGCGGAGTCCCTGGCCGCCCCCCTCTGGGTCGTGGCGACCACCGCTCTCCTGGTGCTCCTGGTGGGAGGCGTGCTGGAGCTTCAGCGGCGGGCCCGCCACTGGCCACGGGTGCGGCTCCCGCAGGGGGACGCGCTCCTCTCCGACACCTTCGGCCCGGCCCTCATCGCCGGGATCCCATCGCAGGTGGTCCTTCCGCGATGGGCACTCCGCCTGGGTCGGCGCTCTCTGAAGATGATCATGATCCACGAGGAGGAGCACCGGCGCACCGGTGACGTCCCGCTCCTCATGGCCGGGGCCGTCTTCGTGGCCTTCCTTCCCTGGAATCCATTCCTCTGGTTCCAGCTGCGACGGCTTCGTGCCGCGGTGGAGCTGGACTGTGACCGCCGCGTCCTGCGGCGGGGTGTCCCTCCTGTTCCGTACGCCCGGCTCCTCCTGGAACTCGGCACGCGGCCCCGGGAGCGGATGCTTCCCTGGGTGGCCCTGGCCGCCAATCCATCACTCCTCGAGCGGAGGTTGACGATGATCGTGCGTGGTACGAAGCGAGTGAGCCGGTGGGCCGCCGCCGGTGCGACGTTCCTTGCGGCCACCCTGGTATTCCTGGCCTGCGATACGGACGCGCCGCCTCTCAAGCCGGAAGAGACCGCTGCGGACGCCAAGGCGCAGTACATGGTGCAGGAGGCCGAGACGTCCGTGGCCCTTTCCGGAGGTCCGCTGATCTTCCTGGACGGAATCCGCGTCACCAAGGCCGCGTTGGCCGATCTCGATACGGACGCGATCGACCGGGTCGAGGTACTCAAGAATGAGGCCGCGCTGGAGCTGTTCGGTCCGGGGGCCGCGAATGGCGTGGTCCAGATCTTCACCAAGAAGGCCGCCGGCGAGGATGCCGATCCCTCCGGGTCGGGCGACAGCCGGGACGCCGGGTCCGACGGGGGCGAAAACCGGACTGGAGCGGTGGAGGCCCATTGACGGACCACGACCCTGGCTTGCTGCTGCAGCCCCCGGACGCCTTCGCGATGCTGGTCCTGGCGCACGGCGCCGGGGCCGGGATGCGCCATCCCTTCATGGAGGGGGTGGCGCAGTCGCTGTACCGGGAGGGAGTCGCCACCTACCGCTACGACTTTCCCTACATGGCGGAAGGAAGGAAGCTTCCCGACCGCCCCCCGGTCCTGGTGCCCGCAGTGCGGCGGGCGGTGCGCGCGGCCCACCGGACCGCGCCGGACCTTCCGCTTTTCGCAGGCGGAAAGTCCATGGGCGGGCGCATGACATCCACGGCGGGGGCGGAGGGAGGGCTATACCCCACGCCGTCGGGAACGGAGCTGGTGCGGGGCCTGGTCTTTCTGGGATTTCCCCTGCATCCGTCCAGGAAGCCCGGTGTGGCCCGGGCGGAGCACCTGTCGGGCCTGTCGCTTCCCACGCTGTTCCTGCAGGGGGATCGCGACACGCTGGCCGACCTGACCCTGCTGAAACCCGTCGTGGACGGCCTGGGCCCTAGAGCGACGTTGCACGTCGTGGCGGGCGCGGACCACGGCTTTCACGTCCTCAAGCGATCCGGACGCACCGACTCCCAGGTGCTGGACGAGTTGGCCGCAACGACGGCCTCGTGGATGCGTCGACGGATCCGTTCCGCACAAGGGGCGTAGATCCTTCGAGGGCGCGGAGTCGGCCAGATCCGTCGTCGGCGCCCGCGACCACCTTCTGAGCCAACCCGAGAGCCCATGTTCCATTACCTCCGCCTGCCCGTTGCCTTCGCCGTCCTGAGCCTCTCCTTCGTCCTGGTCGGCTGCACCGGCGAGCCCGGAGACGGGTGGCCGGGGACGGTGGACACCACGGCCACCGGCGTCGTGGAGGTCTCGAACCCTCCCCAGGGACGCTGGAGTCCCGAGGAGACCTGGCGGGTGGAGGAGGTGAGCCGTGTCGGGTCGGTGGAGGGGGAGGGGCCCGACATCTTCGGTCGAATCGGCTTCGTGAGCGTGGATCCCGTGGGCCGCAGCTGGGCCTTCGACAGCCAGGCGGGAGAGATCCGGGTCTTCACGCCGGAAGGCGAGTGGGTCCGGACGGTGGGACGCGCCGGGGAAGGACCGGGCGAGTTCGCCAATCCGTCAGGGATGGCCTGGGATCCGGAGGGTCGGGCGTGGATCATGGATCCCCGCGCGGTCCGGGTCTCCTTGTTCGACAGCGCCGGGATCTTCCTCACCAGCCACCGCATGTCCGGGGGCGTGCAGCGGTATCCCTGGGGCGGATTGGTGGACGCGGAGGGCCGGCTGTGGGACCAGGTCGGCGCCTTCGACGAGACGTGGGTCGTGCGGTTCAGCCCCGACCTGGTGGAGGCCGATTCCTTTCCCGTCCCCGCGGATCCCCGGGCCGAGGAGCGATCGGTGACCTTCACCACCGAGGTGGCCCGCATGACCGTGGGGATCCCCTTCGCCGGCAACCACATCTGGCGGATCGCCGGCGACGGACGCGTGTGGACGCTTCTGACCGAATCCTACCGGTTCACCGAGCTCTCCCCGGAGGGCGACACCCTTCGGAGGGCCCGTGTCCCCTACGAGATCCTCCCGGTGAGCGCGGCGGAGCGAGTCGAGGCTGCGGAGCGCTGGAGCGGAAGCATGGGAGACCTCGACCCGTCCCTGATCCCGGACGAGAAGCCGCCGGTGGGATCGTTCGTGGTGGACGACACCGGCCACCTGTGGGTGGGGCGCACGCCCGTTGAGGAGCATGCCTCAGCGGGCACCGCCGAATTCGACGTCCTGAACCCGGAAGGGATCTACCTTGGCCGGGTGGCGCTCCCGTGGCCGGTCTCCACGTCCGGGCTGTGGATTCGAGGAGAGGACATGGTGGGCGTCACCCGGGACGAGCTGGGTGTGCAGTACCTGGTCCGCGGTCGGGTGGTCCGGGGAGGATAGCTCCCACCAGAGCCGACGGCTCAGTCGGCGTCCGACCTGGCTCCATGCCCTCCGGCCGTGCCCATGGCGCCTCGGATCCGCGACTCGAGGCGGTTGGGGTGGTCGCTCCCCAGGTAGACCTGCCGACCGTCGCGGAGGTGCAGGACCACCGCCTGGTTCCCGCGAGCGGTCCAGGCCCGCTTGTTCCGACCGCCCCGGAGTCCCCACCCGCCGAATTCCCGCAAGGGGGAGTAGGTGACGCTCTCCAGTGACTCGATCTCCTGCCATCCGATGCGGGTCTTGAGAAGCCATCCCTTCCCGAGTCCCGCGGAGATTCCTTCGCGGTCCACGATCACGGTGAGCCCTCCGAACAGGAGCTGAATCAGGCCTCCGAGAGCCAGGATCCCCAGGGCTGCTCCGAGACGTCCCGGCTCGGTCCACCCCGCGGCGTCGCCCTGGCCCAGGAACAGGGACAGCGCAGAGCCTCCGATGGCGCTCCACAACAGCAGGTAGACCCAGACGGCCCATCCTGTCTCTTCGCGATACAGCTCCCGACGACCCGCATCCATGGACACCTCCGGGTAAGGGCTTGCGGTCTGGCCCCCGACGCACCGCCTGCATACCCATTACGGTAGGACGGGGCCGGATCTTCGCAATCGAATCCCGGGAGGGATCCAGATATGCCGTGGCAGGAGGAGTATCACCGCAAGAAGCTCACCGCCGAGGAGGCGGTGGCCCTCGTGCAGTCGGATACCCGCATCTATGTGAGCGGAAACGCTGCAACCCCCCAGGTCTTTCTGGAAGCCCTGGGGCAGCGCACCGACGTGGAGGGGGTGGAGGTGGTCCACGTCCTCCAGCTGGGGGAGGACCCGCTCACACGGGCCGGGGGCCAGCGGTTCCGCCACAATTCCCTGTTCGTGGGGCCCGCCGACCGCCATTCCGTGAACACCGGGGAGTCGGATTACATCCCGATCTTCCTGCACCAGATCCCGGAGTTATTCCACCGGGGGCGGCTCCCCTTGGACATCGCCTTCGTCCAGGTATCCCCCCCGGATCAGCACGGCCACATGAGCTTCGGCGTGGAGGTGTTGTCCTCCAAGTCGGCGTGTGCCGCGGCCGGTCTGGTGGTGGCGCAGGTCAACTGGCGCATGCCGCGGGTACTCGGCGACTCATTCATCCACGTCTCCGAGGTGGACTACGTGGTGGAGATGAGCCACGAGCTGCCGGAGCTCCCCGTCACGGACCCCTCGCCCCTGGAAACGCGGATCGCGGGTCACGTGGCGGACCTCGTTCCGGACGGAGCCACCATGCAGCTCGGGATCGGCGGGATTCCGGACGCGGTCCTGCGAGCCCTCGAGGGAAAGAAGAACCTGGGTGTGCACACCGAGATGGTGTCGGACGGGGTGATGAAGGCGTACCAGAAGGGGCTCCTGACCGGCGCTCGCAAGAGCATTCACCCGGGCAAGGTCATCGCCACCTTCGTGCTGGGCACCCGCGACCTGTACGACTTCGTTGACGACAACCCCGCATTCGAGCTCCACCCGGTGCGATACACCAACGATCCCTACGTCATCGCGCAGAACGAGAACATGGTGGCCATCAATTCGGCCATCGAGGTGGACTTCACGGGGCAGGTGTGCTCGGACTCCATCGGCACCTACATCTACTCGGGATTCGGTGGCCAGGTGGACTTCATTCGTGGAGCCGCGCGCGCCCCGAACGGCAGACCCATCATTGCGCTTCCTTCCACCGCGAAGGGCGGGGAGGTATCGCGGATCGTCCCGGTGCTCAAGGAGGGAGCGGGTGTGGTCACCACACGCGCCGACGTCCACTACGTGGTGACGGAGCACGGCGTGGCGGACCTGTTCGGCAAGAACCTCCGTCAGCGGGCCGACGCCCTCATCGCGGTGGCCCACCCGGATCACAGGGGGGCCCTGAGAGGGGCCGCGAAGGACCGCAAGCTGGTCTGGATGGGAGGGGTGACCACCGGCCTATGAAGGTCCAGGCGACGGACCGCCAGGGCGGCAGGGTGGGAGAGAGGATCGGCGGTGGGGTGGTCTTCGTCCTCGGGTACGTCCTGCTGGCCCTGGCAACCCTGTGGACGGACAGCCTGGAGGGCATCCAGCTGACCCGGCTCGTGTGGCTCCCCAGCGGCCTGGCGTTGGCGTTCATCGTACAGGCGGGGCTGCGAGCCTGGCCCTGGATCTTCGCGGCGGAGGCCCTGGTGACGGTCTTCTCGGGGGATCCCATCGCCGGAGCGTTGGGGACCGGCGCGGGGAGTACCGCGGAGGCGGTGCTGGCCGCGTCCCTGCTGAGCACCATCGGGTTCTCTGCCTCGCTGAGCCGCTGGCGGGACGTGGTGGCCCTGATCGTCCTGGCGTCGGGCCTGTCCTCACTCCTGGGCGCGGTGGTATCCGTCTCTTCACTGGTGTGGAGCGGAACGTTCGCCGTCGACGCGTTCTGGTCCGTCACCTTCCGGTGGTGGCTGACCCACGCGAATGGGATCCTGGTGGTGACTCCGGTGGCGCTGGTCTTCTACGCCGGCCTGGGGGCCCGCGTGCGAGCGCGCCCGGGGGAGGCCCTCCTCATCGGGGGCCTGCTGTTGACCGTGGGAGCCATGCTCTTCGGATCTCCAGACCCACGGGGGCCGGGGCTCTTCTTCCTGTATCTTCCCTTCCCGATCCTGCTCTGGGCCGCGTTCCGGTTCCAGGTGCCGGGTGCGGCTCTGGCGAACCTCTTCCTGCTCGTCCCCGCGTTGGTGGGCACCGCGCTGGGCCGCGGCCCACTGGTGGGGGAGGGCACGACCCTGACTCTCGTCCTGTTTTCCGTGTTCCTCGTGGTGGTGGTGCTGACGTCCCTGATCCTGGCGGGCGTGGTCCAGGACCGGGAGGAGGTGGCGGGAGCCCGGCTGGCCGCGGAGGAGGAGAGACGGATCATGGGCGAACGCATGCACCAGGCGCAGAAGCTCGAGAGCCTCGGCGTCCTGGCCGGTGGCATCGCGCACGACTTCAACAACCTCCTGGCCACCATCATGGGGAACGCCGATCTGGTGGAGCGACGGCTCCCTGTGGACGATCCGGCCGGGGACCACGTGGCGGAGGTGCTCCGGGCTTCCCGTCACGCGGCCGACCTGTGCCGGCAGATCCTGGCCTACGCCGGTCGTGGGAAGGTCTCGGCCGGTGTGGTGGATCTGAACGACGTCGTGACGGAGATGGGTGAGCTGCTCGGGGTCTCCTTCCCCAAGGACGCGGAGGTGAAGATCCTGCCGGCGGCCGAAGTGCCGCCGGTGTGGGGGGACGTCACCCAGATCCGTCAGGTGGTGCTGAACCTCCTGACCAACGCGGCCGACGCGCTCCCCGAGGGCCGGGGGCGCATAAACGTCCGCACGGGAACCATGACGAGCTCGGAGATCGTCGAGGCGGACGTGGTCTCCGGTGATTCTCCCCTTCCCCGGGGGACACTTGTGCACTTGACGGTGGAGGACGACGGGCCGGGGATGGACGAGGACCTCCGCGTCCGTATCTTCGAGCCCTTCTTCAGCACGAAGCAGGTCGGTCGGGGGCTCGGTCTGTCCGTGGTCCTGGGAATCGTCCGCTCCCATGGCGGGTGCATGGAGCTGCGGACCTCGCCCGGGGAGGGAGCTCGCTTCCGAATGACCCTTCCCGTGACCGAACGGGCTGAGACCCTGGCACAACCGGTGCCCACGGTGGAGGATGGGGCGTCGCTGGCAGGGACCGTTCTGGTGGCGGACGACGACCGTGCGGTGCGGGGCGTCTGCAGGGCCATGCTGGAGGAGATGGGGCTGCGGGTCCTGGAGGCGGCCGATGGGCAGGAGGCAGTGGACGTGTATCGGGACCGGATCGAAGAGATCGACCTGGCCATGCTGGACATCACGATGCCCCGGATGGACGGGTTCCAGGCCATGATGGCCATTCGCAAGATGGATCCAGGTGCACGTGTCCTGCTGAGCACCGGCAATGTTGAACCGGCGGAGGAAGTGGAGGCGGTGTGGGGTGTCCCCCTCCTCCCCAAGCCCTACGGATCGCGGGAGCTGCGGGACACCATAGCGGGTCTCCTCACCCCGGTGGAGCCCGTGGAGACCCAAGGACCATGAGGAGGACGACGATGGGAAGGACCCGAGGAGGGATGGGAAGGGCATTCACGCTGGTGCTGCTGCTGGTGTGCGGAGCACCGGTAGCGGCGCAGGACCGGTCCACGGGGCCCACCGACTCCCGGGGGACGGACTCCGCCGCAAGCGTCATCTACCTGGTACGCCATGCGGAGCGGGCCACCGATGATCCCCGGGATCCGACGCTGAGCCCGGCGGGACAGGCCCGGGCGCTGGAGCTCGCTCGCCTCCTCGCCGACGCCCCATTGACGCGGATCTTCAGCACGGACTTCCGCCGCACGGTGTCCACCGCCACCCCCACGGCAGAAGACCATGGACTCACGTTGGAGCTGTACGACCCCCGGGGCGAGGGAATGGCCCGAACGGCGGAGCTCCTGCGGAGCACCCCGGGACACCACCTCGTCGTGGGCCACTCCAACACGACGCCGGCGCTGGTCGAGGCGCTGGGTGGAGATCCGGTCTCCCCCATCGACGAGATGGAGTACGACCGCTTCTACCTGGTGACCGTCTCTCCGGGTGGGGTGGTGACCTCCACGCTCCTTCGCTTCGGTGCGCCCTACCATCCGGAGGGCGGATCGTGAAGCCGCGCGGTGTTGGACACGCGCCCCGGGCCTCGATGTGGGGCCGGCGGCCCCTCCTGGCCTCGGTGGCGCTGGGAATCCTGGCGTGCGGAGAGGCCGGCCCGGAAACGGAGGTGCCCTTCCCGGATTGGGACCTGGTCTTCTACTCCGATCGGAGCGGGAATGGTGACCTGTTCCTGATCGCCGCGGACGATTTCCGCACCGGCTCCTTTCGGGCACGCCGGATCCTGGGCACCGGGGCCGCGGACTACAATCCCCGGTGGGTTCCGGAAGGGCCCGGACTGGTCTTTCTGACGGACATCGAAGCGCCCGCGGCGCTGTACGGGCTGCGCCCCGAGGCGGACGGCATCGCGGCGCGGCTGGGAACGAATCCCGCATCGGATGAGCCGCCGGCCTTCGCCCCCGATGGTGAGACGCTGGTCTACGCCGCCCCGGTGGAGGGAGGGATGGACCTGTTCGTGCGGGCCCTCTCCGGCGGCACGCCGGAGAGGATCAGCTACGACGGTGCTCGAAAGGCGCAGCCCGCAGTGGCCCCGGACGGGGAGTGGGTCGTGTTCGGAGAGGGGCCCGAGGGCCGGCAGAATCTGGTGCTCATGCGCCTGGACGGAAGTGAGCGGCGGGTGCTCACGGACGGGAACAGCAATGACGCGCACCCGTTCTGGCTTCCGGATGGAAGCGGCATCCTGTTCGACTCGAACCGGGTGGGAGTGGGGACCGACATCTTCCATCTGGACCTGGCGTCGGGAACGGTGCGCAACCTGACGAACGACCCTGGAATCGACCTGGTCTCAAGCGTCTCCCCCGACGGCGAATGGGTGGCGTTCGGCTCCTCACGCAGCGGGAACTGGGACCTCTACATCGTGCCCTTCACGGGGGGCGCTGCACGGCAGATCACCGCCGAGCCCACCTTCGAGGGGGATCCGCGGTGGGTGCCTGCCGGCCTGCTCCAGTTCCCCGACCAGAGGTAGTTGAGGAGGAGTAGCTCGAGGTGACAGGCCCCCGACCGGGGGCCTGTGTGGTCTCCGGTCCGCACCCCCGAGGGTGCCGGACGGCCGACGGATCAGAGCAGTGCCAGGACCCGCCGCACCCCCAGGGACCAGATGATGGTGGAGCCGAAGATCCACCAGGCCACGAACTTCTGGACCGAGCGCCTCCGGACCCGCATGGCCACGAACAGCAGGATGATCCAGTGGGCCACGAAGGGGAGGTAGTACCACGGATCGAGCAGCGCCCTCCGGAAGGCGGTCTGCGCGATGTCCATGAGGAGGAAGCCGATCAGGGTGGCCATGAGCCAGAATCGGTTCCGGTGGAAGACCGCGTTGTAGCTCTCCTCCGGACGCCGGTCCGGCGGGAATAGCAGGACGGAGGGCATGTACAGGAAGACGGCCCAGAGAAGGAGCGTCAGGAAGAGCTCGATGGTCCAGAAGTTCGGGGTGGTGATCCCCTGCGCCACCTGGGCGGCCTCGTATTCCTCGGCGAAAGCCTGGAATCCGAACGTCACCCACCAGTTCAATGCCAGCAGCAGGAAGGCGTTCGCCACCCAGAGCGTGTGGACCACGTCCCATTGTCCGCGCTCCTGATGGACGGCGACCCCCAGCCCCCGCAGCAGGTGCGACATGGCGAGTCCGAAGATGATGGACAGGAGGACGGTGATGTATTCGAACTCGCTCAATGGGCCGGTTGGTTGGAGGGTGCGGGACGGATCCGAGCCGAGTCTCGGTCGACGCCGTGGGCCGGGACGTCCACCTTCGAGGTGAGCGAGAGTCGCAGCTCCGGCGCCGTGAAGGAAGGAGGGCCGGGCCACTCCTTCCTCCACGGCATGGTCATGCGATCAGCTCCCCCCTCGCCGGGTCGGGCGCCGGTACCGCACCGGCGGTGCGGGCTCGGGCATGAGGATCACGTCCTCCGTCTCCAGCAGGCGGAGCGCTTCCCGCACGGCCGCCTCGAGCTGCGGATCTCCACCGGCGATGACCGACGCCGGGTCCTGGTGGATCTCGATATCCGGGGGCACACCCTCCCCCTCGATGGCCCAGTTGCCGTTCACGTCGTAGAAGGCTCCTCGCGGCGCCACGAAGCGACCACCGTCCACCAGGGGCGGGGTGTCGGCCGTGTGCACCAGGCCGCCCCAGGTCCGGGTCCCCACCAGCGGTCCCACCTCGTGGAAGCGGAAGAGATAGGGAAGCAGGTCACCCCCTGAACCGGCCCGCTCGTTGATGATCATCACCTTCGGGCCCCAGAGGGCCGCCATGGGCTGGGTGAAGGGCCGGTTCCCCGGGGTCCGGGAGTTGAAGTAACCGAAAAGCTCCCGGTCCATGACGTCCACCATGTAGTCCGCGGCGGAACCGCCCCCGTTGTTGCGCTCATCGATGACGGCGCCGTCCCGGTCCTGCTGGGCGAAGTACATACGGTTGAAGTAGGTGTATCCACCGCGTCCGGTGTTCGGCAGGTAGACGTAGGCCAGGCGACCGTTGCTGAGCTCGTCCACCTTCCGGCGGTTCCCCTCGACCCAGGCCCAGCCCCGCAGCTGGCCCTCGTTTCCGGTGGGCTCCACCACCACGGTACGCGCGCCCTCCATGGAGGGCTGGTCGTTGACGGTGATGGTGATGGTTCGGCCCGCCGTCCCCTCCAGCAGACGGAAGGGGTTGGTGGGAGCCCGGAGCGGCTGACCGTCGATCCCCACGATGTAGTCGCCCTCCGAGACGTCCATGCCAGGATGCGCCAGTGGGCCGATCAGGCCTTCGTTCCAGCTCTCACCGGTGTAGATCCGGGAGATCCGGTAGTGGCCTTCCACCACCTCCAGGTCCGCGCCCAGGAGCCCGGTGCGGGAGCTCGGGATGTCCGGGTAGTCGCCACCGCGGACGTAGGAGTGCCCCACCGCCACCTCCCCGGAGAGCATGTCCAGGAGCTGGTTGAAGTCGGAGCGGTGCTCCAGGTCCGGGAGCCAGTCCGAATACCACTCCCACACCTCGTTCCAGGGAGCGCCGTGCTCGTTGTCCACGTAGAGGAAGTCGCGCATGAAGCGCCACCCGTCCGCCAGCATCTGGGCCCACTCCCTCTGTGGCTCCACACGAACGCGCAAGCCGTCCAGCGAAAGGCGGCCGCCGGCGTCCTGCGGCGGGGGGCCCGCCGCGCCGGCCACCGTCCAGTTCGAGCCGCTCCGGTAGAGGACGTAGCGGCCGTTCCCGGAAGTGACCGCGTCCGAGACCCGCTCGGCGAAGGTGGTGACCTCCTGGTCCCCGACGTTGTAGCGATGCAGGGTGGCGCCCCCGCCGAAGCCTCCATCGGAGGAAGCTTCGGCCACGAAGACGTGGCGTGCCGGGCCGGGAACGAGGCCCTGATGATTCCGGGTGGGTACGCCCGGAGCGTGGATGATCCGCTCCTGGATCCCTTCGAAGTCGACGGTGACGGTGGGGAGCGCATCCTCGCCGCCCCGGCCGCCCTCGTCGTCGCCGCCTTCGTCCGCGGCCGCCTCATCACTCACGGGGAGGAAGGGAGAGGGGGTGTCGTCGGCCAGGAGGACCATGTACAGGGCCCGGGTCACCGGACGGTCGTAGGCCGACATGTCCAGCCATGCCGAGTTGAGGGCGAAGTTGGTGGAGGCGAGGAAGTAGAGGTATTTCCCACCGGTGTCCCACACGGGGGAGAGCGCGTCGCTCAGACCGTCGGTGACCTGCACGGTCTGCCCCGTCTGGGAATCCCAGATGAAGACGGCGCGGAAGAGGTTCTCGAGCCGTCGCGCGTAGGTGAGGTAACGGCCGTCCGGTGACCAGTAAGGCTCGATGGACCGGCGTGGGTCGGCGTAGATCTCCCCGTCCACGTCCACGACTCGACCGGTGGCCACCTCCGCCACCTTCACGCGGTAATCGGTGTCGGTGAAGGCGATGCGGGCGCCGTCGGGCGACCAGCGCGGACGGAAGTAGAAGGTGGCATCGGGGATCTCGATTCGCCGGCGGTTCGCTCCGTCGGCGTCGGCGATGACGAGGCCGTATTCCCCGGGTCCGGCATCGGCGGGCGACGCATCGTTGAACCACGCGACCTGGGACCCGTCGGGCGACCAGGTGGGATAGCGGTCGGCCACACCGGAGTGCCGCGTGAGGTTTCGCCAGCTTCCCGCCTCGGCGGGGAGCGAGAAGACCTCGCCGCGATACTCGAAGAGCGCCCGCTTCCCGTTGTTGGAGATCGCGGGGCTGTCCAGATCGTTCCCCTGAACCTCCTCCCAGCGGGCGCGCGCCCAATTCTGGTCGGCTGCGGCGTGGATCACCAGCTGGCGGGATTCTCCGGTGCGGGGATTCAGCTCGTGCAGGTAGCCGGCCTGTTCATAGACCACCACGCCTCCGCCGGCGCCCAGGCTCTTCACGTCGAAGTCGGCATGAAAGGTGAGCTGCCGGTCGTTGCCGGTGGCGGGGTCGTATGCCCAGACGTTGCTGGCCCAGTCCCGCTCGGACATGTAGTAGACCACGCCGTCCATGACGGCCGGGTCCATCTGCCGTTCGCCTTCCCACGACGGGGTCTGGAGCGCCCAGTCGTCGGTGGACACGACGCGAATCGGCTGGGCCTGGCCGCCCCGGTAGTTCCGCCATTCCGGGTCCCAGAATCCGATCTCCTGATAGGCCACGAAGGCACCGTCGCCACTGAGCTCCCCCAGGTAGGCCTGCGGGATGGGAAGCGCCTCCGGGAAGCCCCCCCTGGGATCCACCGTGAAGAAGCGGGTCAGCCGCGTGGGCACACCCTCTCGGGAGGAGCGGAAGAGGATCTTCCCGTCCGGGGTCCACCCCTGCACGTCGTCCTGACCCGGGTGCCAAGTCAGGCGAGCCGGTTGCCCCCCGGACACGGGGACGAGGTAGACGTCGGTGTTCCCGCCATACTCGCCGCTGAAGGCCACCCACTCCCCGTCCGGAGAGATGGCGGGTGAGGTCTCGGCGCCGTCGTCGCTGGTCAGACGCCTGGCCACGCCGCCCTGGCGGGGCACGATCCAGACATCGTTGGCGTGAACGAAGGCGATGTGCTCCGCGCTCACGTCCGGTTGGCGAAGGAATCGGGTTCCGGGGCCGCCTTGAGCGGCCGAGGCCGCTGGGGTCATGGAGGCGGCGAGGAGGAGGGCCGTGATGGCCGAGCAGAAACGTCCCATGGGTCATTCCCCGTGTCGGGCGGGCAGGTGGAAGTGGCGTCCCGCGGAGTCCCCTACGCTACAGGGGGCGGGGGGGGGCGAGCAATGCGGGCGAGCCCGGCCCGAATCCCGGGCCTCCACCAGCGGTGTTGACCGGGCGCCACGACCCAGAAGCAAGGTGGCCGAGGGCGGAAAACTATTCCCCACCGCGGAAAGGGATTCCGTGGGCCAGGCTGGCACGCCCTCCACCCCGTGATCCCCGAAATGCCCGAATTGCGGGGCTTTTTGCCGGTATCCCCCGATTGGCACACCCGTTGCGATGACTGTGGCGCCAACACGGCAGGCTGTCGCGCCGGTACGGCGGCAACGACTTCGAATCGGACGGGCCCGGGGAGGATCAGCACATGAAGGAGCAGAGCCTCTCGCAGGGAGCTCGGGAAAAGAGTCCGTCGCCAGTGAGTGAGAGAGATGATTCGCGGACAGCCCCAATCCACCCACGCGGCCACGAACGGCCGGAGGAGCAAATGATGCAGTCTACGTTGGCGAAGTTCTGGAACGACGAGTCCGGTCAGGGACTCACCGAGTACGCCCTGATCCTGGCCCTCGTCTCTGTCGGTCTCATCGCCGTCATGGTTGTCTTCCGGGACGCTATCGGCGGGATCTTCGACCGGATCGCTCAGGTGCTCGAGCAGGCCCCGAACGAGGGCTACACGCCGGGTTCCTAAAGGTGGATCGCATCTCGGCCCCGCCCGGGGCGTGGGTCGATGTCCGGGTAAGCCCCGGATGTCCCCGGCGCCTTGGGCGGGCCGATGCGCCCCTTTTCCCCCTCAGCATCGATTGGATCTGATGCCTACCCACTCACCGACCCCATCCCGGTCTCCGCTCGGCGACGCTCATCGCCGTTCTCGCCGTCCTGGACGGCGTTTCGGCGTCCGCAGGGGTCGGCGCGATCACGCCAGGCGCTGGGCCGAGGGACCGCAGCGCCAACGCTCTCGCAAGCGGCGGTCGGAGAACGGCCAGGCGCTCGTGGAGTTCGCCCTGATCTTCCCGGTGCTCCTGCTCCTGATCCTGGGGCTCGTGGAGTTCGGCCGGGCCTGGAACATCAAGCAGGTCCTCACCGACACCGCCCGGGAGTCTCTCAGGAATTCGGTGGTCGCGAACAGTGAGTTCACCTATGACGCCATGCTGGGGCTGGTCAACAACTCCCTGCGCAGGGCGGCTCTCGATCCGGCACGGGCCGAAGTGTTCGTGGACGGATGGAAGTCCGGCACCGGTACGCCGGCGCGGATCCGGATCGACTACGAATACGATTTCGGGTTCTTCGCACCCCTGGTCGGCTGGGCCACCCAGGATCGCACCCTGGCGCTCTCGACCTCCTTCGTCATGCGCAACGAGTAACAGGGCACACCGATGAGGATCCCCCGTTTTTGGCTGATGCTGTCCGGCGCGGCACTCTCCGGTCTGATGGCCGGGTACGTCGCACTGGTCTACGTGAGCTCGGACCCGACGCCCCTCGAGGCCGCGTCGGCTCCGTCCCAGACCATCGTCGTTGCGGTCCGCGACCTTCCGGCTGGCGCCATCGTCCGCCGCGAGGACGTGGGGACGCTCGACTGGCCCGGATCCGCCATGCCCGAAGGCATCGCGACTCAGCCGGGTGAGGTGGTGGGGCGCGGCCTGGTGGTGGAGGTGCGGAAGAACGAGCCCCTCCTGGCCTGGAAGATGGCCGACAAGGAGGCCGGCGGCGGGCTACCCATCACGATCCCGGAAGGGATGCGGGCACTGTCGGTGGAGGTCGACGAGGTCATTGGGGTGGCGGGATTCGTCCTTCCCGGGACCCGCGTCGACGTTCTCGCCACGGTGATGCCCGGGACGGATCGCAGGCAGACCACGACCCGGATCATCCTTCAGAACGTCCGCGCCCTGGCGGCGGACCAGACGTATCAGCAGGACATCGAAGGGGAGCCTCAGGCCGTCACCGTCGTCACGCTTCTCGTGACGCCGGATGAAGCCGAGGCCCTCACCCTGGCCTCCACGGAGGGCCGCATCCAGCTGGCCCTGCGAAACACCCTCGACTCCGAGGACGTGGCCACGAGAGGCCGGCAGATCACTTCGCTGGTGGCCGGCGGAGGCACCTCGTCGAGGACGCCTTCGTCCGCGTCGTCGGCCCAACCCGCCGACCAGGGGGCAGTGGTGGAGAACTACGAGGGCGGCCGCAGGACTCTGCTCAAGTTCGGTACAGGAGGGGGACAATGAGGCACGACATGAGCCCAACGGGTCACCACCACGTGGACCACCCCGCGCCGATCTGGCTCTGGCTGGTCACCCTCGTACTGGGAGCCCTCTTCGTCTTCCGGACACCGGCCATGGGGCAGGAGTTCATCACCGAGCCCCAGGGCGCCGTGAGCCTGGCCCAGGGCACCTCCGCCGTGCTGGTGAGCCCGGTGGACTTCAGCCGGATCTCCATGGCCAACCCCGACGTGGCCGAGGCCGTGGTGATGTCGCCCACCGAGATCCTGATCAACGGGCGGACGCTGGGCACCACCACGTTCGTAGTCTGGGACACCACCGGTGTGCGCCGGATCTACGGCGTCGAGGTGACCGTGGACGCCGGGGCTCTCGAGCGACGACTCGAGACCCTCTTCCCCGACGAGGACATCGAGGTCGTCGCCCAGGGCGGGACTCTCATGTTGTCCGGCTCGGTGAGCTCGGCCTTCGTGGCCCGGCGGGCCCTGGAGCTCGCCGAGGGGACGGGCGCCGTGCTCATCGACAACCTGCAGACTCCGGCGCCCAGCCAGATCCGCTTGCAGGTGCGCTTTGCCGAAGTGAGCCGAACCGCGCTGAAGGCTCTGGGCAATCAGGTGGTGGATGTTTTGAACCCGCACCAACTGAACAAGGACGGGGACTGGCGCGCCGAGACCGACTCGGACGGCCAGGTGCAGCTTTCCCTGATCAACAGCGACGCCCATCTCCGGACCATCATCAAGGCTCTAAGCGAGACGGGCGACTACCAAAGCCTGGCCGAGCCGACCCTCCTGGCCCTGGATGGTGAGAGCGCCTCCTTTCTGGCGGGTGGGGAATTCCCCTTCCCCACCGTGCAGGGAGCCCAGAACAGCAACGCCGTGAGCATCGAGTGGAGGGAGTTCGGCGTCCGCCTGAACTTCACCCCCACCGTCACGAACATCGGCAACATCCGACTCTCCATCGCGCCGGAGGTGTCGACGCTCGACTTCGCCGGCGGACTCACCATCTCCGGCTTCCAGCTTCCGAGCATCCTCTCCCGTCGCGCGGAGACGCGCGTGGAGCTCAGCCAGGGGCAGCACCTGGCCATCGCCGGCCTGCTGGACCGATCGATCCAGGAGAGCATCCGAAAGCTCCCGATTCTCGGCGATATTCCGATCCTCGGGAACCTGTTCAAGACCACCGACGAGCGGCAGCAGGTCACGGAGCTCCTGGTCATCGTGAGCCCCACCGTGGTGACGCCCAGCGACCAGCTCCCGGAGCTGCCCACCGGCGAACCCGAGGCCTGGGACTGGTTCAACAGCCTGCGGCCCGCCTCGGACTCCGCCAGCGCCCGTGCCGGCGCCGGCTCCTCCACGGACGGGGAGGGCTGAGCCCGTGAGAGACCCCCTCCACGACGAAGCCCGCACACGGAAGACCTCACCCACCCGGACGCGCAGCAGCTGGCTGACCGACGAACGCGGGTCGGTGTCCGTGACGGTGGCCATCTCCATGACGGTGCTCATCGCCGTCCTGGCGCTGGGGATCGACCTCGGCGCCCTGCTGGACGCGCGATCCGAGGCGCAGCGCGCCGCGGACGCGTCGGCGTTGGCGGGAGCCAGCGCCTTCCTCGAATACCAGCAAGACGAGGCTCGGCTCGAGGCCATTCACCGCGCCACCGAGTACGCCATCAGCAATCAGGTGCGCAACGAGATCGTCCGCTCCGAGGACGTCTCCGTCTGGGTGGATACGGACAGCGCCACCGTTAGGACGGCCATTCGACGCGAGGGCGTCGGAACCTGGTTCGCCCGGATCTTCGGCATCAACGAGGTCAACGTCGGCGCAGAGGCGACGGCGTGGGCCGGAGCCGCCGGCGCGGCGCAGTGCGTCAAGCCGTTCGCCGTTCCCGACATGTGGGAAGAGACCACGGACGACGCAAACGGCAACCGGATCTGGGACGAGACGGAACGATGGAGGTACGAGCCCGGAAACGGGGATCGGTACGTCCGGTACAGCGGGGCAGGGAGTGACTGGAACGAGACCGGGTACGGGAGCGGATGGCGGGATGGGGAGGTGGACGAGCTGGGGCGCCGGTACGACCGGGACTACGGCCGCCGGATCACCCTCAAGGTCACCGACCCCTCCAATGCGTACGTGCCCTCGTTCTTCCTTCCCTGGGTCCTTCCCTCCGATCCGGACCAGCCCGATTGCGGCTCACGCCCGGGTGGCGGAAACGGAGGCGGTGGGAACGGCGGCGGCAATGGCAACGGCGGGGGCGGAGGCGACGATGGCGGCGCGGGCCCGGGCGACCCCGGGGACGACAACCGGGGTGGCGCGGGCTGGCTCAAGTGGCGAGAGAAGCGCGGCGACCTGGGCGTCGGGGGTCCGGCGAATCCTCCGGGTAACGGAAACGGGGGATCGGGTGGGTCCGGTGGTGGCTCGGGAGGGCTGGGACGGGACGACGGAGGCGGCCGCGGCGCGGCCCGGTATCGTCAGAACATCTGCTCCTGCAACAGCTCCATCATCGACCTCGACACCGAGTACCTGATCGAGCCGGGCAACATGGTGGGTCCGACCTTCCAGGGGGTCCAGCAACTCATCGCCGCGGACCGCGACGCGTACTGGGACAGCCGCACCAACTCCGTGGTGAGCGAATACGGGATGGACAGCCCCCGGGTCGTCACGGTGGCCCTGTTCGACCCCGGTGAGATCACCCAGCCGGGCCGGCAGTATATCCGCTTCAACAACTTCGCCCGGGTCTTCATCGAGGAGCAGGCCTCTCGTCGGGATCCGGTGACGGGACGCTTCCTGTACTACGTCCCGGGCGTGGGTGTCCGGGATCGGGCGGGACAGACCAAGGGATCGCTCGTGCGAGTCCTCCAGCTGATTCGGTGAGAGATCTCATGAAGACCAACGAAATCCGGATTGCACTCGTCTCGGCCGATGACCGAGTGCGCACCAGCGTCCTGGACGCGATCCGCGAGGCCGAGACGCCGGTGCGAATCGACCTGGAGATCCCGCGCCGCCCAACGTCCCTCGAGCCCGAGGAGATGGAGCGGATCCGGGCGGCGGATCCCCACGTGGTGATCCTGGACATGTCCGACGATCCCGAACGCGCCCTTCGCGTCGCGGGAGCCATCGGATCCAGGACACCGCGAGCGGCGCTGGTGGGTGTGGGACCGCAGTTGGAATCCCACTACCTGCTCGAGGCCATGCGGGCCGGTATCGTGGAGTACGTTCCCCGCCCCGCCGATGCGTCGACGATCTACGACGCCCTGGGACGAATCCTGCGCAAGCGGGGGTGGGCCGACTCGTCAGAGGGGCACCGCCGCGGAAAGGTCCTAACCTTCTTCTCTGCGAAGGGGGGCTCCGGTTCCACCTCCGTGGCGACGAACGTGGGAATCGAGCTGAACCGGCTTACCGGGGGGAAGACCCTCCTGGTGGACCTCGACCTGGAGCTGGGCGAGATCGCTTCGCTCCTCGGAGTGCAGCCCCGATTCCACTTCGTGGACCTCCTCCGGAACTTCCACCGGATGGATGCCGATCTACTGGCTTCATACATCGAGAGCCACGAGTCCGGCGTTCAGGTGCTGTCGGCCCCATTCGAGCCGGAGATCGGCGAGTCGGTCACCGGCGAGCAGATCAGCCAGATCCTGGACTTCCTCCGCAACCACTTCGACTACGTGGTGGTGGATACCTCCAAGTCCCTGGCTCCCGCGGCGCTGGGGACGTTCAAGGAAAGCGACCTGATCTTCCTGGTCACCAACGTCGACGTGCCGTCCCTCCGCAATCTCAAGCGCTGCCTCCCCAGCCTGAACAAGGTGACGGGAAACGACGACTCGCGTCTTCGTCTCGTGGTGAACCGTTTCAACGCCAAGGGACTGGTCAGCCTGAAGGACCTCGAGGAGACCCTGGGCCTGAGCGTCTACGCCACCCTGGGCAACGACTACAAAGCGGTGATCGAGGCCATGAGCACGGGCCGCCCCCTGGTCAACGGTACCTCCCGCTACGCGGACCAGGTACGAGACCTGGCGGGGGAGATCGTCGACGGCTTCCACGGGGCGCGTCAGCCCAGAAAGTCTCTGGTTGATCGTCTTCTGGCTCCGTTCCGGGCGGATTCGCCCGAGGCAAGGCCCTCGATCGCTCCGAAGCAACCCGAACTCTCGGCCCATGGCTGATCGGATCTTCCCCGCGTCTTCCGGCCCGGCGGCACCGACCCGGGTCGCTTACCCGGCCTGAAAGGAGTCTCAGCATGTCCGGTCAGGAGCCCCTCTTCCTCGCAGCGGTTGCCGCCTTGAGCGTCTTTCTCGCCGCGCTGGTGGTATTCCAGGGCGCAATGGCGTTCCGGGAATGGCGCCTGGGCCGACAGGCACTGGGGGCGCTGAAGAACGGAGGAAAGGGATCAGACGAGACTGACCCGGCATCGCTGATGCAGGCGGCAGCGCATGAGGAGGAAGGGCTCGCTCGCGTGCTGGCCGAGCGGATCCCCCAGGTCTGGGACCTTCACCACCTGCTGGTGCAGTCCGGGCTGAGCTGGACCCTCGCAGACTTCATGAAGCGGGTGGTCGGGTTCGCCTTCGGGATGGGAATCCTGGCGGTGGTGGTGGCCGACAGCCCGGTGGTCCTGCTCGTAGCCGTGACCATGGGCGCCGCTGGCCCCTACATCTGGGTCCGCAGGAAGAGAAAGAAGCGGCTCATGAAGCTGGAGAGCCAGCTCCCCGACACCATCGACTCCCTGGCACGCGCGGCGCGGGCGGGACACCCCCTCAGCGAGGGACTCCGCATGGCCGCGGAAGAGGCCCCCGAGCCGGTAGCGTCCGAGTTTCGGATAACCGTAGAGGAGCAGAAGTACGGGCTTCCCTTCGAGGACGCGCTCATGGGATTCGGGGACCGGGTGGAGATCATGGACGTCCGGATCCTCATCACGGCGATCCTCGTGCAGAAGGAGGTGGGGGGAAACCTCACCGAGATCCTCGAGCAGATTGCGCAGACCATGCGCGCCCGGTTCAACCTGAGACGACAGGTGCGGGTCTACACCGCCCAGGGTCGCATGAGCGGGTACACCCTCGCGGCCCTTCCCATCCTGGTGGGCGGGATGATCTCGCTCATCAATCCACCCTATCTGCGGACGCTCTTCGTGGACCCCATCGGGCAGGCCATGCTCGTGGGCGCCATCCTGTTCCAGGGGATCGGCTTCCTCTGGATCCGGCGGATCGTGGACATCCGGTTCTGAGGGGGCGAGGACGATGCCTTACGTGGTAGGACTCCTGGTAGCGGGCTGCGCGACCCTTCTCTTCGTGGCGCTCTACGAGCTCGCCACCACCCCCACCCGGGCGGTGGCGCGAGAGCTCGATGAGCTCCGGAGGCACGAGCCCAGCCCCTTCGGATCGGTGGCCCGGCGCCGTCGGCAGTCCAAGAAGGAGAAGCTCCGCGAGGTAATCCGCGTGCTGGGCCAGCGCGTGGAGCGGGGCGGAATCGACCTGGAGGGTCTGAGCAAGAAGCTGATCCAAGCGGGCTACTGGGCTCCGGAGGCCGTGCGGATCTTCCTCGGCGTCCGCGTCGTGCTCGCCGTGATGCTCGCCGTCGTCTGCCTGGGAGTCGGCGCCCTGTTCGACTTCCGCATCCCGGCGACGGTGCTCGTGGCGTTCTGGTTCGCCATCCTGGGATGGCTGGCTCCGGGGTGGTATGTGGCGAATCGGCGGAGGATCCGCCGAATGGAGATCAACCTGGTGCTGGCGGACGCGCTGGATCTGCTCGTGGCGTGCGTCGAGGCGGGCATGGGCCTGAACCAGGCGATGGTCCGGGTCTCGGACGAGCTTCGGAACGTGAGCCAGGCCCTGGCCGAGGAGTTCACCATGGTGAACCTCGAGATCCGGGCCGGGTCTTCCCGCTCGCAGGCGCTCCGGAACCTGGCGGAGCGCACCGGAGTCGAGGACATCCAGAACCTCGTCTCGACGATGATCCAGACTGATCGGTTCGGTACGTCCATCGGGCGGGCCCTGCGGGTGCAGGCGGACACGCTCCGCCAGAAGCGGAGGCAGCGTGCCGAGGAAGCGGCGGCCAAGACCACCATCAAGTTGCTCTTCCCGCTGGTGCTATTCGTCTTCCCGGCATTGTTCGTCGTCGTTCTCGGGCCGGGGGTCATCATGGTGGTGTCCGCCCTGCTGGAGATCCTGTGATCGTGAATCGCGCGCTGGGGGCCCGGGCACAGGGGACCCAACGCTGCCGGACCGGATGGTCGGACCGGGGGAGGACGCCCGTTCGGGTGGCCCCCTCCGGTCCCAACGCATGGACGGAGAGAGGAATCCATGGCTGAGTGGACAGACGACCCGGCCGAGGCCGGGGATTGGGAGACCGAGCCCAGGGAGTGGACGGGCGAGACCGACCCGGTGGTGGACTACCAGCTCCGGGAGGTGGAAGCCCGGCTGGAACGCCGTCTGGCGATCATGGAGGCGCGCCACGCGCGGACCCGCGGCGTCGCCATGGTGGCGGGGGCCGCGTTCATCGTCACGCTGGTGTCGCTGGTGGTCGTGGTTGGGAAGGCGGTGACGGACGATGGTGCCCGTACGCTACAGAGCCTCACCGCCCAGGAGATCATGCTCCGGGACGACGACGGTATCGAACGGGGGCGTCTCGGCACGGACTCGGAAGGCCGCGCGGTGCTCTCCCTCTCGGACCGCGACGGCCGCGAGCGGATCCGGCTCACCGTCCTGGCGGACGGGTCGCCGGGTGTCACCATCCACGATCCCGACGCGCAGCCCAGGGCGGTGCTGGGATACCTCCCGGATGGGACGACCAACCTCATCTTCACCGATCGGTCCGGCGCCATCCGGACCCTGGTGGGCGTAGGTCCAAACGGGGAGCCGTCCGTCTCGGTGTTCGACGAGGAGACAGAGGACGAGACGACGAAGTAGCCCTGAAAGGCTCCTGCATGACCGCGCCGGATAGCCGGTCGAACCGACGGGGGCACGCGGGCGGAGAGCGAACTGAACGGAGGCAGAATGCGGATCACACGTCGTTCGAGAGGGATCCTTCCCCTCCTGGCTCTGGCGCTCGGCGCCTGTGGCGAAAGCCCCACCGACCTGGACGACGGAGACTGGGAGGACACGGTCTTCGACTACTCCACCGGCGTGATCGCGTTCGAGAGCCAGCGGGATGGGAACCGCGAGATCTACCTCATGAACGAAGACGGATCCGACGGGATCAACCTCACGAATCATCCCGCGGCGGACGGAGACATCTCCTGGTCGCCGGACGGCTCCAGGATCGCTTTCGCCTCCAACCGGGACGGGAACACCGAGATCTACGTCATGGACGCGGACGGCACGAACGTCGTGCGGCTGACGAACGATCCAGGCATCGATCGGTTTCCCAGCTGGTCCCCGGACGGGTCCAGCATCGCCTTCGCGACGGACCGGGACGGGAACACCGAGATCTACCGGATGGACCCAGACGGATCCAATCCCACCCGCCTCACCGATGACCCCGGAGAGGATTCCGAGCCGGCGTGGCTGGCGGACGGATCGCGCATCGTCTTCTTCTCGAGCCGGACGGGGAACGGGGACATCTACATCATGAACCCCGACGGATCCAACCCCGTGAATCTCACGGACGATCCGGGCTTCGACGGGGCCCCCGCGACGGTGGCACGCTCGCAGGGATCGGCGGGGACCATCTCGTTCGTGAGCGACCGCGCCGGCGGGAACCTCGACATCTACACCATGGATTTGGACGGCTCGAACCTCTACCGCGTAACCACCGACGGAGAGGATGACTTCGACTCCTCGTGGATGAGCACCGGGGAGCGACTGGTCTTCGACTCCTACCGCACGGGGAACTGGGACATCTTCGTCATCGAGGCAGCCGGCACGAACACCATCCGCCTCACCGCGAATCCCGCGGACGACGAATCCCCGGCCTGGAGGCCCTGAACCGCGAGACCGGGCTCAACGGTCGTGAGGGCAGGCGCGGCTCCGCCACCCAGGGACCGTTCGTCCACCGGGGTGAGAGTCTGAGCGTCCCGGGCGGGTGAGCGCAGGGCCGCCCTCAGGGGGGTGGCTGGACCGTTCCTGACCGGACAGAGCCCGAAACGTCGTCTCGGGTGAGGGCCGGATCGCTCCGACCCCCGAGAGCCCTACCGTCCTCGCGGATGCGCGCCGGCCCCGCCGAACGATCCGGGCTGGAATCTCCCACCCCGCCGTCCTTCCGAGAGCGCCGCGCCCTCCCGTTGCGCAGCGTACAGGGGAAAGGTCCCTGAAAGACGAACGAGCGGGGACGGGAAGACCCCGCCCCCGCTCGTTGGATGGGCGCCGCGCCGGGCCTGCCGTCGGCCTAGGACTCGGGTACTGCGATGAGGGCGGCTTCCACCGTCAGCGTGGGAGTGAAGCCGGTGGCCACGATGGGGTTCCCGAGAGCATAGACGTTCCCCTGGTCGGTCCGGAGAAGGACAACGCTGGTGGAGCTCAACGGCTCCTCCACGAACTCGGTGGTGAAGGTGGCCTGGGTGAAGTCCTCCTCGGTGAGCTCGGCGAAGGCGACGCCGGAAAGGTAGGCGATCTCCACCACGGTGGTCTGGTTCTGCCGGACCACCGCCTGGGGCTCACTCTGGGAGTCGAACTCCACGTACATGTCCCACTCCGAGTCCGACGGACAGAGTCCGAACGAGCACTGGATGATCTGGCCGTTCTCCAGGTTCGGCCGGTCCCGACTGGCCCGGAGCCCCTCGTAGGCCGTGGCGGGCCCATGGGCGCAGGAGACCGACAGCGTCAGCATGGCGGTCTGGCCTGCGGCGACCGCCACCGAGCCGGCCTCCACGGCGCAGTTGTCGGCGACGTCGCCGAGGCCCACCTGGTAGGTCGCGGCGTCCAGGTCCGAGATGGTCATCTGGTCGCTCGCGGCAACGGTGCCCTGGCTCTCGCCATTCAGAAGGACCTCGTAGCCGTCGTCCTTCAGGAAGCCCAGGGTCTCAACGGTAAGCTGGATCGCTCCGGGCTCGGGTGGTGGCGGCGGCTCCACTACACCGGGACCATCGCCCCCGCACGCCATGCCGCCCATCAGGAAGAGTGAAACAAGGCCGTGCCGGCCCAGGCGCAGGGCCGGGGCACATTCACGGGAGAAGAACTCTGGGTGTGCGTTCCTGGACATGGCCGCCGTATCCGTCTGCCGGTGCGAGGTGGGGGCGTGGCCGGTCCCGGTGGGTCGTTCCAGTCCCCTGATCCGGGCCGGCCGCGGTGGGCTGATTCGGGCTGGATGGGTTCAAGGAGCGTGCCAGCGAGAGCCCCACGGAAGTCGGGGACTTCCGGCTCTTCGGCCCCCCACTGGGCACGCAGTTTTTTCCGGCGAGGGGAAGGCGGTTGCCCATCGCTCGGTGGCCCGTCCGCTGGGGTCGGCCAAATTGACATGTATCACCCCGTTCGGACGGGGCCGGTTCTGACCGGTGGCTGGAGGTGCCAGGGCGAGGGGCAGGCTGGATCGCGAGGCGCGCCCTTGTCCCATGACGCCGCCCCCGGAACCTTCCAGGCGGTGCCTGTGGCGGCATGGACCGGTACGAGCAACCCTGATCCGGAAGGTCGCCGTGTTCTCTGTCGTGGCTTTGACCGTCATGACCTGCGGGACCCTGAGTCCCGCCTCCCCCTGGAGTCCTCCCCCCTCCGACCAGGTCCGGGAGTCCGCAGCCAAGTCCAGCGCAGTCCTGGGCGGCGACGGGGTCCTGGCCGATCCGCAGCTGGAGGTATTGTGGGCGAGCGGACGCACCCTGGAGGCGTTCGTGGCGGACGCCCGGCAGCGGAAGAACGTCTGGGAGGAGAGGGTGGCCGCGGCCCGGATCCCCTGGGACGTGGCGGAGCGAGTGGCGGCGCTGGAGGGCCGCGGTCCGTGGCGCCTCCTGGTGGTGGCGGCGGACCGGTGCTTGGATTCCGCGTTCAACATCCCGCCCATGGACCGGCTCGCGCTCTTCTCCGACGCCCTGGACCTCCGGGTAGTGATGCCGGAGGAGGGTGGCCGGGCGGTCATGGAGGCGCGACCCACATCGGATGGACGTGCGGCCACCCCCCTCGACGAGGGAGGAGATGAAGTGGGATGCTGGATCGAACGCCCCGCCCGGCAACGGGAGTTCTTCCTGGCGCACGTCAAGGGAGCCGAAGAGGGCAGTGACGCCTACAACGTGGCGGTCCAGGACTTCCTGGGCTGGTACCGCGAGGACAACGGGGCCACCACGCTCAGGGAGCTGGTGACGCTCCTGGAGGCTGCTGCGGACGGAGCCAGGGGGTGCGTCCCGCCGGGGTGGTGAAGACCGACCCTCGGCGCGGGGGAGGTGACCGCCCCGCCCTACGGCGTAGATTCCGGGACGCACCGCACAATCCTCTTGCGACCCGTTCCGACATGCGCCCTCGCATCGCTTTCAACGCCTGCGCTCTCGCCCTCACCGTACTTGCCACCGGATCCGTCGTAGGGAGCGCTTCGGCGCAAACCACGCCCGCATCCCCGGAGGAGGTGCTCGGGTGGGGCCTCGGGGAGCGATTCAGTGACGTGAGCGCCGTGAACCACTACTTCCAGGTCCTGGCGGAGGGCTCTCCCCTGGTGACCGTGACCGAGTACGGGCGCAGCGTGGAGGGGAGGCCCCTCATCCAGGTTCTCCTCGCCAGTGCCGAGCACCGGGGGCGCCTGGACGCCATCCTGGCCGCGAACCGTGAGCTCACCGACCCGGATACCCCGGAGACCCGGGCTCGCGAGATCGCCGCCCGCAACCCGGCGGTGGTCTACTTCTCCTACGGCGTCCACGGGAACGAGTCCTCCTCCTCGGAGGCCGCCATGTGGACCGCGTGGGACCTGGTACGAGGAGCCGACGCGGTGGCCGGAGTGCTCGACTCGGTGGTGGTGGTCCTGGATCCCATCGTGAACCCCGACGGGCGGGACCGATACGTCAACTTCTACCGGGCCACCCGCGGACCCGTGCCGAACGCGAACCCGGCCACGCGGGAGCACGACGAGCCCTGGCCCGGCGGGCGGACGAACCACTACCACTTCGACCTGAACCGGGACTGGGCCTGGATGAGCCAGCCGGAAACCCGAGCCCGGTTGGCTACCTGGGACCGGTGGAATCCGCAGGTGCACGTGGATTTCCACGAGATGAGTCCCAACTCCTCCTACTTCTTCTTTCCCCCGGCGACCCCGGTCAATCCGCTCTATCCCGAGCACACCTCTCGCTGGGCCGACCGGATCGGTACCGGGAATGCGGCGGCGTTCTCGCGGGAGGGGTGGCTCTACTTCACCGAGGAGAGCTACGACTTGTTCTATCCCGGCTATGGGGACTCGTGGCCGTCGCTGCTGGGTGCCATCGGAATGACGTACGAGCAGGCCGGGGGTGGGTCCGCCGGACTCGCGTACGCCCGCAGCGACGGCGACACGCTGACGCTATGGGACCGGGCATCGCACCACCGGGTGGCGGGCAACGCCACACTCCACACCGCCATGGAGGGGAAGACGGATCTGCTTCTGGGTCACGCCGGGTTCCACCGGGACGTGGACGACGGTCTTCCCGACATCCTCCTGGTTCCGGATCCGGAGGATGGTGCCATGCGCCTGCACGCCCTGCTCCAGGAGCTCACCGACCAGGGGATCCGGTTCCAGGTGGCGGAGGAGGGCTTCACGGCCCGGGGTGACGCGCATGCGGGATTCGAGGCGCGAAGCCGGTTCCCGGCGGGGACCGTGCGCGTTCCGGCCAGGCAGCCCCGCGGTCTTCTGGCCGTCACCCTCCTCCAGGCCGAGACTCCGCTGGACGCCACGTACTCCTACGACATCTCCGCCTGGTCCCGGCCGTACGCCTACGGCGTGGAGGCCCACGCCGTGACCGCTTCCCAGCTGAGCGGCGGGCCCTGGCGCAACGCGGACGAGTTCTCCCACCCGTCCGAAGCCGCGGAAGGGGGCGCCGGAGGCCCCGCGCCGTATGGATACCTGGTGGAGCCGGGATTCCATGCGTGGCCGGCATTGGTGGACTTCCTGGAGGCGGGTGGGCGCGCGAGGGTCATGGCCGACACCTTCCGGATCGGTGGCACCCTCCATCCCGCTGGAACCGTCTTCCTTCCATCAGGGATGAACCCGGGACTCGACGAGCGCGTGGCCGAGGCGGGTCTGACCGGGCTGGTTTCCGTGGCGACGGGGCTCACCGAGACGGGGCCGGACCTGGGGACGGGCCGCGCCGGCGACCTCTCCCTTCCCCGGGTGGCGCTGGTGGGGGGTGAGGGCTCGTCGTCCACGTCGTACGGCGCGCACCGGTTCTTCCTGGAGCACCGTCTCGGCCTTCCCTACGACGCCGTGAACGTCTCCGAGCTGGGAGGACTGGACCTGCAGAGCTACGACGTCATCGTGGTGCCGGGCGGCGGCTCGGTGGGTCGTGGCCTCTCGGAGGCCCAGCGAGTTCGCTTGAGGGCGTGGATTCAGGGAGGGGGCACGCTGGTCGCCACCGGAAGCGGGGCGTCCGGCTTCCAGGAGCTCACTGGAGTAGAGGTGCGGGAGGCCGACGACCCAGGAGACGAGGGTCGCCTGGACCGGGCGCTGCGGACCCGGGAGGAGCGGAACCTCGAGCGGTGGGAGAACCAGACTCCCGGGACCGTTCTCGAGGTCACGCTGGATCCGTTCCACCCCCTGTCGTTCGGAGCCTCCGCCCCCGGCGCGGACCGTTTCTTCGTCCTGTCGTCGGGGAACGGATTCGAGCCTTCCGAGGACTTCGAGTCCGCGGCGTGGTTCGGCGCGGAGCTTCAGAAGGTGAGCGGGGTCATAAGCGAGGGGACGTTGGAGCGCCTCTCCCGTAGCTCGTGGGCCGTAGAGCGGCGGATCGGCCGGGGAAGCGTCATCCTGTTCGCCGACGACCCACTCTTCCGGATGATGTGGTATTCCGCGTTCCAGCCGTACGCCAACGCGCTCCTGCTGGGACCGGCGTTCTAGAATCCGCCACGCTCCGGCCCGGCGTTGATCGCTCGTCGGGCCGGCGTCACCTCCCCATCCTCGCCCTCCCAGCCCATGCGCATTCTCATCGTCGAGGACGACCGCAAGGTGGCCAGCTTCCTGCAGCGGGGGCTGAAGGAGGAGGGGTACGCCCCGGACGTGGCCCATGACGGAGAGGACGGACTCATGAAGGCCATGGTCTATCCATACGACCTGGTCATCCTGGACGTCATGCTCCCCGGGCGCAACGGTCTGGAGGTCGTGCGGGAGATCCGGGCTCGGGAGCTGGCGGTGCCCGTCCTGATGCTCACGGCTCGGGACTCCCGGGAGGACATCGTCACGGGTCTGGACGCGGGGGCGGACGACTACCTCACCAAGCCCTTCGGGCTGGACGAGCTCCTTGCCCGGATCCGGGCGCTCCTCCGACGGGGCGGCTCGCAGCGGGTGGAGCGGCTCATCTACGACACGGTGGAGGTGGACCGGCTCAAGCACACGGCGACCCGGGGCGGGGACAAGCTCGACCTCACGCCCAGGGAGTACCGTCTCCTGGAGCACTTCATGCTGAACCCCGAGCGGGTGGTTCGCCGGACCGAGCTCCTGGAGAAGGTCTGGGACATGAGCTTCGATCCCATGAGCAACGTGGTGGACGTCCACGTTGCGAACCTTCGGCAGAAGCTCCGGGAGCGGGGCGGCGCGCCCCTCATCCATACGGTTCGGGGAGTGGGCTACATCCTGCAGTCGGGAGAGGAGCCGTGAAGACCGAACCCGGGAGCCTGCACCGGATCCCCCGGAGACAGGCCGCTCGGGCGGGGGGGGGATCCCCATGAGGTCGTTTCGAGCCCAGCTGGCCCTGCGCTTCGCAGGCTCCATGACGGTGGCGGTGTCCCTCCTGTCGGCGATCTCGGTGTGGGCTCTGCGGCGTGCCATGGACGACGAGCTGGACGCCTCGCTCATGGCGGTGGCGTCCATCCAGGCCGCCTCGGTGACGGACTCACCCGATGGATCCATGGAGTTCCACGAGTGGCAGCTGACGCCCGCGGAGGCCGCCTCGGTGCAGCCGCTGGTGCGCTACGCCCAGGTGTGGAGCCAGGATGCCGAGACGCTGCTCCGGAGCCAGTACATGACCTCGGACCTCCCGGCGGATCCCTTGGCCCTCGAGGAAGCGGGCCGCGGGGAGCTGGTGTGGGGTCGAGGCGTCTACGACGGGATGCCCGTGCGGGTCCTCTACTATCCCCTCTCCCGGTTCGGGATGGCGCACCGGGGGCACGTGCTGGAGGTGGCGGCGCCGGTGGTGGCGCGGGACGACATGGTGGCCAGGATCACGGTCTCCGCGATCCTGGTGACGGTGCTGGTGGCGTTGGCCTCTCTGCTGGGAAGCTGGTGGCTGGCGGGGCGGGCGGTGCGGCCCGTATACGAGGTCATCGACCAGGCCGCAGAGCTGGGCGCGGGATCGCTGGACACCCGAATCAGTGCCTACGCCGACACGGTGGAGTACCGTCGCCTGGTGGATGTCCTCAACCACATGCTGGACCGTCTGCAGCGCGCTTTCGAGATCCAGAAGCGCTTCACCGCCGACGCCAGTCACGAGCTGCGGTCGCCCCTCACGGTGCTTCGCGGTGAGATGGAGCTGGCCCTACGCAGGGAGCGGGATCCGGAAGAGTACCGGGCGGTGCTGGCCAGCAGCGTCGAGGAGGTGCGGAGGCTCACACAGATCACCGAGAACCTGCTGACGCTGGCCCGATCCGACGCCGGGTCCATCACCCCGGAGCCCCAGGCGGTGGACGCCCGTGAGGTGGTGCAGCGGATCACCGAGCGCCTGGAGCCGGTGGCACGGGAGCGCGGTGTCCGCATCGAGCTCTCGACTGCGCCGGTCCCCGCCTGCCTCGACCCGGGCCTCCTGGGCCAGGTGGCCTGGAACCTGGTGGAGAACGCGCTGAACTTCTCGCCCAGGGGTGAGACGGTGGAGGTCCAGGTCGGCCTGGAGGCAGCTTCCCCGGAGAGCCCGGTTCGGGTCCTGGTCCTGGACCGGGGAACCGGTGTGGGCGACCGGCCCGACGAGCTCTTCGAGCGGTTCTTCCGGGAGGACCCCGCGCGGACCCGAGGCGGATCGGGTCTGGGGCTGGCCATCGTGGACGCCATCGCGGTGGCCCACGGAGGACGGGTTCGGGCCGCCGCGCGGCCGGGCGGCGGAGCCGAGATCTCGGCCAGCCTGGCCCAGATGAAGGCGCCTTAATCCAGGCCTCATCGTTCCTTCATCCGCCCGCTGGCAGGTTCCTGGGGACTCTCCCGAAGACCCCTAGCCTGCTCATGACGCGCTCCCTTGCCATCACCTCCCTTCCGGGGGTCGGGCTCGCTCTCGCCGCACTGGTCGGCGCGCCGCCCCTGGCCGCACGCCAGGCTGCGGATACACAGGTGCGAGAGCGGCCCGAGGTCGCCGTCACCGACAGCCTGGACCTGGACGAGCTGGTTGAGGAGGCGTTGGCCTGGAGCCCCCGGTTGGTCGCCCTTCGGGCCATGGCCGACGCCGCGGCGCACCGCGTGCCCGAGGCGGGGACGCTGCCGGATCCCATGGTGAGCGTCGGGGCCATGAACCTGGGGCTGCCGGAGCTGGACGCCGGAATGCCCGCGTCCATGCTTCCCTCGGTCCAGGTCTCCCAGACGCTTCCCTGGTTCGGGAAGCTCGGGCTCCGGGAGTCCATGGCCGACTCCGAGCGGGAAGTGGCACTGGCGGCGGTGGCGGAAGAGGAGTGGCGGGTCCGACTCGAGGTGGCGGAGCACTTCCACGCCCTCTACGCCATGGATCGGATCCTGGACGTCCACCGACGCACCCTGGACCTGCTGGAGGACTTCCAGTCGGTGGCCCGGTCCCTCTACGCATCCGGAACGGGGCGGCAGGGCGACGTCCTCCGATCCGACGTGGAGGTGGCCCGGATGGACGCCGAGATCCGGCGCGTCACCGCGGTCCGCACGGGCAGGGCGGCGCAACTGAACTCGGTCCTGGACCGGCCCGGCGAAAGCCCGGTTCGCTCCCCGGCGCTTCCCTCCCTTCCCTCCACTGTGCCCGCGCTGGACACCCTCCTCGCCTGGTCGCTGGAGAGCCGCCCGGCGCTGGAGCGTCAGCGGCTCGAGGTGGAGAAGGCCCGTTCCGGCGTCGAGCTGGCGAACCGGGACTTCTGGCCGGACTTCACCATCTCGGCCCAGTACGGTCGCCGCGGTGGGTCGGAGCCCCGGAGCATGGGGGGAATCATGATCGGGGCCTCCGTCCCGGTTTTCTCAGGCAGTCGCCAGCAGCCTCGGCTGGAAGCCGCCCGAGCCTTGGAGCGCCACGCCACCTCCCGCGCCAGCCAGGTTCGGGCGGGAGTGGAGTCGGAGCTCCGCACCGCCGTGGCGGACCTGGATCGGGCCCGCCGCCTCATGGGGCTGTACTGGGACGAGATCCTCCCGGCGGCCCGTGTGAACGTGTCCTCCTCGCTTGCCGCGTATCGCGTCGGCGCGGTGGATTTCTCGACCCTCGTGGACGCCCAGCTGGACGTGGACCGGTACGAAGAGGAGTACCACCAGCTGGTGGCGGACTACGGCGCCGCTCTGGCGCGTCTCGAGGCCGCCGTGGGCCGTCGGCTGCCCCGGGACACCGAGGCGCTTCCAACCGGGTTCCCTCCGGAGTGACCATGAACCGCACCTCGCAGATCGTTGCTTCCGCACTCCTCGTCGCCGGCGCCGGCACCGTGGCGCTCGTCCTTTCCCGCGGTGAAGCCGGACCTGTCCAGGACGTCGCGGCGGACCACGATCACGCCGCCATGATGGCGGGGCTGGACGAGGCCCAGCCCGTCCGGCTCAGCGAGGCGGATGCCCGCCGCATCGGAGTGGCGTTTGCGCGGGCCGAAGAGAAGCGCTTGTCTTTCCGCGTGGAGGCGGTGGGCGTGGCCACCTACGACGAGACCCGGCTGCGGGTCGTGAACCCCAAGGTGGAGGGGTGGGTCGAGCACCTCCACGTGGATTTCACCGGCGCACCGGTCCGGGAGGGTGATCCCCTCATGGACATCTACGCCCCGCAGCTCGTGTCGGCGCAGGAGGAGCTGGCCCTCGCGGCCCGTCTGGTCCGGGAGGCCGGGAGCGAGCGCGCCCGCATCAACGCCGAATCGCTGCTGGAGTCGTCTCGGCGCCGGCTGGCCTACTGGGACATTCCTGCCGAGACCGTACAGCGGGTCGAGGAAACGGGAGAGGTGCAGCGAGCCGTTACGCTGCGGGCGCCGGCCACCGGGATCGTGGTGGAGAAGGACGTCCTGGAGGGAGACCGGATCATGCCCGGGACGACGGTCTACCGGATCGCCGACCTGTCGAGAATCTGGGTGGAGGTGGACGTCTTCGAGCGGGACCTGGGAGTCGTTCGCGAGGGACAGGAGGCGGTGGTCCGGTTCCAGGCCTTCCCGGACGAGACGTTCTTGGCACGGGTGACCTACATCTATCCCACGGTATCCCTGGAGTCCCGCACCGGGCGGGTCCGACTGGAGCTCACGAACCCCACGGGCCGCTTGCGTCCCGGGATGTACGCCGAGGTCACGCTGACCACCCAGGCCGGTGACCTGGTGGTGGTGGTTCCCCGCGGCGCTCTCCTGGAGACGGGGGAGCGGGCGCTGGTGTTCGTAGAGGATGCGAGCGGGACGCTGGTGCCTCGTTCCGTGATCCCGGGTCGGGTCTCGGGGCGGGAGGTCGAGATCCTCTCGGGCCTTGCGCCAGGCGAGCGCGTCGTCACGTCCGCGGCCTTCCTGGTGGACGCGGAGTCGAACCTCGGGGCCCTCCTGGAGATGGATGGCGCCGGCGACATAGACACCATGGACCACTCTCAGCACGACATGGGTGCCATGGACACCATGGATCACTCTCAGCACGACATGGGCGCCACGGACACCATGGATCACTCTCAGCACGACATGGGCGCCATGGACACCATGGACCACTCCCAGCACGACATGGGCACGGTGAGCGACACCGTGGGGGAGATGGACCATTCGCAGATGGACCACTCCAAGCACGTCATGGATCCGGACACCACCTCGTCCTCCGGCCGCTGAGGCGAGGCGCCCATGCTCTCCCGCCTCATCGAGTGGTCCGCTGCCAACCGGTTCCTGGTGGCCCTTGGCGTGGTGGCCATCGTGGCCGCCGGAGTGCAGGCCATCCGGTCCACGCCGCTGGAGGCGATTCCCGACCTCTCGGACGTCCAGGTCATCGTCCGGACCGACTTCGCGGGGCAGGCGCCCCAGATCGTCGAGGATCAGGTCACCTACCCCATCTCCTCTGAGATGCTACAGGTCCCGGGCGCTCAGACCGTCCGCGGGTACTCGTTCTTCGGCACCTCGTTCGTCTACGTGATCTTCGAGGACGGGACCGATCTCTACTGGGCCCGGAGCCGGGTCCTGGAGTACCTCTCCGCCATCGAGGAGGAGCTTCCCCCCACGGCGGAAGCCTCGCTGGGTCCGGACGCCACCGGACTGGGATGGGTCTACCAGTACGTGCTGGAGGACACCACCGGCACGCTCTCGTTGGCAGAGCTTCGTTCGTTCCAGGACTTCGTGCTCCGCTATCAGCTCACCGCCATCCCCGGGGTGGCGGAGGTGGCATCGGTGGGCGGCTTCGAGAAGACCTACGAGGTGACCGTGGATCCCGTGGGCCTCCAGGGCTACGGCATTCCGGTGACTCGGGTCATGGAGGCGCTCCGGAGTTCGAACCAGGACGTGGGCGCCACGGTCCTGGAGATGGCCGAACGAGAGTACATGATCCGTGGGCTCGGGTACCTCCGCTCGATGGAGGCCATCGAGGAGGTGGTGGTGGGCGCCACGACCCACGGGACGCCCATCCGGGTGGCAGACGTGGCCACGGTGCGGGAGGCTCCAGCGGTGCGCCGGGGAATCGCGGACCTCGACGGACGGGGCGACGTGGTGGGCGGGATCGTGGTCATGCGCTACGGCGAGAACGCGCTGGCCACCATCGATCGGGTGAAGGAGAAGCTGACGGAGGTGTCGCCGGGCTTCCCCGCAGGGGTGGTGGTGAAGCCGGTTTACGACCGCTCGGACCTCATCCACCGCGCCATCGAGACGCTGCGGGAGAAGCTCCTGGAGGAGGCTCTGGTGGTGGCGCTGGTCTGCCTCGTCTTCCTCTTTCACCTCCGCAGCGCCCTGGTGGCACTGGTGGTGCTCCCGCTGGGAGTCCTGATGGCGTTCATCGCCATGCGGGGGATCGGCATCAGCGCCGACATCATGAGCCTCGGGGGCATCGCCATCGCCATCGGAGCCATGATCGACGCCTCCATCGTCATGGTGGAGAACCTCCACAAGCACCTGGAGCGTGTGCTCTCGGGGAAGGGCGCGGGGGCGGGGGTGAATGGGGGCGTCCTCCATACCGACCAACTCACCGCGAAGGAGCGGTGGGAGGTGGTGACGGTGGCGGCGAAGGAGGTCGGGCCGGCCCTCTTCTTCACCCTGCTCATCATCACCGTGTCCTTCCTTCCGGTCTTCGCCCTGGAGGCCCAGGAGGGGCGCCTCTTCCGGCCCCTGGCCTGGACCAAGACCCTGAGCATGGCGTCGGCGGCGCTCCTGTCCGTCACGGTGGTGCCGGTGGCCATGGGGCTCTTCATCCGGGGCCGGATCCACAGGGAGGAGCGAAACCCGGTCTCGCGCGTCCTCATCGCGCTCTACCGGCCTGCGCTGGATTGGGCGCTGCGGCACCGGCCTCTGGTTCTGGCGGGGGCCCTCGCAACGGTGCTTCTGACCCTCGTTCCCCTTCAGCGCATCGGTTCCGAGTTCATGCCGCCGCTCAACGAGGGGAGCATCCTCTACATGCCCACCACCCTTCCCGGGATCAGCGTGGCGGCGGCAGGGCAGACGCTCCAGCGGCAGGATTCGATACTGGCCTCGTTCCCCGAAGTGGCCAGCGTGTTCGGAAAGGCCGGGCGGGCCAACACCGCCACGGACCCCGCCCCCATGGCCATGTTCGAGACGACCATCGTCTTGAAGCCCGAGGGAGAGTGGCGGCCCGGGATCACGCCGGAGTCGTTGGTGGACTCCATGGATGCGGCGATCCGGTTCGCTGGAGTCACCAACTCGTGGACCATGCCCATCAAGGGGCGAATCGACATGCTGGCCACCGGAATCCGCACTCCCGTGGGTGTGAAGATCTTCGGGCCCGAGCTTCCGGTGCTTGAGAGACTGGCCAAGGAGGTGGAGGCGGCGGTCGCCATGGTCCCCGGCACGCGGTCCGCGTACGGCGAGCGGATCATGGCCGGCTCGTACCTGGACGTGGAGGTCGACCGGGAGGCCGCCGCGAGGTACGGCCTGAACGTGGAGACCATCCAGCGGGTCCTGGCCTCGGCGGTGGGTGGGGCTGAGATCACCCGGACGGTGGAGGGGCGGGAGCGGTATGCGGTTCGACTGCGCTATCCCCAGGAGCTTCGAGACCGGCCCGAGGCCATAGGGCGCATCCTGATTCCCGTACCGGGGCGACGGGGAGAGGCCATGATGGGCATGGCTACCCCGGAGGCCATGTCCGGCCTGGCGTCGCAGATGGGGGAGCTCGGCGGGCCCGAACAGATCCCGCTGAGCCAGGTCGCCACCCTTCGAACCACCCCGGGCCCCATGATGGTGAAGACGGAGAACGCCTTTCCCACGGCGTGGGTGTTCGTGGACGTCGAAGGCCGGGACGTGGGCTCGTACGTGTCGGATGCCCAGGCGATGGTGGAGTCCATGGTCACGTTGCCCCCCGGGTACACGCTGGAGTGGTCGGGACAGTATGCGTACATGGAGAGGGCCAAGGAGCGGCTGGCGTTGGTAATTCCGGCGACGCTTCTCATCATCGCCCTCCTTCTCTTCCTCACCTTCGGACGCGTGGCCGAGTCACTGATGGTCTTGGCGTCCCTTCCCCTGGCGCTGGTGGGGGGCGTGCTCCTGATGGCCGGTCTCGAGTTCCAGTGGTCGGTGGCCACCGCAGTGGGCTTCATCGCCCTGGCGGGCGTGGCCGCGGAGACGGGGGTGATCATGCTCCTCTACCTGAAACATGCCTGGGAGGACCGACTCGCCAGGGGAGAGCGATCGGTTGAGAGCCTGCGAGACGCCGTGATGGAGGGTGCGGTCCTGAGGGTGCGGCCCAAGATGATGACGGTGGTGACCATCATCGCCGGGCTCCTGCCCCTCTTCTGGGGCCGCGGAACCGGATCCGAGATCATGCAACGCATCGCCGCCCCCATGATCGGCGGAATGGTCTCGGCTCTGGCCCTGACCCTCTTCGTCCTGCCGGTACTCTACTCCATCTGGCACGAGTACCTGTTGGGTCGGGGCGGCGCGGACCACGGCTCGACCTCCCCCGGGATGGGCACATGAATCCCGGGCGAGTCCCGGGGGTATTCCGACTCTCGGGCCGCGAGCGGCCCCGGGCTGGTGGAGTCCGGCCAGAAGGAGCGGTGCCTGGACCCTCTCGGTCCAAACCGGTTTCGGCGGACGCCACGCAGGGAATCATGTCAATGCCCTGTAAGGCAGGGCGTCCCACTACACTCGAGCCTTTCGACCCATGACCAACAAGCTCTTTACGGTTTCTGCCGTCATCCTCCTGGCCGTCGGAATCGCCTGGTGGAGCGGCCAGTCCGCAGCTCCCGATTCGTCCACCTCCGTGGCGGCGCAACCGGCCGGCGCACCGGCCCCCGGGATGGCCGCCCTCGAGATCCCCGCTTCGTACCTCGCGGAGAGCTCGGACGACGGTGCCCATCTCAACCAGATGATCGTCTACAAGTCTCCTACCTGCGGGTGCTGCTCCCTCTGGATCGAGCACCTGGAGCGGAACGGCTTCGAGGTGGAGGCCCGAGACAATCCGGCCATGGCCCCCATCAAGCAGGAGTTGGGCGTTCCCCAGCCCCTGGTCTCGTGCCATACCGCGGTCATCGCGGGCCGCGTCGTGGAGGGGCACGTGCCCGCAGACGTCATCCGGGATTTCCTCGCGGACGAGGAGGCCTACGCCAGCTGGGCCGGGATCGCGGTGCCTGGAATGCCCGTGGGCTCTCCGGGGATGGAAGTGGAGGGCCGCTCGGCGGACGCGTACGACGTCATCGCGTTCGATCGCGAAGGAAACACCACGGTCTTCGCGAGCCGCTGACCGCCAGAGGGGGCTCGGTGGGGTGGGGCGGGTGATCCGCCGCGCTCCGCCGAGTCCTTCCTAGGGTCGCACCACCGGCCGAAACGCCACGTCGCTCGCGGATCGGTTCGTGGCCGCCAGGAGCGGCATCTCTGGAAGCTCGCCATCGGGGTCCAGAAGCCAGATCTCGCGCCGACCCTGGGCCGGATCCCAGCGGGTCACCGCCACCCACTCTCCGTCGGGCGTCCAGGTGTCCACATAATGGAACCCCGCGTCCGTGAGGACCGTGCGCTCCCCGGTCTCCAGGTCGAGCACCACGACCCGTGCCGCCTCCGATGACTCGGCGGTGTAGGCGATCCGGCGGCCGTCGGGGGAGGCCGCCGGGGTGTAGTTGAAGAGGGAGTCGGCCACCAGGACCTCCTCGCGCGTGCCCATGGGGCGGTCGGCGGGTGCCCCCAGGTCCAGGGTGACGCGAACCAGGGCCGTGGGGCCGTCCTCCCCTTCGCGCCGCGCGATGAGGAGCGACTGGCCGTCGGGCATCCACGAGGCTCCCAGGGAGACGTTCACGGGGGTCCGGGTCACCCGGTGCACCGTGCGGCCCACGACCTCGAGCAGATAGATGTGCGCCCTGGCCGCCGCGTCCCCTTCGGATTCACGGGGGGACTCGGCGCGTCGCGAGAGGAAGGCGAGGTAGCGCCCGTCCGGGGAGTAGGAGGGTAGGTAGTCGAAGGCAGGATCGGAGGTGAGGGGAACCGGCGGAACCCTCCCCTCGGGGTTCACCAGGAAGAGGTCCAGGTCCAGGGAGTCGGCGGAGCTTCGGTCCGAGTGGAAGACCACCCACTCCCCGTCGGGGGACCAGGTGGCCGAGTTGTCCAGACCGGGCCGGTCCGTGACCCGCGCCCAGAGGGTGTCGAAGCGGTTCCTCACCAGGAACAGCTCCGGATCCCCCTCCTCGTACGCCGTGACTACGAAGGATGCCGAGTCGAGCTCGAAGGGCGGGGGGGGCCACGGCGCCTCACCACCGTCACCGCACGCTGCTACCAGCGGTGGAACCAGGAAGGCCACGGTGGCCCACCGCCGCTTCGGCGGACCCGCGGACGGGGCCGCACGACCAAGCGCTCCGAAGCGGGGGACACGGATCCTCATCAGCCGCTCACCTTCCGGGGAGCCCGTCCTGGCCGCCGGGCTTCCAGGTTGGGGTGGGGCCGTTGGCCAGCTCCCTCACCATGTCGATGGCCGCCTCCACCAGCGCGGTCATGTGGGGGTAGTCGGCCAGCTCCACCTCGTCGTCCGGCGTGTGGTACTGGGTGTGGAGGTCGTACGAGGAGAGCGTGTGGGCGGGGATGCCGCGTGCGGCGAACGGAAGGTTGTCGCTCCGGAAGAAGAAGCGCATCTCCGGGCGGGGGTCAGCGACGATGGGGCTTCCCTGGGCCGACAGGACGTCCCCCATGGTGGACCGCTCGTATCCGGTGAGCCAGCCGCGGCCCGGGCCACCGGCCAACGAGTCGGGGCGTGCGATCATCTCGATCTGCAGGTCGGCCACGATGGCGTCGAAGTCCACGGTGGGGCGCTCGATCCAGTACCGGGTTCCCAGAAGGCCCATCTCCTCCGCGGTGAACAGCGCGATCAGGATCGTGCGCCCGGGCCGCTGCCCCCGGGCGAACTCCCGGGCGATCTCCAGCGTGGCCACCGTTCCCGACGCGTCATCGTCGGCGCCGTTGTAGATGGAGTCACCGTCGACGGGCGCCCCGATCCCCACGTGATCGTGGTGCGCACCCACCACGATGATCTCTCGTGACAGGGCTGGGTCGGAGCCGGGGATGATCCCCAGGACGTTGTAGGCTGTCCTCAACCGCTCGGCGGGAATGGTGTCAGGGGACACGTCCGGGGGGAGGACTGTCCAACGCATGCGCCCGTCGCCCCGGGGCGACCCGAGGAGCTGAACCGCCTGCCGGTATCCGTCGGTTCCCGCCGGATCCACTCCGTACCGCTCGAGATCGGACTCAATGAGTCGCACCGCTTTGTGCTCTCCCTCCGTTCCCGCCCGCCGCCCGGCCATGGAGTCGGCCGCCAGCGCTTCGAGCAGGCGTTGCACCCGCTCCACCCGGGGAGCACCGTCGTCCGGGAGGACCGGGGGGTGGCCTCCCGGATCGGGGGCGCACGCCGAGGTGAACAGGACGAAGAGCGCCGCGCACCGGTTCCGGAGGATCCGGCCGTTCTGGCCCGACACGTTGGGGCTACCGCCGCGTCGGCGAGGGCGGTGGGGGCGGGCTTTGTAGCTGGCGGTCATGGGCGGATCATCCGGCTGGAACAGATCCTGCAATAAGGGGAGCGTGACAAAGGCATACCATCGGCGACGGTGGGACGCAAAGCCAGGGGTCCCCGGACACCCCCCGGGGACAGCCCAGCTGCCACGAAATGACCGGTCCGCCCGGTCCCCGAGTGGCCTCCCTCCCGCCGCGTTCCGTGCGTGATCCACCGCGTGGATGCACCAAAACGGGGTCTGCCGCAACAATCTGGTGCAGCCATCCACCCGGAACGAGAGGCGGGTTCAGGTGCTGACATTCATTCTAGCCGCAGTGTGGATCGCGGTTGCCGGTGGGGCCACCGTGTTGGGTCTCGAGTACTATCTCACCCCACTGCAGGAGAGGGCCTTCTCCCCATTGGCCGGGGCGTTCGCTCCTACCGGACTCTGGGGTCAGGGCTTCGGGATCGTAGGCACCTTCCTGATGATGGTGGGAGTGCTGGGGTACATGGCCCGCAAGCGCTTCCGATGGCTCCATGGCCTCGGTGCGCTCCGCCACTGGCTGCAGGTGCACATTTTCCTGTGCACGTTGGGCCCCTACCTGGTCCTGCTCCACACCACCTTCAAGTTCGGGGGCGTGGTTTCAATCGCGTTCTGGAGCATGGCGGTCGTGGTGGCCAGTGGGTTCTTCGGACGCTACGTCTATGCCCGGATTCCCAAGACCGTGCAGGGCCGGTTCCTGGGCCTGGAGGCCGTGCGGGACCGGGTGGCCCACCTCGGGCAGGAGCTCCGCACCCGGGTGGACGTGGCGGCCGAGGAGTTGCGGCGCCTGTTGGAGCCCGAGCTCTCCCTGCCAGCTCGAAGCCCAGGGCTCGCGGGGGCCCTGTTCCTGGCGGTGCGGAGTGACCTGGCCGGGCGACGCCGGCATCGGCTTCTGCGACGCCGTCTGAGGGGAAGCTCTCTTCCGGGCCCGATTCAGAAGGACCTGCTACGGCTCAGCCGCGAACAGCATCGCCTTCATCAACAGGCTCTGGTGATCCAGCCCTTTCAGCGCCTGTTCCGCTACTGGCACGTGATCCACCTTCCGCTGGCGCTGGCCATGGTGGTCATCCTGGCCGTCCACGTCGCCGTGGCGGTGGCCTTCGGATACACGTGGATCTGGTGATGCGGCGGCTGCGCTCGGTTGGACCGGCGCGGATAGCCAGGTGGAGAACCGCCGGTGGATTGGTGGGCCGGTGGTGCCTTGCCGCGCTGGCTCTCTCCGCGCTGGCGGCGGGCCGCCCCGATTCCGCCGCCGCGCAGCTCATCTCCCCGGGGAAGCTCTCGGCGCCACACCAGGAGCTGGAGGGGATCCGGAACTGCACCCAGTGCCACCGGCTGCGCCAGAAGGGGGTGGATCGCGACCTCTGCCTGGAGTGCCACGCGCCGCTCGCGGCGCGGCTGGAGCGGAGCTCGGGCTTCCACGCCACCCTGCCGGAGGACGACTGTGCCGCGTGCCACAAGGAGCACTTCGGCGTGGACTTCGACGTCCTGCACCTGGACACGCTCGTCTTCGACCACGAACGGACCGGATACCCTCTCAAGGGCCTCCACGCAGACGCGGGGTGCCGTGGATGCCACGTCCCCGACTTCGTCTCCGACCCGGCGGTGCGGACGTTCAAGGCCGAGCACGACGCCCTGGCCCGCACCTATCTCGGCCTCGGGACGACCTGTGTCCGGTGCCACCAGGACGCGGACCCCCACCGGAGCCAGTTCGAGGATCGCGGGTGTGACGACTGCCACGAGACGTCGGGGTGGGACGAGGCCCCCGGGTTCGATCACCAGAACACCCGGTACCCTCTGACGGGAGCCCACCGGAGAGTGGAGTGCGTCGGGTGTCACGAGCCACTCCCGGCCGCGGATCAGGGCCGACTGTCAGGGGCAGCGGGGGCTGGACGGGCCGGATCGGGCGCGCTGCGGTTCATCCCGGTGGCGTTCTCCTCATGCACCTCGTGCCACGACGATCCCCACGCGGGGAGCATGAGGGGGCGGTGCGAGAGCTGTCACGGCACGGGCGCCTGGGCCTCGGTGGACCGGGACCGGCTGGAAAGGACCTTCGATCACGGCTTCACCGGGTTCGAGTTGGAGGGCGGCCACGCGCGACTCACCTGCGCCGCCTGTCACGACGCCGGGTTCGCGGCGGGATTGGAGGGGATCACCCTGGCGTTTCAGCCCGGGAACGCCCGAAAGAGTTACCCCCCTCCAAGGGCGGACGGGTGCGCGTCGTGCCACGACGACGCCCACGATGGCGACTTCGCCAATCGTGCCGACGGTGGCGTGTGCCAGAGCTGCCACGACCAGGAGCGCTGGCTTCCCGCCAGCTACGACCTGGCTCGCCACAACGCCGAGTCCGCCTTCCCGCTGGAAGGTGGGCACCTGGTGACTCCCTGCTCCGGGTGTCACCGCACGCCCGACGGATCCCTGCGCATCCGCCTGGGCACGCCCGACTGCGCCGCCTGCCACTCCGCGGTCCAGGATCCCCACCAGAGCCAGTTCGAGGGGCGCGACTGCCAGGAATGCCACGGAGTGGAGGGGTTCGTGATTCCGGATTTCGATCACGATCGCACTCGATACCGGCTCGAGGGGGCGCACCTGGAGGTGACGTGCGCCGGGTGCCACCCCACCGAGAGCGCTGCGGATGGAGCACCCTTCGTCCGTTACCGCCCGTTGGGCACCGAGTGCGTCGACTGCCACGAGGGGGGTAGATGAGATTCCCACGACCGATCCCGATCCTGGCCGCCCTGGTGGTGGTCGTTGCGCCCGTCGCCGGCCAGGGGACCGGCAACCCCCATGGGGAGCTCCCGCCCGGTCTCGATTGCGCGAGCTGCCACACGCCGGCGGGGTGGAGCCCCCTCCGGGAGGATCTGGCCTTCACCCACGGGGAGCGGTCCGGATTCGAGCTCACCGGCGCCCACGTGGCGACCCCGTGCGTGGGGTGCCACCTGGACCTCCGCTTCGATGCGCCGCGGATCGACCCGCTGGAATGCGGAGCCTGCCACAGCGATCCGCACGAGGGACGCCTCGTGGACTCGTGTGCCTCCTGCCACGACACCCGGACCTTCTACGACGTGGACGGGGAGCTGGCCCACGCCCGGACCGCCCTTCCCCTGAGCGGAGCTCATCTGCAGCTCCCCTGCGAGACGTGCCACGTCGAGGACCGGGTCCTCTTCACCGGGCTGGACCCGGAGTGCGTGGCCTGTCACCACGACGCCTACCTGTCGGCCGAAGTGGTGGACCACGAGGGCAGCGGCTTCTCCGAGGATTGCACCCAGTGCCACTCGGACCTGGGATGGTCCGACTCCCCCTACTTCGACCACGCGACGGCGTCCGGATGGCCGCTGGTGGAGGCCCATGCCTGGGTCCGCTGCTCCGGGTGCCACCAGGTGCCCGGGATGTCGCCCCTCTACTCCGCGGGCAGCCCGGACGATTGTTACGCCTGCCATCTGGACGAGTACGAGGAGGAGCACGGGGGAGGCTTCTCCACCTCCTGTGTGGATTGTCACAACCAACGAACCTGGGAGGACGCCACCTTCGACCACACGGCGGAGGGCGCCTTCCCCCTGCTGGGAGCCCACGCCCGCATCGACTGCCGGGCCTGCCACTCCGTGCCGGGATATGCCCTCCTCTTCCCCGCACCCACCGGGGAAGACGACTGCGTGGCGTGCCACCAGAGCGACTACGACCGGGAACACGGGGGAGACGGCTACCCCACCACCTGCGCGCTCTGTCACACCGTGGACAACTGGGAGGCGAGCCTGCGCCACGACTCGCAGTTCTTCCCCATCTTCAGCGGGCGGCACGCCGGGGAATGGAGCAGCTGCGCGGAATGCCACATGGACCCGTCGGACTTCCGGGTCTTCTCCTGCATCGACTGCCACGCTCATACCCAGGGAACCACCGACGCGGATCACTCGGAGGTCAGGGACTACGTCTACGCCAGCGCCGGGTGCTTCTCGTGCCACCCCACCGGAAGGGAGGGGTGACGTGGAGACGGGTGTGAAGGCTGCTCGAAGCGGACCGGGGTGGGCGGCGGCATTACTCGCGGCGCTGGCGAGCGCCGGAGGGCTCCATGCCCAGGAGCCTGGGCAGGCGGTTCCCACCGCCACGTTGGAGGTCCGCCAGGTGGCGGGGGCCAACATCTACCTGGACCTGGGGACGGATGGGGGGCTGGCCGCGGGGGACACGGTGAACGTCCGCCGCACCGAGGATGGCCCGGTGGTGGGCCGGTTGGCGGTGGTCGCCGCCACCGCGACCCGTTCCGTCCTGGCGTTCGTGGACGGGAGCTTCCCTCTGGCCGGAGGGGATTCCCTGGTGGTGGAGCTCCTGCGCGCTCCGGTGGAGGCGCTGGCGGCGCCGGCTCGAGCGCCGACACCGGAGACTCCGCGCGTGGGCTCGGCGCGTATCGCCCCGGTCACGCCCCGCGCGTGGGGAAGGGTGGGCCTGGAGGTGGGGGTGAGTCACTCCAGCAGCCAGATGGGGCTGGTGGACCCCGAAGACGTGACCCGCACCCTGGCCACGCCGGCGCTGCGGCTGGACGCCACCGTGACCTCCCTGCCCGGGGGATTCACGCTTCGCGCGCGAGGACGGGTGACCCACCGCTACACCTCCGGCACCGAATTCCAGCGTCCCACCACCGTCCGCGTGAACGAGCTCTCCATGGAGCGGCGCTTCAAGGCCGTGCCCGCACAGCTGACGCTGGGCCGCTTCTTCAGCCCGGTGGAGTCGTTCAGCGGATTCTGGGACGGCGCAGCCGTTCGCTTCGGGGGCGAGTCCCTGGGAGCCGGCTTCCTGGTGGGTCTCGAGCCGGACCTGTGGAGCCAGGAGCCGTCGTTGGATCTGCCCAAGGCCTCCGCGTTCGTGGATTACCGGGCCCGGGGGGAGGCGTGGAGCTGGCACGGGGACGTAAGCGCCCACGTCGTGGCCCCCCGCGCCGACGGGCTCGAGACCCACGCCTTCCTGGGTATCGGCCAGCGGCTGACCCTGGGGCCTCTTCGGTTGAGGGCCGAGGTCCAGGTGGACCGGGAGCCGGTGGGGGGCGGCGCCCGCCTCAGCGAGGCGGTGACTCAGGCCACGTTGGCGATCTCGCCCCGCCTCTCGCTCCGGGTCGGAGCGGCGCGCCGGGAACGCTACTCCATCCTCACCGCGCCGGATCCCTTTGGGCCCCGGCGGGACCGGGTCGGCGGGGGACTCTCCCTGCGCCTGGGGAATGCCTACCTGTCGGCCGATCACGCCCTGAATCGATATGAGAACGGCTCGGACCGCACCAGCTGGACCGGCGCCCTCTCCCTGGCCCGCCTGCCGGGATTGCCCGGCGTGGGGTGGAATGCCAGCGGAAGCTGGTGGGGGGGCGACAGCGACGAAGTCCTCTCGGCCGGGACCGGTATCGGCTTCCGGATCTCCGCGGCGCGGGTGCGGGTGGGATACCGCTTCCACTCCACCACCTTCCTGGACCGGACGCGGGTGTCCCACGCGCCGGACCTCTACGTGGACCTGCCCCTGGGTGGCGGCTTCTCCGCCACCCTGAGAACGCGGGGCCAGTTCGGCGATCAGCTCACCAGCCAGTACCTGCACCTGGCCCTGACCCGGGTCTTCTAGGGGAGGGTCCGTGAACGACACCCTCCTGATCTGGGGCGCCGGCCTCCTCCTCTTTGCCGTGCTGGCCTTCCCCTTCCTGCGCGCCACACGCCGACAGGAGCGGGAAGCGGAGGAGGCCCGGGAGGAGGCGGCGCGCTACGGCCTCGCAGAGGCCGTTTCGCTCCATCCGGTGGTGGATCCCGCGGGATGCATCGGGATCGGGAACTGCGTGAAGGTCTGTCCGGAAGGGGTGCTGGTCCTGGAGTCGGGGCAGGCTGCTGCGGTGCGGGCGGCGCGCTGCATCGGCCACGGGCTGTGCGAGCGCGTCTGTCCGGTGGACGCGATTCAACTCGTCTTCGGCACGGAGAAGCGGGGTGTGGAGCTTCCCCGGGTGAAGGAGAACTTCGAGACCAACGTGTCCGGTCTCTACATCGTGGGGGAGCTGGGCGGGATGGGGCTCGTGGCGAACGCCTTCGAGCAGGGGCGTCAGTGCGTGGAGGGGATCGCACGGGAACCGGAGCAGGGCCTCGCCGGCGTGCGGGAGCTGGCGGTGGTGGGATGCGGGCCCGCGGGCCTGTCCGCCGCGCTGACCGCGCTTCACATGGGGATGGACACGCTGGTGCTGGAAAAGGAGGATCTGGGCGGGGCGGTCCGCCACTATCCGCGGAGTAAGCTGGTCATGACTCGCCCGGTGAAGGTCCCCGGATACGGCAAGCTCCCGGTGCGCGAGATCCGGAAGGAGGAGCTGATCTCCCTTTGGGAGGACGTGGTGGAGGCCACCGGCCTGCAGGTGACCACCGGCGAGACCGTGCGGTCGATCGAGAAGCTGGCGCCTCACCACTTCCGGCTGGTGACCGAGTCGGGTGGGGAGTTCGAAGCCCAACGGGTCGTCCTGGCCATCGGACGGCGGGGGGTGCCCAGGAAGCTCGGGATTCCTGGCGAGGACTCGTCGCAGGTGCAGTACGCTCTCCGGGAGGCCGAGGCGTTCACCGGGGAGGAGATTCTCGTGGTGGGGGGAGGAGACTCGGCCGTGGAGGCGGCGCTGGCGCTGTCGGAACAGCCCGGGAATCGGGTCCGGCTCTCGTATCGCCGAGACGCATTCCGCCGCATCAAGCCGGCGAATCAGGAAGGTATGGCCCGAGCGGAGGAGGAAGGGCGGGTCGAGGTGCTGTGGAGGACCCAACCAGTTTCCATCGCCCCCGGCGAAGCCCTTCTGGCTCGCACCGGAGAGGGGGAGGAGGGTGAATTCCAGGTCGCTGCCGGCCAGATCTTCATCTTCGCCGGAGGGGAGCTTCCGACTCCCTTCCTGCGTGCGTGCGGCGTCGAGATCGAGACGAAGTTCGGGCGTCCCTGATGGCACGCGAGGGGCATGCGCCCCACCGCTTCAGCCGAACAGATCCGAGCTCAGGTACCGGTCTCCGCGGTCGCAGACGATGAACACCACGAGCCCGGATTCCAGCTCGCGGGCGACGCGCAGGGCGGCGGTGAGGGCTCCTCCGCTGCTCATTCCCGCCAGAATCCCCTCCTCCCGGGCCAGGCGGCGGGCAGAGTCTGTCGCCTCCCCCTCGGTGACCCGCTCGATACGATCCACCCGCTCCGGTTCGTAGATGGGTGGAGTCATCTCCGGGGACCAGCGCCGGATCCCGGGGATGCGGGCGCCGTCGGCGGGGTGGACGCCCACGATGCGAACGGCGGGGCTCCGCTCCTTGAGGTAGCGGGACGTTCCCATGATGGTGCCGGTGGTGCCCATGGCGGACACGAAATGGGTGATGCCTCCCCCGGTGTCCCTCCAGATCTCGGGACCGGTCGTGCGGTAGTGCACTCCCCAGTTGTCGGGATTCGCGAACTGGTTCAGCTGGAAGAGGCCGTCCTCCTCCGCCAGGTTCCGCGCCAGACGCCTGGCGTCCTCCATGGTCTCCCCCTCCCCGGTGTGGACCACGGTGGCTCCGAAGGCTCGCATCGCCTGGACCCGTTCCCGGGTGGCGGACCGGGGAACCACCAGCGTCAGCTCCAGGCCCAGCTGGCCCGACACCATGGCCAGGGCGATCCCGGTGTTCCCGCTGGTGGCCTCCACGAGGTGGGACCCGGAGCGGATCTCACCGCGTTCCAGGGCTCCCTGGAGCATCCCCCAGGCGGCTCGATCCTTTACGCTGCCGCCCGGATTGTCCCCCTCGAGCTTGCCCACGACCCGCACCCCGGAGTGGACACCGGCCGAGGCCGGGATCCGGACCAACTCCAGCAGGGGCGTGTGCCCGATCAGGTCGGGAAAGCGGTTGATCATGAGACGCGGCTGGTCACGGTCAGTACAACCGTTCGACGTCCAGAATGTTCAGCAGGGGCTCACCCCTCCGGTCGCGCCGCAGGTTCTCGCAGAAGATGTCGGTGATGCGCGCGTTCTCCCGGTCCGAGGTGCTGGCGGAGTGAGGGCTCACCACCACGTTGGGCAGGGACCACAGCGGGCTGTCCGAGGGGAGGGGTTCGGTGGCGAAGACGTCGAGCCATGCGGCCGCAAGACGCCCAGTTCCCTCGGGCGGCGGTCGCAAGGCCCGGCGGAGTGCGGCCTCATCCACCAGCGATCCCCGGCCCACGTTCACCAGGACCGCGCCCGTGCGAAGCGCCGCGAATTCGGCCTCGCCCATAATTCCTTCCGTTTCGTCGGTGTGGGGCGTCGCCAGGACCACGAACTCCGCCAAGGGCAGAAACGAGGCGAGATCCGCCAGTCGACCCAACCGGTCCGCGTGCAGGGAGGTGGGGTCGAGGCCCGCCACCGTGCGCTTGATTCCCAGCACCGTCATGCCGAAAGCCTTCGCCATCCGGGCCACCTCGGTCCCGATGGAGCCCATCCCCACCACCAGCACGGTCCGGCCCTCCAGGTCGGTTCCCGCGAAGCGCTCCCAGCGATGCTCCCTCTGCTGGCGGAGTACCTGCAGCAAACCCCGTACGTGGCCCAGCATGGCCATGAGGGCGAACTCGGCCAACGGACGGGCATGGACCCCACTGGCGGTGGTGAAAACCGCATCGGGCCAGGCCTCCGCGTACCCCTGCCGACGCACGAACTGACCGATCCCTGCGGAGGTGGCCTGCACCCACCGGACCCGTGGCGCCAGTCGCGGAAGGTCGCTGCGGTGGGTCGCGTCGAAATCGAACAGAATGGTGGCCCGGCCCAGGAGCTCCCTCCAGCGCTCCTCCTCTTGGGGAGTGCGCTCCAGGGGGTGGCCCAGGTGATCGGAAGCGTAGCGCGGCGCGGGGATCAGCGTCGGCTCGTAGATCACGGGGACGGGGTCGGCGGCGGCCCGGATCCGGGCAACGTGCTCGGGCTCCAGGTACGAGGTGATGAGGACCAGATCGTCGGGCGTCATGGACGGGGCTCGGACATTTCGTTCGACGGAAAGGGTCGGCTGTTGGCGGGGACCGGGTCGTGGTGTGACGCTCGTAGCTGAAGCCAGAGCACCCATGCCCACCAGGCCACGACTCCCGTGCCCCCCAGGGCGGAGGCCGTGAGGGTCCAGGCGCCGGCACCCATCCCCTGCAGGACCAGCGGGACGCTGAGGAGGGCGACCATTCCATGGCCCAACCACCACGCGGGCTCGGGGACGGGCGCCCGGCGCAGGACCGTGGGGGCCAGGCTCGCCACCACTGGCCCCAGGATCATGAAGTGGATGGCGCCGATGGCCACGGGACGGACGTTGGGGAGGATCGCCACCGCCACACCTCCCAGCCCGAGCCCCACGGCGGCCCACGCCGAGCGGAGGTGAAGAGGAAGCCGCGGAGCAACGAGGGCGATGCGAAGGAGCCAGACGGCATAGAGCCCCAGCCCGACCCGGGGGAGGACGCCGGGCCAGGCGCCCAGAGCGGCGGCGCCGAGCGCTCCTGCCAGGCCGAACAGCGGCGCTCCCCGAAGGCGAACCGCGCGCACGGCCAGGGACGAGGGCACCAGCACCACCAGAAGGAGGAGCGCCAGGAAGGTGGCCACCCAACCCTCCGCCTGGGCCGGGTTCGAATCCAGCGAAACCGCGATGAACGGGATGCAGAGCTCCGCGAGGATCACCCCGGGAAGGACTGGAGCCAGCGCGTCGTCCTTCACCAGGACGTGGCGCCGCAGACGCCATGCGGAGATCAACCAGATGGCTCCCACCACCGTGCTGCCGGCGATGGCCTCCACACCGTATCCGGCCCGGAGAAAGCCCACGAAGGCCACCAACGTGGCGAGCCCGTACACGCGCATGGCGCGCCCACCCGGGACGGGCGCCCCGACGGATCGCCACCCCAGCCAGGCCAGGGGGAAGAGGACGCCGAAATACCCCAGGTGGGAGTGCCCGTGCCGGATGTGGCCGAAGTCACCCCAGATCGGGAGGGCTCCGGCGAGCGCCCAGCGCAGCCAGACCCCCAGGAGGAGGGTGCCAGCCAGGGCCGCGGCGATCCAGCGGGTCCGGATCGTCACCTGGACGCGGCTCCGCTGGCCGGCACCCTCACCGGCAGGCGACTCGCTCGCAGGGCCACCTCGATCTCCCGCGCGACCCGGCTCTCCCCGTCCACGCTCACGGGCAGGGGCTCCCCCTGGGCGGTGATTCCCACCGTCTCGACGGTCCGGTGCTCGTACGCCTCGTGATCCGGGTCCTCCCCGCGGAGGATGGCCGGGGCCATGGACAGGAGCTCGGTCATCCGAGCCGTCCGGATCAGGACCAGGTCCATCCGCCCGTCCCCGGGATCGGCGTGGGGCGCGATGGGAACGCCCCGGGCGGCGTATCGGCCGTTGGCCGCCACCACGTTCAGGGCCTCAAGAGCCTCGGCCTCTCCTCCGTCCCATCGCAGCTCCACGGCTACCGGTTCCAGGTGGAGGACCACCTCCGCCGCGGAGCGCAGATAGGAGAGCGGCCCCCATCGGTCCTTCTCCTTCTCGTCGAGGACGTGCCCGACACGGCCACCGCTTCCCACCACCACCGCGTTCACGGCCAGGTCGGACATCCCGTCCAGCGACACCTCCAGGACGTCCAGCCGACGGACCCGTCCCGCTCCTCCCGCGAGCTCCAGCGCCCCCTCCCAGTCGAGCGGGATCCCCAAGCTGCGAGCCAGGTCGTTTCCCGTACCCAGGGGGAGGATCGAGAGGGTGGGGACGGGAGGGCCGGACGGGGACTCCAGTGACGTTTCATCCCAGAATCCCTGGGCCACCTCGCTCACGGTTCCGTCCCCGCCTCCCACCAGGACCTCCCGCGCACCGGAGCGACGGGCTGTGCGACCGAACCGCCTGGCGTCGCCGGGCCCTTCCGTGACCAGGACGCGCAGGGCCAACCGTTCCGACGCGGCCTTGGCCACGGCCTCCGCCACCTCCGGGCCGGAGACGGCTCCGGCCCGGGGGTTCAGGATCAGGACGCGCTCGTCGGACATCAGGTGCCTCCCGACCTGCCATGGGAGTCGCCGCGGAGGGCGCGAGCCGTGCGCTCCGCGATCTCTGCGCCGATGGAGAGAGACGCCGTGGCGGCGGGAGATGGCGCGTTCAGGACGTGCACCGCACCGGGCCGTTCGAGCCAGAGGAAGTCGTGGACGAAGGAGCCGTCGGGAAGGATGGCCTGGGCCCGCACACCAGATCCGCCGGGGACGAGATCCCGGTCGCGGACCTCGGGCACGAGGCGCTGGAGGGCGCGCAGGAAGCGGCGCCTGAACAGCGACTGGAGGATCTCCCGCTGAACCATGCGGCGGTGCAGGAGGACGAACCGGCGGAGTCCGGGGTGGAGCGCGGCCTCCACGAGGTCCCGGGGGTTTACGGTGCGGAGGCGGTAGCCTTCTCGCGCGAAGGCCAGGACCGCGTTCGGCCCGGCGTCCACGGCTCCACCGATGCGGCGGGTGAAGTGAACGCCCAGGAAGGGGAAGCCCGGTTCCGGGAGCGGGTAGATGAGGTGCCTCACCAGCCCGCGGCACTCGGGCCGAAGCTCCTGGTATTCTCCCCGGAACGGGATGATGCGGGTCTCCGGGCGTTCACCGGCCATCCGGGCGATCCGATCCACGTAGAGCCCCGCGCAATTCACCAGGACCCGGGCGGTGCACTCCCCCGACGTGGTGCGGATCCGCCAGCGGAAGGTGGCGGAGCCGGCGGAGCCTTCCGGATGGAGCCCCAGAACGGCCTCACCGGTGCGAAGGGCGCCCCCGGCGTTCCTGATCTCCCCGGCTATCGTCTCGCACACCGCCGCATAGTCGACGATCCCTTCCTCGGGCACCCGGATCGCGGCCACGCACTCCACGTGAGGCTCCACCTCACGGGCCTCCTCCCTGGAGATCTTCCGGAGTCCCTGGAGACCGTTGGCCCGGCCCCGCTCCAACATGGCATCGAGACGGGGGAGCTCCGTCTGGTCCACGGCCACCACCAGCTTGCCGCAGATGTCGTGGGCGATGTCGTGGTGGCGGCAGTACTCGGTCATGGCCCGGATTCCTTCCCGGGCCAGCCGGGCCTTTTCCGACCCGGGCTGGTACTGCAGGCCGGCGTGGAGCACGCCGCTGTTGTGGGTGCTCTGGTGGGAGGCCAGCACGGGCTCCTTCTCCAGGAGCTGCACCGAGTCGGTGTGCTCCCCGCGCAGGAGGGCACGGGCCGTGGCCAGGCCTACGATCCCCCCTCCGATGATTGCGACGTCGGTGTGCATACCCGAGACCGGTGTGCGGGACGAGTGCGCGGGGGCGAGCCCCGGGGAGGAACTTGGACTCCTCGCCGTGAGCAGGGAAGCGGGACTAGCGGTAGGACCTTTGATCAACGACCTCGAAGTGCCGCGATGCGGTGTCGAACCGTTTCAGGACTGCACGGGCGCTCTCGGGGACGTATGCCGTCTCGTAGTCCTCGCCCGCAAAGGTTCGGACTGCGTCCAGTGAGTCGAAGGTCATGATGGTCGCGAACTCCACCTCCACCTCACCGTCCGGTGCGTCTGCTGCCGCCACATCCCTTCGCAGGAGCTGGACGCCTCGATAGCCCTCCACCCCCATGGCCGCGATCCCAGGGAAGATCTCGGTGCGGAGCAGTCCCTCGTAGTGGGGGGCGTTCTCCGGGGTGGTCCAACCGTGCCAGATGCGGAGGATCATCGGACGGGTCCTTCGGGCGCGTTCCCTCTCGGAGGGGCCGGTGCCACCTCCACCACAGCCCCCCCCTCCCGCGCGGACCGGTAGAGGGCCTGGATGGCCCGTGTGTTCGCGGCGGCCTCCGACGCCGGGTAGCGGGGATCCCGATCGTGGAGGGCGCAGTCGGCGAAGTGCTCCACCATGAGTCGGTACTCGTCGTCCCCCGAAACGAGGTGCTGCGTCACCCCGGCACGCCCCCGGCGCTCCTCGATGACCACGTCCCCGGCGCCGGGAAGGAAGGACGACTCCGCCCGCAGGACTCCCTCGGTCCCGGCGACTTCGTAGAACTCGCTCCGTTCCATGGTCAGGGAGCAGTCGAAGTGGGCTGTCACGTCGTTCTCGAAGTGGAGGATGGCGGTCATCTCGTCGTCCACTGCGGTCTCGGGGCCGCGGTCCAGATAGCCGCCGGTCCAGCGGGCCGTGGCCTGGACCGCCACGGGCTCTTCACCCAGCAACGTACGGCTGGCGTTCACGCAGTAGCAGCCCACGTCCCAAAGGCTCCCACCGCCTAGCTCCCCGTCCAGACGGATGTTGTCCGGCCGGGTGAGGCGGAAGGTGAACGCGCTCCGGATCACCCGGACGTCGCCCACCACCCCCTCCCGGACCATCTCCACCATCCGTTGGGTGCGCGGGTGGAAGCGGTACATGAACGCCTCCATGAGCTTGACCCCATTGGCGCGGGCGGCGGCGTCCATGTCCATGCACTCCTGGGCGCTGAGCGCCAGGGGCTTCTCGCACAGGATGTGCTTGCCGGCTTCCGCGGCGCGGATGGTCCAGTCCCGGTGCAGCGCGTTGGGGAGGGGGATGTAGACCGCGTCGATGGCCGGGTCGCCGAGGAGGGCTTCGTAGCTCCCCAACGCGCGGGGAGGAACGTCTCTCTCGCCTTCTCCGCCGTCCCCGGCCTGGCTCATGGCGCTCACGAACTCCTTCGCCCGCGCGATGTCGCGGCTGGCCACCGCAACGAGGTCGCCGTTGCGCGAGGCCTGGATGGCGGGATTGACGGCGACGCGGCCGATGTTGGCGGTGCTGAGCACGCCCCAGCGGAGAGGAGATTCGGACATGGATCCGGGTACGAGACGGTGAGACGGACGACTGGGGCGCAGGATGCCGGATGGGCCTCCCGGAGGCAAATCCGCTAGCGACCGGCACGGCCTCCCGGACAGTCAGCGAAGGAGCGCGGTCTCAACCAGCCTCGATGCCACGGCCAACTCCGCGCGGTGCGCGACGATCTCGGCCGGATCCACCTCCACCCAATCCCGGAAGCGTGGATCCGTCAGGGCGGCGGCCAGGAGACCGGCGGCCAGACCGGCCCGCACGCCCCCCATCACCGCTTCCGTTCCTCGGTTCGGCGCCAGGCCGTTGGGGCCGGGCTCGTCCGCCATGGTGACGCCGCCCGCAATGGCGCCGGCGAGTCCGCCGGCCAGGGCGGCGCCGGCGAACGAGGCCGCCCGCTTCGCTCCCCTGGGGCACGAGACGAGCATCCACTCGATCCGGCTCCGGGGCACGGTCTCGGTGGCGCCGTCCACCACGAGGTCCAGGGCGTCTGGGGAAGCCCCTTGGAGCCGGCCTCGCACGACCCGGAAACCGGGCCCGGCGCCTTCTCCCTCCCACCGGACGCCGATTCCCACAGGCGTCCCGGGAGCCACGCGTGCGCAGGGCTGTCCTTCGGCGCTGCCCGGGGCCTCCGACGTCCGGGCGTGGAGGGACGCCACGGCGAGCAGCGAGACGAGGCTCGCGGTTCTGACCAGGGCTGCGGTGTCCATGCTCAGGCTCCAGCTCCGAGGACGGTGAGAGGCGTCCCCCGTCCAGCGCGGGGGGCTGTCCTTCCCCCGAGGCGCGATCCGGGGCCGAGAGGGCTCACCGCGCCGGAGGCCTGAACGGTCCCGGGAGAGACGCCCTGGCCCGAGTCGCGCTCAGCAGGGGCGACGGGTGCGGGCCCGGCCTGGGAGGATGGATCCGTGACGACGCTGTCCAGGGTCTGAGCGCCGAGCACGAGGATCAGGATGCAGAGACCCAGGGCGATGAGCCTCAGGAGCAGGCCGATTCCGGTCTTCATCACTCTCCTCCGCGCAGTGTGAGCTTCTGGTCACGGAGGTAGGATGACGGCGGGGGGCGATCCGAGGGTTACGTAGGGGTACGCATCCCATCAACTACGTACGTATTCCAGCCCCCGGGACCGGCTCGACGGCGACGCCCCGTTCACCCGCCGGTGGCGCGAAGCCGACCCGGACACGAATGTGACGGGACGGAGTGGTCCCATCGCACAGGGGAGGGGTCCGTGAAGGGCTATGTCGTTGCAGGGGTCGTGCTAGAGGTCGCCATGGTCGTGACCGGGCACTACGTGCAGGCGGTCCTTCTGCTCTCGGGCTCCCTGGGGGTCGGAATCCCCTTCCTGCTGGGTCTGCTCTACGGGGCGGGGAGGAAGCTCACGGTGAAAGAGGCTTCCACGGACGGCTTCCTCATCGGCGCGGTGGGCGCCTTCGTCGGCGTCCTTGTGTCGATCCTGCTTGGAGACCAGGCCTGGCCCCTCCTGACCTTCGCGCCTGTGGCCTCCGGCGTGACCGGGTTGCTCGGCGCCGTCATCGGCCGGTTGGTGCCTGGAGCGCGCTGACGAACCAACCGCGAAGCGCGGCCCATCATCTGGAATCCCGGGACGGAGACCCCTACGGTGCGTCCGGGGCCGCCGTCTACCAGGGCATGGTCTGGCCCGGGGGCATCTCCATCCGGCGGTCCAGGGGGAGGTCCACCCATCGTCGCTCCCGGTGGGAGAGCGTCACGGCGTTGATGATCTCCTGGACCCGGGCACTCTGTGCGAAGTCGCCCTGGTCCTCGGTCCGATGGCCCAGGATCTCCTGGCAGAAGTTGTGCACCAGGTTGCCGTAGAAGGCGGTGCTCCAGTGGTCGTCCGGGTGGGCACCGGGAGGGAAGTACTCGGGCGGGATGGGCCGGTCCACGAACTCCACCGCGTCCGCCGTGGCGGTCTTGATGGTCTGGATCACCCCGAACTCTTCCACCAGGCGCACCTGGATCGCTCCCTTCGAGCCGAAGATCCGCGCCTCGATGCCGGGGTAGTTGCCCACCGTCACGTACGACGACTGCATGCTGAACAGGGCGCCATTGGATGCTTCGCCCATGAACATGTCGGCGTCGTCGATGTTGATGCGCTCCCGTTCCGAGTCCAGGTTCGTGCGCCTCCGGAACGGGACCATGTTCGCCAGGATTCCCACGACCTTGGTCAGGTCCGATCCCACGCACTCCAGTCCGATGTCGATGGTGGGCGCGCCGTAGCCCTCCAGGGACGAGACCACGATCCCCTCCGGCGACGGGTCCGTTCCCCACTCCGGCTCCCCCACCGGAGGCTCCCGGTGGATTCGCTTGTCCATGGGATTGTCCGGGTCGAGCCACTGGGAGTTCTGCTCGTACCCGTTGAACACGTAGGGCTCCCCGATGAAGCCGTCCCGGATGAGGTCGAACATGTACATGACGGCCGGGGCGTAGCGGAAGGTGAGCCCCACCTTGGTCTTGAGCCCCTTCGATGCGGCGAGCTCGTGGGCGCGCCAGACGTCCCGGTAGTCGTGACAGACCGGCTTCTCCACCAGGCAGTGCTTGCCCGCCTCCAGCGTAGCGAAGACCAGGTTCTGGTGGTCCCCCCGCGTCACCACGTCCACCACGTCGATGTCCTCACGGGCCAGGACCTTCTCGGCGTCGGTGTAGACGTCCGGGATGTGGAACTCCGCCGCCGCCGACTCCGCCAGGTCCTGGTGGAGGTCGCAGATGGCCACCACCTCGGCCAGCGGGGAGCGGGTGAACCCCGGGAGATGAGCGGAGCGGCACCATCGGCCGGCGCCCAGAACGGCTACGCGCAGGGGATCGGGCATCAGAAAGACCATCGCTGAGGGATCAGGTGCGTCCGGGCGGCCCCCCATGCATGCCGGAAACAGGGGGCCAGGGTGCTCCGGCCATAGTGTCGGCTCCTGGCGCGCCGCGCGACCTCTCGGCGAGCGCCGGCGCCGGTGAGCGTCTCAGAGTTCCCGGGCGTGGTGACACGCCACCCGGTGCCCGGGCGATGGGGACGGGCGGTGGCCCTCCCACCCATCCCGGACCGTGGACGGGGTCTCAGCGGCGCCGGCCCTCAGGGGATCCTGGGAGGCGTCCACCGGCTCCAGTGGCGGCTCCTCCATCCGACAGATCTCGGTGGCGAAGGGGCAGCGGGTGTTGAAGCGGCACCCCCTCGGGGGGTCTGCCGGATCCGGGAGCTCCCCCTGCAGGGGCGGCTGGAGCCCGACGCGGGCAGAGGGATCGGGCCGGGGCACCGCAGCCAGTAAGCCGCGAGTGTAGGGGTGCGCCGGTTGTTCGAAGACGGCTCGGCGCGGACCCTCCTCCACGATCTTCCCCAGCATCATCACCGCGACCCGGTCACACAGGTGTCGCACCATGGCCAGGTCGTGGGCGATGAAGAGATAGGTGAGACCCATCTCCTCCCGGATGTCGGCCAGGAGGTTCACGATCTGCGCCTGGATGGAGACGTCCAGCGCGGAGATGGGCTCGTCCGCCACCACGAACGCGGGCCGCGTCGCCAGCGCCCGGGCGATTCCCACCCTCTGCCGCTGACCGCCGGAAAACTCGTGGGGGAAGCGGGCGGCGTGGCCCGCCTCCAGGCCCACGCGTTCCAGAAGGTCGCGCACGCGCTCGCGGCGCTCGTCGGGCGTGCCCACCCGGTGCACGTCCAGCGGCTCCCGCACGATGGCGCCCACGGTGTGACGGGGGTTGAGCGAGGCGAACGGGTCCTGGAAGACCATCTGCATCTCCCGGCGCGCTCGCCGCAGGGCCTCGGGGTGCAGGTCGTCCAACGGGTCTCCGCGAAAACGGACCTCGCCGGAGGTGGGCGGATCGAGGTGCAGGAGAGCCCGGCCGGTGGTGGACTTCCCCGAGCCGCTCTCGCCCACCAGCCCCAGGGTCTGCCCGGCGGCGACGGTGAACGAGATATCGGAGACCGCCTGGATGGCCCCCACCCGGCGGCGGAACAGCCCCGCCCGCAACGGGAACTCCTTCACCAGGTTCCGGACCTCCACCAGAGGGGAGCCCATGGACACGGGATCGGAGCGGGGCCCGATTCCCTGGCCGCCCGGCTTCACAGCTCCTCCCAGAGCCAGCAGGCCGACCGGTGGTCCAGGCGCTCGCCGGTGCGGGAGACGTTCTGGAGCGGTGGCGCTTCCACCCAGCAGAGGTCGGTGGCGTGGGCGCACCGGGGGGCGAACGCGCACCCCTCGGGACGTGTGAGCAGGTCGGGGGGGCGACCGGGGATGGTGGCGAGGCGGCCAGGTCCGGCGTCCGGTCCGCCTGATGCCATCGGGCCGGACGTGGCGCTCCCGGATGCCAACTCGTCGAGCGCCCGGGTCGGAGGCGCTCCCGGCTCGTCCAGCCGAGGGAGGCTCGCCAGGAGTCCCCGGGTATAGGGGTGGCGCGGATTGCCGAAGAGCTCCCGCACCGGGGCCTCTTCCACGATGCCCCCGGCGTACATCACCGCGACCCGGTCCACCAGCCCCGCAACCAGGGCCAGGTCGTGGGTGATCCACAGGACGGCCATTCCCAACTCCTCCTGGAGTTCGCGCACCAGAGCCACGATCTGGGCCTGGATCGTCACGTCCAACGCGGTAGTGGGCTCGTCGGCGATGAGGACCGCCGGACGGCAGGCCAGGGCCATGGCGATGACGATGCGCTGCCGCTGCCCCCCGGAGAACTCGTGGGGATAGGCCCGGAGGCGGCGCGCGGCGTCGGGAATGCCCACCCGGGTCAGCAGGCGGGCCGCGGTCTCCTCGGCTTCGTCCCGGGTGACGCCGGTGTGGGCTTCCAGCACCTCCGTGATCTGCCGCCCCACGGTGAGGGTCGGGTTCAGCGACGTCATGGGGTCCTGAAACACCATGGCCAGCTCCTTGCCGCGGATCCGGCGCCACTCGGCTCCGGACAGCTTGAGGAGGTCGCTGCCCCGCAGCCGGACCTCGCCGCCCTCGATGCGGCCCGGGTGGGGCACCAGCCCCAGGAGGGAGAGAGCGCTCACGCTCTTCCCGGACCCGCTCTCGCCCACCAGCGCCAGGGATTGGCCGGGATACAGCGAATAGCTGATGCCGCTGACGGCGTGGACGGTACCGGACCGGGTATGGAAGCGGGTGGTGAGATCCCGGACCTCCAGGATCGGTGGCGCGGCCATGTCCTCGGCCTCCCCGACGGCGGGTTCGCGTCCCGGACCGAGGCTCATCGTTCCCGCCCCCGGGGATCCAGGGCGTCCTGGAGCCCGTCGCCGAGGAAGTTCACCGCCAGGACCGTGAGGAGGATGGCCACGCCCGGGAAGACGGTGAGCCAGGGCGTTGTGGCCATGGAGGCCTGCGCGTCCATGAGCATGTTTCCCCACGTGGGCGTCGGCGGCTGCACCCCGAGTCCCAGGAACGACATGGACGACTCGACGACGATGGCGTTCCCCACCGCCAGGGTGGCACCCACCACGATGGGGCCCAGGGCGTTGGGGAGGATGTGGCGGCCCAGGATCCGACTGGGACCGGCACCCACGCTCCGCGCGGCCTCGACGAAAGCCATCTCCTTGAGCGACAAGACCTCGCCGCGCACCACCCGGGCCGTGGTCATCCAGCTCAGGAGTCCGATGATGAGGGCCATGGACACCGGGTCCGATCCTGTATAGGAAGCCAGCACGATGAGGAGCGGGAGGGACGGAATGGCGTAGGCCACGTCGGTGATGCGCATGAGGACGCCGTCCACGCGCCGTCCCGCGTATCCCGCCACCGCGCCCACCAGGGTCCCCAGTCCCGTGCCCAGCACCGCCGCCAGCACACCGATGAGGATGGAGAAGCGGCCTCCGTGAAGGACTCGGACCAGGATGTCGCGCCCCAGGTCGTCGGTGCCGAAGGGGTGAGCCAGGGTGGGGGGCTGACGGATGGCGTCCAGCTGCACCGCGTCCACCTCCCAGGGGACCAGCCAGGGGCCCACGGCGCACACCAGGGTCAACCCCGCCAGGACGGCCACCGACGCCACCGCCATGGGATGGCGCTGGAGCTGCTTCCAGAAGGAGGGGGCCGGGGGCGCCACGGCGGTATCCGGGCCTCGGGTGCCGTCACTCATACCGGATCCTCGGGTCCAGCCAGCCGTAGACCAGGTCCGCTACGAGGTTGAAGACCACCACCATGACCGAGCCCAGCATGAGGATCCCCATGAGGAGGGGGTAATCCCGGGAAAGCATGGCGGTGACGAACATCCGGCCGATGCCCGGCCAGGCGAAGACGGTCTCGGTGATGATCGCTCCGCTGAAGAGCGCCGCCAGGTTCAGGGCCATGACACTCACCACCGGGATGAGGGCGTTGCGCATGGCGTGCACGCCCACCACCCGCCACTCGCCGAGTCCCTTGGCCCGGGCGGTGCGAATGTAGTCGGCCCGGAGAGCGGACATGAGCGACGAGCGCAGGTACCGGGACCATCCGGCCACGTACCGGAAGGATAGGACCACCGCGGGAAGGACCAGGTGGGCCAGGTGGTCGCCGAACGAGGAGGCCCCCACCGTGCGGGTCCCGGAGAGGGGGAGCCACTGGAGCCAGACCCCGAACACGAGCTGGAGGATCAGGGCGAACCAGAATACCGGCATGGCGATTCCCAGGAAGGAGAATGCCGTTCCGGTGTTGTCGAACCAGGAGTAGGGCTTCACCGCGCTGAGCGTTCCCAACGCGAACGCGAGGACCGCGGCCAGGAGGAAGGCCACCCCCATGAGTTCCACCGTGGCAGGGAGCCGCTCGAGGATCATCTCGGAGACGGGCCGTGTGGTGGAGAACGAAACGCCCAGGTCTCCCCGCAGCGCCGCGCCGAGCCAGCGCACGTACTGGACCGGTACCGGCTGGTCCACTCCGAGGCGCTCCCGGTACGCCTCGATGACCTCGGGGTCGATGAATCGTCCGGACTCCAGCAACGCCCCTTCCGGCCCCCCGGGCGCCGCCTGGATGACGGCGAACAGGACGACCGTGATCCCGAACAGGAGCGGGATCATCTGCAGGAGCCGGCGGAGGGTGTAGGCGGCCATGGAGGCCCAATAGAAGGGGCGGACGGCCATGGAGGCCAGCCTCGCGTGTCCCGGGGAGAGGCACCGGCCCGGGGCAAAGCCCTCCGCGGTCTCTCCTCAGGGGGCGTGTGGACAGGCGGGAAGCTGCATAGAATGACCCCTCCCAACCATCCCGTGTCTCTGGAGATGCCCCGTGCACGTGCCCAACGTTCTCGCGCCGGGCCGCGGCAACCACCGGCCCACCCCCGTCACTCACCTCTCCTGGTGCCTCGGCGTCCTCCTGGTCCTCGTCATGGGCTGCTCGCCGGAGGCGCGACCCCAGGGCGGCGCCGATGTCGAGGCCGCCCCCGACTACGGCGACGTGGCCGCGGCGTTGGAGTCCATGATCCAGCGGGAACGGGAAGAGAAGGAGCTCGCCGCCGTCTCCATCGCCCTGGTGGATGGGGATGAGGTGGTCTGGGCCGCCGGGTTCGGATCGCAGGACGCCGAGGGGACGATCCCGGCCTCCGCCGAGACGGTGTACCGGGTGGGGTCGGTCTCGAAGCTCTTCACGGACATGGCGGTGATGCAGCTGGTGGAGCAGGGGGTGCTGGACCTGGACGAGCCCGTCCAGACCTACCTGCCGGACTTCGCGCCGCAGAATCCCTCCGGGACGCCCGTCACCCTCCGGCAGCTCATGTCCCACCGGGCGGGCCTGATCCGGGAGCCTCCGGCCGGCCACTACTTCGACGATACCGGAACCGACCTGGCCACCACCGTGGCCAGCCTGAACGGCACACCGCAGATCTATGTCCCGGGCACCCGGACCAAGTACTCCAACGCGGGCATCGCCGTGGTGGGCTATACCCTGGAAGTGGTCCAGGGGGAGCCCTTCGCGGACTACGTCCAGCGCGCGGTCCTGGAGCCGCTGGGAATGGACGACAGCGCCTTCACACCCGAGCCCGCCGTGGTGGACCAGCTGGCTGATGCGTGGATGTGGGGCTTCGACCGGGACGACTTCCCGGCCCCCACCTTCGAGCTGGGGATGGCGCCTGCGGGCTCCATGTATTCCACCGTCCTGGACCTCTCCCGCTTCATGAGCGCCATGTTTCGCGGAGGCGAAGGGGTGAATGGGCGGGTCCTGGCGCAGGCCACCCTGGAGCGAATGTGGGAGCCTCAGTTCGTGGAAAGGGGCGTAACCAGAGGGTACGGTCTGGGCTTCGGCGTTTCGGACTTCCACGGGCGGCGGCGCCTGGGCCACGGCGGGGCCATCTACGGCTTCTCCACCCAGCTCTCCTTCCTCCCCGACGACGGCCTGGGTGTGGTGGTGGTCTCGGCGGTGGATGGGACGAACACGGTGGCGGAGCGCATCGCCAGCACCGCGCTGGAGCTCATGTACGCCATTCGCGGTGGCGAGCCCCTTCCCCTGGAGCTGCTGGCCGGGACGCAGCCCGTAGACCCGGCGTGGGCCCTGGAGCTGGAAGGGACGTGGATGGACGAGGAGGGCGAGTTCGGCCTCGAGCTGGACGAGCGGAACGGTCGGCTCTTCGCCCAGGCCGTGGGGGGAGGCGCTCCCGGGGAGCTGAGAGCCCGGGGCGACACCCTGATCACCGACGACCGCCTCTCGTTCGGCGCCTGGATGGTGCCGTCGGGCGATGCCCTGCTGGTGCGGGGGGAGGAAGGGCAGACGCTGCGACGGGTTCCGGATTCCGGGATGCCGCCGCCGCCTCCGGCCCGGTGGGAGGGTCTCATCGGCGAGTACGGGTGGGACCACAACGTCCTCTACATCCTGGAGCGTGGGGGACGGCTCTACGCCCTCATCGAGTGGTTCTTCATGGATCCCCTGGAGGAGATTTCCCAGGACGTCTTCGCCTTCCCCGAGGCAGGCGGCCTCTACCACGGAGAGCGGCTCGTGTTCGAACGAGGCCCCGACGGGCGGGCGACGGCCGTGGTGGCGGCCTCCGTGCGCTTCGAGCGGCGTGACGTGGGGACGGAAGCCGGCGGCACCTTCCGCATCGATCCGGTCCGCCCCGTGGCGGAGCTCCGCGAGGAGGCGCTGGCTGCGTCCCCCCCCGTCGAAGAGGGAGACTTCCGGGATTCGGAGTTGGTGGAAGTGACGTCCCTGGAGCCCGGGATCCGGCTGGACGTCCGGTACGCCACCACCAACAACTTCATGTCGTCGGTCTTCTACGACGAACCGCGGGTCTTCCTCCAGCGTCCGGCCGCCGAGGGCGTGGCCCGAGCCCACCGGGCGCTGGAGGCCGACGGCCTGGGGCTCCTCCTGCACGACGGATACCGGCCCTGGTACGTCACGAAGATGTTCTGGGACGCCACGCCCGAGTCGGAGAAGATCTTCGTGGCCAATCCGGCCAATGGGTCGCGGCACAACCGGGGCTCGGCCATCGACCTCAGCCTGTTCCATCGGGCTACAGGCGAGCCCGTGGACATGGTGGGGACCTACGACGAGTTCTCACCCCGGTCCTTCCCGGACTACCCCGGTGGCACGTCCCGCCAGCGGTGGCTGAGGGAGCGCCTGCGCCGGGCCATGGAGGCCCAGGGGTTCACCGTGTACGAAGCCGAGTGGTGGCACTTCGACCACGACGACTGGCGGGAGTACCGGATCAAGGGAATCCTCACCCCCACCCCCCACCCCTCGTCGCCTCCCGCTGCCGGAGGCGAAACCGTCGGAACCGCGCGCCAGCGGACCTCATCGCCGTTTCCGGCGCGGTACGCCGCGACGACGCCGTTCACCACCCCTCCGATCAGCCCGGACACCGCGGCGATCTTGGGGAGCGCCTCCCAGTTGACGCCATTGTCCGTACCCGGGAGGGAGATCCCCCGATGGCTCCGGCCACCGCGCCCGCCAGGAACCCGCGCCCGAAGGCGGCGCCGGGCGTGAGAGGGCACGGCACCTGCACCGAGACGAGGCTGTTGACCGGCAGGTCCAGGGGTCCGGACTCGCCCTCGGCGCGCAGTGTGTCGGCGGTGAGGGAGACCAGGGTCACCGGCGCCAGCCGCTCGCGGTGTCGGTCGGTGCGCAGGATGCTCCCCCCGGTGTCTCGCCACTGCATCTGGACCTCGTAGGTGATCCGTACCTCGGTTCCAGGCTCCAGGGCGGGACACGCCTGCGCCGTGGCCCGCGCGGGGGAGGCCAGGGTCAGCAAGGGAAGGGCGGCAAGGGCCAGCGCTCGGCGGATCATGGTCGACTCCGGGATCGGGGCGAGTTCATCTTTCGCACCCCACGATGCCACCTCCCGGCTGGTCGCGTACTACGTCGGGGTACGTGCTCAGGCCGGGGTACGTATCCGCACCCCCTGGCCGCCTCCGGCTTGATTCGACGCGTCGCCCGTGACAGCATCCTCGTCCAGGATGGCCAATTCGGATCCCTCGACTCCCCTCCCTCCACCGTGCCGAATCCCGCTCCCCGAGAACGCGCGGCTCCCCGCCCCGGCACCCCGCCC